>CAYPOR010000035.1:3939-21277 GCA_964412445.1 uncultured Nitrospira sp.
CGAACTAGTTCCGCTTGGCAGGAGCTTTTTTCTTCGCAGGAGTCTTCGCGGCCGGCTTGGCTGCGGCTTTCGCTGGAGCTTTCGGGGCCATCGCTTTCACGGCCTTGGCCCGCAAGGTTTCCACCTGATTCTGGAGACTCGAGATCATCCCGGTCTTTTCTCGATTCATCCGGCTCAGATCATCGACCTGCGTTTGTAAATCCTGCTTGGCCTTGGATAAATCGTTGATCTGATTCTGGAGCTGGGCCTTCTCCATATTGACGGTTTGCACTTCCGAACGAACCTGCTCCAGTTGCGCCTGAAGCGCGGGCGGCCAATAGTCACACCCCGACAAGGCCAGACCTGTGACGGCCACCGTGCCGACAAGCATCCGCTGACATATCGTTTTCACCATGCACTCCTCCTTTCTGACATCATTGGGCCGATGTATAGCATACTTCTCACGATTTGAGGTGAAATCCTCCCGCCGCCAGTGTCCGCTGCAACATCTGCCGATCGATCGGTCCCTCCCGAATCATCCGCACTCCGTCACACACATCCACGACCGTCGACGCCAACCCGCCCGGCGTGGTCCCGCCATCAACGATCACATCGACCACGGAGCCGATCGTCTGTTCCACCGCTGCCGCAGTCCGGACCGGCGGCTCCCCTGAACGATTCGCGCTCGTGCCCGTCAACGGACCGGTATGGCGAAGCAACTCCGCAAGCGCGCCGCAGGACGTACGACGAACGCCGACCGTTCCCGTTCCCGCAGTCACAGCGACGGGAAGCTTCGCGCCGGCGGGCAGCACCAGCGTCAACGGTCCGGGCCAATACGCCGCCATCAAGACGCGCGCAACCTCAGGCACACTCGTGACAAGATCCTGCAACTGCCCCTGCTCTCCGATGAGAATCAAAATCGGTTTTCCGTCCGGCCTTCCCTTTATCGTGAGCAGGCGCCCGACGGCCGCCTCATCGAACGGATTCACACCGAGCCCGTAATAGGTCTCCGTGGGAACCGCGATGACCTCTCCGGACTGCACCTTACGGGTGATTCCGGCAAAGAAGGCGAGTGGATCCGATGAAGGGTATGACTCGATGACAGCCATGAAAATGCGGGGTACGTGGAATTGCTAACTGCTGCGCCGGAGCGCGCGATGGGCAATGTCTGTTCTGAAATGATGGCCGGCAAAAGAAATTTTCCGGACTTGCCGGTACGCGGCCTGCTGAGCCTCGGCAATCGTGGGTCCCCGTCCGGTTACTCCCAGCACCCGGCCTCCCGCCGTCACAATGTCGGATCCCTTCCGGATGGTCCCGGCATGGAAAACGGTAGCGGATGGTTCCCCGTCGGCGAGTCCGTGAATGGTCCTCCCCGTCTCGTAACTGCCCGGATAGCCGTCCGACGTCATGACCACACACACCGCACAATCGTCGTGCCACTCCACCGTAAATTGATCCAGACGGTGTTCCACCACCGCCTCGATCACATCGATGAGGTCGGACTTCAGCAACGGCAGCACGACCTGGGTTTCCGGATCGCCCATGCGGGCATTAAATTCCAGCACGAAGGGCACGCCTTTCACGACCATGATCCCCGCATAGAGCACGCCTTGAAACGGCGACCCCATCCGGGACATGGCCGACACGATCGGCTGTAAGACCTCGCGGGCGACTTGAACACGCAACGCCGGAGTGCCCAACGGGGCAGGACAGTAGGCACCCATCCCCCCGGTGTTGAGTCCCGTATCCCCGTCACCCACACGTTTGTGATCCTGCGCCGGCAACATCGGCACCACGGTCTTGCCGTCCGTAAACGCCATGATCGTCAGTTCTTCGCCGTCCAGGAATTGTTCGATCAGCACCTGCCGGCCGGCCTGACCGAACACGGCATGCTCCATCGAATCGACGATCGCCTGTCTCGCCTGTTCGCGCGTCGTTGCGATGATGACGCCTTTGCCCTGCGCCAGCCCGTCCGCCTTGATGACGACCGGCAGCTCATGCGCATCGACATACGCGAGCGCCGCATCCATCTTGTCAAAACTTTTTGCCCGTGCGGTCGGAATCTTGGCCGTCGCCATCACATCTTTCGAAAAGATCTTGCTGGACTCCAGCCGGGCGGCATTTTTCGTCGGACCGAAGATCTTCAGCTTGGCCTTGCGGAACTCATCCACAATGCCGTTCGCCAGCGGCGCCTCCGGCCCCACCACCGTCAGATCGACCTGTTCTTTGATCACGAATTCTTTGAGGGCCTCGATGTCGTCCGCCTTGATCGGCAGACAGGCCGCCAGCGACTCGATCCCGGCATTCCCCGGCGCACAAAAGATTTGCGGCTTACGCGGACTCTGCGAGAGCTTCCACACCATCGTGTGTTCCCGGCCCCCGCTCCCGACGACAAGAATTTTCACGCCCGTCCCTCTTCAATCATGTCGAATCTATCTACGGAATAGTGGACATACTGCGAATCCGTTGAACTCGCAGTAGCGGCTTCTCAAAATGATCATCCTGCTAGGCCGCAGGCGAGAAAAAACCGGAGGCGTACCCTCTGGGGTACGTTGAGGATTTTTCCGAGCCGAGAACAACGCAGGGGATCATTTTCAGAAGCCGATCCCGATCAGTGGCGGAAATGGCGCATCCCCGTCATAATCATCGCCAGCCCCTGCTCATCCGCCGCCTTGATGATCTCGGCATCGCGGATGGAACCGCCCGGCTGAATGACGGCCGTGATCCCCGCCTGCGCCGCCGCATCCAGCCCGTCGCGGAACGGGAAGAACGCATCCGACGCCATCACACAGCCCTTCACCGGCATTTGCGCTTTCATCGCCGCCAGCTTGACCGAATCGACACGGCTCATCTGCCCGGCGCCGATCCCGACCGTCTGACCGGGCTTCGCATAGATGATGGCGTTCGACTTCACGTGCTTGCAGACCTTCCACGCAAATGCGCAGGCCGCGTATTCCTCGTCCGTGGGCTTTCTGACGGTCGGCACCTGAAGGGCCCGAAGATCCGTCAACACGCCCAGATCTCGGTCCTGGACGATCAAGCCGCCGACGAGCTTCTTGAGATCGACCCCCACCTGCTTCACCTTGGTGAGCGGACCGACATCGAGCAACCGCAAATCCTTCTTCCGCTTCAGCTCAGCCAGCGCGTCCTCGGCAAACCCGGGAGCGATGACCACTTCGACGAACGTCGAAGTGATTTCCTTGGCCGTCGCCAGATCGACCGGCCGGTTGAACGCCAGCACCCCGCCGAACGCCGAAACCGGATCGGTCTCCCGCGCCTTCACATAGGCTTCGACCGGCGTCGTGCCCAGCGCCACGCCGCAGGGATTGTTGTGCTTGATGATCGCCACCGCGCACTCATCATATTCTTTCGCCAACTCCAGAGCGGAATTCGCGTCGAGGAAGTTGTTGTACGACATGGCCTTCCCGTGCAGAATTTTCCCGCGCGAGACCGACGGCTCGTTGGAATTGAATTCGCGGTAAAACGCGCCCTGCTGATGGGGATTCTCTCCGTACCGCAGGGTTTCCGCCAGCTCGAATTGCATCGAGAAAATTTTCGGGAACTTGGCGGCTCCCTCCTGCCCGCTCTGCACCTGCTGTTCGAGATACCCGGCGATCAGGCTGTCGTAGCGCGCCGTGTGCTGGAACACTTTCATCGCGAGTTCTCGGCGCAAGGCATGAGAAACCGCGCCCGCTGTTGCGGCATCCAGCACTCTCGTATAGTCGGCCGGATCGACGACGACCAGGACATCTTCATGATTCTTCGCCGCGGACCGCAGCATCGACGGTCCGCCGATATCGATATTTTCAATCGCGTCTTCAAACGGGCAATTCGGCTTCGCGATCGTCGCCTCGAAGGGATAGAGATTCACGACCACGACATCGATCGGGCCGATGTTGTGCTGCTTCATCTGATCGACATGCGCCGGGACGGAACGGCGACCGAGCAGACCGCCATGGATCTTCGGATGGAGCGTCTTCACCCGGCCGTCCAGAATCTCCGGCGAGCCCGTATAGACCGCGACGTCCGTGACTTTCACGCCCGCATCACGCAGCGCTTTGGCCGTGCCGCCGGTCGAAAGAATCTCCGCGCCAAGCGCCTCCAGGCCCTTGGCCATATCGATCACCCCAGTCTTATCTGAAACACTGATCAGCGCCCGCTTGATGCTGGCCATATCTAAACTCCTTGAACAAACGCTTGATAAAGAAGTGATTGCTATCCGGGAAGGCGGGGCGAAGAATAACAAATGGGTCAGGGAAGTTCAAGAAGAAGCCCAGTCAACCGTCCCGCTTCATCATCGGCGCGCGGATCAATCAGGAAGAATTCCGTACTGCCGGATCACTGCGATTCTCCAGAAGATTTGCCGGTATGCCTCTCTGCCTGCACAGTACATCCGCAGCACGGCTTTCCGGTTCGTTGACTTCACCTTCCACGTCCTCCTAGAATCCCGCCATGAGTTCGTCCTTCGTCCATCTCCATCTGCACACCCAGTTCAGCCTCCTCGACGGCGCGAATCAGATCGAGCCGCTCGTGCAGCAGATCAAGTCGTTCGGCCAGCCGGCCGTGGCCATGACCGATCACGGCAATATGTTCGGCGCGATCGAGTTCTACCGCAAAGCCAAAGACGCGGGGGTCAAACCCATCATCGGGTGCGAAGCCTATATGGCATTGGGCAGCCGCCACGCCAAGAAAGACAGCGGCCTCGCTCACAACGACTATTACCATCTGATTCTCTTGGCGCGAAATCTGATCGGCTATCAAAATCTGATCAAGCTATCAAGCAAAGCATACCTTGAAGGTTTCTACTATAAGCCTCGGATGGATAAGGAACTTCTCAAAGAGCACCATGAGGGACTGATCGCCTTGTCCGGGTGCCTCAGCGGCGAGATTCCCTACCTCATCGGCCAGAAAGATATGGACGGCGCCATGGCCGTGGCGGGTGAATTTCAGGAGATTTTCGGGAAAGAACACTTCTACCTCGAAGTGCAGGCCAACGGCCTCGATCACCAGCGGATCGCCAATGCGGGCCTGATCGAGATCCATAAGAAACTGAACATTCCCATGGCAGGCACCAACGACTGCCACTATCTCAAGAAAGAAGACTCCCATCCGCATGAACTGATGCTCTGCCTCCAGACCGGCAAGACCCTCAGCGACCCCAACCGGATGAAGTTCGATACCGACCAGCTCTACGTCAAATCGACGGAAGAAATCGCGCCGGCCTTCGCCGAGTTCCCCGGCGCCGTCTCGAATACCTGCCGCATCGCGGACAACTGCGACCTGCAACTTGCCCTCAACAAGACGCACCTGCCGCAATACAAAGTCCCGGACGGCTACACGCGTGAATCGTATGTCGAGCATCTGGCCATCGAAGGCTTGAAAGCCCGGCTGAAAGAACGCCCTAGCACAATCCTGCCGGCCACCTATGAGTTGCGGTTACGCGAAGAGCTGACGGTCATCTGTTCCATGGGCTTCGCGGGCTACTTCCTCATCGTCTGGGACATCATCCGCTTCGCCCGTTCGCGCGGTATTCCCGTCGGACCGGGGCGCGGATCGGCGGCGGGCAGCCTGGTCGCCTACGCGCTGCGCATCACGGATCTGGATCCGCTCGTGTACACCCTGCTCTTCGAGCGGTTCCTGAATCCCGAACGCGTGTCCCTCCCCGATATCGACATGGACTTTTGCATGGATCGCCGCGGCGAGGTGATCAACTATGTCGTGGACAAGTACGGCAAAGACCACGTCGCGCAGATCATCACGTTCGGCACGCTCGGCGCGAAAGCCGCGATCCGCGATGTCGGCCGGGTGCTGGAGATTCCCTATGCCGAAGCCGACAAAGTCGCCAAGCTGATCCCCAACCAGCTCAACATGACCCTGCAGCAGGCGCTGGAGCAGGAACCGAAACTCACGGAACTGATCAACACCGACGCCAGAATCGCCGAGCTCATGAAGGTCGCCCAGTCGCTCGAAGGACTGGCGCGGCACGCTTCGACCCACGCCGCCGGCGTCGTGATCTCCGAAGGGCCGCTGACCGACCACGTGCCCCTCTACAAGGGGGCCAACGACGAAATCGTGACGCAGTACACGATGGGCGACGTCGAAAAGATCGGCCTGGTCAAGTTCGACTTCCTCGGCCTCAAGACGCTGACGATGATCCGCCGGGCGGAAGCCCTCATCAACGAAACGCATCCGGATCAGCCGCCGCTCTCGGTCGAACAACTGCCGTTCGACGACGTGAAAACCTTCGACCTGCTGTCATCCGGCAAAACCACCGGCATCTTCCAACTGGAAAGTTCCGGCATGCGCGACCTGCTCACCGGCTTCAAGCCGGACCGGTTCGAGGACATCATCGCCATCATCGCGCTCTATCGTCCCGGTCCGATGGACCTGATCCCCGACTTCATCAAGCGCAAGCAGGGCAAGGTCCCGATCACGTACGAGACGCCTGAGCTGGAGCCGATCCTGAAGGACACCTACGGGGTCATCGTCTATCAGGAACAGGTCATGGCGATCGCCAACAAGGTCGCCGGCTTCTCGCTGGGACAAGCCGACATTCTCCGCCGCGCCATGGGCAAGAAGAAGCCGGAGGAGATGGAAAAGCTGCGCGTCAAATTCCTGGAAGGCGCGAAGAACAACAAGATCCCCGAGAAGAAGGCGGACAAACTCTACGAGCTGATCCAGAAGTTCGCCGGATACGGCTTCAACAAGTCGCATGCGGCGGCCTATGCCGTCGTCTGCTATCACACCGGTTACCTGAAGGCCCACTACCCGACCGAGTTCATGGCGGCGCTCATGACGACGGACATGGGCAACCAGGACAAGATCGTCGGCTACTTCACGGAATGCCGCGACCTCGGCATCAAGGTCCTGGGGCCCGACATCAACGAGAGCGGGAAGAACTTCACGGTCGTGGACCGCGCGATCCGGTTCGGCATGGCGGCGATCAAGAACGTGGGCGAAGGAGCGGTCGAATCCGTCCTGGCCATCCGCGCGGAGAACAGCCCGTTCAAATCCTTTTACGACTTCTGCCGCCGCGTCGATCTCCATAAAGTGAACAAGCGCATGCTGGAAGGATTGATCAAGACCGGCGCGTTCGACTCGACCGGCGCCAAGCGGGCGCAACTCATGGCCGTGATGGACCAGGCCGTCGAAGACGGCGCAGCCGCGCAGCGCGAGCGGGACCTGGGACAAACCAGCATCTTCGGCGACGAGCTCAACGGCCCCGATACCTCGGCCACCTTAGCGGCACCCCCGCTTCCGGCGATCGCTGAATGGGATCAGGCCCAGCGGTTGAAATACGAACGCGAGTTGACCGGCTTTTACATCACCGCCCATCCGCTCGCCCGCTATGAGGCGACGCTCAACGCCCTCTCGACGGCGACGACCATCGGCCTCTCCGACCTGTCGGATGGTAAGGAAGTGAAGATCTGCGGCATCATCGCCTCGGTGAAATCCATGATCACCAAAAAAGGCGACCGCATGGCCTACCTGAACGTCGAAGACCTGCACGGGACCGTTGAAGTCATCGCGTTTCCGGATCTCTACAAGACAGCCGGCGACCTGATCGCGCCGGAGCGGCTGGTCCGCATCACCGGCACCATCGATCGCGGAGACAAAGGCACTAAGCTGCGCGGGGTCAAAATCGAACCGCTCGCCGACGTGCAGACCCAGTCGATCAAGCGCGTCCAGATCCGGCTGACGGATCGGCCGGGCGTGTCCGATCAGCTCCCGAGACTCCGCGACATCTTCACGCGCTATCCCGGGACCACGACCGTGTCGCTGACCTTTTCGATGGAGAACGCCCTGGAAGCCGACACCGTCCCCCTGCCGAACCATACGATTTCCCCCAGCGAATATTTCGTGGCGGATGTTGAAGAAGTGCTAGGCAAAGGGGCCCTGTCTTTGCTATCTTAGTGTACGTAATTGGGGGTATGCCCTCAGAGCTTTCACCCTGGAATACAGAGCCCCATGCGCGACTACCTTGAATTTGAAAAGCCGATCCGCGAGGTTGAAGAAAAGATTGAGAAATTAGCGGCGGCCGGATCGGGAAAAGCCTCCACGCAGGAAGAAATCCGGAAGCTGCGTGGAAAACTCGCGCAGGTTGAAAACCAGCTCTATAGCTCCCTGACTCCCTGGCAGCGCACACAGCTCGCCAGACACCCCCAGCGCCCCAGCACCCTCGACTACATCAATGAGCTCAGCCGCGGATTCATGGAATTCCACGGCGATCGCTCGTTCGGCGACGACCGGGCCATCGTCGGGGGATTTGCCAAGTTCAACGACCGGACGGTCATGATCATCGGACATCAGAAGGGCAAGACACTGAAGGAACGCATGCAGCGGAACTTCGGCATGCCCAATCCGGAAGGCTATCGAAAAGCTCTGCGCCTGATGAAACTGGCGGAGAAATTCGGCCACCCCATCATCACCTTCATCGATACCCCGGGAGCCTATCCCGGCATCGGCGCGGAAGAACGCGGACAGGCGGAAGCCATCGCCAGAAATCTCTTAGTGATGTCCCGTCTCACCGTCCCGATTCTGTCCGTCGTGATCGGCGAAGGCGGCAGCGGAGGCGCGTTGGCCCTGGGCGTCTCGGACCGTATCCTCATGCTGGAGCATTCAGTCTATTCCGTGATCTCGCCGGAAGGCTGCGCCGCCATCCTCTGGGACAATCCCGCGAAGATTCCCGACGCCGCCATGGCCCTCAAGATCACCGCCCAAGACCTCATGGGCCTCGGCATCATCGATGAAATCGTGCCGGAACCGCTGGGCGGCGCGCATCGGGAGCCGAAAGCCGTCTGCGACCGGGTCGCCAAAGCTCTGACCAATCAGCTCTTCCAACTGCTCGATCTTCCGTACAACGAACTCCTGAACCAGCGCGATCTCAAGTTCCGCAAGATCGGCGCCGTCGAAGGACTCGCCGCACAGGCCTAGTCAGACCTCACATCCCGAGATGCACTCATCTCCCGCAAGTTGTCCATTTTTTAAATACTTGGTGAGAGCCGATTTCTGGCGGGACGCCTACGCTCATTTGAGTGTTGAGCCAGCGTGTGCGCCCCCTCAGAACTGCGGGGCCGGCGCCTCTTTAGTTTGATCTGGTGCAAGCCCATACCGGCTCAGCATCGCCTTTTGAGTGGCGTCGCGCTCATCGACCAACCGTTGGTGATGGAACAGAGTAGTTTGAATCAGCATGGCCGCTTCCAATGTGCCTTGAATCTGAACCGTCAGCTGCTCACCACATCCTTTCAGCGCAGTGATTGAATAATCATACACCCCCACCGGTGCGCCAGGAGGAAGCGTCGTCCCTCGGCACTTGGCCGCATCCTTTCCCGTCATGAGAGAGCCGGCTTGATCGAGGAGCCACACCATAGAGACAGCGTCATCGATCGTCGGTTGGCCGTATTTCTTGAGTAGAGCAGCCTTTACCGTATCCCGCTGGACAGCCGGGGCCAGCCGTTGTAACCGTGTTAGTACGGTCACCCGAGCATCGTTGGGCACATTGGGAAACTGAAATTCGAAAACCTCGATTTGCCCGCCTGCCGCAAACTGCTGGATCCGTGGATCTTTTCCATCTGAGGGATTTCTTGATACCTCCTCGGAGAGATCAAACGCTTGTACAACGCTCTTCCCATCCGACATGGCCACAAACTTGATTCGGGGTTCCGCACCTTTGACCAGCACTTGATGCTGCCCTTCCTTAAGAACCTCAAAGGAAATCGGCTTTCCATTCACCTCGCGCTTCCGCTGCTGTACTGCACGAACTGCTTCAGTCTGCGTCATGCCTAGCGTCAGCCCGACAATGTCGAACCTGCTCTGGATCGCTCCTCCCGTCCAAGCCGTCGATGCCGCCGAAGGCTCGATAGGGGCAGACTTCGGCTCCGCCGATGCATCCTTTGCCGCTGATTGCGCACCGGGAGACTTCCCCTTCCCGACCAGGTTATCGGAGAAGCCCGCCTCAGCCTCACTCTCTCCCCCAAAAATCGCGCTGCTTAGAGTTAAAACCGCCACTACAAACCGAACGGTCTGAACTATCCGCCTCATGCCAACACCCCGTTGTGCTGAAGAAGCCCTTCGACTCCGATACACACTCTACCTCGTCCGCATGGCGCCGGACCGCTGCGGTCCTCCCGCGCCGCCGCTGAGCTGGCTAACAAGCCGGGTTGCCGCCTGTTGCAAGAGCCCGCTGATCCGTTCTTCCAATTTCGCGGAATCCGACGGCTGAGCGCTGCTCGCGCCCACAGCCCCCATCAGTGACTGCACATCACCAAGACTCACCTTCGGCGCGTTGCCTTCGCCGCTCTTGACCGTAACTGTATTGACCAACGCGTTCGTTCGCGGATCAAACACTCGCACGGTCAGATTGACGGGTGCGTTGGCGGTTACGGTATCTTTGAGAAAACCCAGCACATTGCTTTTAGCTTTCCCTTCGCTAATGGTGGTCTCGAACACATACTCCGCACCCGTAAAGACACCGTTGGCATCAGGCGGCATGATCGCAAATCGATTCGTTTCCATGAGCGTATTGATAAACAGGTCTGTTGTCGCCTCCGCCGGAATATCAGCGACATTGCTGACCACCGGTATAATCCCGATCGTTTTTCGTGGGGCATCCTGGGCATGTGCAAGAGCTCCTGAAAGCATCAGCAGGACGACACCTGTGGCCACAAACCTTGCGACTCCTCTCCCGGTCAAGAGCGATGAATAACACATAGTGGAATCCCTCCCCCCCTCAATGTTCGACCAACAACAAAACAGTCATTACTGCTGCTGAACGCCGAACGCGTTGGCTCGACCCTTTTGCGAACTGGACGACACCTGCTGCACAACATCCTTCGCATCAAATCCAAACTGCACGACATCAACTTCGTAATCTGTTCCCCCCAACCACATCCCCGCGAAGGGAATCCAGCTTCGGCCATCAACTCGCGATTGCGTGTGCTGATATCCCCACGTCTCCACAACTGTAATCATCTGGGTCGGATTCGCCTGACTAGCCACTTGAACAGACCCGCGAGTCACAGAATTAGGCTGCCCAAACAGCAAGGTGACATCTTTCTTCATCGACTGGCCGATCTTTACTTGCGAAACCAATTCCTGACTCTTGACTCCGGCATTCCCTGCCGAGTAACACCCCGCCATCGTCAGCACCGTGATCAGCAAGAGATGAAGCATGACGCCCTCCTACGCTTGAATTTGAACAGCCCCTATCACACCTGGTTACACTGGATCTTCACGGTCCTATTGCAGCACCCCAGCATCTGTAACTCGCCGGGCATAGATCTCCAGCCCTGTATGGCAAGATGGACTTATCTCGTTTGTTGGACCATTGCGCTCGTCCTCCCAGGCAATCCATACTCCCCTCGCACTATCGGTCGTGATAACTGGCAGATTCTGATCGAACGCCGCGCGAGTAATTGCAAGTCCACCGGAGATCCAAGCCATGCTGCCATTGGCACCTACGTGTTGGGAATAGATATCAAACTCGGTAATGCTTCGGCTATCCCGTCATACAACGATAGCCCCACCGGCACTATCGGAGATCACCCTTGGTATCCCCTGTCTTCCGATCCCTGATCCCACTACAATATTGCCCCGATTTGATTAACGCATACCAGCAATCAAACCACCTAGAGCTGGATGGCCCTGATCAGGAATTTCCTGAGACCATAGATCACCGGTAGTAATTGGAGCTCATCAGGGGGAAGAGATTCACAATATACTTCATACTTCGCGGGACTACTTTTGCGGCATCAGGAACTATATTTCTGAGATATGGGCCGGTTACGCTCGTCACACCGCGGGAAAGAGCTTATAGCCATTATTACTGGGGTATTCTCTTCTGCTAGCTGCCTGGCAACAGCTCAACATCTCTAAACCGTCGCTCGATCGCGACGAGCATGGCCGACGCCACGCCGACCCGGCATGCGTCCAGACTAGGATCCTGAAGATACCGATCCACCGTCCGTGGCAGCTTTTTCCACCAGGATTTGGCCGAAATACGCGCCTGCTCCGCCTCAACACCACCCGCAGCCAGCAGCTTCCGGATCTCCTGCTCGAAAAACGCGACGTGCGTTTCCTCGTCATCCACGATGGACTGCATGTCCGGCCGGAGACCGATCAGCAGCCTGGCGAACTCCAACCCGAGGGCCTCATACCCGAATAACAGCACGGCGAGCGACGACCACTGCTGTGGCACCGTCGGCAGCACCTCACGCCCCCACGACTGATAGCCCACCAGCGATTCAAAATGCTGGAGATGCTCTTCTTCGTCGGCCTCATGCTGCTTGAGAAACGCCTGCACGTTCGCCGGCACATCGCGCAACTGCGCCGCGCGCACCGCCCACAGCGCCATGGCTTCGGCTTTCAAAAACCGTTCGAGAATCGCCCGTTCCGCGCTGTGAGGAATCATCGTACCCGCCCTGTTTTTTTCTTCTGATCGCGGGCTGACGTGCGTGGCATGAGCCACTCAGCCGCGCCCGCCCCCGCCACAAAGCCGCTCGCGAAACAAGCGGTCAGCAGGTAGCCGCCAGTCGGCGCTTCCCAATCCAGCATCTCGCCGGCGCAAAACACTCCCGGAATCCGGGACAGCATCAGCCGCGCATCCAACGACTCGAACATCACGCCTCCCGCTGTGCTGATCGCTTCGGCAATCGGCCGGGCGGCGGTCAGCGTCAAAGGCAAGGACTTGATGGCCGCCGCCAGCTTCACGGGATCGGCAAAGTCTTCCTTCGACACCAGCTCACGCAACAACCCGGCCTTCACCCCGCTGATCCCCACCTGTCGTTCGAGGTGCGTAGCCATCGTCCGTTTTCCACGGGGCCTGGCCAGTTCCCGCTCCAACCTGGCACGATCGCGATCCGGCGTCAGATCGAGATACACCGTCACGGTGCCTTTTTTCTCGATGGCATCGCGCAACGCCGACGAGAAGGCATAGACCACGCCGCCTTCGACGCCGGTCTCCGTCACGACGAATTCGCCCTGCTTCCACCGTTCACCGCCGGACGGCGTCGGGAGTTTCATTGCCACCGACTTGACCGGATGGCCGGCGAATTTCTGCCGCATGACCGGCGTCCACGCCACATCGAATCCGCAATTGGCCGGACGCAACGGAGCAATCTTGACCCCGCGCCCCATTATCCACCGCACCCAGGCGGCATCCGAGCCGAGTTGCGGCCAGCTGGCGCCGCCCAGCGCAAGGATGACTGCATCGGCCCGCACGAACTGCTCTCCCGTCGGGGTCTCGAAGCGCAGCATGCCGTCGTCGTTCCAGCCCTGCCACCGATGCCGGACATGGAACGACACCCCGCTCTGACGCAACCGTCTCAACCACGCGCGCAACAGCGGCGCCGCCTTCATGTCTTTGGGAAATACCCGGCCTGACGATCCAACGAACGTCTCGACGCCGAGTCCGCGCGCCCACGCGAGCAGCTTGTCGGGAGGAAAGGCCTTGAGCAAGGGCTCGATCTGCGGTCGTCGTGCGCCGTACCGGCTCAGCATCCGTTCCAGCGGTTCGGAGTGGGTAAGGTTCAACCCGCCCTTCCCGGCCAATAGAAACTTTCGTCCCACTGACGGCATGGAGTCGTACAGATCGACACGTACACCCGCCGCACTCGCAGCCTCTGCGGCCATCAACCCGGCCGGACCGCCTCCGATAATCGCAAGAGTCTTCACCAGGTCATCCCCTCTTCACACCGAACAACCGCAAAGTGGTCGTTGACCAGGCGATTGGTTACAGGAACAAATATTTCAGAGCCGGCGGGGATTGTAGCAAAGTCAGGAGGTGGAAAGAGACAAGGATTACGGCGATCGGCACACCCAGCGGTTAAGTTGTGACAGCGAGAGCCTGGAACTGGCTTGCATATCCTTGCGCTGACTGGCTATTCGTGGTAACTGAACAGATATGAGCGCTACCGGTCGCACTACTGATGACACGACTGCGGTTCAGTCCGTCATCACAAAGGTCTTGGCCCGCCATCCGTCTATTGTCATTGCCGTTCTTTTTGGCTCCCTGGCAGCCGACCGCGCCCATCGAGAAAGCGACGTGGATCTCGCAATCGACTCGGTTGTGCCGATCACCCCTGAGACGCGCATTCAATTGATCGATGAATTGGCGGTGGCGATCGGGCGACCCGTCGATCTGATTGATCTCGATAGGACTCATAACCCGCTTCTGCAACAGGTGCTCGTCCACGGACGGCTGCTCCGCTGTCACGACCGGTCCCGCTATGCAGAGCTGATCCGACGGATGGCCTATGAAGAAGCCGATATCATGCCCTACTACCGCCGAATCCTTGCAGAAAGAAGACAGGCATGGATCGGCCGCTGATCGAAGCGAAGCTTGAATCACTTCGACGCTGTGTCGATCGACTGTCCGGCAAGACGCCGTCGTCTGCCGAGGAACTTATCCGGAACCCGGATCTGCAGGATATCATCGCCCTGAATCTCCAGCGCGCCGTTCAACTCTGCGTCGATCTGGCGGCGCATCTCATCGCAAACACCACCTCCCCTCCTCCCTCGACGATGGCTGAGCACTTCGATGTCCTGGAACGTTCGCAGATCATTCCTTCACCGCTCGCCGAACGTATGAAGAAAGCCGTCGGATTCAGGAACATCGCCGTTCACAGTTATCACGCCATCGACTGGACCATCGTCTATCAAATCTGCACCCGCCACCTCGACGACTTTCGCGAGTTTGCCAAAGCCGTCACACAACGTCTCCATATCTGAATTCCTGGCAGACGGATTAGTCGGAGATACTCGCCTTGCTACTAAGCGCGAATGTCTGAGATATCATCGACCTCGATCCCGACGCACGGCGGCAACGATCTTTTCCCCGCTCAGTGTGGCACTTCGCTTCCTCAAACCTCGCACCACTTCGGCCGCATCCCGGCGTTTCCTCTGCAGCCATTCTGTCCGCCTGAGCAGCAACTCTTTGAGCGCGACGGCCTGGTTGTGCGCTTCGTCTTTAGCTGAATAGAGGAGCGTGACAGGGTTGGTCTTGGCCTGTGCTGTGATGGTGGCGAGGAGCGGGGCCTTCTCCTTTAACTCCGCTCGATATCGAACACAGAACTCTTCCCACTTGGCCGGATCATGATTGAACCATTTCCTCAGTTCTGTTGATGGACCGAGATCGGGCAGCCAGAGATCGAGCGCCGCGCGCGCTTTCGACATGCCTCTCGGCCACAGACGATCGACCAGCACACGGAACCCGTCGGACTCGGCCGCCGGTTCGTAGATCCGTTTGACCAGGATCTTCATGCCGATTGCTATTGTCCGATGGTCTCGATCAGCGCCAGTTCGTCCGGCGGGAGCGTGAAGCGCTCACACTGGAGGTCTTCAGTCATGTGCTGCTGGTTCGTCGTGCCCGTCAGCGGCACCATGCCGACCTGCTGGGAAAACCGGAAGACGATCTGCGCCAAGCCGGTCTGATACTTCGCCGCCATGGAACGAATGGCCGGCTCGATGAAGACTTCACGATTCGCCGTGAGCAGGGAGAAGCCCTGATAGATCAGCTTGTGCGTCCGGCAGATCTCCCGGACGTCTTTGTCCCAGCCGAAGGCCGCATAGCAGCGGTTCTGCACCACCATCGGTTTATGCCGGGCCTTGGCACAGAGCAGGTCTAACTGCTCCGCCGACACATTACTGATACCGATCATCTTCGTCTTCCCCGAATCATAGAACGACTCAATCGCGGCCCATACCTCCCAATCGGCGTCGCTCAGCCCACGACGGGCGTAGGGGCCGTGCAGTACATACGAATCGAGATAGTCGGTATGCAGATGCGCAAGCGAACTTTGGAACGATTGCGCAACCTGGGTCGTGAGATCGGCGGCCGCATCATAGGGCGTGCGGTGGTCTTGCCCGTTCACCGGGGTGAACTTGGTTTGCAGAAACAGCGATTCCCGTGTGACTCCCTGCTTGGCGAGTTCCAATAGAGCTTCCCCGACCAGCGCTTCCTGATAATGGATCAGCTGATTTGCCGTATCGATAGCCGTGAAGCCGGAGGCGACCGCCAGTTGAACCAGCTGCGTCGTCGCCTCCTTCTTCCAGGCGGTGCCGTACATGAATGAAGGGATCGTGACCCCGTTGTATGCGGTGATGGACATAACAGGCCTCCTCACCGCATGCTGACGGAAACACCCCCGCCCTGTCCAGCCCGGTCTCCGGTTGACCGTTCACGCCGATATTTCAAACAGCGCGGGAACTTGCTAGAGTGCCGGTCATCATCGGAGGGCTATCTGGTTATGGACGAAGAAACGACATCCGTGATCGCCGAACTGGCAGTGCAGGCACCCTATCGAGCCGCGCATCCGTGGGTGGTGCAGGCGATCACGGGATTTCTTTCCGCCTGTTTTATGGAATACCCCGGCTTCCGCGTGCAACGGCACTTCGACGAGCCGGAATCCGGTATGCACATCTGGCTCTGCGAGATTCCCGCTGCGCTGAAAATGCCCCGGCTGCTCAAACGGCTGCAAGCCGACATTCCCGTCTGCCGGATCAGCGAGCAGACAGCGACACAGGACGCGCGGATCCGTTATATCGTGGAGACTATGGAAGGATAGAAAACGACTCGCAGCGGAAGGCCGCGACGGCACCAGCCTGACGGCTCATTCACCGCTTCGCCCGAAACCACTCCAGCACCCGTTCACAACGCGCTTCCAGCGGGCGATCCGCCATCACCGCAATGCCGGCCAGAGCGAGAAGACTCATGATGAAACCGGCTTCTTCAAAGTCCGTCATGGGAACGCCTCCTGTTGAGACGTACCCTATCTCACTCGACCGTCACTAGGTAGTCCCCGAAAGGGGGGCGCGGCTCACCGAATCATCGATTCGGCACCCCCTCCTTTCGAGGGGGACCATCGCGACCACCGCCCTGTTCCCAAGGCGATCCCACAATTAGCTAGTCACAGGCCCTTCCGGATTGCAAGTAGGTCACGCATCCCGTTCTTCAATGTCTTGTGACCTGCGGATTTTTCCCAACCTCCCCTTTGTAAGGGGAGGCTAGGAGGGGTAGAGCCTACAAAGCTGCTGCGCCCTCACGAATAGCCAGGCCTGTTATGGCCACCGGAAGTCTCGACCTCCCCTGGCCCCTCCTTACGAAGGAGGGGTGAACCTGGAATGGTCGACGTCAACCCGAGAGTGCAGCCTCGCTCATGCACCCACATAAAATCCGGAAGCACCTAATCGCGGAACAGTCGGACCGCTACTTTCTGTCCCTTAATCCTGGTGCGGCTTAACGCCTCGATGACGTCGCGCGCCATGGATTCCGGAACTTCCACGAGCGAAAACCGTTCTTCGATTTCGACGCCGCCGATCTGAGCGGACCCCAGCCTGGCTTCGTTTGCAATCGCGCCGACCA
>CAYPOR010000035.1:21377-28325 GCA_964412445.1 uncultured Nitrospira sp.
ACGCCGCCGATCTGAGCGGACCCCAGCCTGGCTTCGTTTGCAATCGCGCCGACCAGATCGCCGGGCCTGATGCCTGCGGCGCGGCCGGCTCCGATGTAGATCCGTGCGGAGTTCGGCGACCGGCCTGAAACCGGTCGCGCACCGGGCCGCCCCTGGCCTTCGCGCGGACGGATGCCCCTGGACATCTCGCCGGACATGGGAGAAGGACGGCGCATGCCGGGACGCGCATAGTCCGGACGGGAATAATCCGGCACTCTGGCCTGCACGGATGGAATCTCCTGCTCTTCGACATTTCCGCCCTGCGCCTGATGCGCCAACTTCACCGCCGCCGCCGCCACGTCGACCAATTCGAAATCCTTCGCCAGCACCGTCACCACCGAACGGAAATGTTCCACATCGCCGGCGGCCAGCATCTCACGAATCGCGGTGAGCGTCCGTTCGATCCGCTTGGTCCGCAAATCCGCGACCGAGGGCACTTGCGCGACGATAATTTTCGCTTTGGTCAGATGCTCGATGTTCCGCAGCAGCCGGTGTTCGCGCGGCTCGACGATCGTAATCGCCTCCCCTTCGCGGCCGGCCCGGCCTGTGCGGCCGATGCGATGCACATAGACTTCCGGGGACGAGGGCAGATCATAATTCACGACATGCGACACGCTCGGAATATCCAGCCCGCGCGCCGCCACGTCCGTGGCCACCAGAATCTGCGTCTGCCCGGACTTGAACGCGGTCATGACGCGGTCCCGTTGCGGCTGGCTCATGCCGCCATGAATGGCTTCAGCGCGGTAGTCCCGTCCCGCCAGACCGGCCGTGAGTTCATCGACTTCCAACCGGGTCCGGCAGAACACCAGCGCGGACTTCGGCGCGGCGAGATCCAACACACGAATGAGCGCGGCCACTTTATACGGCCGGTTCACGACATACGCCGTTTGCAACACCTTCGGCGCCGCGCCGGCTTTGACCGGCTCCTTGGCAATCTTGATTTCGACCTGATTTTTCAGATGCCGGTGGGCGATCGACGCGATGCGCGGCGGCATCGTGGCGGAGAACAAGGCCGTCTGCCGGTCCGCCGGCGTCTGCGTGAGGATCGCTTCAAGATCGTCCGCAAACCCCATATCCAGCATTTCGTCCGCTTCGTCCAGCACCACCATCTGCACGTGCTTCAGCTGCAGAGTGTTCCGCCGGATATGGTCGAGCGCCCGCCCCGGGGTGGCAACCACCACATCCACACCGCGCTTCAGCGCATAGAGTTGCGGCCCGATGGCCTGCCCGCCGTAGACCGCCAGCACCGAAATCCGCAGCTCCTTCCCGTACCGCTGCACCGCTTCGCCGACCTGAATCGCCAGCTCGCGCGTCGGCACAAGAATCAAAGCCGCCGGACGCTGCTTCGTGCCGTGCGCCAGCCGCTGGAGCAGCGGCAACGCAAACGACGCAGTCTTTCCGGTCCCCGTCGCCGCCTGCCCCAGCAGATCACGCCCGGCCAGAAGCGGAGGGATGGACTCCCGCTGAATCGGCGTGGGCTCTTCGTACCCCAGCGTGTCCAGCGTCGCCAGCAGCGAGCCTTCGAGGCCGAGCGCGGCAAAGCCGGGAGAAAAGCCATGGACGGAGGGGGCGGTGGACGGCTCAGTGTGATCGGATTTCATATAGCCTAGGCGGCACCTTTCTGAAGTTAAGCGGAGATGTGCTTGGGCCACAACGACTCAAGCTCGGGAAACTTCTTCCGATAATCGGCATGACTGGCGAGGATGACTTTCATCGCTTCCTCCCGCCCGTACACGCTCGTGATTTCGACTTTATGCTGCACGGAACCCGGCGCCATCTTGTAGGTCAGGAAGTAATGCTGCAGCCGGTCGATCAGCGAGATCGGACAGTCGCCGATATCTTTGAAATCACCGTAGGCCGCATCGTCCTTCATCACCGCAATGATCTTGTCGTCGGCTTCCCCGCCGTCGGCCATGCTGAATCCCCCGATGGGAATGGCCGTCAGCAGAATATCGCTGTGCGCGATGGTTTTTTCGGTCAGGACGCAGATATCCAGCGGATCGCCGTCGCCAACCATATGCTTGCGCTTCGCCCGTTTGCCGAACAGCGCCGCCACTTTTTCACCGCAATAGGTCTGAGGGATGAGTCCATAATACACGGGACAAAAATTCGAAAACCGCTGCGGGCGGTCCACCTTCAAAAATCCGCTGTCTTTATCAACCTCGTATTTCACGGTGTCGGTCGGCACGATTTCAATATAAGTCGTGACCACATCCGGCGCCTGCTCCCCGATCGAGACTCCATGCCAGGGATGCGCCTTGAACATCAAGCCCATCAACCGCTGAATTGGATCCATACCCGAACGCCCCATCGACTCCTCCTGAGCTGAATGCCAATATCCATGCGCCGGCTGACGCCGAACGCCGTTGTCTGAACCGAGTACAAGATGCTGAATGAGAAACCGCTGAACGGATCGCGCTGCCCACCGGTTCCGCCTCCATCGAGCTCCGCGCGCACGACCGGGCCTGGACCGGCCTGACCGAGCACGACAGACCGACGCCCGAACGCTCAATCAGCAGCACATGAGGGCCGCCGTCACGCGACAGGATACGGAACGGTCTCTTTCGTAGAGGACAACGGATCAGAGAATATACGGTTAGACGTCTTCAGGCAGTTGAATCGGTCCGGCCCATTCCCCTTTGGCCAACGCCACTTCCTGATACCCGCCGTCAGGCCACTGAAACTGTCCGGCCTGATCCACTTCCACGATAAACGGCTCGGCTTCGTGCGCCAACCCTCGAAACCAATACCAGCCGGCCACTCCCGGTTTTTCGAGAGTCCACTGATAGCCCGCCATCGCCTCGATCCTCTCGTGCTTCCCCACGCGGTCTGTTACAGTCTGCTCCACGTGAGGTTGCACCCTATCATGTCTCGGCTCCCAATAGAAGATGTCCTTTCGGACCTCTGCGATGCGCTCATTCGGTCCCCCAACGGCCTGCTGACCGCCCCACCCGGCGCCGGCAAGACGACCCGTGTGCCCCTGGCGCTGCTGGAAGCCCCCTGGCTTCAGGGCAGGAAGCTCCTCATGCTCGAGCCCCGGCGCCTCGCCGCCAGAGCAGCCGCCCATCGGATGGCAACCGCGCTCAACGAGCGGCCGGGCGACACCATCGGCTATCGTATGCGGCTCGACACGAAGGTCGGGCCCCAAACTCGCCTTGAAGTCGTGACCGAAGGGATTCTAACCCGGTTGCTCCAACAGGATCCCTCGCTCAACAGTTATGGAACCGTGCTCTTCGACGAGTTTCATGAACGCAGCCTCCAGGCCGACACCGGCCTCGCGCTCTGTCTCGAATCCCAGCGGCTCTTCCGTCCCGACCTGCGCCTGCTCGTCATGTCGGCCACCCTGGATTGCGGGCCGGTCAGCGACCTGCTGGGCGGCGCGCCGGTCATCACCTGTGAAGGGCGGATGTTTCCGGTCGAGACCAGGTATCTGGATGAACCCCTGACTGGGCATCTCGATACCGCCGTCACGAAGATCATCCGCCGCGCGCTGGCACGGGACCAGGGCAGTCTGCTCGTCTTTCTGCCGGGCATGGCCGAGATCCGGCGCGTCGAACGGCAGCTGCTCGATGCGAATCTGGAACCTGCCGTGCATATCGCGCCGCTCCACGGCGACCTCTCTCAGGATGCGCAGGATGCGGCCATCGCCCCGGCGCGTCCCGGTACAAGAAAGATCGTGCTGGCCACTTCGATCGCCGAAACCAGCTTGACGATCGACGGCGTGCGGATCGTCATCGACGCCGGTCTCTTGCGCGTCCCGCGCTTCGATCCACGATCCGGGCTCACGCAACTGGACACGATTCGCGTCACGCAGGATTCCGCCGAACAACGGCGAGGACGGGCGGGACGGACAGAGCCTGGCGTCTGCTATCGGCTCTGGACGGAACGCGAACAGGTCTCGCTGGCCGCCCGCCGTCCGCCGGAAATCCTGGATGCCGACCTCACGTCCCTCGTCCTCGAATTGGCGCTCTGGGGTGTCGCGGACCCGTCGGAATTATCCTGGCTCAGCCCGCCGTCCGCCGCATCAATCTTACCGGCATCGGAACTGTTGATACGCTTAGGGGCGCTGAACCCATCGGGGCACATCACGGACCATGGCAGACAGATGGCCGAACTCGCGGTGCACCCGCGCCTGTCTCACATGCTGCTGAAAGCCGGGCCGCTGGGCCTCACCGATCTGGCCTGCGACCTCGCCGCCCTGCTGGGCGAACGCGACCTGTTCCGTGGACCAAACGGCCGCCAGCAGGCCGATCTGCGCGCCAGACTCGATGTTCTGCATGGACAGCACGACCATGCCTCAGGCGCCACCATCGATCGCGGGATCTATCAGCGCGTCACCAGAACCGCGGACCTGTGGCGGCAACAACTCGCTCGCCGCTCAACGAAGATATCCGCGCCTTCCGGCCGGAATCAGCATGCCGCCGGGATCCTGCTGGCTCTCGCCTATCCCGACCGGATCGCGCAACGGCAGGAAGGCAGCGACGGGCGCTACCTGCTGGCCAATGGACGCGGGGCCCTCTTCGCCACACCGGACGCGCTCGGGGTGGAACCCTATCTCGCCATTGCCGAGTTGGACGGCGGCACGCAATGGGCAAAGATCGGATTGGCCGCACCGATTTCGCTCGCGGAGATCGAAACGCTCTATGCGGACCAGATTGTCGAATCAGAAGCGGTCAGCTGGGATGAGAAGACGCAAGCCGTCCAGGCGCTGCGCCAACGCCGCCTGGGTGGTCTGATCCTCTCGCAACGCAACCTCTCCAAACCGGATCCGGCGCTGATCGCCACCGCGTTGCTCCAAGGCGTGCGCCAGGCCGGAGTGAGCCAGCTGGCCTGGACGCCGGAACTGCGCCAATGGCAGGCGCGGGTGCAATTCCTCAGACGGACCGACGGCCCCGGTTCACCATGGCCGGATCTGTCTGACGAACAATTGTCATACACACTGGAGCAGTGGCTCAGCCCGTTTCTACAGAGCATCACCACACTCGATCGTGTGAAGCGGATGCCGCTCGATGAGCCGCTCCATACCCTCCTGAGCTGGGATCTTCAACGGCAACTCGACCGCCTCGCGCCGACACACCTCACAGTGCCGAGCGGCTCGAATATCCGGGTGGATTACGAGAGCGGCGAGATCCCCGTGCTGGCCGTGCGATTGCAGGAACTCTTCGGCTGCCGGGACACGCCGCGCGTGGCGGGCGGAACAGTTCCCGTCATGCTGCACCTCCTTTCACCGGCGAAGCGCCCGGTCCAGGTCACCAAAGACCTGGCCAGTTTCTGGGCCAACGCCTATCAAGAGGTCAGAAAAGAACTCCGCGGCCGTTACCCGAAGCACCACTGGCCGGAAGATCCGCTCACCGCCCCGCCGACGGCGAAAACCAAACGGCGGGCGCCCTGATGCCCACCGTTGGTAGGATAGATCGCCCGGACAAGCCCGCCGTATAGTGACGGACGATGCGAATTCTGGCTGTTCTCCTCCTGTCCATCCTGACGGCTCTGCCGGCCCCGCTCTTCGCGGAATCCGTCGCACCGCTGCCGCCGCCGGTCTTCGACGTGCCCTTCGATGACATCGATCCGGCCGTCGCGCAGGCGGAACTCAACGGACACATCACGACGTTTCTCCATCGATTGCAGAATCATTGGGGGTCGAGCCTGGGGGCGATTCGCGACCAGGTAACCGGAGACATCGAGCGGGACGAACGGGAAGCGCTCGTGGTAGCCAGGCACTTCGCCGATCATGGCGTATTGGAAGGTTATGATTTCCGTGAAGGGTCCCTGATCGCCGGGCAGTATCTTCTTTTACAGAGACCGGTCAACGGATTGAACGAGTTCATCGACTATTACCACGCGCTCAAGACATCCCTGACCGAACAGTATGGGCAGCCCAGTGAAGATCGAACCGTCTGGACCAACGATCTCTATCAGCCGCTCCCCGATTATTGGGGCATCGCCGTGCAGATGGGGCACCTCCGCTACGCCGCGAGTTGGCACACCGCCAATGGCACCGTCACGGTTGAACTGACCGGCAACCACCACAGCCGGCTGAAGATCGAGTATCGCAGCGCCGCGTTCCTCGACTCTCCTCGCAACACCTAGCCGGTTCCCGCCTTTGCGGCACACCCTTGAGCCGCGCAACCAAGCGGGATAGACTGCCGGGAAAACCAAACACACATAGCGACGACCATGCACAGAAAACTAGCAAAGCAAGGCAGACCGATTCCGACACAGTCGTCACGCACTCCGTCCGCCCCTGCCGCACAACCGGCAACGGATGCGACCAAGCGAGTGACGCTGGACCGCTTGTTTTCAAAACTGGGCTTGGCCAGCCGGAGCGTCGCGCAGGAATGGATCAGCGCCGGACGGGTCCGGGTGAATCAGCGCGTGGTACGGTCAGCCGATACCTGGGTCGCGTGGCCGGGCGACAGCGTCCTGCTTGACGACCAGCCGATTCAGCAAAGCACCCAGCGATTCGTTCTCTTTCACAAACCCAAAAGCGTGGTGACGACACGCCAGGATGAGAAAGGCCGGACCACGATTTTCGATGTGCTGCCGGAGGAGTTGCAGACGCTCCACGCCGTCGGGCGGTTGGATCAAGCCACCAGCGGGCTGCTGCTCCTGACCAACGACACAACCCTCTCCAGCTTTCTCACCGATCCGGCCAACCGGATCGCGCGCCGCTATCTGGTGACCGTCCGCGGAGAAGTCTCCGAAGAGACCCGCCTGGCCAGCCTCGCCGGCCTCACGGACGAAGGGGAACTCCTGCATTGCGAGAGCGTGACGATTCAGAAACGATCCGGGCGTGAATCACATCTCGATGTGACGCTGACAGAAGGAAAGAACCGGGAGATCCGGCGGCTTTTCAAGGCGCTGGGACATGAAGTCATCCGGCTGCGGCGCATTCAATTCGGGCCGTTC
>CAYPOR010000035.1:28425-35497 GCA_964412445.1 uncultured Nitrospira sp.
CTCTTCACACCCGCTTCATCGGCAAAGACATCCTTGCTGCGTCCGCGATAGTCCTCGATCGTCAGTCCGTGCTTCGAGAGCAGCGCGCCGAGCTTGGTATTGATATCCGCGCCCATGGCTTTCATCTGTTCGGGCGACGGCCGCTGCCCCTGGCCGAACTGCTCCCCGCCCTTGAAATAGTTCGTCATCATCTCGCCGATCTCGATCCGCGCCTTCACGAACTTTTCGATATCCGCCGGCTCCGCCGCCAGGCCGTTTCCCGCAACCAATGCAAGGCTCAAGACCATCCCGACCGCCCACAACCGTGTTGTCTGAGTCATGTCTCTATCCTTTCAAGAAGTAGCTGCAACCAATGAACGGGCACAGGGCACCTCACTAGCTTGGAATGTCTCTCATCCCGTCATACGACATGCGGGACTGAAACGACACTTTCACCGTATCGCCGTCTTTCACCACCGTATCCTGCGTGCCGACTTTCTTATTCACGGAAATGAGCGCTTCACGGCTGTCGATGAATCGAAGCAGCGGCCCCAGAGATTCGGCGTTCGCTTCGATCAACTTTCTCACCGTCGTCGGCGCTGCCGACTCGATGGAGAATTCGTTGTCCCCGACGGCGTCCTGGATGACTTTCCCGAATACTAATACGGTTACCATAATCCCTCGTGTCCCTCGATCGATCGTGTCCGTTCCATCTATCCGGTCTGACCGTCGTGCCCGCCACCCGTCACATCTTACTGGACCCGCGCATGACAACGGAAGCAATCCTGCCGCCTGGGGTGACGGTCCGGCAGCGGCTTGGCAGCGGCGGGTTGATGACACGTTGTACAGTTTTTCTCAACCGTCACGGCCTGATGCTCCGCATTTTGGGGAATGACCGGATTCCGGTCCTTCGGCGTCGGCAGCAGCGAGACGCCCACCACCACCACCACGACAAAGGCCACAAACAGCCAATCGATTTTTCGCAACTTCATGAACGGGATGTTCCTTTGTTCTGCTCCGCCGCCTCGTAGGCTTCGTTCAGCAATTGCGCCACATGCTTCACCTCGGCCCGCTCCCGCAACCCGTGTTTAAGCTGGATCATACAGGCGGGACAACTGGTTGCGACGACCTCCGCGCCGACCTGCTCGACTGCTCTGGTTTTGCGCGCCAGGATCTTCTGCGAGGTGTCATAGTCCTTCACGATGAAGGTGCCTGCACCCCCGGCGCAGCGATCCGCATCCGGCATCTCCGCATAGTTCAGACCGGGCAACGACGCCAGAATCTTGCGCGGCTCTTTCGTCACCCCGGCGGCCCGCAGATGGCAGGAGGAATGATACGTGACGCATTTGGTGCGCGACGCGGCCTGCGCCATGGGCGGATGCTCCGGCGAGCGCGCCACGAATTCGGCGATATGCACGACTTTCTTCGCCAGCCTTTCGGCCCGGCGCCGCTCGTCGCCGTCGGGAAAGAGCGTTGGATAATCTTTCAGCATCAGCGTACAGGACGCGCACCCCGTGACAATAGTGTCGTAGGAGGTAAACGACTGCATATTGAACCGGGCCCCTTCACGGGTCAGATCCTGATGCCCGTAGGTCTGGACCGGCGTGCCGGAACAGCGTTGCGGCGGCAGGGCCGGCTCGACTCCGTGTTTCTTCAAGACCCCGATGACAGCGTCTCCGACACCGTCATCGAAATAGTTCGCGGCACAGCCGTGAAAATAGGCGACGCCCCCCGGCGCCGGCTGAACGCCAGGCTTCGGGATCAAGGAGGCGTGCCGCTCCCGCAGTTGTTTGGGAGCAATGCGCGGCAACAGCAGCTCTTGAGGTAGCTTGGCCGTCGGCGCAAGGGCCTTGAGCAGCAGGGCGGCGCCCCGCTCCATGGCACGCCTGACCACCGGCCGATCCCACAGATGTTGCGTGCGGCCCAGGAACTTCAGGAAGGGTTCGAAGGAGTTCCCGCGTGCCTGCCAGCGAAAAATCCATCCGGTCAGGCGATTGGGATGCTCCGCCCGCTTTTTCAGAATCAGGTCGGACACATCGACCCCCGCCGGACAGGCCGTCCGGCAGGATTTGCAATTCACGCAGGCATTGACCACCCGCTTGGAGTTGAGATAGCTGTAGTCCTTCGATGTCACGATCTCAAACCAGCCGCGCGAACTCATGTCTTCCGATTGAAAGACATCGTAGACGGGACAGACCGCGTTGCACTTCGCACAGGTCGCGCAGGATTTCGAAAGCCTCGTGTAATCGATGTGCTCGGTGAACGAAGCGTCGCTGATCTTGATGCCGGGATTCAGCACATTGCCGGGATCGAAGGCCCGCTTCACGTCGACAAACAACCGGTATAGCTCCTCGCCGAACATCTTCCTGACATACTCGGCGCGAATCCGCCCGTCGCCATGTTCGCCGCAGATGGAGCCGCCGAACCGGTCCAGGACCGTCGAATGGATCTCCCGATACGCCAGCACCATCTTGTCGAAATCCTGGCGATCGTTCACATCGAGCAGCGGCACGATATGCGCATTCCCGTTTCCGATATGACCGAAGATCGCGACCGGCACCTTCTGCCCGGCAAAGTACTCTTCCAGATAGTGAATCAGTTCGCTGATCCGCTCGGCCCGCACGACCACATCATCCACAAAATTGATCGGCTTCTTGCGCGGATCGAACCGGTAAAGGGTGGGATAGAGGGCTTTGCGCGCCTTCCACAATTGCTCGCGCTGCTCGGGATCGAAGGCCAGCGTCAGATCGGCCGCAAGACGGAACGGCCGGCAGACGGCGGCCATCTGTTCCGCCCGCTCATGCAGATCCACCGCAAGCGAGTCGGCATCGAGTTCAGCCAGCAGCGTGGCTGCCGCGTCGGCGGGAATGCCGTGCTTGGCGCGACCGATCAGATCGAGGGTGTTGGCGTCCATGACTTCGAGCGCGCTCGGCTGCAAGGCCAGCAGCAGCGGCACCGCCGCCCCGACCTCCTCCAGATGCCGGAAATGAATCAAGGCTGTGAGCGTCGCTTTCGGTTTCTCGACCAGCCGGAGCGTGGCTTCGCTCATGACCCCCAGCGTACCTTCACTCCCGACAAACAACTTCGGAAGATCGAACTGCCCCTGCGCCAGCCCATCGACCAGGCCGAACAGGTTATAGCCGCAGCTGTTCTTGCTCACCGTCGGGCGCTTGCCGTTGATGAGGTCCGCATGGGACTGAGCCAGAACCAGCACGTCCCGCAAAGCCGGAATCGTTGACAGGAGCCGCTCCAGATTCGGATCGTTCAGCGCGTAGGCTTTCGCTTCCAGCCATGTTCCCGATTCGAGGCACAGGCGGAGCCGATGGACATTGTCTTTCACCGACCCATAGCACAGCGTATGCGGCCCGGATGAGTTATTCGCCAGCATCCCGCCGAGCTTGCACATGTCGCCGCTGGAGGGATCCGGTCCGAACAAGAGCCCCTGCCGGGCCAGCTGTTTATTCAATTCCGCCAGGACGATCCCCGGCTGCACCCGCGCCCAGCGTTCCTCGCGATTCACTTCAAGAATCCGGTTCAACCGAGAGACATCGAGAATGATCCCGCTCCCGACAGCCGACCCGGTGAGATTTGTCCCGGCGGCGCGCGGCGTGAGCGGAATGCCCCGAAACACGGCATAGCGGATGGTCTTCGCGATGTCGTCTTCGGACTCCACCAGCACCACGGCCTGCGGCACCATCCGGTAAATGCTGGCATCGACGGCATAAGCCGTCTTAGTGGGGAAATCGTCTTTGACTTTCTCGGAGCCGAGTTGAGCGCGAAGATCCGCCGCGATCGCGCGGGAACGGTCAGGCAGAATGAGAGTTGGCGCAGTCATAGTTCAAGCGTGGGGCATTCTAGACGGCGTGACCGGCAAGAACAAGAGCGCTCTATCAGTCGGGCGCTCCTTCACATCTGTTCTCACTGAGCGTCGTTGACCGCTCACACAAAGGCTGCTATCGTTATGCTAGCATTTGAGCGGGAACACGAGGAGGGACGCATGGCACAGGTTCTTGTCCGGCAACTCGACAGCCAGGTGGTTGCCCGGCTGAAGAAGCGGGCGAAGGAGCACGGGCGCTCCCTGCAGTCGGAGGTCAAAACCATTCTGGAAGACGCCGTGCCGGATTACGAGGCCGCCTGGAAGCGTATTGAACGGTTTCGCAAATATCTAAAAAAATCAGGCCGGACTTTCAGTGACAGCGCAGACCTGCTTCGCGAGGATCGCGACCGGTGAGCCGGTACGTCGTGGACGCCAGCGTGGCGATCAAATGGTTCATTCCGGAAATCCACTCCGACGCGGCACTCCAGGTCCCCCGCCTACAAGCACGCCTCCATGTTCCCGCATTGCTCACTCTTGAGTTGGGAAATGTCATCGCCAAGAAGATTCGTCGAAAGGAGTTAGCCCGTGAACAGGGCGCCACGATTCTGAGAGAACTCCGCCATCTTCCGCTCCAGCGGCATGCCGATGAACGACTCTTTCCCGCCGCCTACGAGCTCGCACTCAACACACAACAAAGTGTGTACGATTGTCTCTATCTGGCTCTTGCCGAGGCCGTGGATGGACAGTTGATCACCGCCGACCGCAAATTCTACAAGGCGCTCTCCGACGGTATTCTTAACGAACGCCTCGTGTGGGTGGAAAATCTTCCGGGCTTGACCTAGCGTCTAATATTGGACCAGGTACAGGTGTCAGAAATCATTGCGCACCAACTCTTTGCCTGCTGAATCTGCTGATGCAACCGAGCCAAGCACGTTTGCCCGATGGGACCCAACACCACATCGATATTCAGACTCTCTCTTACCTGTAGCCATGCAACCAACTCGGCGGATGAAAATTTATCATGGCTCCTCACCATTGAAATAATTCACAGCAATCTCTCGGCACCTTCTCACCGGGCTTTACCAACCATCACAACCGTCCGGCTGGTTATGGACCGGCGCCTTCCCGTACAATGCCGCCGCTGGAGGTCCCATGTCCCGTCCTACGCTCTACATCACACGACTGCTTCCTGCACCAGTGATGGCCGCCCTGCGCGAACGCTATGCACTCGTGTCCGAACCGGGAGAACATCAGATTCCCACCGCTGATGATCTGCGCCTGGGTTTCACGCTGGCCGACGCGGTGATCGGCACGCTGGCCGATCCCATTACCGACGAGTTGCTCGCCGCAGCGCCACGCCTGAAGATCGTCGCGAACTATGCGGTGGGGTTCAACAACATCGACGTGGCTGCCGCCACGCGCCGCGGGATCGTCGTGACGAATACGCCGGATGTGCTGACCGATGCGACGGCCGATCTCACCTGGGCATTAATCCTGGCCGTCGCCCGCCGTGTGGTGGAAGGCGATCAGTGGGCCCGTTCCGGAACCTGGCCGGGCTGGGCGCCGACTCAAATGCTGGGGACGGATGTCACGGGAAAGACGCTCGGCATCATCGGCATGGGACGGATCGGTCAGGCCGTCGCGCTGCGCGCGCAAGGGTTTCGCATGCCGGTGCTCTATACCAGCCGTCGGCGCTGCTCCCCTCCGCCCGGTATTACCACCTGGACTCATCGGCCATTGGAGGAGGTCCTGACAGAGGCCGACTTCCTGTCATTGCATGTGCCCTTGTCGGAGACCACACGTCATCTCATCGGCGCGCGCGAACTCGCCAGGATGAAATCCACCGCGTTTCTCATCAACACGTCCCGCGGTCCGGTCGTCGACGAAGCCGCGCTGCTCGCCGCCTTGCGACAGGGGACGATTGCCGGTGCGGGGCTCGATGTCTATGAACGGGAGCCGGTGATTCTATCGGGGTTGGAACACTGTTCGAATGCCGTGCTGCTGCCCCATCTGGGATCAGCCACACTGGACGCCCGCATCAAGATGGGAATGATCTGTGTGGAGAATGTTGCGGCAGTGCTCGGAGGCCGGCCTCCGCTGAATCCGGTGACCCGGCAACCCTAGCTGGCGAGGCGGAATTCCTTCTGCGTGGTTTGCGCTTTTCCCCGAAGCGACTCCAGCCGTTGCGGCACATCATGGAACGACGGGATCAGCTGGTAGGTGCTGACCGCCTGCTCCCATTGCGATTCGGCTTCATACAACATCCCCAGTTCGTAGCGGATCGCCTGCCCCTTGGCGCCCTGACAGCGGGGATCCGCCAGCACCGTTTCCAAACTGCGAATCGCCGGTTCGTACGCGCGCTGGTCCTTGAGACAGAGCGCGGTCATCAGGCAGGAATCCAGATAGAACGAATCGGCCGACTTGGACAGATGAAACTCGTCCATCGCGTCTTCGTACAGCCCCATATTCTTGTAGGCGACCCCCAGCGTGTAATGCGCTTCATAATCGGGCGCCGGAGCCTCCTCTTGCTCGGGCTCGGCCGGACCTGGCTGCATCGCGACCGGTTCAACGGTGACGGGCTCGACGCTCAAAGCTGCGTCATCCGGCGACTTCGTCAGCCAGGCGCCAGGAGCAGGCTGAGGATCGACCTCTGCCGCACCCGCCTCTACTGTTGCCGCTTCGTCCGCCACCGGCTTGATCGTACTGGCCGCCGCGCCGAAGGCCGGCACGACTTCGTTCTCGGGAAGATCCCAGACCACGGCCGGCTTGGCGGACCGGACGCCGAACGGATGATCGTCGGGAGCCGCTCCGACCAGCGTGAATTCCGGGGCTTTGGCCGCCGGCGGCGCTGCAACCGGCTCCGGATCCTGAACGGCCGGTTCGGCGACACCAACGGACTCAGCCGGAGCCTCTCCCCCCATGAGCGCGGTCAGGCGCTTGACCAGATCAGAGCCGGGAGCAAGGACCTGCACTTTTTCAAAGAGCTCTTCGTGTAAACTCTCCATCCCCGGTTCGGGGTGCGAGAGCAGCAATTCGACGGCTTTCGCATACTGTTGCGCAGCGGCGGCGTGGTCGCCTTTTTCCTCGCAGAGCTCAGCGGACAATTCGATGAGCGGAACCGAATTCGGCTCTGCGGCCAGGAACTCCGAAACCAGCGCTTCGGCCAACGGATAGTCCTGCGCCCTGAGCGCGGCGCCCGCCAGAAAACGATACTCTCCCAGCGCGACCTGCACATCGCCCCGCTGCAAATGCAACCGCGCGAGAAGCTGGCAGACT
>CAYPOR010000036.1:0-35008 GCA_964412445.1 uncultured Nitrospira sp.
AGCATCGCCTTGCCAAGGCGAGGGTCGAGGGTTCAAATCCCTTTTCCCGCTCCAAATAATCATCCATCTTTCCTACTTCGATTCTTTAACGAGCACCTGGCAATACCCTCCTTCAGCTGGGACAGATCGTTGATGGCGCTATGGATGGTGAGATTTCGCTAGAACATATCCTGCATGCACGGGAAACGCTCCGCGGCATTTCCTACATCACACAGATCAAAACCCATAAAGACCTTGATGCCACTGCATCCGCCACGGTCTTTCTCAAATGTGAAACCTTACAGCGGACAGGTTCCTTCAAGTTTCGTGGAGCCTATTATGCTGCTACGCATGCGAAGACGAGAGGGAAGGCCCGGGCCGTCGCCACCATTTCATCTGGCAATCATGGCCAGGGACTCGCCCTCGCAGCCAAACTCCTCGACCTGTCCGCACACGTCATTGTTCCCAAGCCTTATATGGGGCGGAAGTTCGACGCGATCGTTCAGCAGGGCGCTCATGTAATCGCAGTCGATGATCGAGTGTCTGCAAACCGGATCCTTCAGGAAATCCTCCGGGATGAGAATGCCTGCCATATCCATGCGTTCAATGATCCCCTGGTAATCGCAGGGCAAGGAACCATCATGCTGGAACTGCTCGAACAGGTCAGTGATCTGGAGGTTGTTCTGGCACCGGTTGGGGGAGGAGGGCTATTATCGGGCCTATGCATAGCCGCACATCAGCTCAATCCGGGATTACTGCTGTATGCCTGTGAACCTCTCGGGGCCGCAGATGCCGTTGAGTCACTGCGGCAAAACAAGATCGTCCCTATGCCCAATCCACGCACATTGGCAGACGGCCTTCGAACCAGCCTCGGCAATAGAACGCTCCCTGTCTTGAAACGACATCTCACCGATGTATTCCTGGTTTCTGAAAACGAGATTCTGACCGCGATGCGGTTCGCGCAGGAAACGCTCCGGCTGGATATAGAACCCTCGAGCGCCGTGGCATTAGCGCCGCTGCTTCGGCGAGAGCCGGCCCTTGTAGGCCGTCGAGTCGGCGTCGTACTCACTGGAGGGAATGTGGACATGGATTCATTCTGGCACTCCGTCATTCAGACGTGACGCGAATGGATCCACATCAGGATAGTAGCGTTATGTGTGTGCCGGAGGATCGAGCAGTGCGAGCTGCTTCAAGCTGTGATAGGCCAAATCAATCTCTTGCTGTGTCAGAATCATCTTCCCGAATCGGCCGCGGCAGTACAACTCTGTAATTATTGCGACTAATTCACCGGCGGCCGCCCACTGCTGCTGCACAAGCCGAAGAAATTCCTGGGGGGTGGCGTTCCGGGGTTTTGCTATTCCGTGTCGTTCGATCTGTTTGAGAACGCCCCGATAAATCTGGCCGATCACGATGTGCTCTCGAACGATGGGACCGGATCGTCTCCAATGGCTCCATGGCTTTCGCTGCATCAGCCAGATCACCAGGCCGACGCCAAGCACGACAAAGCTCAGAAATCCGGTCATCAATCGTACGTTCCCTCCGACGACATAGCTGAGAATCCTCCCCGCAAAATCTCCCGCCGGCGCAAGCAGACGGGACAATGAATTCCAGGCCCGATCACGAACAACCGCCGTTCCTTCTTTCAGACCGCGTACGACCGCGAGTTGGTCGGCCGCGTTGTACTGAACAAAAAGCCGATTCCATCGCAGGCGGAGCGTATCCATCGCCCGACTCAATGCAAACCACTGGGAGTCTCCCGACGGTTCGCTCACCGCCGGCGTGGGATCCATTGTGACCCAACCGGAATTGGGCAAGTGGACTTCCACCCACGCATGGGCATCCCGCTGCCGCACTAAGTAATAATTGCCGTACTCGTTCCACTCCGTCGCAAGAAATCCTGTGACAAGCCGTGCGGGAACTCCCACAGCACGAAGGAGCATGACCATCGCCGTCGCATAGTGTTCGCAATATCCCGTTTTCCGCTCAAACAGAAACTCTTCGAGCGGATTGGCGTGCACACTCGACGGAATATCGAGGCTATACCGATAATTTCTTGTGAGATGCGCTTCGACCGCCTGAGCTTTCTCGTATGCGCTCGTTTTCGATTGAGTAATCTCCTTGGCCAGAACCTCAAGTCGTTCCGAAGATTCCGGAAGCTGCAAGAAATGCTGCTTGAATACTTCGGTGTATACGGCCGGCTGGAATTGCAGATCCGCTGGCGCCACCGGCGTAAGTCTTGAGTGCACGGTATATTCAATGCGCGACGAAGTGGGAAAAGGAAGATAGATCGCGCCGGTCGAATCGGACTGAATCGCCAGGAATTGTCCGCTGATCGATTCTGGATAGGGCGCGGCAAACAGCACGGCCGTATCAAGCGCTTCGAGCAGGATCGTCTGGCGAATGATCGGGCCTACAGGACGTGGTGACCGCGATGTGATGTGCCGAACTGAAAATGTGCCGGCAGGTGATTCGACCAGCGCCCGACGATGTGACAAGCGAGTCGTCCAGGACTTGCCGTCGTATCGGTCATACGCCATGCCCCGCAAATAGAACCGATCCGATTGCAGCCCTGTCCGATCCGGTAGTTCTACCCGCATCACAACGCCTGGATCCCGCTTGATCGGACCGATCATGCCAAAATCCACGGTTTCTGAAAACCCCGATGTGCGGAGACCTTCCCCATACCCCTTTTGGCCGAACCCGGCACTGACGCGGGGGATCGTGAAAAAGATCAGGACCGTCAGACACAATGCGCCGACGGCCAGTCCATTCGCCAGCCAGAACAACTCCGGAGTAATCTGTTCCCGCCTTCCATATTGAAGAGCGATCGCCGGATTTTCTGTCGGACTTGCGGACGAATGCCCGGCGCCGGACTCCTTGGTCAGCTGATACAGCAACAACGTCCAGACTCCCATCAACAGGTATGCGAGAAAGACCGGCAAGTACCAGAGATCTGTGGTCGAGGCGGCAGACCCCAGAATCGCCATCAGGCTGATGGCGTATAGATGGAGATAGTCACGCCGGTGATCGAGGTTGAACAGCTTGATGACCATCAGAATCAGAAGAAAATGCACACCGGCCGGAAGAAGGCCTGCGGAGACCCATAATAAGTCCACCCAAAACCCGACGAATGCGATCACAGTCAGAATGTTCCAAACCACGGCCGACAGCCGCATCCGGTCGAACACTCGCTGGAATCGATCGAGGCCCAGGGTTCGAAGAAGGGTCAGAATCAAGGAGATTCCGGTGAGCAGCAGCAGCCACTCAGGGAGATTTGCCCCGAGCCCCAGCCCGATAAACGCGGCCGCGGCAAGCAGCACAGAAGACAAACGTAGCGCCTGGTTAAACGGCATGGGGCCTGCCTTGCAGCATCGACTCTGACACGATGCCGTCGGGACGCACTCCGCGAAAAAGCTTCCGCGGCTCGCCCCAAGGCACGAGTAGGATTGTGGCTCCCCCCTCAGGATCGTACGAAGCACTTTCGTAAGCCGATATGCTCTCAAGCCTGTCGGGAGTCGACCGTTCGCAGAGCGCCAAGGTTTCCATGAGCCGTAACAGATGGGCCTCGCCCTGGCCGAAGTGAGACCGCGCTTCCCCGACTATGAGCCGGACCTGATAGCCCTGCTCTCCGAGATCACGTGCCATGGACGCCGTGAGTGAGACCGCTTCTTCAAACAGCAGATCATGGCTGAGTGGGGCGAGAAGAGAGAGCATCAGCGTGACCCGACGCTGATCCTCAGCCTCCATCTCACGGACCATGAGCTTGGACGTACGGGCCGTGGAGAGCCAATGAATCGTACGGGAATCATCACCTGCATGATATTGACGCAAATTATACAGGTCGCTCCCGTGCCCTTTTCGAGGCAAACTGAAATCCTGGCCGAGCAAGGACAGGCGCTGAAGCATCGCCTTCTCGACCGGCCGGATGATCGGCGCCACCACGACAGATCCGTCGAGCGGGTAGAAGGCTTTCTTGTGAAAGAGACCAAACGGAAACGATGTCCCGACGCAAACTCCGTCGAAGGATAACCGCCCGCGCCGGGTGGCAATCAAGGGATAGGAGAGGATGTGGCTGGCCCCGGGCATCAATTGCCACACGGTGAGGCCGCGATCGATCTCTTGCTCACCCGTCACATCCCAGAGACGAAGAGAAAAGCTCGGAAGGCGGGACTTTCGATTGGCCACCACCACCGTCGCGGTCATCGGTTCGCCGGCATACACGAGAGGAGGGAGATGCCGGTGAAACTCCAACCGGCGAAGACAATATTCCGCCATGAGGCCGGACATCAGAATGATGCTCAGCATCATCGCCAGAAGCAGATAGTAGAGATTGTTGCCGGTATTGATCGCGGCAACCGCGACCGCAAGCGTGAAGAACAGAAACCGCGTCCCTTCTGTCGTCACTCGAGTCGAGCGATGCCGCAGGAAATGCCTGAAGAGACGACGCGCACGCGTGAGCATAATAGCCATGTTTCGATGAAGCAGAGCGGCACGTCGTCGCTAGACCGGAACGGACACGGACTCGACCAGATCCTGAATAATCCGCTCCGACTGTTCGAAACTGCGGTGGCCCAACCCCTGGGACCGGCTCACCATGATGCGATGGGACAACACCGCCGGAGCCAGTTCCTTGATATCGTCCGGCAGGCAATAGGCTCGGCCCCGTACAAACGCCAGCGCTTTCGCCGCCCGGCTGAGCGCCAGCGCGCCTCGAGTGCTGACGCCGAGCGACAGCAAATCCGACTGGCGCGTCGCGAGTATGATTGCCAGCAGATACTCCAACAGACTGTCTTCCATCAGCACATCGTCCACCTGCTGTTGCAACGCCAGGACATCCTGAGCTGTTGCCACAGGCTGAAGCGCCTCCGCCGGATGCAGCGATTGCGGCCGTTCGAGCACCTTGCGCTCTTCTTCCGGCGACGGATACCCGATCTGCACGCGCATGAGAAAGCGGTCGAGCTGGGATTCCGGCAGGGGAAAGGTGCCGTGATATTCAGCGGGGTTTTGCGTCGCAATCACCATGAAAGGCTGGTGCAGAGGGTAGGTTTGATTATCGACCGAGATCTGGGCTTCGCTCATGGCCTCGAGCAGACTGCTTTGCGTCTTGGGCGTCGTTCGATTGATCTCGTCGGCCAACACAATATTCGCAAAAATCGGCCCCGGCACGAATTCAAACCCCTGCTTTTGCCGATTGAAGATCGACACCCCGACAATATCGGACGGCAGGAGATCGCTGGTAAATTGGATGCGCTTGAATGAGCAATCCAAGGAACGGGCCAAACTGTGCGCCAATGTCGTTTTTCCGACCCCCGGCACATCTTCCAGCAAGAGATGTCCGCGAGCCAGGAGCGACACAACCGCAAGTTCGATGACTCTGGATTTGCCTTTAATGACGCGGGCAATATTCTCCTGAATGGAGGCAACGAGTTGGGCAGATTTCATGGGATTATTTGGCCATTCCTAGTGAGCTAGAGGTTCCGTCACGACACGACGAAAGTCTAACAAAGGGTCCATAGGCGGTCAATTTTTCATCAGTATCCTGCGAAAGGAGTGCGCCGGCGACGGCGGATACGATCTGTACTTATGACTGGCACTCGTCCGGTACGAGCGTCAGGAACCAGGGGGGACTTTCTTCCCGCATATGGATGAATTGGCGGGCGGTGCTGCTCGCAGGAACCCCGGGGAAAACGGCTCCCCGGCGGATCCAGACATCCCGGAATCCAACAGTTGCCTGCACTGTACGGGAGTTCCCGCTGACGGGGAGGCGGGAACGCAGGGCACCGAGGCTGGCGAGCGACAGTGCGTCACCCTCATTCAGATGTGTCAATTGTTGATAGATGTCGCCAAACACCGCGGGAAGATTCTCCTGATTGAAGGGCTGGTCCTGCGGACGGTACCGCGGATCGTCTAGTAATTGAGCGAGCACCTCCCAAAACACCTGTGAATCTACCGCGCCCAACACCCCGACCACCCCGCGCTGAGCCATGAGAGTCAGAAGGGCCGCCGGTCCGCGAATATCGAATTTCCATGAGGGGAAAATCAGCGATCGCTCCCCGTGCAGCACTTCAAGCGCGGATTCACCCCCGTAGCGCACCTGCCGGAAAACCCCTTTGCTTCGACGAAGGTCTTCCTGAATGATCGCCTCGGACAGCCGCGTGGGTTCGTAGGCAAACGTCGGTGTCGCAGGAGCCCAGCAAGTGACCAGCGTATACTGCGCCGCCAGGTGGCCGGCCTCGTCCAATTCGCGAAGGTCGAACATGTCCCGGTTGCCGTAAAAACGAAAGTGTAGCCCCGGCGTCGCTTGCAGCCGGGCGATCCGCTCTCGCCCCGGATGCAGGGGCCCGCCCAGTTTTGAGCGAGGATCCAGCCGGTCTACCGCATGCAGGACCAGTTCTCGCTGCTGTTCGACGAGCCGAGGAAGATAGTGATCGACGAGTTCTCCGGCAAACGACAGGTCACCGGCCCCCAGATCCAGTATCGTAGCGGCGGGCGCGGCCAACAACAGATCAAAGGGATTGGCCTGTGATTGAAGAACACGCGCCGCCTCGGTTCCAGAAAGACCGGGCGAGGGCCATCGGGAGGATCGATCTTGCACAAGGCCAAAATAGAGACAGAGTGAACGAACGGCCTTAGACGGCGGATATCCCGTCAGAGTTTTGAGGGCCACTCCATCCAGATCTTGGACACCACGAACCTGGCCCTGGCACAGCGACGCAGAAAGGGCGGCTTTGACCTCAAGCGGGAGCGGCGCGGCCTGCGACCGCTGAATCAATTGGGCAAGAATCGACGGAAATAGGGCGACATCGAGCAGGCGCCTGGAATCCTCCCACTTCTGCTCAGACTCGCGGGCGGAGCGGTGCACCGCTCGACGGAACTCTGCCATGGCAGGACTTTCAGACATGCTCAATTCCAAGGACGCATCACACCAACAGGCCCTTCCGTTCGTTTCGACAGAGGGAGAATAGTGGTCCCCTTCTTCTCCCGTCAAGAGAACGGACTTGTCGCAACCGACTCGCTGTGTTAGGAGATTCCCATGACAGCTTTTGTTGCCCAAAGGGGTTCAGCTGCTCGGATTCTGCGCTTTCTGCTCCTGGTCATCGGGCCTATCCTGCTGACAGCCTGTGCCGGCGGTACTCGCGTCAATTCTACAGACTCGTCCAATACCTCCTGGCAGGCAGGCCGCGTGATTGAGCTGAAGACGGGCCGGTCTATCGATCTTCCAACATTTCTCTCGACGCTCTCCCGTTATGACATCGTGTACCTGGGAGAAGAGCATTACAACCAGCACCATATTCATGCAGCGTTAACCGTCCTGCGGACTATTCTGACGGGCGGCAGACGTCCGGTACTCACGATGGAGATGTTCGGATGGGACGGACAGCCCGCCCTGGACGAGTATCTCTCCGCCCCCGCCCCGGACCGACACCTGTTTCTCGAACAATCCCGCTGGAAGCAGAACTGGGGCGGCGCGTTCGATAACTATGAACCCCTTGTCGATTATTCCCGGGAGCACCGGCTGGCACTCCGGGCCATGAATCCTCCCAAGCCGCTGATCCGGCAGGTTGTGAAAGCGGGGCTCGACGAAGCTCGAAAAGGGCAGGACTGGGCCGAATGGGGAATGGACCGGGAAGACATCGTCGACGACCAGGCCTACCGGGCGAGGATTCTGGATCAGCTCAAGCGCTGCCATGGAGGAGGAACCGACGAGGACTATGTCAGGATGTACGAAGGCTCAATGGTCCGGGACGAAGGCATGGCCAAAACGGTGGCCGACGCGTTCGTGCGCGCGCGCCAAGAACCGCAACACCACACGGTGATCCTCAGCTACACCGGCGGCGGACACATCCAATTCAATCTTCCCGTCCCGAAACGGGTCGCCCGACGCCTGGGCCAGCCGGTCGCCCAGACAACGGTGTATCTGACCTCCTTCGATCCGACTCGAATCGGAGAGATCCGGGATCTCGTCCACGACGGCATCGCGGACTATCTCTGGCTCACGCCTGTCAGCCAGCAGGGGCCGCCTCAGCGCTGCCGGTAAGACCGTTTCCACACAGCCCTCACGGCCTACGGAAAGAACGGCTCATTTCTTGACAGAGGCGGACCGGGGAGGCAGACTACCTCCACGGTTACGATCACACGTCATGGCAATGATGCGAAATAAAATTCCTTGCAGCGCAGAGCGGCTCGGCCTTCTCGATCCCCAGATGATCAAGGCCGTCGTTGAGATTTCTGCCTTCCAGATCGGCCATCAATATCTCTCGGAAAATCGCGTGCGGATTGTGGAAGCCGACGACGCGCAAATTTCCGCCGCCGTCATCGGAAATTCAGGACTCTACGAACAAACGATTCGATTGAAGGATGGCCACTTAGTCTCGAAATGCTCGTGCACGCTTCCGGAAGAACCCATCTGCCGCCATTGTATCGCGGTCTTGTTGGAATACCACCGCTGGTCTCAACCGCGTCAAACCCGCAAAGCCAAAGACGCACCCAGGGAAACGACACAGACTCCGAAGCCTGAGCCCCAATCTAACGGAAATGGAAAATCCTCGATGGGCCAGAGCCCTTCGACTGATGTCAAACTCAGCGATATCATGCTGTTTGTGGAATGGCTCCAACCAGCCATGAAGGCCATCGAAAAAACCCAAGCCGTTCCTCCCCCCCCTCGGATCGCCCCGGGTGAAGTCGCGAATTGGATCCAGACCATCCATAACCTTGAAGATCGGCGCCGGGAGAGCGAAGAAGTCCAATTGAAGCTGGAATCAGACATGCGCGATCGAGAAGCGTATGTCGGTCGGTTGAGTCAACAGCTCCAGGCCTCTATCGCTGAGGCAAAAACCGCCCAAGCCACGGCACAAGCACTCCAGCACGAAGTCGAGACCTATAAAACTATGCTGACGAAAGTCGCTGAACTTTCAGGAGAAGTCAGCCGCTATGACGGACAGCTCAAGTCGATGGCTCAAGAAGTCACGAATAAGGGTACTCAGCTCGATCGACTCGCCAACTCCTGCAAGGAAGTCGCTGAAGCCCTCAAATCTGTCGTGAAACAATCTCCCTCCAAGTAGTGTCGTGATAAACCACCGATCCCGTCCTTCGTAAGTTCCCGCTCAAAACCCTTGCGTCGCTCCGGTCAGTTTTTGTAAAATGCGCTCCTCATTTTCGTATACCCTTGAGGGAGGAACAATCATGATGAAAAGATTGCTGGAAACGATGAGCCTGGCTGTTGCGGGCCTATTGGTGGTCGTCACCCCGGTTCTCGCGAATGCGCCGGAGGGAGGGGGAGCTCCTGACTACAGCGGTATCACGTATCTGTATTACGTCATAATTGGCGGGATTCTGGCCTACGGGGTTTACGACTCCTTTCTGAAGAAGTCGTAGGCGCTTTGTGCCCGACAGATTAGTTATGAACTCCTGCCTGGTTGAGGAATTGACGAGGCAGGAGTTTATTGGTGCTCTCCCCTTTTCATTTTCTTTGCCTTCGCCAGAACCGACTGTATGGTTCTGAGCACCGTGTCAACGATCACACGATAGCCCTGGGCGGTTGGATGGATGCCATCGGCCTGGTTTAACATGTGGGACGCTGCCACCCCTTCAAGAAAAAATGGGATCAGCGGGAGCTGATAGCGTGCCGCCAGTTCAGGATAGATGCGCCCGAATCCTTCCAGATACTCCTTGCCGTAATTGGGCGGAAGTTTCATCCCGGCCAGAATCACCTGTACGCCTGATCGCTGCAGCTGCTGGATAATCTGCTCCAGATTCCCTCGGGTCTCATCCACGCGCAGCCCGCGTAAACCGTCGTTCGCCCCCAATTCAAGAATCACGATCTCAGGACGGCTCCGTAAGATCCAGGGTACGCGCCGCACACCTCCCGCCGTCGTCTCTCCGCTGACTCCGGCATTGACGACCCGGTATCGTAACCCGAGTGCATCCAACCGCCGTTGTAATTGAGCGGGATAGGTCTCATCCGCGGCGACGCCAAGTCCGGCCGTCAGGCTGTCTCCGAACGCGACGATTATGGGACGATCATCCGCTGATGGCGGCGCCGCAAGCGGCGCGGAGGAAAACACACCCGTCAGCCAAACCAGAACGATACACCCAATACCCGCGCGGCTCCCCAGTGATTGCACTTTCAAACGTCGCTCCATCTCCGTACAGTATAATACCATCTCGCGGACGGTCCCCGGTTGAGGAGGAATACCACGACACATGATTTGCATCACACAGCTTTCAATGCGTCTGGCCGCCGGAGGACGAGCCGTGCCGATCCTGGACAATCTCTCCCTGGAGATTCCAGACAAGCAAATGGTCGCAATCGTCGGGCCATCGGGCAGCGGGAAATCGACCCTCCTCGGATTGATGGCCGGCCTCGATCGACCGACGTCGGGCTCCATCCTGCTGGATGGCCAGGAATTGACGACCATGTCAGAAAGTGCCCTGGCCCGTTTTCGACGCGCCAAGATCGGCTATATCTTCCAATCATTCCACCTCATTCCCACACTCACGGCCCGTGAAAATGTCGCCGTGCCGCTGGAGCTGAGCGGTGAACGGCACAGCGATGAACGGGCGGCCGACCTGCTGGCTGCCGTCGGATTGGCCGATCGCCTCGATCATTATCCCGTACAGCTCTCCGGCGGGGAGCAGCAGCGCGTCGCGGTCGCTCGGGCCTTTGCCTGCCGGCCGCCGTTCTTGTTTGCCGACGAGCCGACCGGCAACCTGGATAGCGCCACAGGCACGCACGTGGTCAACCTTCTCCTGGCCATGCATCGAGACTACGGCACCACTCTGGTGCTCGTCACCCATGACCGTGATCTGGCCGGACACATGCAACGGATCGTGTCGCTGCGGGACGGACGGATCGAGTCGGATCTGCCGACGGACAGCCGCGCATGAACGCATTCGTCATCACCATGGCCTGGCGGGAAACCCGTGCCGCGTGGCGACATTTTTTCTATTTTCTCACCTGCATCGCGGTGGGAGTCGGCGCGCTCGTGGGCGTGTCGCTGTTCTCGGCTCAACTGGGACTCGCCGTCACGAAAGAGGCCAGGGGCTTGCTCGGCGGTGATCTGGAAATCCGGCTCTCCCGTCAGATCAGCCATGACGGCCTCGCCTATCTGGCATCGCTTTCTCATCGCAACATAGCGATGACACACGTGAGCGAGTTGATCGGCATGGCCGCACAAGTTCCCGGAACACGATCCGGCGGCCAGCCTTCACAAATCGTCGAACTCAAAGCCGTGGAGTCACAGTATCCATTGTATGGAACCTTGCGCCTCGAACCTGATCGCCCGCTGTGGGAACTGCTGCAACGTCAGCCGGCCGGTTGCCCGGCACAGCCCTGCTGGGGCGCAGTCGTTCAGGAATCATTGCTCATCAGGATGGGATTGGCTGTCGGCCAGCCCCTCACCATCGGACAGGCAACCTTCCGCATCACCGGCGTGGTGAGAACCGAGCCGGACCGCATGGCGAACGCCTTCAGCCTCGGCCCTCGTGTCTTGATCGCACAGGATGGACTCCGCGCCACAGATCTGGTGAAACTCGGCAGCCGTATACGGGAACGTTATTTGATACACATCCCGTCCTCCGCATACATTGAACCGCTCTTGTATGAATTGCGGAGCCGCTTGGCGGCCGAATCCCCGCGCGTATCGACCTATCGGGATGCGCAACCCCAGTTGAAACAGTTTCTGGAGCAACTGACCCGGTATCTTGGGCTCATCGGCCTGACCGCCTTGTTTGTCGGCGGGATGGGCGTCGCCACATCCGTACGGGCCTTCCTGCGTGAGAAACTGGCGACGATCGCGATTCTGAAAACGGTCGGAGCCGATTCTCCAACGATCATCAAAACCTATGCAACTCAGGCGCTCCTCTTAGGCCTGGCCGGCAGCGTCGCAGGACTGGTACTCGGTATCGCTCTCGAACAATCCCTGCCCTGGGCACTGTCCTCATGGTTTGCTTCAGACATGCTGGAGCAGATTGGTTTTACCTCGGCTCTCTCCTTTGATTCACTCATGCCCTTAGGGAAGGGCCTGGCCCTCGGATTGCTCACCACGCTGCTCTTCGCGCTCTGGCCGTTGTTGACCATTCGGTCCGTGAAGCCCGTCGCGCTGCTCCGGCGCGATGCACTTACGGCGGAGCGGCAACCGGATTCCACTACACGGACATGGCGCCGACAACTCACCCGCGTCGATCGGGCCCGGCTGGTCACCGCCGGTGTGATCGTCATCGGGCTTGCACTGCTCTCAATATGGCAGGCTGGCGCCTGGAAGATCGGCCTGCTCTTCTTGGGGGCTTTTTCCCTCGCTATCGCACTGTCGAGCTGCGCCGCCTGGGTCTTGATCAACACGCTTGCCACGGCCGGCCGCTTGAAACACCTGGCCATCCGCCAGGCAGTCGGCAATATCATCCGTCCGGGAAGTCAGGCCGTCAGTACGACGATTGCCATCGGCATCGGCGTCATGGTCATCGTCACCGTCGCGCTGGTTGAACAGGCCTTGCTCCGGCAGGTGGGGGAGAGCCGGCCGTCTGACGCCCCCACGTTTTTCTTCATCGATATCCAGCCCGACCAGGTTGAGGGGATGACCCGCCTTCTTCGAGACCGATCGGACAGCTTCCCGCCGACGCTGACGCCTCTGGTCCGTTCACGGCTCGCGGCCGTGAACGGCCGGTCGGTTCAAAAAGAGGCCGCCTCAGAGGAAGAGGAACGGGCGGCACAGACGGCGGACAAAGACCGGCGGAGACAGACCTGGTACCAAACTCGCGAGTATGCGCTCACCTTCCTGAATCAGCTACCGAAAGACAACCTGATCGTGAAAGGGGAGTGGTGGGCGCCCGGGCAAACATTTTCCACTCCAATGGTGTCGATTGAGGAAGACGCGGCCAAAGCCCTGGGGCTGGACATCGGACACACTCTCGAGCTCGACATTCAGGGAACACCGTTGGTCGCAGAAGTCAGCAGTATTCGCAAAGTGGAATGGGGAAACTTCTCCACGAATTTTTATATGATTCTGTCGCCGGGCTCATTGGATGGAGCCCCCCTCACCTATGTCGCAACCGTCCGGGTCCGGCCCACGGAGGAAGTCCCGCTTCAGCAGGCCGTCGTTGCCGAATATCCGAATGTCACCGCCATTAATATCAGCGATGTCCTCGACAGTTTCGCGCGGATTCTCGATCGCCTGACGCTGGCCATCCACGCAGTCGCCCTGTTCTGCGTCCTCACCGGAGGGCTGGTCATGGGGGCTGCGCTCGCCGCAACCCGCTATCGCCGGCTCTATGAATCGGTCGTGCTGAAAGCGCTGGGCGCGACCCGGAGTTTGATTCTGGGATCGTTTGCGGCCGAATATGTATTACTGGGTATCGTGGGAGGACTGACGGGTGTCGGATTGGCCAGCGCCTTGTCCTGGGCGCTGTTACGATATATTTTTGATCTGCCGTGGGCGCTGCATCCGAAAATCTTGTTCATCGGACTCGGACTGACGATGGGCCTTACGCTGAGCGTCGGGTTACTCAGCACCTATCGCCTGCTCGGTCAACGCCCCTTGGCCGTCCTTAGGCACGAGTAGGCTCGGGCATCCAAATATCCAGAATGCCCCGGAGTCGCCGTTGATCCTGGGGATGCAGCCGGACAAAACGGAGGCCGAGTGCCCCACGGGACGACGACCGAACGATCGCTTCATCGACCGTGATCGGAAACGAGCTGTTGGAATGCTGAAACTCCAATTCCAGGCGCGTGCCCGGAACAACCGGATGGTCGCAGCGGATTCGACAGCCGCGAATTGATAAATCCTGGAGTACGCCCTCACACCCGAGTGCATGGGGGGACGAACCGAGCGATTTGAACCACACAGGGAAATCCACCGCAACCCGGTCAAAGTTTCGGCGGGGACTCTCGGCAAGACAGCCGAGGAACGAACGAAAACGCTGCGCACACAGCTGACACCGAAAGGGATAGACAGTCACACAGCCGAAGAGCCGGTCGGCAACAGACTGCCTGGCGGCAAGCCGGGTCTTCGCCGTCCCGCACGAAGGGCAGACCACACACCCCATTCGATCTTCCTCCAGTTTCGAATGAACCGGGCAATCGTACGACTTCCTTCCCTCCTTCTGCTACCCCTCGAAGGTACAAGGGAAAATTCTCTAGCTAAACGCTTCGCCCGGTCGCATCTGTCGCGTGCACATTCTTCTCCGGCTCAGCCCTTGAGCAGTTGAGCCAAGCCCCGGCGCTCTCGTTCACGGAAGGTGACGGCGATGCGCAATTGCTCCAAATACTGTTCCAGCGTCTTCCCGCCGAGATCGATCTTGCGGGAGGCAAAGAACTCGCGCACGTCCTGTTCGAGTTCGGGCGTCGCGAGCGCACCGATGCCGCCGCACATGCGCCGCAGGCCCTGCTTCGGAAAGAGCCGGTCCATCTGATCCCAGTTCGTCTTTACAAACTCCCAGGCAAGTTCACGTCCGTGCACATTGCTCATCACGGCACTCACGACAAAGGGCGCATCCTGCATCCGAATCGCTCCGTCGATGGTTCGGGCCAGCGTCTGCGTCAGCAGCGCGGGGGATTGAAAGGCTGCGAGGGCGAAGAGATAGCGCCGCTCTTCTTGCGGAGTGGCGGCCGATCGGGAATGATCCGAGAACTCGTGGTACCGCGCCCCGTCGCCGGTATGCGCCAAGATCGCAACGAGTGCCGGAATCACATTCGGATCAATACGAGACGGATCCATCCGGTAGGACCGGTACTGCTCTGCCGCCTGCTGCTGAATAACCGGATCATTGCCCAGCTTTCCCAGCGAGCCGATCAGCTCTCCCCGCAACTGTCTGACCAGTTCGTCGTCGCCCGGCCGAGGTGTCCACCCCAGCTCATGGACTGCCGGCGCGAGCCGCGCGCGAACGAAGGCTTCGAGAACCGGTCGGTCGTCATCGGTAATAATCCGATTCAAGAATGCGAATGAGTCAAGAAGCACCGCCCACACATTCTTGTCCCGCTCCCCTATAAAGTGGCCGGTCAGATGCAGGTAATCGGAAAGCGGGGTGAGCCCGGAGACCGTCGTCGCCCAGACATCGCTGACCAGACTGAATCGCTCGCTCGGAGCAAGCTGTCCGACTCCGGCGTCCAGGATGCGCCGGAGCAGCGCGGAGTCGTATCGAACCCGATAGAATCCGTGACCCGCTTCGTTCACAAACAGGTGCTGAACGCCGCTCGGCAGACTCACGCGCATCTCCCGATCCGTCAAGAGGAGGCGGCGATGTTCGGACTTCCCGTCCGTCGTGGTCCTGATTTGCACGGGAATCTGCCAACGCGCCTCGGTCGATTCGGGAGACGGGAGATAGGTAAACCGCTGCTGCGAGAGCACGATCTCCGTCGTCTGCTCCTGGCGCACTGTCACCAAGGGATAGCCCGGCTGAAAAATCCACCCGTCCATGAGGTCAGGCACCGCCTGTTTCGCAGCCTGTCCCAACGAGACCCATAAATCCTTGGTGTCGGCATTGCCGTAGGCATGGTCGCGGAGATACGCCCGCACGCCGTCGCGGAACACCGCCGGGCCGATATGCTGTTCGAGCATGCGTAGCACGGACGCGCCTTTCTCGTAGGTCAGCACGTCAAACATCGCATCGGCGTCTTTCGGCGCGCGCACGGGATATTCGATCGGACGTGTGCTGAGCAGACCGTCCACGGAAAAGGCCGCAGCCCGCGAGACGCCGAAGGCGTCCCAGCGCTTCCACTCCGGTTTCCAGGCATCGACCGCGAGCATCTCCATGAACGTCGCGAACGCTTCGTTCAACCATAACCCGTTCCACCAGGACATGGTGACCAGATCGCCGAACCACATATGCGCATTTTCGTGCGCGACGACATCGGCCACCCGCTCCCGTTCGGCATGCGTCCCGGTTCGTTCATCCACGAGCAACGCGGTTTCGCGGAAGGTAATGGCGCCGAGGTTTTCCATTGCGCCGGAGGCAAAGTCGGGAATGGCGAGGAGATCGAGTTTGTCCCCGGGATAGGCAATACCGTAATACTCCTCGAAAAACCTGAGCGATGCCGCAGCGATGTCCATGCCGAACGGCGTAAGGGCCTGTTTGCCGGGCACGGTCCAGAGACGGAGCGGCGTCTTGCCGACGAACCGCGGTTTGGTCGCTTCAAGCTGCCCCACAATGAAGGCGACCAGATAGGTGGACATCTTCATGCTATCGGCAAATCGCATCACCTTCTTGCCGGATTCGACGGAGTCGGACACGAGCGACGTATTCGAGACGGCCGTCAGACCCGGATCAATCACCAGGGTCGTGGCGAAGACGGCTTTGAAATCCGGCTCATCCCAGCAGGGAAAGGCCCTGCGTGCATCGGTCGCTTCAAATTGTGTCGCCGCCATGGTGTGCGAGACACCGGCCTGATCTTTGTAGGTACTACGATAGAAACCGCGCAGGTGGTCGTTCAATTGTCCTTGAAACGCCAGCGTCAGCTGCCACTCTCCCACTGCAACCGGGCGGGGAAACGTCAGCCGACCACGCTGCATCGCCTGGTCGAGTTCGATGACCGCATCGAATCGCTCGCCGGCAGCTCCCTTGATCGTCGCGGATGACAGCGTGAGATCGACGGCGTTCAGGATGATCACGCTGGTGGCTTGCGTCACCGTCAGAGCGATCGTCACGACACCTGAAAAGGTGGCGGTGGTGAGATCCGGCTCCAGCCGTAACTCATAGCGCTGCGGGATGACGTGTCGCGGTAATCGATAGGGATCGAGGCTTCCGGGGGTCTCATCGAGCGTCATATCTTCGCCTTTCGGTCGAGCTGCCGTGGTCGCTGCGTATGTTTGATTAACTGCCGAATGAACCGTGCAGGCGATGGGAAGGGCCAGAACAACTCCGGCCTGTCCGGCCAGCCACGTGAGCACCTGGCGCCGGCCGACAGACCCGCTCATTTCCCCGGCGCGTGGTGAACCTGAACCCCCTGAGAGGATCCGACGATCAGGATATTCGTTCGATCGACAAAGAGTCCTGTTTCTACGATCCCGGGGATTTGGTTCAGTGCGATTTCGAGCTCGCCAGGCTGATCGATCCGTGCCAGATGGACATCGACGATCAGGTTCCCGGCCTCGGTCCTGAACGGTGCGCCGTTTCGTTCTCGCAGCACTACGCGGCTTTTGGTCAGGGTCTCGATCTCGCGCGCGGTGCTTCCCCATCCAAAAGGAATGACCTCAATGGGCAGCGGGAAAGACCCTCCGAGCACCGGCACCTGTTTGGTGTGATCGACGAGAACGATGAATTGCCTGGCGGAAGCCGCGACGATCTTCTCCTTGAGGAGCGCGCCGCCGCCGCCTTTGATCAGATTGAAACCGGGATCGACTTGATCCGCACCGTCGATGGCGACATCGATTTCCCAGCGGTTATCCGCGTCGATCAGTGTAATCCCGGCCCGGCGGGCGAGCGCCGCGGTTTCCTGCGATGTGGGAATTCCCCGCAGCGACATTCCGGCGCGAACCTTTTCGCCGAGCGCGATGACCATGTGCTTGGCCGTCGAACCGGTGCCCAATCCCACAACCATCCCGTCGCGAACGAACTCGACGGCTCGCAAGGCAGCTGCTTTTTTCAGACCGTCCAGATCCAGCGGTGCCGTCATGACGTCGCTCCCTGGGAAAGCGCGGCCGCAACCGATGCCGCACCTAACAGCGCCGTCTGCTGATTCATCACGACTTTGACCGGCATGTTGCTGAGCAGCCGTTTGTACCGACCTTTGTTGACAAAGGCTTTCATGAACGTGCCGTCCTGAAGTTTTTTGATCAGCTTCGGAGCCATCCCGCCGGCCACATACACGCCGTCGAGGGAGAGCGATTTGAGCGCCAGATTGCCGGCCTCGGCTCCATAAATAGAAGCGAAGAGTTCCAGCGACTGCTTGGCGATCTCGGCCTGGCCCTTCAGGCCGGCTTCGGCGATTTCGGCAGCCGGATCGCCGACCTTGATTTTTTCCGCCAGCCACGTCGGTTCGTTCTTTTTCGTATCCCGGACATACTCATAGATCGCGAGTAATCCTGCGCCTGACAGGATCCGCTCGTAGCTGACATGAAGAAATTGGCTGCGCAGATACCGCAGCAGTTCGATCTCGTAGTCGTTGTTCGGGGCAAAATCGGTATGACCGCCTTCCGATGGCATCGGGCGATACGACTTGCCGTCCCAGAAGAGAATGGCTTCGCCGAGTCCGGTCCCGGCTGCAATGAGTGCGAGCGCCTGGCGCTTTTTGGGAGGGGTGCCGGGATTGAGCACCTCCACTTCATCCGGCCGCAACAACAAAATCCCATAGGCGGTGGCTTCAAGATCGTTCAACAATTGCACGCGGGGAATCGCGAATCGTTTGGCAATGGCCGCCCCGTCCACCACCCAGGGCAGGTTGGTCGTCTGCGCATGGTTTTCGATCACCGGACCGGCGACGCCAAAACAGGCCGCCGTCAGCTTGATCGGCTCTTCCGGCAGAGATTCGCCCGCCGTTTCGTCAGGCTCGGACGGCGCGGCATCTATCTCATCCAGCAGCGTCGGAGGCTTCGGCGGCGTGAGGAACTCTTCCAGAATCTCTTCAAGCGATTTGTAATCGGCACTATGAAAGGTCTCGACCCTGACCGGGTCCACCCGCTCGGTCGGCCAATCATAGAGCGCCAGATTTGTCTTGGTTCCGCCAATGTCGCCGGCAAGAATCATCGTCCGTCCTTCTCGTCAATCGTGCTTATCGTGTCAGAGCTGAGGCTGCCGGATCATCCAGGAGCCAGATCAGCCGGTTGCCGGCCGGCTGCACCCGAGCCGCAGGCAGTGACCGCTCCGCCTGAGTCTGCGGCTGCAGGACAGCACGAACCGCCTGCGCCTTTCCGGCGCCGGTCACGAGGAACAGTACCACAGTCGCTCGGTTGATCACACCTAGGCTCAGCGTAATACGGCCAGCGATCCCCTTCGGCGACTGCCCGACCGTAACAAGCTGATTCTGCTCTGATAGCGCAGCTGTTCCCGGAAATAAGGAAGCGGTATGACCATCTTCTCCCAATCCCAGAAGAACCAGGTCAAGGACGGGAATTGCCGGTGCCAGGCACTTCGTAAGGTGCCGGATCGTGCGCTCATACTCTCTCGCGGCCTGACCGAGATCTGCCGACTCACCTTTCACTCGATGGACCTGTGACGACTTAATTCCCAGAGGGTGGAAGAGTGCCGTCTGAGCGAGCCCATAGTTACTGTCGGGGTGATCGGGTGGGACGCCTCGTTCGTCGCCGAACAGAAAGATCATATGCTTCCACTGACATTGGGGCTTCCAGTCAGCTGAGGTCAACGCTTGATAGAGCGCTTTGGGGGTCGATCCACCGGAAAGAGCGATGACGCAACGTCCTCGTGCCTGGATGGCCTGAGTGGAGATATCCCGGAACAGCCCGCAGGCCTGGGCCAACCAATCAGGCCCGGAGGGGCACACACGAATATCGGGAAAGGATGGCATGGTATCGATTCTAAGAGTTGGGCCGCCGCCGTACCCGAGCCGTCCGTCGATGCGGCCGGGACGGAGCGGGGCGTAGCCGGTGAGCAATAGCATTGACGGTAGCCACCGGATCCGCCCCCAGCGTGACCCGAATCACAGGACGGCCATGAGCCTGTAACGATTCAAGATCGCCGGTCGCTTGAGCTCTCGCCAGCACTCCGAATGAAAACTGCTGCGCAGGAATCGTGAGGTCCGGCGTCATACGATCGACGAGTTCCAGAAAGATACCGCTCGCCGGTCCGCCTTTATGGAGTTGCCCCGTCGAATGAAGATAGCGCGGACCATACCCGAAGGTCGTCGTGACATGATGTTGTTGTACCAGCGCCTTGCGTAGCCGGCGGATGGCGGCTTCGAACAGCTTCGTCGGTGTCGTATAAGCCAAGATCGCCACATAGGAACCGGCCTGAACTTTCCCGGACAATCCGACAACTGCGTCCTTCGGGCTGCTTACGACGGGCTCCGGGAGCCGTCCGGCTGCCTGATACCCGTCAAGCACACGCCTGGTGTTGTCCTTACTCTCCTGCACGTTCGGCTGATCAAACGGTTGGATGCCCAGAAGATGCCCGGCGACCGCAGTCGCATATTCCCAGCGGAAAAATTCGGCAGCCAGATCATACCGATCACGCAACGCGAACGTGAGCACCGGATGCCCCGCGCGAACAAGAGCCTGAACCTGCCGATCCAGCGTCTGATTGTTGGCTCCCTTCAACCGCAGATACACAAAGAAGCGGTCGGATCCGTACTGTGCCGGTGAGAGAACCGGTTCCTGCGCCACAGGGACAATCCCTCTGGTTTCTTTGCCGGTGCTTTCGGCCAGCAGCTGTTCGGCCCACAATCCGAATGTATCGATAGGGGAGGATGCAAGGACGGTGACCTTATCACGACCTGCCTGAGCAAGTGCGCCCATCGCCGTCCCCAGATACGCACCGGGGTTGTCTTGGATTGCACGCGTCTCGCGGCAGCGAACAGCCATCGCGCCGGCGCGCTGTAACAGCCGGGATATATCCAACCTGAGCAGCGCCGCCGGAACCAGGCCAAAGAGTGAGAGCACAGAATACCGCCCGCCGATATCGGGAGGGTTCGTGAAGATCTGGCGAAAGCTGTATTCTCGCGCCATTTTCTCAAGACCAGTGCCAGGATCGGTAATGGCAATGAACTGCTGCCCGCCGCGATTCCCTTTCATGCCCGCCACAAGTTTCCAAAAATGCGCGAAGAGTGACAGGACTTCGATAGTCCCTCCCGACTTGCTGGCCACGAGAAAGAGTGTGCGGGCAGGATGAATCGAGGTGCTCACACGGCGAATCCAGCCCGGCACAGTGGAGTCGAGCACCCAGAGACGCGGCGCCCCTTTCTGAGTACCGAACGACGCGCGAAAGACTTCGGGGCCCAGGCTGCTGCCGCCCATGCCAAGCAGAACCACATCACGGATGCCCTCGGTTCTCGCCGTCTCAGATAAATCTTTCAACTCCGGCAGATGCGCGGACATATCCTCAGCCAACGACAGCCACCCCAGCCGATTGGTAATTTCAGCCGGGTCCGGTTTCCATAGCCGATGATCTTTGGACCAGAGCCGTCCGACAACCTGACCGCGCTTGACGGATTCCATCCTGTTGCGGACCAATGCATCGTAGGGTGCGGCAAGCTGTTCGCCGGAAGGAATCGCCATGTCGGACACTCCTTGGTTGATTTACTCCGAACAGACTTGAGCGGGACGTTGCTGCATCTTAGGAATCGGACCAACAAAACGCAATGCAACCGGCTGAAGTTATCCTTTACGGTTCGGCAGGACGACGGATGATCACGGCCATCCCGTCTACGGTGGACCAGGCTAAGGACTGAGCCTGCTCGCCGGAAAGTGTCAAATTGATCGTCGGTGCATCTACCTGAGGTTGGGCGCTCCCCCACTGCTGTCCCCAGGTCCGGAGTCGCTTCCAGACCTTCTGCCGCACCGCCTGAATCCAGGCGACGGCCCCTTCGTCGGCAGAGGACTCGATGTCCATTGTCATTGCCGGAGTAAATGCAAGCCGGTATTCCGTCGGCATATCGGAAAGAGAAATCGGTTCCTGCTCGGTCGTGGCTGAAGGGTCAATCTTTCGACGGATCACCGGCGGACGGGCGATCAAGCGGAAAGTTCCCGCCAATCGCGGAAGCTCCGTCACCGACCAGGTCGCGATAGAAAGCCGGTGCAAGTCCACCCCGCGGGCCTTGATGAGGATGGACCCTGCGACAAGATCGACGAGGAGATATGTTTGGGGACGCGCGGCCAGCTTAAGTTCTTCTTCGAGAACCCGCGAGCCTTCCTGCAAGGCGGAAGGATTGTTGATGTCGAGATCGGGAAACACCTCGCCTTCGGCAGCCCAACCGGGCGCCGTCAGAAAAAGAAGAGCAGCCAAAATAAAAGATGCGGGCATGACGAGCATCTGCGCGAGGGCGTGGAACTAGAAGATCATGATCGGTGTCCCGACTCGTGCGAGTTGATAGACACTTTTCAGGTCATCGTCATTTAATCGAATGCACCCATGGGTGACGTTCTTGCCGAGCAGACGGGTATAGAGGGTCCCATGAATAAAGTAGCCCTTGCCGAACCCAAGCGCATAGTCGCCCAGCACGCCCTGCTCGACTCGGTCCGCGGGATTCTTGGGAACCATGAGCCCCTCTTCAACGAACGCCCAATCGGGCTTCACCCAGACAGGATGGGTGAGCTTGGATTGCACCGCAAATTCGCCGCGCGGGGTATCAAACACCCACTGGGTATTCCCGTCTCCCGGCTTATCAAGGACCACGCCGCTGCCGGTTGAAGCAATGGCATCAAGCACAATCTCCTGGCTTCGCTTCACATAGAGATGATTTCGCGCGGTGTCGACCAGGATGTAGGGCTGATGAGGGGTAAACTGCGAGAGCTGTTTCTTCAGTCCTTTGTATTGATTCTGCAAGCCACGGAGCACGGCGGGATCGACTGCGGACGGTCGGGGGACCGATGCGATGGAAGGCTGAAGCTGACTGCTGCTGTATGGAATCACCGCGAGCAGCCCGACGGCGAGCACCGAACCTATGAGGAGAAGGACTCGCGCCATGGAGGTGATCTCAGGTTTCCTCTTCGTGATCTCCCAGTTTGGCCAGAGCCATCGCCACTGCGTTGCGCCCGGTTAAGGCACCGACAATACTCACGGGAGTCCCCGGCTCAACCCGCTCGAACAGCGCACTCATCTGCGCATTCTCGAGCATGACACAGCCCAAGGTCTGCGCCATGAATTCGTTTTCGACGCCGTGGATTTCAATCTGCCCACCGATTTGCTTCATGGCCGGAATCCGGCCCACCTTCTTGCCCTGCGCGAAGCGGCGGCGATCATTCTGATTCGGATAATCTAACACCAGGGCCCGATAGAACTGCGTGCGGCCGGCGCCCCGCTTATCCGTAATCCGGTATCGGCCTTCCGGAGTCGCACCGTCACCCTGAAATTGCTTTTCACGGATACCGTTAAACCCCAAACGGACAGGGTATGATACCACCTTGTTTCCGTTCTTGTAGAGCGTCAGCACCCGCTCGGCTTTACTCACGACAATGGCCGTGGACCGATGTGTCCGGGACCAGTCGATCGTCTGCTGCGCCAAGGTCTGCCACCCGCGGATATACTGCGTATCCGCATAGCGCCCCAGTTCCCTGGCGAGGAGCGCAGATTGTACCTGCAACGCCTTGCCGGCCAGGTCCGCCGCTTCGATGGAACGCAGATAGTCATGCTGATCGTAAAAAGATCGCGCCTGTTTCACCAGCAAATCGGTCTGAACAGGTTTCCCGCCCAGCACGATGCGGCCGTCGATGGCGTCGATTTGAGAGGACAATGCGCGAAGCCGTTCTTCCACGCGCACCACTTTGAGTTGAGCGCGTTGCTGTTGTGCCTGCCGTTCGCCATGCAGCTTCGCGAGGGTACTCCCCCCCTCGTCATGCAGTCGACGGAGTTCCACTTCAAGATCGTTCGCCTCCCACGGCCATCGCACCAGATCATCATCCGATTGTACGCGGGCCCGGAGCGGCACCCACTGCCGCACGAAACGGGCATATTCTTCAGGTGCGATTTCAGGAGCTTTGAGGGCAACCAGCTGCTGATCGATCGTTTCGATTGCACTCACGAGTTCAGGCGGAATCGCCTGGACGCAGGCGGAGAGCGCCCCCGCCAGGAAACATCCCTGGACGAGAGCGATCAAACCCCTTTTCACTGAACAAGTAACCATGCGTCAATACTACCCTACTTCTTTTTCGGCGCAGAGGGTTTTCCTTTCCCCACCTTCGCCAAGGCATTCTGTATTTCTGCGGAGACTGCTTGTCCCTTGTCATGGATCGCTTTGGCTTGCGTCTGAGCAGCCGGATAGTCTTCTTTATCGATCGCTAATTGGATCTGATTCAACGATGCCTTCAAGGCCTCGACATCATTTTTGATAGCCTCGAGCGCGGCTCGATCCTTCCCGACGGGGGCACCGGCCACGAGCTCCACGGCGGCCTTCACGGCTTCCTGCGCCACTTGCTGCGCCTGGAGGGCCCCGGCTTTGGCTTCTTCCTTCTTTTTCACGGCATCGGCTTTGACCCGTTCCGCATCAGCCTTGGCGGAAGCCGCAAGCTGTTCGGCTTTCCCATAGTCGCGAAGGAGCGCAAATTTTCCATCCTGATCCGCGACTTCTTTTTTCATGGCGGCCAACGAGGCTTCAAGCTTGGCGTACTCTTGCGCTGAGTACGTCGCCGCTCCGCTTATTTGAGCGTCCTTGAGCGCTTTTTCCGCCGCATCGATTTGTTCGGCCGGAGGCTTGGCACAGCCTGCGAGCATCACTGCTCCCAACACCAGCGGCGCGAGCCGATTGATCGTGACGTTCATCATTTTCTCCTTCATTGTTCGGACAGGGGGTAGCCACACAGGCGACTTCCGTCCGGTGAGAAGATCGCCCACCGATCATGAGCGATCTTCCCGACCTAGAACCCGGGGATGGAAGCAGCTTAGCCGTTCTTCTTTTCCTTCCCCTTCTTTTTGCCTTTTCCCGCCTTCTTACCCTTCTTGCCCTTCGTTTCCTTTTCTCCGTCCATCTTCTTTTCAGTTTCAGCAGGAGCACCCATCGCCGGAGCTGCAGGAGCCGGAGTTGCGGGGACGGCCGGGGCCGGAGCAGTTTCCTGCGCGTGCAGGTAGGTGCCGGTCGAGAATATGGCGGTAAGTGTAAGAGCCAGCATACTGGTTAGAATTCTACCCATGTGAGGAAACCTCCTGTGATGTAAGTGATTGAAGGTGTATGACACTTGATGAAAATGAGTGTTCCATCAAGTAGTCACAGCGATAGCGTAAGTATCCGTTTACCTTCACTGGCAAGCTTGATGCCATGACTGATCGAACGAAAATTTGTCTATTATGGTTAGGGAATCAACGGTTTACCGGTCCATCACCGATATTGAGGGACAGAAGTCTGTGGCACTCTGGCTTTGATGGAGGCAAAATCGCCTCATAAATTAACCTGTTGCATTCAGATTACCTAATCAAAGACAACGGACTTATACGGTTTACCATCAATCCGAATACTCCTTTAATTCAGGAGCAAATTGACACCCGACCTGACCGCCAATATAATGCCCCCTCGATTGGCTATAGGAATGTAATTACCGAGGGAGAACTCCATGTCTTTTACATCTCAGCAACCTTCAAATCTGAAAAAGAAGCGCGAACATGGCTTTCGTAAGCGCATGAGCACGAAGAACGGACGGAAGGTCTTGGCCCGCCGCCGTGCAAAGGGACGCGCCCGATTGGCAGTTTAGTATTTCACTCTCACATAATGGTTGAGGGGCCGGCTCCGAATGCGTGCCTCGTTCGCACCGCATGAGTTCCTGCTCGTGTCGTCCGGAGAAGGTCCCGCTTTTCATTGCACCCCACGTGATTGGCTGTCTGCGCGACTCCCGCCGGTTCCTGTCATCAAGAACTTGACCACGCACCGGTGGGCGTCTTGAGATGTCCACAGGCCAGGTCTGACGCCATGTTTTTACGAATCAGTCGCGATATTGAACAAGTGAAACGCCATGGGCGTCGGAGCTCAACGCACTGTTTCAATTTGCTCGCAAGCCGTACGGAGAATTCCGTGAGCCTGGTTGGAATCGTCGTCGGCAGGCGATTTGGAAACGCCGTCAGACGCAATCGGTCTAAGCGGCTCTTTCGCGAGCTCATCAGAGCGATTTACCCTGACTTGCTACCCGGATACCACCTGCTCATCTTTCCCAAGCGCGATGCGTTGAGCCTTTCATTCCAGGAACTCAAGGAGTTGTGGACCGCCACGCTTTCGAAGCATCGACTCCTCATCGCGAGGTCAAGCTAGAATGCGCCGGATCCTGGTGGGGCTGATTCATGGATACCGCTATGTCATTTCTCCATGGCTGGGGCCTGCTTGCCGGTTTGAGCCAACGTGTTCCCAATACGCCATAGATGCCATCTGCCAGCGTGGTTGCTTACAGGGTATCGGCTTAACCCTATGTCGACTGCTTAAATGCCACCCATTTCATGCTGGGGGCTTCGATCCAGTCAAGAAATAGGTCCACTTGTTTAAAAAGGTACGTACCTAGATGATGGAAAAGCGTGTCATTGTTTTCTTAGTCCTGTCCCTGGCGATCATTTTCGGTTACGACTACGCCTTAAAAGAAATGGGTTGGCTCCCTCAGCCGCTGCCTGCGTCAGAATCCTCCGCATCATCTGAGACAACACAGGCAATGTCATCGGCCGATACCTTGCCGATATCGGCATCTTCTCCCCCCGGTTCAGCGCAAGCACCGGAGCCGGGACAGACTTCCCTGCCTTCCCCGACAGAAGAGATTGTCATTATTGAAACCGACCTATATCGCGCAAAAATCTCGACGCGTGGCGCAATTCTCACAAGCTGGGAATTGAAGCGGTACCAACAATCGGCCGCTGATTCTTCGCCGGTCCAGCTGGTCAGACAGGGATCGAAATTCACCGGTCCATTGGCCGTTCTCACCAGTGATGCAGCATCGTCGAAAACGTTGAATGATGGCCTCTATACCGTCTCCAAAGATTTTTCTAACCTGGACGGCGCACATCCGATCGGCCACGTGACATTCCAGCTTCATGATGAGACCAAGAATCTGCTGTTCGAGAAAACCCTGACCTTCCATGTCGACAGCTACCTGGTTGATATCTCGATCAGAGGGACCGATCTTTCGAGTGATCTGACAGTAGGATTGGGCACGAATTTCGGAATTGTCGAATGGGGCGATGGCTTGATCGGGCAAATCGGCTCAGCCTCCCTGGTCGACGGAAAAGCGGATAAGGACGCACCGGATTCAGAAGTAGAGCGGAAAGGCGCCGTGCAGTGGCTGGCACTACAGGACAAATACTTTCTCTCCGTGCTGATCCCAACCCAAGCCTCTTCGACCCTCGTGAGAAAGGAGGGCGACAAGCTTCTTTCAGGAGGCGTGCGTTTCCCGGCTCCATCGTCAGGCACTGCGTTGAAGCTCCAGCTCTACGCCGGTCCTAAGGAATATGACACGCTTCGGGCAATGCAGATCGGAATCGAAGATACGATCGATTTCGGCTGGTTTGTATTCGGCAGCTGGGGGGTTGTCAAAGCGGTCGCCAAACCGATTTTCTATGTGCTCCGCTTCATCAATGACTATACACACAACTATGGCGTGACCATTATCCTGCTCACGATGATGCTCAAGGTGCTCTTTGTGCCGCTTCAGTACAAGAGCTACAAGTCCATGAAGCAAATGCAGGTCATTCAGCCGAAAGTCCTGGCGGTTCAAGAAAAGTTTAAAGACGATCGAGACCGGCTGAACAAGGAACTCATCAAACTCTACCGGGATCATAAAGTGAATCCGGTCGGAGGCTGTCTCCCGATGGTGCTGCAAATGCCGGTGTTTGTGGCTCTTTTTAACATTCTCTATATGACCATTGACCTCCGGCAGGCGCCCTTCATGGCATGGCTAACAGACCTGTCAGTGCAAGACCCCTATTACGTCTTGCCCATCATCATGGGCGTGACAATGGTCATCCAGCAGAAAATCACACCGACCACGATGGATCCCACACAAGCAAAAATCATGTTGATGCTTCCGGCGTTCATGACATTTCTTTTTATCAATTTCCCTGCAGGGCTCGTGCTCTACTGGCTCACGAACAACGTCCTGACGATTTCACAACAATTGATTACCGATCGTGTCATTTTCGCGAAGAGGCCCGTCCTCTAACCAGCCCGTACGAAGGACCGGCAGGGTCACGACCTTACCGATAGAGTACCATTTGCTGCGAAACGGCCATGAATAATGCGGGAGGGCCAGAAGACACGATCAGCGCCGTCGCCACTCCTTCAGGAGAGGGCGGAATCGGAATCATACGCATCAGCGGGCCCAACACCATCTCGATTGCCAGCCGGTTTGTTTCTATTCGTTCGGGAATCCCCCTGAGCAGGATGGAGTCACATCGGCTATACCTCGCGGATATTGTCGATGTACCGGTCATTCCCTCCCCCCAATTCCCTTCAACTTCCCAAACCCCGATCGACGAAGTTCTTGTGGTGTACATGAAAGGGCCGCACTCCTACACCGCTGAGGATGTGATCGAAATTCACGCGCATGGCAGTCAGGCCGTCCTGGCCAAGATTTCAGAGATCAGCCTGCAAGCCGGCTGTCGCCTCGCCGCTCCCGGAGAATTTACGAAGCGCGCGTTTCTGAATGGCCGATTAGACCTCTCTCAAGCGGAAGGGGTCCTCGATACGATTAAGGCCACTTCCGAGCAGAGCCTGGCCGTCGCTCAACGCCATCTCCGGGGGGACCTGAAACGAGCAGTTGATCATTTGCGAGCTCGCCTCTTAGCGACATTGGCTCATCTTGAAGCGGGGATTGACTTCGTTGAAGAGGATATCGAATTTGTCGGTCGGGAAGAGCTGAAGACGGTGTTATCCGAGACTGCGGAAGTAATCGAAGCGGCGTTGAATTCAGCCAGGACCGGCCGTGTCCTGAGGGAAGGGGCGCGCGTCGTCATCGTGGGACGCCCGAATGTCGGCAAATCGAGTCTGCTTAACCGCTTACTCGGAGAGAGTCGTGCAATTGTTACGAATACGCCCGGGACGACGCGCGACCTGATTGAGGAAACCGTTCGCTTTGAAGGCTGTACAATATCTCTCACCGATACGGCTGGATTACGTGAGACCACAGATGACGTTGAGCGGGAAGGCATCCGCCGAACAAAAGACGCCATACGTGATGCAGATCTTCTGATCATTCTGCTCGATGCCTCAGAAGTAGGTCATGCTGCACAGCCGGTTGACCTTAGTCTGTTCAGGAATAGAAACTTCCTTGTCGCCTTGAACAAGATAGACCTGCTCTCACCGGGACAGTTGAAACAGTTGCTCGTCAAATTAGCGCTACCCGAAGAACTTTTCGCATTGCCCATCTCAACACTGACAGGTGAAGGTCTCGCGACATTGCGGGATGCTATCAAGCAGCGAACGGGACGCTGGACACTGGAGCCGCTCCAAAGCGTCATGATTACGAATGTTCGACATCAGGAAATTCTCCTCCGAGGCCGTGACTACCTCGCCAAGGCTCTTGACTCCATAGAATCCGGCAATCCTCCGGAATGTGTGGCCGTGGATCTGCGGGGGGCCGCCGATGCGCTTGGAGAGATCACCGGCGCCATAACCTCTGATGATATTCTCAACCGTATCTTTTCAGAATTTTGCATCGGGAAGTGACCGCCTACATGAGTCAGAGCTGTGATGTAATTGTGGTCGGTGGAGGACATGCGGGGTGCGAAGCCGCGCTGGCTGCAGCCCGTATGGGCGCCCGCACGCTCTTACTGACCATGGACAAATACCGCATTGCTCAAATGTCCTGCAATCCGGCCGTCGGGGGAATTGCCAAGGGACATTTGGTCAAAGAGATTGACGCCCTGGGCGGAGAAATGGGGCGGAATACCGACCAGGCCGGCATTCAATTCAGATTTATCAACACGAGCAAAGGGCCTGCCGTCAGAGCGTTACGTGCACAATGTGACAAGAAACTCTATCGTCTGGCGATGCATGACACGTTGTCTGCTGAACCATGCCTCGCCATTCGAGAAGGAACTGTCGACAGGCTCCTCGTATCCGGAATGAACATCACCGGAGTCGTGACAGGGGATGGGGCAACTCTCCACGCGAGGGCGGTCATTCTCACTTCAGGTACTTTCCTTAAGGGATTAATCCACATCGGACTCAATCACTTTCCTGCCGGCCGTGCCGGAGAGGCTTCAGCGGAACACTTGTCCGACTGTATGCGCGACTTAGGATTTGAGCTGGGGCGCTTGAAGACCGGAACTCCTCCGCGGCTTGATCGAGACTCGATCGACTTTTCCGTCATGATCCCGCAGCCTGGCGATACCCCTCCGGTGCCGTTTTCTCATCGGACCGACCGGATTGTCACACCTCAACTTCCTTGCCATTTGACCTACACGAGCAAGCAGACCCATGACATCATTCGAGATAATCTTGATCGATCCCCACTGTATAGCGGGGTTATCGACTCAATCGGACCGCGCTACTGCCCATCGATTGAAGATAAAGTTGTGCGCTTTGCCGAACGAGAGCGGCACCAGATATTTATAGAACCAGAAGGCATTGATACAAAAGATTTTTACCCGAATGGTATCTCTACGAGCCTTCCCGTCGATGTCCAAAGCGAAATTCTCAGAACAATACCCGGACTCGAGCATGCCAAAATGCTCAAGCCTGGCTATGCCATTGAATATGACTACTTTCCACCTCGACAGCTCCATCCAACACTTGAAACAAAACATGTCGAGGGCCTGTATCACGCCGGGCAAATCAATGGGACATCAGGCTATGAGGAAGCGGCTGCCCAAGGAATTATGGCAGGAATCAATGCGGTACTGAAGATCAGGGAGATGGAGCCACTCATTCTTGATCGATCGCAAGCTTATATTGGTGTACTCATCGATGACCTCATCACAAAAGATACCCATGAGCCATATCGCATGTTTACATCACGAGCCGAATATCGCCTCCTCCTAAGACACGGGAATGCGGATCTTCGCTTGATGGATATTGGCCACCAAATCGGGTTGATTTCAGAGCACAACTATAATCGGCTACTCAAAAAGCGTGATGCAATTGCCTCGGAGCTAGATCGATTGAGCGTAACGAGGCCTAAAATTACCGATGAGATTCGTACGCGATTGAATTGGTCCCATGTAGACGGACAACATTCATCTCAAACCTTTGCCCAATTGCTCAAACGACAGGAATATACATATCACGACCTCTTAATGAAGTTTGACCTTTCAGTCATAGAAGATTCTGAAATAACTGACGAAGTTGAGCTCGAAATAAAATATGAAGGATTTATTCGGAGACAGTTGCAACAAATTGGACAATTCAAAAAGCTTGAATTGAAATCGATCCCTCCAGAATTCAACTATGCATCGGTTTCAGGGTTTTCACGTGAGGTACTTGAAAAACTCACAAAAGTGAAGCCGGCAACGATTGGACAAGCCTCTAGAATTTCAGGCGTCACACCGGCTGCCATTTCACTTCTCATTGTTGCACTAGAAAAATTCAAACGACATGGATCGTCACAAACACGAGTTTGAACGATTCTCAAAACCTTTCCCTTGACCTCCCGTATTCATTCACGTATGTGTTCCACGTGGAACAGAAGTCCGACACTCAATCATTGCTATCATCCGCATTCTCTTCAATTGGAATCGATCTGACAGCCGAACAGATCGGCAATTTCATGATCTATTTGAGCCAATTAAAAGAATGGAACAAAACCACTAATTTAACAAGTATCGTCAAAGACGAAGAGATCGTAATCAAACACTTTATTGACTCGATCGCGGCAGTAAATGCAGAGAACTTTATCAAAGAAAGCTTGATATTTGATATTGGAGCAGGAGCAGGTTTTCCAGGAATTCCTCTGAAAATAATCCGCCCAGACCTCAGATTTGTCCTTGTTGAGCCATCAAAGAAAAAATGCTCTTTTCTCAGATATATCGTTGGCACACTGAAACTTCAACATGTTGATATATTTGAAGGATCACTGGAAAACTTTACTAAAATCTTCGACAGGAGAGAACAGGCAAACTATCTGGTGGCTAGAGGGATAAGATTTGAATTCATTCTTGATCTCTCAAAATCCATTTTGACTAAAAATGGATTGGTACTTTTGTTTCTTTCTGCTTTCGTTGACAAGTCAAAACTCCCGCGCGGGACAACGATCGTCAAAGAATATCCATTTAAACTTCCAATGGGATACGGAACAAGAGTTATTACATGTCTGTCTCAATCATAGTGACTGATAGAACTAGTTCCACGTGGAACACGATCCATAGATCTATGGATCAAAAGGATCTTCAATGGTTAGGATAGTCGCGGTTGCGAACCAAAAGGGAGGGGTTGGAAAAACAACCACTTCAGTAAACCTTTCCGCAGCGATCGCACTTCAAGGAAAGTCTGTCTTACTGATTGATCTTGACCCTCAAGGTAATGCGACGAGTGGGGTCGGGATCGACCCAAGATCTTTACAGAAATCTATCTACAACTGCTTAATAAAAGAGGATATTTGCGAAAACATCATTCAAAAAACCAGCGTTAATGGTCTCGCTATTTTGCCGTCAAATGCAGATCTCGCAGGGGCTGAAATCGAGCTCGCCAATGTTGAAGGGCGCGAGCAGCATCTCCGGGACGCGATCAAAGGCATTCAAAATAATTACGATGTCATTATCCTGGATTGCCCGCCAGCTCTTGGGATTCTCACTATCAATGCCCTTGCCGCTGCGAAGTCCGTCATTATTCCAGTGCAATGCGAGTATTACGCGATGGAAGGACTCTCAAGATTGATCGGCAGCATCGAGCGCGTCAAGCAATCCATCAATCTCGATCTCTCAATAGAAGGAATCGTGCTGACGATGTTCGACGCTCGCAACACATTGGCTCGCCAGGTATCGGAACAGGTCCGCGGCCATTTTGGAAACAAGGTGTACCAATCCGTCATTCCGCGAAATGTCACCCTGGCGGAAGCGCCAAGCTACGGCCGTCCGGGTATTCTCTATAACGCCGCCTCATCGGGCTCACAAGCCTATCTCTCACTCGCAAAGGAGTTCATCGACCATGGAGAAAAAAGCACTAGGTAGAGGACTTGATGCCTTACTGCCGACCGGCCAGGCGATCACTCCAACGAACGCAGCGGAAGTCCACCAGATCAGGATTGATGCGATTGTGCCGAATCGCTACCAGCCCCGGCAAATCTTTCACCCCGCCGAACTGGCGGAACTCGCTGCGTCAATAAAAGAAAGCGGCCTGTTGCAGCCGGTCCTGGTCCGTCGCAAAGGAGACAGCATCTACGAACTCATTTCCGGCGAACGCCGGTGGCGAGCGACCAAAGAGGCCGGCCTCGATTCGATTCAAGCCGTTGTACGCAATTGCAGCGATCAGGAGGCGATCCTCTTCGCGCTGGTTGAAAATCTCCAGCGTGAAGACCTGAATCCGATGGAAACCGCGAGAGCCTATTCAAGAATGATGAATGAGTTCGGACTCACGCACGACGGCATTGCGCAGAAAGTCGGGCGTGACCGGTCATCAGTGGCGAATTCCGTGCGCCTCCTCAACCTTCATCCTGATGTACAAACCCTGGTGGAGTCCGGAACGCTGTCAGCCGGACATGCCAAGGCACTGCTGGGCCTCGATGCACCAACCGCACAGTGCACCATCGCCAAGACCGTGGCAGCGAAAGCGCTCTCCGTCCGGGAAACCGAACGTCTGGTGAACGCATCGGGAATCTCCAAAAATAAATCAAAAAAAGCTCCTCAAGTTTCGGCGTGGACCGACGTTGAATCCCGGCTGCAAAAACGCTTAGGAACAAGGGTGACGATCGAAGCCGGCAAGAAGAGCGGAAAAATCGTGATCCATTACTTTTCAGCTCCGGAGCTCGATGGTCTCATTGAAAATCTCCTCTCCTGACACGCTGAGACTTACGACGTGTCTGCATAATCGCCTGCTGAGAAAAGGCATATTTGTTGCTTTTCTCTCAACTAACGCTAAATATCTTCCCTAGACACTCCGATACAGCACCTAACAGGAGTCAACCCGTCACCCTTTACGCACGGAGCCAGAGGAGGAGTATCGATTATGTGGAAATCAGACAAGCCCGAGGGAAAACGCACCATGGCGGAAGAAGTCGAGGCAGAGGATACCTCGCTGTCGTCCAATCTAGGTCGCCAGGAAGCGTCGGAAGATGTGAGCGCCTTTGTCGGGAAAGGCGTCGAGTTCAAGGGGACGATCTCGTACAACGGCACCGTCCGGATTGATGGATCGCTTGATGGAGAAATTCACACCGACGGAGTGCTGCTCGTCGGAGAAGAAGCGGTCATTACCGCAAAAGTCACTGCCGGCACCATAGTCTGCAAAGGCAAGATTACCGGTGACGTGGTAGCCAAAGAGAAAATCAAGCTGCGCGCACCCGCCGTTGTGAACGGAGGGATCAAAACCCCGATGCTGTCGATTGAAGAAGGCGTGCTCTTCAACGGAACGCTTGAAATGACCCAGGGCATCCGCGAAGTCCAGCGAGAGACTCCGCTCCACCAGGTTGGAATGCCCGGCCAAGCGAGTATGAAGAGAGTCAACGGCTAAATTGATTCGATAAAGTAATGAAACGCTCATCGGGGTCACATCTCTCTGGCGCCCGGTGAGCCTGCCGTACCTGGAAGGACTCTGGATCCTATGTGGGCACTCGGCGACAAGAAGTCATCCCAATCAGACGACGACAATTTCACCTTTCTCGGGAAAGGCGTTGAATTCAAAGGGGTCGTCAATTTCGACGGAACCGTCCGCATCGACGGAAAGCTCGAAGGCGAGATTCACACGACCGGCACCTTAATCGTCGGTGAATTTGCGGTCGTAAAAGGAATCGTTTCTGCGGGAACCCTGCTCACCAGCGGAAAAATCAACGGGACGGTCACGGCCTCGGAAAAAATTCAGATCTTGAAACAGGGCGTCCTCATCGGGGATATCCGAACACCCGCCATCGCCATTGAGGACGGAGCCCATTTCCACGGCATGTGCGATATGGGAGCCCATCGCTGGGTCGAAGAACATCCCCAAAATGCTAAAAACGTGCACGACCTCGCACTCCATCGAAATAAAATACGTACGCCAGACCTCTAGCCCTTTCGACACCGGCCCAGTACAATACCGCCACTATGTCTCGTCCAACCGTCCTGCTTGGTATGAGTGGTGGCATCGACAGCTCCGTTGCGGCTCTTCTCCTCAGCCGACAAGGATTCGAAGTCCATGGCGTCACGCTCCAGGTCTGGGAGCATGAGAATGAAGACGTTGCTGCGTCAAAGCGGTGGGAGGAACGCGGCTGCTGCAAAGTCGGCATTGCCCGCTATGTCGCCCAGAAGCTCAATATGTCCCACGAGCTCATCGATTCACGTGAACAGTTCCGCACCGCCGTCATTGACGATTTCGTCTCCGCCTATTCGAGCGGAACTACACCGA
>CAYPOR010000037.1:0-33571 GCA_964412445.1 uncultured Nitrospira sp.
AAAACGCGACAAGCGATGACACATCTCCATTGGTGAGCGCGATGCCCTGAAGCTGCGTCGCTCCGTTGCGCAGCGTTGCAGCCCTGGCCTGGGCAGAAACCAACCCGTAAAACGTGATGATGTCGTCCAGCGTATCGAACTGCCCGTTGTGCATATAGGGTGCAGAATGACCCAGGTCGCGGAGTCCGGGCGTCTTGAATCGGGCAATGGCTCGATCCAGCAGGGCTGAATCAGTCAGAAGGCAAGGGACCTGGTGTTCGCACAGGAGCGTCCTGATTTTTGCCTGCGGGTTCGGGATGTCGGGATTTGCAAAGACATTCCAGATACCCAGATCGGTCAGCCCAGGGTTTGCTAGAACGGGAATCGATCGGAACGGTTCTGACGCAGCTGGGTGGGTCTCGGTTGCCGGGAGGAACTGATTGTAGTTCCCGTTGCGCGTGGCCAGGTTCGGAATGGCCAGACCGGCGAATTGGCCGGTTCCGTGAATATCATCGTATTCCTTTTGTGCTGTGCCGGTGTTATGCAGTTTGAAATCAGTGAAGTTCGGCGCCGCGTGGCAGGCGATACAGTTGCCGATTCTGCCGGCCGTCAGCTCTGCCGGTGACGCGGGAATGGCTGCCGGTTCCGCCAGGAACATCTTCAGCCCGTCGAGTTCTGTTGCGCCAAATACAAAACTCTGCGAGTGGAACTGAAATTGGCCGTCTTGCCGGTTTGGATTCGCGGTGACGAACTGGGGAGCAAATCCTCCCGCGTTGATGAGCGTGCGTAATCGCCGGCTGTAGTCGATCGGCGACTCATTGCTGTCAGGCTGCCGCGGCAACCCGTTGATCTCAAGAAAAATATCAAAGGGCGAACGGATCGGGGCCCCGTTGTCTTCTGTCTGGGAAAACAGGAGGCCGTTCACGTAAGCCGCCACCACTCTCACAACGGCATCGAAGATTTCTTGATCGGTGCCGGACCCGACGAATGCGCGAAACTGCGGAGGCAATTTAAATTCGTCGGGAATAGAGGCATTCGTGCCGGTAAACAGCAGGCGATAGGACAATCCGTCGAATTGCTGAGCCAGAGCGCCTGATCCGTCATCCCCTCGGATCACCCGGGCGACATGGGCGATCGCCTGCGCTTTCTCGCCTGGGAGCCAGCCGAAGTTCCGGCCGGTGAAGGTGGCAGCGACCAGGTCTTCCATGGAATTGAACTCCGCATCGAAATGAAAGAGGACTCCATCGGGCCGATCCAAGGTTGAATTGACGAGGGCCGGCGAGTTACGGGGTGCATGGGTTTTTCCGTCGGCTCTGGCCGGGATCGGGCTGCGGCGGGCGAAATCGGCATAGGTCCGCATCCCGCCGCCGGGAACCGTCAACACGTCATCGACCATGTGGCAGGCGCGGCAATTCATTGACGTGCCTGCCAACGGGCCGGGTGAAATCGGCAGGCCCGTCGTTTCCACAGTGCCTACAACGGCATCGCCGGCATTCGGATCGTTGAGATTGCCGCCGGTATCCACAAATGTTTTGAAGGCCTGGGCAAAGCGCGTTTCGAGAAAGAGGCGCTCTCCCACCGCTTCTTCGGCGCCTGGGGTGCCCGCGTTGGCGGTGCTAACGGGAGGCGCTCCGCCGCCGCTTGTCTTCTCTCCGCTGCACCCGGCGAACAGAGCGCATAACAGGAGAAGCCCTCTGATTCCCATGGCGTGATTGCGCAAACTGTTGGTGTGACGAACGGCAAACATAACGCATCCTCCTCAAGGCAATATAGGAGAAGAGAGAGAGTTGATTGAGCCGGCGAGTTCGGGGGGATCGGCCGAATGGACGAGGCGCGAAAGCAGGGAGACCAGTTCCGGGTCGAATTGGGTGCCAGCGGCCACTCGAAGAATTCTAACGGCGACTCGGTTTCGTCCGACTCGGTCGGAGGAGCCCGGCACACGGATGGCGTCAAACGCATCAGCGAGCGCCAGGATTCTGGCTCCCAGCGGAATATAGGTCCCCCTGATGCCGTAGGGGTAACCCGATCCATCCCATCGTTCATGATGATGTGCGATGAGAACCGAGGCTTCCCGCAGGAACAGAAGGGGTTCGAGCAGATTGGCTCCGAGTCGGGCATGATGCTGAAGAGCGAGGTAAGACTCGGGCTCGAGCGGCGCTCTATTCCCGGTGAGGCAGGGTGAGAGCATCAGGAGGCCGATGTCATGAAGGAAGGCCGCGAGCTTGAGATGGTGTAAGGCATCGACATCGAGCGTCATGGTCTGTCCGATCATGAGGGCGATATGGGCGGTGTGCCGTCCATGGCCGGCTTGCCAGGGCAACGCGCGGTCGATCTCCTCGGTGACCTGACGAACGAGAATAGATTCGACATCACGGCGGGAACGTGGAGGCAAACAGAGGCGGTCGATCTTACTCAGCATCGCGATGACCCTGGGCAGCACTGTCGCGACGGTCGTTTCAGCTTCAACGGTCATGCAGAACCTCCATGCGACGGGCCGGGACTCTCTTTGGAGACCCCGGCCCGGCTTCATCAGAAATACGTGGCTGCAGAAATGACCAGCGCACTGTCGTGGATGCGTTGGCCGCTGTTCGGATTGAATGCTTTGGGCATATATTGGTAGCTGATCTTGAAGACCGCATCTTCAATCGGCCGATAGTTCAAGCCGAAGGAAATCTGTTCAAGTTGCCCTTGGTTTTCACCGCGGTTGTCCCGATTCAAGTTCACCCGGTCATAGCGAATGACGGCCGTGAAGGTGGAGCCTTCACCGAACTTCCTGGGTGAAAGGGCCGTCAGGAACGAGGGCATGAAGTGATAGTTGCCCTGGATATAGAACCCTTGCATCCGTTGAGGGGGCCCGGCCAGGGGGTTAAACGTATTGATGCCCGTCAGGGTTGCGCCCGGAGCAAAACCGATAGTATTGCCGGGAATAGCGCGGGAGTTTCCTCTTGCATAGGCCCAGGCCGCTTCACCGATGATTTCAAACGGGCCCCTTTGGAGCGTCCAATCAACCGCCGTAATGCTCAGGGGGTTGTAGCTGCTGGGGGAGGAGTTGCCGAAATATCCGGATCCGGCGACCTCGATGCCGAGGATCGGGCTAAAGGCCACACGGCCGGAGACCGCTTTCCCATTATTGATGTCAAGTCCGTCAGCGGTGCTTTCGCATTTTCGCTGGCGGGAGTTTTTTGTGCCGGTTTCCTCATTGATGCGCGGAGTGCCGTTAGGATCACTTCCGCAAGGGCCGGTGGTCACATAGAGCTCGTAGTCCAGTTTGCTGGTTGGCCCAGGGTAGAAGGTCCCGTAGACGCCCGCGCCTGTCTCGGACATCGTCGAGGGAATGATGAACTGGCTGACAAGCGGGCGGTCCGTCAAGTCGTTCAACGGAGAGTCATGGAGTAAGTTAAACTTGCCGATCGGGACCAAGAGAATACCCGCGCGAAGATTGAATGGTTCGCTGATGAGATAGTCCACATGCGCAAACTCCAAGCTGATTTCCGTTTCTCCGGCTCCTCGAATCCCGTGCTCAATTTCGAGTTCGGAGGCGAATTTCAGATGCTCGGTAATATCCGCATAAATGAAGGGAACGAAACGCTGCTGGTCGAACCCGTTCGTGGCGCCCTGGTTGTTGCGAATGGCGTTATAGTCGCCCGTTTCCATGACGCCGTTTCGGTGGCTTCGATACTGAACATCCATGTAGCCTCCCACGATGGCCTTGGGGGCCGACACAAACGGCTTGGCATAGACCAAGCGGCCTGATCCACTCGATCCGAATGACAGAGGGGCTTGTGTCTGTGTGCGGAGGTCTTTGCCGATCTCGGGAAGGGAGCCGATCCCTGGCTCATCCGACGTGGGTGAGACCCCGTCCCGCCGTTCAGAGGCTCCCTCGCGACGTTCATGCTCCTGGTATTGTTTAATGGTGGCTCGATGTTGGCGCAGCTCTTCTTCTACTTGCTTGAGGCGGTCCTCAAGACTCTTGTCTTCTGCGAATGCGGGGATTCCAGGCCAGAATGCGATGATCAGTAAGCCAAGTCGTAATGCCGTCTTCATGACCGTTCTCCTTTACAAAGCGAATGAAGTACGACTCGGGGCGCTGAGGCCTCTGGCCTATGGGTAGTAATTGCTGTTGAAGCTCCTTTTCCCACGAGCACGCGGACGAAAATACAAAGCCCAAGACCACTGCCGTGATCTTGGGCTCTGGGTGAACAACCTCTGGCCTGTCTATATTGTCCGAACCGCTACGAGCGCGCTAGGTTTCCTCGGAACGCTTTCCGCCCATCAAGGGCTGCTTGAGAATCCACATCTCATGCAGGGGGATCCACATCATGATCAAAAATGTCACCATCATCAGCGTATCGCCGGTCAGCATCGTCAGGACAAATACAGGTGACACATAACTGATCAGCCAGGGTGACAGTAAATCCAAACCAACGCCGGCGAACGAGAGCCAGGTCATCCAGATTTTCATGGCCTGGCTGGCGCTTGTCAAATACAGCACGTGGACCAGAATCATGAAGACGACCGGCATGGTGAAGAGGTGGAAATGGGTGACTTCCGCCAGTTCCCGGAACGACATCGGTTCGCCGAAGGTGGCATCCGATCCCCGGTAGTGTTCTGCAATGCCCTGTGGCGACAAGCTGGTCATGCTGTGAGCCCAAAAAAACGAAAACAGAAACCCGATCAACATCAAGAACAAGAACTGTGTGTACAGCAGTCTGATATGGCGATCGGAGTCCCGGAGTTTGAATCGTTGATTAAAGTTTTTCATAGGGGGACGCTCGGTCCGCTTCGTTTAGTTGCCGAAAATAGATGTAAAGATGCCCTTGTCGGTCTTGCGGGATGCGACCGTATCGCTTCCCAAGCCGGCCGGCTTCAAGTAAAACTCGTCCACGAGGACCAGCACACGCTTAACCCCGGCGCTCATCGAGCGGACCGACATCGTCGCGCCGCTGATGTTGATGATGTCCTTATTGATCCGGATGGGGTCGGATACGGTTCTTCCGTCGTATTGGGAGTTGAACCGCTTCTTCCCGACCTCACTTCCTTTGGCGTCGCGAAACACCAGCAACTCTACGTCGGTACAGACGCCCTTCGGATCGACCCCGACCATATAGGTCATGTGTTTATACTTGCCGATGGTGTTGTGGATCATGGCATAGCCGTCGATCTTGTCTCCGGTTTCGCCGATGTACAGCTCAAAGGACTCTTCCGGAAACTTCCAGCCGATCCGTTGCTCGATGAGCTCTTTCTTTTCCGGTGTCAGGCGGATCAGCTCCTTGTGCACGCGTTGCGATTTCGGGAGAATCGTTTTCACGGCTTCTTCTTCTGTCATGAACTCTTCATATTTGAAGTCGTCGTCCTTCAGATACCGGCGCAGTTCGGCATCCCAGACTTTTTCGCTGGCCCAAACAGGGAGTGCCGAGGCTGCGAGCAATACCGTGACGGTGATGGTGCGGAACGCACTCAGTTGAGAGAACATCCATGCTCCTTTAATTTAGTGTCCAGGCGGCTTTGTACATCAGTCATGACCTCCGCCGAAGGATCGGTGGAAGCCCAGCCGAAGAGACGTGAGCCGCCGCGGAAGGCCCATCGCTGCCGTTCTTCGGCAAAGCTGATTTTGACGACATCGTCGAGGCGTTTGACGGTGAGGGTGATACGGGACCGATCTTTGCTGTCCCCCATGTCACGTTGGAGGGCACCAAAGGTCCGTCCCGGCATCGGGATTTCCAGCCAGCCGGTGACGATCATGCCGCCGTCTTTGTCTTTCGTCACGACCGCGCGATCCTTCACGGCTTCAAGCGCGGCGTCCCAGGCGTGGTCATAGCTGCACACCGCAAATCGCTGTTGCATGTCGCTCATCGAGGCGCAGGCCGTCAATAGAGTCGGTATCAGGAAGAGTGTAATGAGTCGTCGCATCATCATGCTCGGTCTTGCTTCTCGCTGAGGTGCCGCCCCATGCCGGGGCGGCACCTCGTGGTCCTTCTAGAAGTATGTGGCTGCCTGAATCAGGAAGCCGTTGCCGTTCATCGGTGCATTATTCGAGGTTGAAAAATCTCCTTGCGAAGCAATTCCAGTTGCGTTCTTCTGGGTGTTGAATTGCCAGTCGAATTTAAAGACGGTATCTTCGATCGGCCGGAAATTCAATCCGAGTGTAAGGCGCTCTAGCTCCCGTCGATTACCTCCGCCGGAAAGAAAACGTGTGCGGTCGTCTGTGTCAGTATCCACCTGTTCCCAGCGGACGACTGCGGTGAATGTTGACGCATCCGAGAAGTGGCTCGGTGCCCATTTCTTCAGGAAGTCCGGCATGAAGTGGTAGTTACCTTGGACATAGTAACCCTGCATTTTCCCTGGGCCGGTTCCAGGGTTAGTGATGGTGGTCCAGGCGGATTCCCCGATGATCTCGAACGGACCTCGTTGGAGGGTCCAGTCCAGGGCCGCAATGGTAATGTAGCCATTGCCATTTGTCGGAGAAGTCGCATTCCTGTAAAGCCCGTGATAGCCGGACCCCGCGACTTCAATGCCCAACATGGGGCTGAAGGCGACGCGGCCGACGACGGCTTTGCTATCGTTACGGTCTCGGGACACGCTGCCCCGTGCGCTGCGCACACCCATATCCGTGATAGAGCCGGCGGTCGAACTCATGCCGTTGACGGCGTAGATTTCGTAGTCCAACTTGGAGAGCGAGGTCGGGTAGAGGGTTCCGTAAAGTCCGGCTCCGGCTTCAAACCAGGTGCTCGGGATGATAATTCTGGAAACCATCGGACGATCGACCAGGTCGTTCAGCGGCGAATCGTGCAGCAGATTGAACTTGCCGACAGGCATCAGCAAGACACCGGCGCGGAGGTTGACGGCTTCGTGGATCAAGTAGTCCAGCTGGGCGAACTCGATCTGCATAGAACCGTCACCAAAGTTTACGTTAGTGACATTCCCGCCAGAAGTTGTGGTACTGGGGCCTTGGGGGGCATTCATCCCGCCTCGCTCAATCTCAATTTCTGTGGCGAACTTGATATGGTCGGTGATATCCGCATAAATGAACGGCACCATTCGTTGCTGGCCGAAGGTGTTACGGCTGGGGTTGTCCAGGTTCTGACGCGACAGGTTGTTATACATGACATCGACGTATCCGCCGACCGTCGCCTTCGGTGCGCTCAAGAATGGTTTTGCGTAGATCAGTTTTCCTGACCCGGTCGAGCCGAATCCCAAGGGAATATTTTCTTCGCCCTTGCGCTCGACTCGAATATCGGTGATGGGGCCGGCTGCCATGGGATACTGGGCAGTGCCAGACTGGCCTTCCTTCTTTTCCATGACCCGTTCGGCTGAACTTTCGCGCCGTTCGTGTTCCTGCATCTTCTTATTCACGGCATCATCGACTAACTTTTTGATTTCCTCCGGGGTCATATCGACTGCCAAGGCCGGCATGGCCGACAAACTGGCGATGATGAGAGCCCCGAGGATCGACCGCATCTTCATCGGTATCCTCCACGGTGAGTTGGGTTGTGGTCTGACTCGGGACTCGGCGGTCTCTGGCCTGGTGGATGCGAACAAGATTGAACCTTGAATGAATATTGCTGAAGTCTTGGAAAAACCTCCTTTCATGAATCGACTCACGATGCGACGGTGCTCCATCCCTCGATGGACGAGAATGGGATGACCACGATGCGTTTGCAACGCTTGCATTTCAGTTCGATCCCCTGCCCGCGCACTTTGGCGATCAATTGCCCGCATTCACAGCGGGTCTCGTTGCTGTGGTTTGTGTCGGACTGTGCGGCTCTTGTTGTAACCATGATATGCAAATGTCCTGTAAATGAAATTGAGAACGATTATTAATATCTTGCCTGTGGCTCCGTTGTCAAGTGGGTATCGTGTGTCGCATAGTGAGGCCGAGCGGGCGATCTGGAGGCGTCCGCGGGAACCGGCTCTTCGGGGCGGGAAGGATGGTGGAATGAATCGAGCGTGGGATGTCTTCGTGGCGAGTCTGTGCGCTGTGGCAGCGCTGGCAGGGTGCGGATCGATCCGTTCGATCGAACCGCCGGTGGCCGTCAAACGGACCCAGATGCATATGGGCACATTGGTGGCCATTACGACGGTGGGGGCAACGAAGGAAGAGGCGTACGTCAGCATCGAGGCCGGATTTCAGGAAATTAAGCGGATTGAACAGCTGCTGAGCACATGGATCTCCACGAGTGAATTGTCTCGTGTGAATGCCGCGGCGGGAGAACGTCCGGTCGTGGTGAGCCGTGAAACGCTCGACGTGATCAGCCGGTCGATCGAGATGGCGCGACTGACGGATGGCGGTTTTAATATTGCGGTCGGGCCCGCTGTTGAGGCCTGGAGCGTCACGGAGCGACAGCGGATTCCGACCCAGGAGGAGTTGCAAGGCCTTAGATCGCTGGTTGATTGGACGACGATCAAAATTGATCCCCGGGCCCGCACCATCTTTCTGCCTACCCCTGGGATGCGCATTGACGTCGGTGGAATCGGGAAAGGGTATGCCGCGGATCGCGCCGTCGAGGTGATGAAGCGGGCCGGCGCGCGGGGTGGTGTTGTGGCGCTTTCGGGAGATATCAAAACGTTCGGTGATCTGCCCGGCATGCAGGGCTTTCCCGTCGGCATTCGCCATCCACGGCAGGAGGGCGCGTTGATCGCCACCATTGATCTCAAGAACGAGGCGATCTCTACGGCCGGGGATTACGAGCGGTACTTTGAGCAGGATGGCATTCGGTATCACCACATTCTTGATCCGAAGTCACTTCAACCGGCGCGGAAATGCCGGAGTGTCACCGTGATCGCTGCCGAAGGGACAGTGGCGGATGGACTGGATACGGGAATCTTTGTGCTAGGTCCTGAGAAAGGCATGGCGTTGGTCGAACAATTGCCGAATGTCGAAGCCGTCATCATCGATGATCAAGGGAGAATGACGGTGTCTTCCGGGCTTCGCACTCGTTTGCGATATCCATCATCCGGGACAGTGTGCTGTGAGGTGCAATGATGTTCAGCTGGGAGCGGTTTCTGTCAATGCGACGGACTTGCGGAGGCGTTGTTCTTGCGCTGGTCTTCTGCGGCGCCTGCGGAGAGTTTGAAACAGGCTACTTCCAGAGCAAGGTCAATCAGGTCTCGCAGGAAGAGGTGGCCAAGCGCTACGGAATGCCGCATAAGCAGGAGACGCAATCAGACGGGCGTTCTCTCTGGACGTATTTTGTGCGAGGCAGCGGGACCAGCGGCTATAGCGGATATGCCAGAGCAGAGTATTGCCGGGCCTATTTCCTGACGTTCGACCGGCAGGGCACCTTGCGGGATTGGCGTGATCAGGATTGTGGGTCAAAGCCGGCCGCAATCACCGACCCGTTTTCAGATCGTAACTGATCGAAAACTTGATCGGGCGTTGCGGGCGTCCGAGCGGTCGTGAAAGCTTGATGGGCGGCCCTTGCTCCACGTCGGTAATTGCCGCTTGATCGAGCACGGTATTTCCTGAGCTTTTTGCGATTTTCACATCCGTCAATGTGCCGTCCTCATGGAGCATCGCTACGAGCACGACTTTCCCCTGCACGCCTTCCAGCCGCAATGTTGCCGGATAGTGTTTTTCCAGATCGGCGATCCATTTCCCCATCAGCGCTGAGAGCCAGCCGTCATCCGGCTTCGTGACTTTGGATTGAACGGTCGGCGCGAGTGCCGCCGCCTCCGTTGGTGCTGGAACTGTTTCCGTCTGGCCGGGAGCTGTGGCCGTTGCCGGCGCATCAGAGCGGATCGCGGACTCCTGGGTTGGTGGCGCAGTGTGAATTGGCGCTGAAGGTTCGGGCGTCGGTGTCGCATGAGTAATCGGAGTCTCAGGCGTCGACTGGTTCTGGAGAGGCGTCTCAGCTTTGGCTGCAACATGAGGTTGTGCAGGAGGCGTTTCATGAACCGGCTCCGGCTTGACATCGGCAGGCGTAGGCGTCGGCATCGGCATCGGTTTGGAATGTGGCGGGGCAGTCTGAGCGGGTGTGGACTGGACCGGCACCGGCGGAAGTGGTTGCGTCTGAGTGATCGTTGGCGGTGTCGGGGGCTTGACTGCCTCGGTTCTGGCCAGTTCTTCAACGGGAATCGGTGGGGTTGGCTGCTGTGGAATGGGGGGATGAGATGCGGGTAACGGAGGAGGCATGACGGGAGTTGGCGTGGATTGCTGCGCCATCGGTTGCGGGGCGGGTGTCGGAGTGGTTTGCCGGGTCGGTGGCGGCGGTGTTGCAGAAACCGGAGATGGTCGTGATGGCGCCGGCTCCGTCGCAGGAGTTGGAGCGGTCTGGTGGTCCGTGGGCCGGACCATGGCAACATCCCATGCGAAGGGCTTTTCCTGCGGGGCGAGCGTGATTTGCTGGAGCAGATAGGCGGCGCCGAGCAGGAGCGTTAGGTGCAGACAGACCGATGCGGCCCATCCAGTCAGATGTCCGCGGGGTGTGCTCACTGGGTCTTGTGTCCGGACAGACATTACAGACGGATCACCTCAAGGCTGACCTGGTGAAAACCCAACCCGCGGACTTCGTCGACGAGAGCGACGAACTGTTCGAGTACCGTCACCTTATCAGCCCGGACCACGATCGCGGAGTCGCGGGGCTCACTGTTGAGCGCGGAGGACAGGCCGCCGTCCGGCACGGGTTTATCATTTAGAAAGAGATGCCCCTCCGAAGTCAGCGTAATGACGAGGGGCACATCTTTGCGGTCGCTGACCGACTTGGCTTTCGCGAGATTGACGGGGATTTGCCCCGTACTGATGAAGGTGGCGGTGGTGAGAACGATGACCAGCAGCACGAGCATGACGTCCACGAGCGGGATGACATTGATCTGATCAACTTGCTGACGATCCATGATCCACCTTGTACTGGGTCAGCAGTTCGGCGACCCGGCGTCGGAGAATGTTATTCATGACCACACAGGGAATGGCGACAAGCAGGCCCACGGCAGTGGCTTTCAAGGCGAGACTTAATCCGATCATGATGGTGTTGACCGCCATTGTGCCGGATGTCCCCATGGTGTGGAACGTCAGCATGATTCCCAGGACGGTGCCCAGCAGGCCGATGTAGGGCGCGTTGGCCGCGACGGTGCCGATGATCACTAATCGTCTGGTCAGGGCGATTTCAAACACCTGGGCATTGGGGTAGTGAGCGGCATTGACGCGACGGTAGAAGAGCCAGCGCTCAACGGCGACGGCTACCGACCAGAGGCTGAGGCTGAGCAACAGCCCGATGATCCCATAATCCACCACATGTTTCAGTGAGTCCATACCTGTACTCCTTCGATCGCGCCGGCAATAGCACGGGCCCTGAGTATGAACCGGCTGGAATAGCGCCCGGAGAACCCGTCATCAATGCCAGATGAAGAAAAGACCTGTCAACTGGACGGCGGTGAATTCAAGCCGTCGGGGAGGGGGCAGGGAACACCACGGTATGGGTGGCCAGGACCTGAAGCTCAACCGCCGTCCCTTCTTGATACACACTCGTCGAACCCTCGCTGCTATGGACGATCTGTCCGGAGGGAAGGCTGACGGTGTACAGATTTTCGGACCCCCGGAACTGGCGCGCTTGAATGCGGGCACCGGCTCCCTTGGCCGGCGAAAGGTGGATATCGTCCGGCCTGATCATGACGACCACGGCGGTGCCTTCCGCGCCGGGAAGCGTATTGGGAAATTCGCCCAGCTCCGTGTGAATCATCCCGTGACGGATTTCGCCCCTGATGAAGTCGGCCTGTCCCACGAAGTCCGCGACGAACGGGCTGGCCGGCATGTGGTAGATCAATTCCGGCGTATCCATTTGCTCCAATACGCCCTGATTGAGCACGGCGATCCGGTCGGCCATCGCAAAGGCCTCTTCATGATCGTGCGTGACGAGGATGGTCGTCGTTTTGGTGCGCCGCAGCAGGGCGTGGAGATCCTGGCGCATCCGGCCGGCCATATCCGGGTCCAGATTGCTGAACGGCTCGTCGAGCAGCAGGACTACGGGATTCTGCACGAGCGCGCGGGCGAGCGCGACGCGCTGCTGTTGCCCGCCGGAGAGTTCGTGGGGATAGCGGCGATCGAATCCTTCCAGACCGGTCAGCCTGAGCATCTCCTGAACCTGGCACCTCCGGTCGCCTCGCGACAGGTGGTGCAATCCGAACGCGATATTGTCCGCCACCCGCAGGTGGGGAAACAGCGCATATTCCTGAAAGACCATGCCGACGCGCCGCTCCTCAGTCGGGACGGTGAGATTCGCGTTCGACACCAGACGCCCCGAGAGAAACAGCTCGCCGGACCGGACCGGTTCGAAGCCGGCAATGGCTCGGAGGATCGTCGTCTTCCCGCAACCGGAGGGGCCCAGGAGACAGAGGATTTCTCCCTCCCTTGCGGCAAACGAAATATTGCGAATTGCGGGGCGCCCGGATTCATAGGCGCAGGCGACCGATCGTAGCTCCAGCACATGAGAGGCTGGCTGGTAGAGGTCCGGTTGGTTCACAGCCCGATCTGTTTCAGTGTGCATCGTATCCACCGCTTGCGATGAGGAGCTGCCGCTTAGGCGGCCCTCCAGTCTTTTGAGACCAACAGGAACAAGGCCGGCAGGCTCAGCAGTACAATCAGCAAGGCTGCAGGCGCCGCCAGTTGAAAATATTCCTCGCTTGCTTCCAGCCAGACGCGAATGGCCAGCGTATCGAACCCGACCGGGCGCAAGAGCAAGGTCGCCGGCAGTTCCTTCATTGTTTGGAGGAACATCAAAACCCAGGCGACGACGAACCCGTTGCGCACCAGCGGAAGGGTTACGCGGCGCCAGGTTTCGCGGACGCCCAGCCCTAATGTGCGGGCGACTTCTTCGAGATTCGGCGTGATCTGTTGCAGGGCCGGTTCGAGCGATTGGAGTCCGGCCGGAAGAAAGTGGATCACGTAGGCGATGACCAGCAGAAGAATCGTGCCATACATGACGGGAGCGATCTTCAGACAGAGCACGAGCACCGCGAGCGCAGCGACCGGCCCCGGCAGCACATACCCGGCATAGGCGGCTTGGAGGCAGCCGATATTCAACGCCGTCGGGCGTCGGCTTGCGAGATACGCCAGCGGCAGACCGATGGCGACGCCGGCGGTTGCGGCTGCAGCTGCGAGCAGGGCGCTGTTCCAGATGAACCCGTAGAATCGACTGTCGAGAATGGCTTGCGCTTCGGGCGAGAGACTCCATGTGATCAGCAAGTAGGCGGGAATGCCGAACGACATGCCGACGATCAGGCCCATCAATGCGGTGATCGAAGCTGTTCCGAGCCAGGAGCAGCGGATACGCTGCGGGGGACGATAGCGGCCGGTGGTCTGGTAGAAGCGGCTGCGCTGACGGAACCAGCGTTCGGTGACGAGAAAGAGCAGGGCCAGCACAACCAGCAATACGCTCAGGATGCTGGCGGCGGTATTGTCGGAACGTCCGGTCATTTGCTGGAATACGGCGTAGGTGAGCGTCTGATAGCGCAGCAGCGAGACGGCGCCGAAATCAGAGACCACATAGAGAATGACCAGCGCGACTCCCGCAGCGATCGACGGACGCATCAGGGGCAACGTGACTCGCCAGAGCGTCATCAGGCGGGAGATCCCGCAGACTCGCGACACTTCCTCGAAGGAGACGTTCAGGCTTAAGAGGGCGCTGCGGGTGAGCAGATAGACAAAGGGAAAGGTATCTAGAGCCATCACGAGCGTCGTGCCCCAAAAGCTTTGGGGCGACACGATGCGGGCTTGCGGTCCGGCCCAGAGTTGCCAGAGGTGCTCGATTGGTCCGCCGAATCCCAGCAGATAGGTGTAGACATACGCCAGGACGTACGTGGGCATCGCGAGGGGAAGGATTAATGCGGCTTCCCAGAGGCGGCGTCCTGGAAAATCAAACCGGACGACCAGCCATGCCGTGGAGACCCCCAGGATCAGCGTGAGGATTGCGACGGCTCCTGCGAGAGTAATGGTATTGAACAGCAGCTCGGGAATTCGCGTCGCCCACAGACGGGACCAGACGGCCGGGTCGGCCGACAGCGCCAGGACCGTGACATAGCCGAGCGGCAGCAGAATCAGCCCGGCGGTGGCGATTGCGGCAAGTTGCAGCGGAGAGGCGAACGGCTGGCGAGACGTGGTCACAGCGGGCCTCGTGAATTAGCGGAGGCCCACTTGCTCAATGAGCGTGAGGGTCGGTTCACGGAGTTCGGCTAATCGCGTCAGCGGCACCTGGGCTGCGCGGAAGCTCTTCCGATCGACCAATGCCGGATCTGCCTTGACCTCAGGGTGCAGCGGATACTCTTTATCCAGGTCGGCAAACATCTTCTGCCCGGCTTGGGCCACGAGAAATTCGATCAGCAGCTTCGCATTGTCGACATGGGTGCTCGGCTTGGTGATACCGATCCCGGTCACATTCATGATCGCGCCCATCCCGCCTTCTTTCTGATCCGGCATGATGACGGCCAACGGCGCGGCGGGTTGTGTGGCGAGATGGCGGTACACGTAATAGTGATTCACGATGCCTGCGGCGACCTGCCCTTTGGCGACGGCATCCACGATCTGAGAGCTCTTCTGGTAGACCTGCGAGCCGGCGTTGTCACGCAGGCCTTCCAGGAATTTCTTGGTGCGCTCATCGCCGTGAGCGGCGCGGATCACCGACACGCCGGCTTGGAGATATTCACTGCCGGAGTTGGGAATCGCGAGCTTGTCTTTCCAGTGGGGATTCGCCAGATCGAGCAGGGAGGTGAGCTGATCGGGTTTCACCATCGTCGTGTTGTATACAATGATCCAGAACCGGCCGGAGAGACCGACCCAGCTGTTGTCCGCGGCGCGGAACTGCGAGGGAATGGCGCGATCGACCTCGCGCATGTTGAGCGGCCGCAAGAGCCCGGCCCCGCGCGCGAGTTCAAGGCTTCCGGCGTCGTTGGTCAGGAGGAGGTCGGCGGGGGTTCGGTCGCCTTCCGCCTTCAACCGGTTGACGAGTTCGGTCGTGCCGGAGGACAGCAGGTCCACCTGGATGCCTGTTTTTGCCGTAAACGCGTCGAAGACCGGCTTGATCAAGCGCTCCGCCCGTCCGGAGTAGACCACCAGTTTGTCGGCCGCGAACGAATCTGTGAGTGGAACGTAGAACGAACAGAGTGTGACGAGAAGCAGCAACGCCGGCGTGCGCCGATGGTGAAGAAAGGTCATGGAAGAGCACAATCGTTCCAGAAAAGTAGCCATGGGCGTGGTCTGCCTCGCAATTGAAATTGATAAATCGTCTCAAGAAGATAGCAAAAAAACCGGCAGGGGTCAATGACGGCAGCGAGAGCAGAGCCCGTACAGTTCAAGGCGGTGGGTGGTAATCGTAAACCCGTTGCGGGTGGCGACCTCTTCCTGCAGTTTTTCGATTTCGCAGTTCTCAAACTCGACGATTTTCTGGCAGCCGGTACAAATCAGATGGTCGTGGTGGCCTTTGTGCGAGACATTGTCGTATTGCGTCTGGGTGCCGAAATGACGGGCCTGTGCCAGGCCGGCTTCGCAAAACAGGTTGAGCGTGCGGTAGATGGTTGCCAGCCCGAGATGGGGGTCTTTCTTTGCCAGGTGGTGGTACATCTCTTCCGCCGTAATGTGTTCCTGCTGGAGGAAGGCGTCGAGGATGAGTTCACGCTGGCGCGTGTATTTCAACTGGTGTTTGCCGAGGTGCGCCTTCAGCGCCTCCATCTCTTTCACATGTTTGGGCATAGAGTCCGGCCGACCTTTCTAAATAGGACGCGCCATTAAAGACCAAAGCCGGCGGAGGGTCAAGGGGGCGGTCGCCGGCCGCGGGGTTTGACGATTCTCCGGCGAGCTGTCTATAGTTCGCTCGTTCTTTCATTATCGGAGAAAATAGATGAGAAAGCCCAGCCAGATTACGGTCGATCGCGCGCTTCTTCTATATGTGCTGTATCTCGCGGAACCGCATGGACTGCTGAGTGACGTCAAGCTGCAGCAACTGGGCTTCCTTTGCGAACTCCAGACGTTCGGGAAAGGCCTCAAGGGGTTCCATTTCGAGTTTTTTAGGTTCGCGTACGGCGCCTTCAGCAAGGATCTCGACAATGATCTGATGTCGCTGCGCCGGAAAGAGCGGGTTGAAAATTTCACCCTGTCCGATCAGGCGAAAGAGGAGGTCATTCCGCTCCTCCTGAAAGGCATCGAAGGCGTGGAGCCGAATGAAAAGGTGAAGGAGATCATCGATGCGGTCATGACGACGTACGGCCCTCAAGACAGCGGAGCGATCACCAACTCTGTCGAAGCGGTCGAGTTGAGCACGCCTCAAGCGCCCGAGTTGAAAATTCCCATCCGCGATATTGTCTTTCATACCACGCTGCTGGTTCCGCATCGCATCGAGGTGCAAGCGGAATTCACGCTCTCGCCGGTCGTTCTCTCCAAGCTCAATGCCGCGATGGGCTACTAGTCGGCGTCCGGGAATCCGCCTTCTCATGCAGGAGGGATCGGATGCCGGCGACAAAATCGTGGGCGTCAGCGTGCGTGAGCGGCTGGCATCGCGGGTGATTCCCCATTCAACGCGCGTGAGGCAGTCTCCGCCAGCTCGATCGATGAGTCGGAGGTGATAGGAACAAGCCAGGCATGCAGGGCGCGCGCGGCGGCCCCGCCGTAGGTCCGCCCTGTTTCCTGATCCTCACGCGTGACCGCAATGAAGGGTGTGTTGGGATGCAGATTGCGGAACAGAACCAGGCGGGAGAGCCCGTCATGATCGGTCGAGAGCACCTCTGCGACAATGAGGTCATATCCCGACACTTGGCGAGCTTTGGATTGGCTCAAAATATCTCTGGTATTTGCGACGCCGAGCACGGCGTCTCCGTCCCGTCCAATAGACCGGCGGAGTGAATTCCGGAAGGTGTCATCGTCACTAATAAGCAGAATGGTGGGCATGCAATGGCTCCTCCTGCCTGTGCGTGCGGGTCCGAGTGCGTCCCCAGGTTTTCTCAGCCATCGCGGGGAAATCGCGGGACGGGAGCGGTTGAGCGGATTGGCTGATGAACCAGGCGGCGACCTGAGCCCGCCGCGACATCTGGAGCCGGTCGAACAGGTCCGCGAGATAGTTCTTGACGGTCTTCTCGCTCAAATTGAGCTGAACGCTGATCTCCTTGTTGGTGAGCCCCGCGCTCAAAAGAGGGAGAATTTGTTGATGCCGCGGGGAAAGTTGCGGGAGCGGGCCGCCGGCCGATCGCTGCTGCGTCCCGATCCATTTCAGCGCCGTTCCCATGAGCGCCGGATCATACGCGGTCTGCCCTGTCAGCATCTGACGGATGCCCGTGAGCAAATCCGTCTGAGCGATGGATTTGATGAGGAAGCCCGTCGCGCCGGCATCGACCGCCCGCATGAAGGTTTGAGGAGTCGCGGAACCGGCGAAAAACATGATGCGAAGCCCGTGATGCCGTGAAAGAAGTCTGCCGCAGGCGTCAATCCCATCGCCGTCCGGAAATTGAGTGTCCATGAGAATGAGGGAGTCACGGTGTCGGCGTGCCATCGCCGACAGCTCTTCGAGGGTCGAGACGGGGGGAGGTACGGCGACTCCCGGTTCTTTGTCAAGGATCGTGGAAAGGCCCGCGCGAACGGGAAGCTCGCGGTCGGCGATGACAATAGTTCTAATTGTTCTCGTTGTGCCGTATGAAGTTCGTTGAGACATCATAGTATTGTCTAGCGGTAGTATGGGCGCACCTGACGATTCCGCCAATCGGCTACAGCCTGAATATCGTGTAGGAGTCGAGATGGTTAGCTTGTCAGATAAAGTAGGACATATCCGGGGTGCCGGAATGGCCGTACGTGCTCAGCCGGTGGTCGACCGCGAAGCGGATCCGTTCCGCAGTTGTTCGAGAATTCAGCGACTCCGGGATGCGGGACCTGGAGGCGCCGACGGTGTTAATGCTCAGGGCGCGTTGTTCTGCGATTGCGATGGGGCGGCCTGATCCGGCGGGGCGCAGCGCGTCTTGCTGCCGTTTGGGTCAGGCCGGTCGACGTCCAGAATCTCAGGTCTCAATGGCTGGATTTGGGCTGGATTTGCGCGGCTTTGATCGCGTCCTGCGCGGGACCCTGCTCAACGGTCGCGGGGCTGGGCCGCCTCTCTTCTACAGTCGATACAGGTCGCTGTATTTTTTTTCCAGATAGGTCAGGAAGAGTTCCGGGTTGATGCTTGTTCCGGTTACGCGCTGAGACAGGTGGTCCGGGGTGAACATGCGGCCCCAACGATGGATTTTTTGCTCCAACCACCGGCGCAGCACCATCAATTGCCCTGCCGCGATCTCGTCTTCCAGATGCGGGATTTCCAGCTTAGCCTGTTCGAAGAATTGCACCGAATAGAGATTGCCCAGGGTATAGGTCGGAAAATATCCGAAGGCGCCGAACGACCAGTGGACATCCTGGAGGACGCCTTCGCCGTCGTGGGCCGGTGTGATGCCCAGGTAGTCCTGCATTTTCTGATTCCAGACACCGGGCAGGTCTTCGGGATGCAGCCGTCCTTCGATCAAATCCTGCTCGATCTCGAACCGCAGCATGATATGCAGATTGTAGGTGAGCTCATCGGCTTCCACGCGAATCAACGACGGCTTCACGCAGTTAATTGCCGCATAGAACGAGTCCATGTCGACGGCCCGCAGCTGGTGGTGAAACGTCTGCTGCAGGATGGGGTAGAAGAACCGCCAGAAGGCCCGTGAGCGGCCGACACAGTTCTCCCACATGCGCGACTGGCTTTCATGGATGCCGAGCGAGACGGATTCCCCGAGCGGGGTGCCGAAGTAGCGCTGGTCGAGCCCCTGATCGTAGAGGCCGTGTCCGCCTTCGTGGATGCAGCTGAACAGGCAGGATTGCAGTTCGTGCTCGTGGATTCTGGTGGTTACGCGGACATCGGTCGGATGAAACGAGGTGGTGAAGGGATGGGCGGACAGATCCAGCCGCCCCCGTTCGAAATCATAGCCCATGGCGATGAGGACGAGCCGGCCGAATTCCAACTGCCGGGCCTGATCGTAGGAGTGCCGGAGAATGCTGTCGTCGATCTGCGACGGGCTTTGGGTCACGCGTTTGAGCAGCGGCACGAGACGCGCCTTGAGCTGTGCGAACATCGGCCGCAGAGCCGCGATCGTCGAGCCCGGCTCGTACACGTCGAGCAGGGCGTCATAGGGAGAGTCTTTGTAGCCGAGATACTGCGTTTCCTCGCGTTTCAGAGACAGCATCGTGCGCAGATTCGGGAGGAACTGGCGAAACGACTTCTGTTCTCTCGCTTCGGCCCATACCTGCTGCGCCAGCGAGGATTCCCGGCTGAGCCGGACCACAAAATCGGACGGCAGTTTTTTGGCCCGGCTGAAATCACGCCAGATTTCCCGCAGCAACGAGCGCGAGGGCTCATCCCACAGATCGCCCGGCTGGTCGATTGCCTGTCCGGTCGCCGGATCGACGGCGGCGGCGAGGAGTCGCTCGATGTCCGGGGCGACGAGTTTGTCGTGAGCCAGACCTTGCAGGACGGCGATCTGTTCCGCGCGGGCGGCGCCTCCGCCGGCGGGCATGTGCGTTTCCTGATCCCAGGATAAGACCGAGGCGGCGCTGTTGATGCGGGTGATTTCCAGCAGCTTGGTCGTCAGGGGTTCCAGTGCGGTCAGAGTCTTCACGTCCGGTCTCCTCGCTTATGCTAATATCGCCACACGTGCGCCAGTCTACGCAATGCGCGGCGCGATTTTCAAATGATGCGGGATTGATGCGAAAGGATCGCCAATGAAGACGCTGGTGGCTCCCGAGATCGAGGCGTATGCTCAGGCGCAGTCCATGCCGGAGTCCGCTGCCGCCCGGGCGCTGCGCGAAGAGACACAGCGGACGATGGCGTATGCCCAGATGCTGGTCGGGCCGCTGGAGGGCGCGTTTCTCAAGATGGTGGCGCAGCTGGTCGGAGCGACGCGCGTGCTGGAGATCGGTATGTTCACGGGCTACAGCGCGCTCTGGTTTGCCGAGGCGCTTCCCGAGGACGGGCGCGTGCTGACCTGCGAGATCGACGAGGCCACGGCGGCGCTGGGGCGGAAGCATTTTGCGAACAGTCCGCACGGCAGAAAGATTGAGATCCGCCTTGGACCGGCGTTGGAGACGATGCGGGAATTGACCGGGCCGTTCGACGTCATCTTCATCGATGCGGACAAGGTCAACTATCTGAATTACTATCGCCGGGCGCTTGAGCTGCTGTCTCCGGCCGGTGTCATCCTGATCGACAATGTGTTGTGGGACGGCGATGTGCTGAAACAGCCGCCGCCAGATGAGAAAACGGCCGCGATCCAGGAATTGAACCGCGCCGTCGCCGATGATCCACGGGTAACGGCGGTGTTAGTGACGATCCGCGACGGGGTGTTGATGATCCGAAAAAAGGCGGCGGTGTGATGCGATCGCCGTCGATCACGGCTGCCTACGGGGCGCTGTCGCTTGCCGCTGTCCTGTGGGGCGGGTCGATCGTCGCGCAAAAGCTGGCGCTGGGATCGTTTTCCGCCGTCGAGGCGTCGGTGCTGCGCGACATCGGCGGGCTGGCCATCTTACTCGCGACCTGGTGGTGGCAGGAGAGATCACTGGCCAGGATGTCGGGCAGAGATCTCGGCATACTGTTTCTGCTCGGGCTGGGCGTCTTGGGCAATCACCTGCTGATTCTGATGGGCTTGAAGTATGTGAGCGGGGCGGTGGCGGGTGTCATTATCGGCTCGGCTCCGGTCGTCACGGCGCTGCTGTCCGCCGCGACGATTCAGGACGTGCCGTTCCGGTCGGTGTGGGCCGGGGGCGTGCTCTCCTGCGCGGGAGTGGCGCTGGTATCGATTGCGGGGTTTCAGGCGGCCGGCGAACAGCCGCTGCTGGGGAGTCTGCTCGTTTCCCTCGGGGTCGTGAGTTGGGCGCTCTACAGCATCGGCAGCCGCGCCGTGATGGACCGGATCTCACCGCTTACGGTGAACTGGACGACCCTGTTGGTGGCAACGGTGCTCCAGATCCCGCTCCTCTGGACCGATCGCAAGATGCTCGATGCCGGGCCGGCTTCAGTGACGCTGCCGGATTGGCTGGCCCTGGGGTATCTGGTGGTCTTCGCGACGGCGGTGGCGCAGCAGGCCTGGCTCTTCGGTGTGCAAGGGCTCGGGCCGTCCCGGGCATCCGTCCTGGGGAATCTCACGCCGGTCGCAGCGGTGGCATTGTCGGCTCTCGTGCTCCACGAATCAATCGGACCGGTCGAGGTGGTCGGCATTGCGTTGATCCTCGCCGGGGTCTGGGTCGTGGATCGTCGGACTACACAATGCGCCGGTTCGTTGGAATCTACGGCCTAGCAATTATCCTATCAGGAAATTCCTGATAGATTAGGCGGATTAGGCTCTTCTTCCCTCACAGTTCTTCGGCTATGATGCCTCGTCCTTCGACCCTGTGTATAGGAAGACGCATCATATGGGTTCTGTTTCTTCATCTCCTCTCGAACAAGTGCGGATCTGTTCTCCATATCAATATGTCTTGACCGCTGCCTTTCGCTGCCATGTGGGGCTGCTCCTGTATTCCCTGTCTGGGTATAGGAATGGCCGGCCGGCGGTACGATTGGCCGGCGGAGGGTAGGGGGCGAGCGTCGGCGCCCACGGGTGTTCGTTTTTCCCATGAGCACACGCCAGGTTCATACAGTCATCGGGCTCATTCTTGCCGGAACGCTTCTGCTGGACTGGCTCACCCCGCTGGGATCCCAAGACTTCCTGCTCTATGTCGTGCCGATTCTGCTGACGGCGTGGCTGGATCAGCCCAATAGCGCGTATGCCGTGGCGGCTCTTGCGACGGGGCTGGTCGCCGTCGGTGCCGCGCTGTCCCCGCCCGGCATTTCGATGGAAGTGGCGGTGATGAATCGCAGTCTGACCGCTGCGGTATTTTGGATGACGGCGTTCCTGATCATCCGCAGCCGCGCGATTGCCAAGGCCAGGCAGATTCAGCAGCTGCATACCGTGATCGAGAGTATTCCGGATTTGATTTTCATGAAAGACCGCGCCGGCCGTTATCTGCATGCCAATCAGCCGACCTGCCGGTTCTTCGGACGACCGGTGGAGGACCTTCTAGGGCGGGAGGATCGCGAGTTGTGTTCGCCTGAGGTGGCGGAGGGGTTTCAGAAGGCAGATCTGGCCGTGATGGAAAGCGGAGTCGTCCGGACGTTTGAGGAAACCGCCACCGATCATGCGGGCGTCTCGCGGGTGTATCTGACAACCAAGGGCCCGCTCTTCGGAAGCGATGACACGGTGGCAGGGACCTTCGGGGTCGTTCGGGACATCGCGCCTCTCAGGCTGGCGATGGCGCAGTCGCGCGAACAGGAAACCCGCCTGAATCTCGTGGTCTCCGCGACCAAGACCGGCGTGTGGGAGTGGGATCTCAAGACAAACCGCATGTATTACTCGTCCTTGTGGAAGGAGAGCCTCGGGTACGGGCCGGACGAATTGTCGGATTCGCAAGACGAGTGGATCACTCGATTGCATCCCGACGATCGCGACCGGGCGTTCGCCCTGGTGAAACAGTTTCTGGAGGGCGCGATCCCCGTCTACCAATTGGAACATCGCTTGCGCCATCGCGACGGCTCCTATCGCTGGATCTCCACGCAGGCGCTGTTGATGCGCGATGCGCACGGGGTGCCGATCCGCATGACCGGCTCGCATGTGGATATCACCGAGCAGAAACTGGCGGAGCAGGCGTTGCGGCAGAGCGAGGAACGATTCCGGCGCTACTTTGAGCTGGGTCTGATCGGCATGGCGATGACCGCTCCTGACAAACGATGGATCGCCGTCAACGATCATCTGTGTCAGATGTTGGGCTATTCCCGCGAGGCGCTGATGCGGATGTCCTGGCCGGACGTCACCTTCCCGGATGACGTTGGGAAAAACATCGATCTCTTTGAGCGGGCGCTGAGCGGGGAAATCAACGGCTATTCACTCGAAAAACGGTTCATTCATAAGGACGGGCATCTGGTGCATGCCGTGCTGTCGTGCCGCACGATTCGTAAAGACGACGGCACGCTCGATTACCTCGTCGTGTTGGCCCATGACATTACGGATCAAAAGCGCGTGGAGGCATCGTTGCGCGAAAGCGAGGTGACGCTCCAAAGTTTCTTCGCCAGCGCCGCGCTCATGATGGGGGTTGTGAAAGTCCTGCCCGACGACATTGTGCATCTCTCCGACAACCAGGCGACGGCCGACTTTTTCGGCACGACGGTCGAGGCCCTGCGCGGGCGGCGAGCCAGCCGGTGTGCGGTGCCTCCGGACATTCTGGATCTCTGGGTGACGCGATACCACCGGTGCATCGCAACGCGCGCGCCGGTTCCGTTCGAATATGAACACGAGGTCGTTCGCGGCGGAATACCGGATCGACGGGTATTGACGGCCACGGTGTCGTTCATCGGAACCGGTTCGGACGGCCAGGCTCGGTGTGCCTATGTGGCCGAAGACATTACCGAGCGGCGGCGGGCTGAAACGCTCTTGCGTCAGGCGCATGAATCACTGGAGCACCGGGTTCAGGAGCGGACCAGTGAGCTGGTCAACGCCACGCAGCGCGCCCGTGTGCTGGCCCAGCGTCTCTACGAGGTGCAGGAGGCGGAGCGCCGCCAACTCGCGCAGGATCTGCACGATGAGATCGGCCAGGCGTTGACGGCGTTGAAATTGAATTTGCAGCAAGTGGAGCGGGACCACCTCGGGCCGACGACGGGCGTGGAGTTGCAGGAAAGCATCGGCATCAGCGATCAGCTGCTGGCGCGGGTCCGGAGTCTCGCGTTGGATCTGCGTCCCTCGCTCCTCGATGATTTGGGACTGGTGCCGGCCTTGCGGTGGTATGCCACGCGGCAGGCCGAGCGCATGGGGTGGGCGCTGCAGCTGGATTTACCTGACGGCATGCCCGACTTGCTGGCTCCGCGCAGTATTGCCTGTTTTCGAGTCGTTCAGGAAGCGCTGACAAATGTGGCGCGCCACGCGATGGCCAAGGAGGTGTCGGTCACTCTGGCCGTGCAGGAGGGGCAGGTTCGCGTGGTGGTGCACGATGACGGGTGCGGGTTCGATATCGAGGCGATGCGTGCCTCGGCGCAGCAGGGCCGCAGCATGGGATTGCTCGGGATGGAGGAACGCATCAGTCTCGTCGGCGGAACGCTGAGGGTGGAGTCTACAACGGGCGAGGGGACCTCGGTGGTCTTCTCGATTCCCGTCGCCGAATCGCAACAGGAGCCTTTCCTAACATGAAAAGTGTACGGGTGCTTTTAGCGGAGGATCATCAGTTGGTTCGAGCGGGTATCCATGCCCTGTTGGATCGCATGACGGGGGTCGAGGTGGTCGCGGAAGTGAGCGATGGGGGTGAGGCCTTGAAGGCGGTCGAGGCGATACAGCCCGATCTCGTATTGATGGACGTGGCGATGCCGGGATTGAACGGGCTGGAAGCGGCCGGCCGCATCACCAGGCAATGGCCGGAGGTCCGCATCATCATGCTGTCGATGCATGCGAATGAAGAGTACCTTCGGCAGGCGCTCAAGGCCGGGGCGATGGGGTATTTGTTGAAAGGCGCCGATCTGGTTGAATTGGAACAAGCGATCCGCACTGTGAGCGGGGGAGAGCCCTATCTCACGCCGTCGGTGGCCCGGTATGCGATCGACGCCTATCGGCAGGGCGGGGTGCGCGAGCTGGCGCCGGTTGAACGGTTAAGCCCTCGTCAGCGGGAAATTCTGCAGTTGATTGCGGAGGGGCATTCCACCAAAGAAATGGCCTACCGGCTGAAGCTCAGCGCCAAGACGGTCGAAACGCATCGGGCGCAGCTGATGGAGCGTCTCGATATTCACGATATTGCCGGATTGGTCCGGTTTGCCATCAAGGCCGGGCTCACGCACCCTTCTTCGTAGCGGATGCGCAACGCCTGTCGCGTCAGGAATTTCCTTAATGGCGGAATGCAGGTATTTGTCGAATAGTACTGGTCCGCTCAGATGGCGCGCTCTTTTGATTGTGCGGCGGCGGCCTGTTTCGGGCATCTGCGCCGTTTGCCGTGTGACGGTGAGGATGAGATGAATGTGATTGGGTTATTGGTCAAAGGGCCGGAAGGAGCAGGATATCCGGTGACGACTGATCCGGATCGTGCGGCCGGCGCCGTTCTCATATTTCGCCGGGATGCGAGCGGTTGGGGGCCGGCATCTCCGACGAGAGAAGAGGAGGCGCTGGTGCATGCGGATACGTCGATGGCTCTCTATAAGATGACAAGGCAGGCTGGAGTTGCCGGATCGACTCCCATTGGACCGCAGGGAGCCTGATGCCGCGTCGTGTGAAACGGGCTGCGTCGCATCGGCCGATCCGGGTCCTCGTTGTGGACGATCATCCGGTGGTCTTGCAGGCATTGCAGGAGTGGCTGGAGCGCGCGAAGCGGTTCCTGGTCGTCGGCGCCTGCAACTCTGCCGCGGAAGCGCTGGCCTGTCTGGCGGACCTTTCCCCCGAGATCGTCCTGCTTGATGCCAACATGCCGCAGCTCAGCGGACTGGACGCGGTCCCGCTGATCAAACAACGGCGTCCCGCCGTGCGCGTGGTCATTATGTCGCTGGATGATGCCAGAGTGGCGGCGGCGCGACGGATGTCGTCGGTGGACGGGGTTGTGCACAAAGAGCAGCTGATGGATGAATTTCCTCCGCTGGCTCGTCAACTGTGCCATCGCGCATGATTCTCTCCTCGCCCTCGCCGTTCTGATTGCAGTATGATGGCCTCCTTCAGGAGGGTCCGTCATCATGATCGAGCAACGCATCGCCGAAGTCACCCAGGCCAACCAAGCCTTTTACGAGGCGTTTGAAAGCCTCGATATCGCCAAGATGGATCGCGTCTGGGCGCATCAGGAATATGTCACCTGCATTCACCCCGGCTGGACGCTGCGGTCCGACTGGCCGGACGTGCGCGATTCCTGGGTGTTGATTTTTAACAACACCTTTTCCATGAAGTTCGAATTATCCGAGGTCATGGTCCAGGTAGCGGGCGACATGGCCTGGGTGATTTGCATTGAGAATATCGTCAATCAGCAGTCCGACGAACCCCAGCAGGCCAAAGTGCTCGCCACGAACCTCTTTGAACGGATCGGCGACGAGTGGCTGTTGATTCATCATCACGGGTCGGCGGTGATGGGGTAGAGGGGGGCGGGCAGCCTGGTGGTCTCCTGTGCTCGCCCAACGCGCGGCCTCAGAAGGCCCTCGTTGGATGCGCGCAGTGAGGAGACTGCCAGGTTGCCCGCTTAAGGTGGAAGAAAAAGAAGTGCTCGGTGCATGCGCGCGGGAGCACACCACGCCGTCGCCCGCTTGGGATGGGTAAGGGGGAAGAGCGAGAAGCGCTCCAGCAACGCGCGCCTCAGAAGGCCTTCGTTGGATGCGCGCAGTGAGGAGACTGCCAGGTTGTCCGCTTAGAGAAAGAGGAAAAAGAAGTGCTCGGTGCATGCGCGCGGGAGCACACCACGCCGTCGCCCGCTTGGGGGAAGGGTTTGTTTGAGGTTCGATTGCGCGATGGTTTGACATCTCTCAAGCTGCTGGTTAGAGTCTTTTTTGTGTGGAAAGCGTGGGTTTGAATTGGGACAGGGAGGCCGCAATGTCAACCGATGTCGCCCAGATCGAGGCAAAGATTCGGTCGCTGAGTTTCGAGGACAAGACGGAGTTGCTGAGGGCTCTGATCGGTGAACTTGATGGTCCGGCCGACACGGATGTCGAACAGGCCTGGTTGGTGGAAGCACAGCGTCGCCATCGAGAGATTGCCGAAGGGAAGGTTCAGCCGGTTCCTGCTCAGCAGGTGTTCGATCATCTTCGTGCCCGCCTGAAGAAATGAGGCTGGAGTTCCATCCCGAAGCGGAGTTGGAACTTATCGAGGCCGCTGTGTACTATGAACGACAAGTGCCGGGTTTAGGCGAGCGATTTGAGACTGAAATTCGCCGTGCAGTAGACCTCTTGCTTGACCAGCCTGCGATGGGGATTCCGGCCGATCAAAATCTTCGGAAGTTCATTCTGACCCGCTTCCCGTTTACCCTGTATTACAGCGTCACTAGTGATGTTCTGCGCATTGAGGTAGTCGCGCATCAATACCGGCGTCCAGGTTACTGGAAGTCGAGGGTAGACCGTTAGTGTGGGAGAGAAATACATCAGGCACTGAGCACATCTACAACTCCATGCTGTTGATTTTTTGTTGTGGCGGCACTTGCAGGGTACGGCCACTATTTCATTCATAGAGGGTTACATGCCAATCCCTGATTTCGAAAGTGTCATGCGGCCCCTTCTCAGTCATCTAGCTGACGGTAAAGAGTATGGGACAGAAGAAACGCTGAATGTACTTGCCCAGGCGTTTAAATTGACCGAGGAAGAGAGGAGGCAACTCTTACCAAGCGGTCGGCAAGCACTGTTTAGTAATCGAGTAGCCTGGGCTAAATTCCATCTCAAAAAAGCATCAGTGGTAGAGACCTCCCGCCGGGGTGTGTATAGGATTACTGAGAGGGGGAGGGATCTCTTGCGAAGTGAACCGGAACGCATTGATATGTCTGTACTAAAACGATTCCCAGAATACTGCTCATTTCTCTTGAGTAGCCGGAGAAGTGAAGATGCGGCAGGGCTTTCTGGCGAACGTATGCAAGCAGGAACCGGCCAGGAAGTGTCAAATGGTCCGGCAGAGTTTCAAGACCGGCGTACACCCGAAGAGTTGATCGAACTAGGCTACAGCCAACTAACGGGACAACTCTCCGCAGAATTGCTTGATCGCATTAAGGCGGCGTCTCCGGAGTTCTTTGAGCAGGTAGTGGTCGAGCTTCTTCTCGCTTTAGGATATGGAGGTTCTAGGCTTGATGCCGGGCAAGTAGTTGGCCGAAGCGGGGATGAGGGTATTGACGGCGTAATCAAGGAAGATCGACTTGGTCTTGATACGATATACATTCAGGCAAAACGTTGGGAAAACGTAGTCGGTCGACCCGAGATTCAAAAATTTGCTGGTGCTTTGCAAGGGCAGAGGGCAAGGAAAGGTATTTTCATAACTACCTCTTCCTTCTCTAAGGAGGCCATTTCCTTTGCCTCCTCTATCGAAAGCAAAATCGTGTTGATTGACGGAAACCAACTTGCTCGCTTGATGATAGAGAATAATGTCGGAATAACAAAAGTGGCCGGATATGAAATAAAGCGAATTGATTCTGACTATTTCAGCGAAGAGTGAAGAAGGAAAGTTACTCGCCTGTGCTATGCGGATCAGGTCTTCGGCGAATTCGAAGGGACTTCGTCGATTTGGATGGTCTTCTGCCATTCGGCGGAGACGGTGTCGCGTTCTTCCATCGTCATGGCGGCATACTTCAGGAACATTTGCGGGCCGCGGCGGCGGCGCCACGTGAGGAAATTCAGGAAATGGTCTTTGCACAGGGACTTGGTGCCAGCCGGTGCGTAGGGATTGGATTGGCAGTTTGGTGCGCAGCAGTTGACGTCATGCATAGTGTGCCTCGTGTAATAGATCTCAGTATGCCGGTGGGCGCATCTCATTTTCAAGGCCTCAGTGCCGGGCTTGATCCTTCCGGCTTCATAGGATAGGGACTGTTCATGCGATTCATCACTCCGCTGATTACCACGATTCTGCTATCTCTTATTTCGGTCGGTTGCACGTCTGCCTCACGGGAGGGATTGCCTCCGGGCAGTCCGTTCCTGGCTGAAGGGGTAATAAAGCCGGAGGCGCTTCCGCAAGGGATCGCGGTCGGCGATGTCACCGGGCATAGCGCCGCGTTGTGGGTGCGAACGGATGGTCCGGCGATGGTGCACATCGAATGGGCGCCCGCGTCGGCCTGGGATGCGGCGGAGAAGATGGGGACGGCAGTGTGGCCCTTCTTGCGGACGAATCGGGTGACCACGACTGCGGAGAGCGATTTTACGGCGACGATTCCGCTGTCCGACTTGGTTCCCCGCACGCGCTATCGGTATCACGTGCTGGTGGGGCATGTGGCTGTGCCGCATGAACATATCGAAGCGGTGCTGGCGGCGCGCGGGGAATTCGTGACCTTGCCGGATGAGGCGACGTCGGTGCCGGTCACGTTTGCGTGGAGCGGTGATCTGGGCGGCCAGCAGCGGTGCCGGGTCGGACCGGACGGGTATCCGATCTTTGATCTCATGCGGCGACAGCACCTCGATTTCTTCCTGTTTCTGGGGGACACGATTTATAGCGACGATGTCTGTCCCGCTCCTCCGAACGAGCCGGGGGCTGATTTTAAAGCCGCCACGCTGGACCAGTATCGGGCGCGGCATCGGTATCAGCGCGGGTCGTTGCCTCTGCGACGGTTTCTGGCATCGGTGCCGGTGTATGTGGTCTGGGATGATCATGAAGTGAAGAATAACTTCGCCGGACCGTATGAGGAGCAAATGCCGGCGGGGCGTCAGGCCTTGCGCGAGTATTGGCCGATTGCGTCGCCGTCCGACGATCCGCAGCGGCTGTATCGGACGGTTCGCTATGGCGCGGACATGGAACTGTTCATTCTGGACGATCGCCAATATCGCAACAAAAACTCGGATCCGGACGGGCCGGAGAAGACGATGCTCGGCAAGGAGCAGTTGCGGTGGTTGTTGCAGGGGTTGCGCAATTCATTGGCCACATGGAAGGTGATTGCGACGTCGGTCCCACTTTCGATTCCCAAGGGGGGAGGGGCGACGGTTCCCGGTAACGATGGATGGGCGGGCGGGCCTGATGGGACCGGGTTTGAGTATGAACGGCAGTTGATCGTCGATACGATTCTCACGCAACACCTCAAGAATGTGGTGTTCCTGGCGGGGGATGTGCACTACGTGCAAGCCAGTGCATATGACCCGAACGGGGACGGGGTGCCGGATTTTCATGAGTTTGTGGCGGGACCGCTCTCCGCCGCTCCAGGACGCATGTCGCCTCCGACGCTGGCGCTCAATGCCACGAATCTTATTCAAGAAGGCGGGTACTATAATTTCGGTCTGGTGCGGGTCTCCGGATCCGCGTTCGATGTGACTGTGCTCGACGACAAGGGAATAGTTCGTTTCTCGCATCACCTCTCGGCGAAGTAGCCGACCGGCGCTAATATCCCTCTTGCATTCCCGACCACGGGCCAGTTACCGTACCAGTTCGGTTCGGGCCGGTAGGCAGGAGTGCTCTCACTATGCTGTTCCAGGTGTTGTCGGTCGTGGGCGCTCTCATGGTGCTGGCCGCCTATGCGTTGATCCAAAGCGGGGTCTGGCGCGAACTGGATACGGGCTATCTGGCTTTGAACATCATCGGATCGCTGCTGCTGGGCGTGGTGGCGATTGAGGATCAGCGGGTGGGCTTCATCCTGTTGGAATTTGCCTGGGCCGGGCTCGGATGCATCGGGGTGGTGCGGGCGATCAAGGCACGGAAAACAGCGGAAGCGGTCTTATAAATCACGTCGGATAGCACGACACAGAGGGGAGATCACGTCATGGCAGGGTTGATGTCAGCGGATGAAGTGTATCAGAGAGCGGAAGATGCGGCGGCAGCGGCGACAAGCCCGGATGAAAAAGCGTTGCAGATCGATTATCAGGCGCTGAAAGAAAAGTTCCGCGCCGCGCTGGGCGATCGCAAAGTGGCCTTGTGCCATATCAATAAGTTTCTGCCGGAAGGGTATGAAGATCAGGGACGGTTCAATTTGGTGCTGCTCACCGCAGGCAATGTCGTGTTCGACATCGTCATCGGCGATTCCTATTTCCGCTACGACGTGGTATCGGTCGGGCAGTTGGACAAGGTGCAGGTGATCGATGCGATGTGGGACAACAAGGAAAAGCGCCGGGAAGAGCCGTTTCTGAGCCTGCGCTTGATGCACGGCGAGGAAGCGCATCTCCTGCTGGCATTGGACGACGCAGAACGGGCGAGCCTGCTGGCCTTTGCCAAGGCGGTTTCGGCGGCGAGAAATCCTGAAAAGTAAGGATCCACAGGGCGCTCAAAAAGCTTGTCCGGCGATGCGAGAACGAAGCCGGCTGGTTTTTTCAGCGCCCTGCTAGGCGCGGTGGTAGAAGGGGAGATCCGTTACCGTCGCGTCGTGCCGCTTCCCTTCGACATCGATCGAGAGCGTCGTGCCTGCCGTGCTGAAGTCTCTCAACGGAAAACCAAATGCGATGGGGCCATTTTGCTGCGGTGAGAAGGCTGCGCTGCTGACCCAGCCCACTTCGCGGTCGCCGCTGAAAAGTTTCGCGCCTTTGGGCGGCACGGTCACATCCTTCAAGACTAATCCGACGAGCTTTCGGCGCACGTTCCCGTAGGTGTCCATCCGCGCCACGACTTCCTGGCCGGGATAGCAACCTTTGGTGAGGCTGAAGGCTTTGCCTTCCAGGTTGGCTTCCGGCGGGACGATTTCTTCATTCAGTTCAGTGCCGGCTTTGGGGATACCGGCTTCCATGCGCAAGGCTTCGCGGGCCTGGCTGCCGACCGGCTTGATGCCGAGAGGCGCACCAGTTTCCATGAGGCTGGTCCAGGCCGTGGCGATTGCCTCGGCGGGAAGGAGAATTTCCAGATCGATCTCGCCGGTTTCTTCGGTTCGAATCACCAGGGCCTGTTGTCCGCCGATCTGGGCGGTCACAAAGTTGACGGGCTGCAAGTCTCCGCAATCGACGCCGAAGGCGGACTTCACGGTCTGCGCCGCTTTAGGTCCGCTGACCAGCAGCAACCCCCAGCTCTCCGCGCAGTTTTCCATCTTGGCTTTCGTGCCGTAGAGCAGAAACTTTCTGAGCGCAGCATAGGTCGTATCGCCGATTTCCCCGACATCTTCGAGCATGACCGCATCCGTCTGTACGTAACAGCGGAAGTAGGTGAGCATCTTTCCCTTGTGCGTCAGAAAGCCGGAGTAGCGGCTCTGGCCTGGCTGCAGGGGAAGGAGGTCGTTGCTGATGACGCTCTGCAACCACTTCACCCGATCGTCGCCGGTGACCCTCACCTTGCCCCGATGGGAGAGATCGGCGATTCCGACGGCCTGACGGACAGCCTGGTATTCCGCGCGCCAGTCTCCATAGTGGGCCGGCATCTCCCAACCGGAGATCTCTTCGAACGTCGCACCGAGTTGAACGTGCTGTGCATGCAGACGGGATTGTTTCATCGGATGCCCTTCTGTACTTCATCGACCAGATCTTTGGTTCGGGCCGAGAATTCATTGCGCGAAACGATCTTCGTCACGCCCAGCGCTTTGGCCCTATTCCAGGTATCGACTTCTTCATGATTGGCGTAGGTGAGAATCGGAATGGACTTTGACCGGGGATCGGCTTTCAGTGTTTCGATGGCTTGAAAGGCATCGATGGTCACATCGTTCATGTCCAGAATCACAACTGCCGGGGATGCCGCTGCGGTTTTTTCTGCGACGTCCTGCTGCGTCCGGGCCTTCTCGATTCGATACCCGCCGGTCCGCAAGGCGTCGCGGACTTTGGTGTAGAAGAAAATATCAGTGAGGGCGACAAGGATAGTTCGTTCGGTGTTGTCCATGCAATCCTAATTCAGTGAACTGATCAGTCGTCCCAGCGATTTTTTCGCGAGCGCATAGTTGGGATTGAGCGTGAGCGCTTTCTTATAGGCATCGATGGCTTCGGTCCAGCGGCCTTTTTTCTCGTAGACCCGGCCGATGTTCAAGTGCGGGAAGGCCGGGCTTTCGTAGCGTCTGGCCTGCATGGCTTTCTGAAACCAGACGATTGCTTCATCGAAATCCCCTTTTTCGATCAAATAGGCGCCGATGTCGTTGTAGGGGTTGCCGAAGTCGGGGTCCTGCGCGATGGCTTTGTGGCATTCCTCGATGGCGTCATCGAGCCGTCCCATGAAGCTGTAGGTCCACCCCAGGAAGGTATAGGCCTCGGCCGTGGGGTGCACGGCCAGGGATTTCTTGTAGAGATTGACGGCCTCTTCCAGGTCGCCCTTCATCTGACGTTCATAGGCCTGCTGGAAGAGGTGCCAGGCTTCGCGCTTGTCCTCTTCGCGGCCTTGGCCTTGTTCTAAAAAATCTTGTACGTCCATGATCGGCTTCTGAAACACGCCTCCAGCTTCGTTCTCAGTCGTTCAATCAACTCGACGTACGGGAACTGTACGCCTCGTTGATTGCACTCCCTGCGGCCTTGCTGGAGACGTGTTTGAGAAGCCGCAGGGGAGATAGCGTTATTCGTTCTTGAGCTTCTTCTTAATCAGTTCTGCCCCGTAGCGGCCCGAGAGCAGCATGGAGCCGAAGGCCGGGCCCATGCGCGGGGTACCGTACACGGCGGCGACGGCGAGTCCGATGACGAAGCAATTCGGATAGACTTCGCCGGTCCGGTCCATCACTTCCTGTTCGGATCGCGAGACCCACATGGCGCCGTTGCCCGGCACGGGCTTGTAAAGCCCGCGCTTGTGGAGCAGATCGACAACGATGGCATCGTGTCCGGTGGCATCCACCACGATCTTGCTTTCCAGCGCGATGGGGTCAACGTGGATGACATCGTGACCGGCCATTTCGGCCGTGGTGTTGTTCACGACAATGCCTTCGAGGATGCCGTCTTTTCTCAAAATCAGATCGACGACGCGGGTCAGATTCAAGACCTTCGCGCCGCCGCGATAGGCGGCGGCGACGAGTGCGCCGGTCGCATGCGGGGGATCGACCATGTACATCCCTTCGCACTCGTTGATCTTTTTGCAGGGCACG
>CAYPOR010000037.1:33581-34884 GCA_964412445.1 uncultured Nitrospira sp.
ATCTCTTCCAGGATCTCATTGGCCGGTTCGCAGATGGTGGCTTTGTTCATGAGATAGCCGCCATGCCAGAAGCCGCCGCCGAGCGCGAGGCTCTGTTCGACGACGAGCGTACGGAAACCCATCTTCGCCAGGTCGTGGGCGCAAATCAGACCGGAGGGGCCGGCGCCGACGATGATGACGTCGCTTTCGATCAGCGAATCGAATTCTTTGTAATATTCCCGGGCGATTTGTCGAGTAATGTCGCGCTCTCGGAGAGGCGCAGGTGTTGGCTTTGCCATGATGACTCCTTACCGGTAGATCTCAGATCCGGACTTCTTGAACTCTTCCGATTTTTCCTTCATGCCGATCTGGATCGCTTTTTGTTCATCCACCTGCAATTGCGCGGCGTAGTCGCGGACATCCTGCGTGATCTTCATCGAACAGAAGTGCGGGCCGCACATGCTGCAGAAGTGCGAGACCTTCGCGGCGTTGTCCGGCAGGGTTTCGTCGTGGAAATCCTTCGCCGTGTCCGGATCGAGAGAGAGATGGAATTGATCTTCCCACCGGAACTCGAAGCGCGCTTTTGACAGGGCGTTGTCTCTGATCTGGGCGCCGGGATGTCCCTTGGCCAGGTCCGCCGCATGGGCGGCGATTTTGTAGGTGATGACGCCGGTCTTCACGTCTTCGCGATCCGGCAGGCCCAGGTGTTCTTTGGGGGTCACGTAGCACAGCATCGCGCAGCCGTACCAGCCGATCATCGCCGCGCCGATCCCTGATGTAATGTGGTCGTAGCCAGGCGCAATGTCGGTCGTCAGCGGGCCGAGCGTGTAGAAGGGCGCTTCGTGACATTCCTTCAGTTGCTTCTCCATATTGACCTGAATCATGTGCATCGGCACATGGCCCGGGCCTTCGATCATCACCTGCACGTCGTGCTTCCAGGCGATCTTGGTCAATTCACCCAACGTTTCCAGTTCGGCGAACTGGCCTTCATCGTTGGCGTCGGCGATGGAGCCGGGCCGCAACCCGTCGCCCAGGCTGAACGACACGTCGTAGGCTTTCATGATGTCGCAGATCTCTTCGAAGTGGGTGTAGGCGAAGTTTTCTTGATGATGCGCCAGGCACCACTTGGCGTGGATCGAGCCGCCGCGGGAGACGATGCCGGTCATGCGCTTCGCGGTCATCGGCACGTAGGCGAGGCGGACGCCCGCGTGGATCGTGAAATAGTCCACGCCCTGTTCGGCCTGTTCGATGAGCGTGTCGCGGAAGATCTCCCAGGTCAGGTCTTCGGCTTTGCCGTTCACTTTTTCGAGGGCCTGATAGATCG
>CAYPOR010000038.1:0-17198 GCA_964412445.1 uncultured Nitrospira sp.
TCACTGCCACGGTCGAAGCCACCGAAGAAGCGATCCTCAACGCACTCACCATGGCGACGACCGTCACCGGACGGGACGGCCATCGTGCGGACGCGATCGATTTGGGTCGACTCAGGTCCCTGGTCTCCGGCTCAAGGCCATAAGGTTTGGACCTGGGGATACGCACATGCATCGTCGCCTCTCTGGTGGTGAACGACCGATGCACGTGTGATCCAGCCACTATGTGTGACGCAAAGGGAAGCGGCTGATCTGGAACTGTGCGCTTGCATTTTTCGCCGCTGGCTCGTTATCCTGCTTTTGAAAGATTGATCTGAGGAGTGTCCTTCGATGAATGAATATCAAATTGGCGGGGGGTTGCGTCTTCTGACGGCGGTGGAGAAGACGGAGGCCTTTGCTGAGTTTCTCAAGACGCGAATGACACGCGCGCTGGAGACGGAAGATCCCACCGAAGTGCATTACTTGCTGGCGCAGCTCGACGACTATCACTCATATCTGTGGCGGTATTATAAAAAACTCGCGAGCGACCGGTCCGAACGCATGAATCCCGGCGTGTAACGGGGCGACGATCTCCATGCCCAGCATGTCTCCGACATCCCTCATCCAGGCCGCGACATTCAATTTCATATCCGCGGTGTCCCGCAACCCTGATACGGAAGCCGCCGCCCGTGATCTGGTGGATGAGGTCCGTGCCAAGCTGGGCGGCGCTACGCCAGACCTTGCATTCGTGTTCTTCTCCTCGCACCATGTGTCCCGCGCTGAATTGCTGGCGGAAACGATGACCGATGTGTTGGGCGCCAGAGTTTCTCTCGGCTGCACCGGCGAAGGCGTCATCGCAGGGGCGGAAGAGCTGGAAACGTCTCCGGCCGTCACGCTGTGGACGGCCTGTCTTCCCGGTGTCAGTCTGTCTCCCGTCCGGCTTTCCTTTTCGGCGACGCAGGATCAATTCTCCCTGCCGGGCTGGCCGGAATCCGACGGGCGGGATGGAACGTTTCTCCTCCTCGCCGATCCGTTCTCCACGCCGATGCAGGACGTGCTGAGTCTTCTGGAGGAGCGCTATCCGGGGACGGCGGCGATCGGCGGATTGGCCGGCGGCGGGCAGGATGCCGGTGAGAATCGGCTGTTTCTCGGCCGGCACACATTTGCGAGCGGGTTGGTCGGGGTTCGGATCAGCGGCCCGATCGAGGTGCGCCCGGTTATTTCACAAGGGTGCCGTCCGATCGGCGAGCGCTACGTGGTGACAAGAGCAGAACACAATCTCGTGCACGAGATGGGCGGAACGCCGGCGCTGACGAGGCTTCAATCGGTCTTCGAGTCACTCGGGGGAGAGGACCGGCGCCGGGCGCATCGGGCGCTCCATGTCGGCATCGTCATCGACGAACATCGTAACCGGTTTGAACGGGGCGATTTTCTCGTGCGCAATCTGGTCGGTGCCGACCAAACGACCGGCGCAGTGGCGATCGGAGATGTTGTTCAGGAAGGGCAGACGGTGCAGTTTCATCTGCGCGATGCCAAGTCGGCCAGCGAAGATTTGCATTTGCTGCTGGCGGCCGATCGCTCAAGACATCCGAACGCGCCCCTCGGGGCCCTCATGTTCAGCTGTTGCGGGCGCGGTCAGGGGCTGTTCGGACGACCGCATCATGATTCTGGAGTTCTGATGGAGCGATTGGGGCCGATCCCGGTGGCCGGATTTTTTGCGCAAGGCGAGATCGGCCCGGTCGGCGGGCGCAACTTTCTTCACGGATACACGGCCAGTATGGCGCTGTTTGCTCAACCGACATCCAAGGCAGGGGCACAATGAATAACCTGTATCGCGGCATCGTGTTCGGCGCAATCGTTGTGATGTGTAGTTCATCTATAGGAGTAGGAGGCGGCATGAGCGGGAGCGAATCATCGGCATCGGAAGGAAAAGAAATCACGACGTCATCCGGTCTGCAATACATCGATCAGGTCGTAGGAACGGGCGAGACCGCGAAGGCCGGACAGACCGTTTCCGTGCATTACACCGGCTGGCTGACCAATGGTAAAAAATTTGATAGTTCTGTGGACCGTGGCCAGCCTTTCTCGTTCCGGCTCGGTGTCGGCCAGGTGATCAAGGGGTGGGATGAGGGTGTGCAAGGGATGAAAATCGGCGGGAAGCGCAAATTGACGATCCCCTCGAACCTCGGGTACGGGGCCCGCGGAGCGGGCGGACTCATTCCCCCTCATGCGACGCTCGTGTTCGATGTCGAATTACTCGGTGTGCAGTAACCGGTCAATCCGATGAAACAGACACCACTGATTGCCCAACATCGCGCGGCCGGAGCCAAGCTGGTCGATTTTGCCGGCTGGGAGATGCCTATTCAGTATTCCGGAGTGCTGGATGAGTACCATACCGTCCGCAGCAAGGCGGGGCTCTTCGACGTCAGCCATATGGGCCGTCTGATGGTATCAGGAGCCGGCGCACTGGCGTTTCTCCAAGCGGTCACGACGAATGATGTGGCCAAGCTGGCGGTCGGCCAGGCGCAGTATTCGATGGTGTGCAACGACGAAGGCGGCATCAAGGACGATATCTTTGTCTACCGGTTGAAGCCGGCAGACTATCTCCTCTGTGTCAACGCGTCGAATCGCGCCAAGGTGTTGACCTGGCTGCAAGCCCGTCTCCGTGACGCGAGTGCCGTCTTGGAAGACCATTCGGATCAGACGGCCCAAATCGCTCTGCAGGGGCCCTTATCCAAAGACATTATGATCGCCCTGGGCGGCACGGCGGTAACGACACTGAAGCTGCACCATACCTGCGAGGCGATGCTTGCATCAATCCCGACCCTCATCGCGCGGACCGGCTATACGGGTGAGCTTGGGTATGAGTTGTATGTTCCGGCCGATCGTGTCGGGGGGCTGTGGGAGAGAATTCTTGAAGCCGGAGCTTCGAAAGGACTGAAGCCGGCAGGATTGGGCTCCCGGGACCTGCTTCGTCTGGAAATGGGCTATCTTCTCTACGGCAATGATATCGATGAAACGATCACTCCGATCGAGGCTGCCGTCGAGTGGACCGTGAGCGTCGAGAAGGGGGATTTCGCCGGATGTGCGAGGCTTCTTGCACAGAAAGAGCACGGGCCGGCCAAACGGTTCGTCGGATTCGAATTGTTGGAAAAGGCGGTGCCGCGACACGGGTGCAAGATTCTCGATGCCGGTTCGTCCGCACCTATCGGCGAGGTGTCGAGCGGAAACCTTTCGCCGATCCTGCAGAAAGGGATCGGTCTGGGCTATGTGCCATTGGCTCATTCAATGATTGGCTCGAAGGTGACGATCGATATTCGAGGCAAGGCGGTGCCTGCGCAGATCGTCAAAACACCATTCTATCGGAAACCCAAGAACACGTAACGGGCAGGTTGTGACGAGGCAGATCTACAAAGGCCGGGTAGTCACGCTGAACATCGAGACGGTCGCTTTGCCCAACGGCGTGACGGTTGATCTGGAAACGATTCGCCATCCAGGGGCTTCGGCTGTGGTCCCGATGAAGGATGATGGCACGGTGGTCCTGATCCGTCAGTTCCGCCACGCGGCGGGCGGATTCATTTATGAGATTCCCGCGGGCAAGCTCAATCCAGGTGAAGATCCGCTGAGCTGCGCGGCGCGAGAGCTGGAAGAAGAGATCGGCTATCGGGCCTCTTCGTTTGCGCTATTGTCCAGCATCTTTACGGCTCCCGGGTTTGCCGATGAAGTGATTCACGTGTACAAAGCGACGGGACTGACACTGGGCCGGCAACAACTTGATCGCGATGAGGTGCTGGAGGTGATCGAGATGCCGCTGGACGAGGCGATCAGGAAAATCGAGGATGGGACAATCCGGGATTCGAAAACAATTGTGGGCTTGCAGGCGGTCTACATCAGGGGTGCGATGCGGTAGGCAAGCCGCCCGAGAGGTCTCCCGCGCCAAGCGAGAAACCTCTCAAGCCAGCCAGCCTCGCCAAAAGCAGGAGCGGGATTACTTTCCGCCCTTCTTCTCTTCCTTCTTCTTCTCGTCGCCGAACACCACGTGGCCGCCCTTCTTCTCTTCCTTCTTCTTCTCGTCGCCGAACACCACCACATGGCCGCCCTTCTTCTCTTCCTTCTTCTTCTCGTCGCCGGCGAAGGACGGAGCGCTGAACGAGACCGCCACTGCCACTGCCATAATTGCCATCAACATGCGCTTCATAGTAAATCCCTCCAGAAAGGTTGTTGAGATCCATGCCGCTGATCGGGCACTGCCATGTAGTTCAGCAAGGTGCATGCCGAATACCATGCGGTGATCGATTGTCAGTAAATACATAGAGTTATGTCGCCATTCTCATCTGATTGTGCAGACGAATTCCTTCCCGATCCTGTGGCAAATTGGTTGGCCGTCCACTAAACTGCCTCAACCGTTCGAGAGCTGTGGCGTGACCGGAAAATCGAGACTTCCTGACCACATACAACCCGATGTTTCAGTTCTTTTTGTTGGGATCAATCCAGGTCTCCGATCTGCGCTGGTCGGCCATCATTTTGCGGGTCCGTCCAACCGGTTTTGGAAATTGCTGTATGAGTCCCGGCTTGTGACGGAACCCCTGACGGCAAAAGAAGACGGGCGGTTGCCTGAATGGAAACTCGGATTGACCAATATCATCGGCCGCTCGAGCCGGGGCATCGATACCCTTGCAGCCAAGGAATACCGCAGAGGCCTAGCGTCTCTGACGAAGAAAATACGGCGCTATCGCCCTCGTATTGTGGCGCTGCTGGGAGTGACGATCTATCGTATGGTATTCGGTGCCGATCGGCGGGTGTCGACGCGTATGGCTCTGGGGGCTACGGGACGTGAAATTGCCGGTATTCCGATCTTTTTACTACCCAACCCCAGCGGGCGTAATGCGCACTACTCGTATGAGGAGATGCTCGCTGCGTTTCAATCCCTTCAACAACTGGCGGAGCACCCGCCTACAGCTCTCATCCGCCTACATTCTAGGTATCGCTTGCGTCCCCAGGGGTAGATCGGTCAGCTCCACAACTGCCTGTTGCATTTTCCCCGCTGCCTGTTTTTTCCCCGCCACAGGATAGATGGAACCGGCAGATTCCGGTGGAAGTAGCCGATGAATTTTCAGAGAGTTGCTTCTGCTTGTCACTGGCATCAGCCTTGCTGTATAAAACGATGTTGATATTTCCGATTTATGGAGGAGTCATGCAGCGGGTCGGTCTTGTCATCTTCGCATCTATCGCATGGTGGATTGGGAGTACGACGTCTGGCAGCGCTCAGCCTGCCACCCAGGATCTCATTGCCGGGGCATTGCAGGCTTGCCACGACGGGCGGATTGCAACCGACCGGGCTACCCGTGCGGCGCTCTACGAAAAGGGGCAGTCGTTGGGGGAACAGGCGGTAGCCGCCGACGAGAAATCTGCTGATGCCCACTTTGCCTTATTTTGCAATCTTGGCGAGTTGATGCGAATTGACGGTGAAATGAGCCTGTCTTCTGTTCTGGGATTTCGGCGCATGATGAAGGAGCTCAATCGATCCCTCGAGCTCAAGCCCGATCACCTCGATGCGCTTTCCGCCAGAGGAACATTGCTGGTACGGTTACCTGCGATGCTGGGCGGAGATCCGGAGAAAGGGGAACAGTTGCTTCGGCACGTCATCCAGCAAGAACCGGAAGCCGTCAATGCGCGGATCAGCCTGGCAAAAAGTTACTGCAAGCGCGGTCGTCATCAGGATGCCGTGACGCTGGCGACAGAGGCCTTGACGCTGGCGAAGGCACAACAGCTCGACGACTTTATCCCTGAAGCCTCCAAAGTGGTTGCGCAGCTTCATACCGTCGGAAACAAAGGAAACTAAGCCGCCGGTTCCCTCCGCTCCTTCTAGAACCGCTCCGCGAATCGTGCTATCTTCGGCCTTCAACTGAACCCCGTTCGTCAATCGTAATCGGCAATCGATTGTTGAAGTGTGACGAACATCAGTCGCGCATACGAAAAGTAGCTACTGGTCATCAGCAAGGAGCATCCCATTATGTTACTGAGCGGTAAAAAAGGTCTCATCATCGGCGTCGCCAACAAGCACAGCATCGCCTGGGCTATCGCCCAGTCCGCTGCCGCGCAGGGCGCCCAGCTGTATTTCAACTATCAGAACGAGCGGCTGAAGGAAAATGTCGAAGAGCTGGTGGCAACCATGCCAGGCTCCAAGGCGTTCCCGTGCGACGTCGGCGACGACGCGCAGATCGAGACCTTGATGCAGCACGTGGGGAAAGAAGCGGGCCGGTTGGATTTTCTCGTCCACTCCGTGGCCTTTGCGCCCCGTGAAGAACTGACCGGCCAATTCGTCAATACCACACGCAAAGGTTTTGCGACCGCGCTTGACGTGAGTGCGTATTCGCTGGTGGCGGTGACCAAGGCCGCACTTCCCTTTATGACCGAGGGTGGTTCGGTGGTGACGCTGACCTATCTCGGAGCCGAACGGGTCGTGCAGAACTACAATGTTATGGGTGTTGCCAAGGCGGCGCTTGAGGCCAGCGTCCGGTATCTCGCGCACGACCTCGGTCCGAAGAACATCCGCGTCAATGCCATCTCGGCTGGTCCGATCAAAACTCTTGCGGCGCGAGGTGTCTCCGGTATCAGCAAAATGGTCGATCACCACAAGGAATATGCCCCGCTCCGTCGGGCGACCGAACAGGGCGAAGTCGGTGACACGGCGCTATTTCTTGTCAGTTCGCTGGGGCGAGGCATTACCGGCGAAGTGATCTACGTCGACGGCGGCTATCACATCATCGGTTCGATCGTCTCCGCAGAGTAGCGGTTCGGCGGCATTTGTTGGGGGGATAGTGGGAAAGAAGCGGGGAATCTTCTCCGCTTCGATTCACCTCCGGCGGCTATTCCAGCTTTCCCCGCAGCGCTTTCAACCGCCCTTGCTTCTTCTTACTCTCGATCCGCCTGGTTTGAGACCCTTTGGTCGGTTTCGTCGCGCGACGTGATTTGCGCGGGATCGCCACGCTTTGAATCAAAAGACAGAGCCGCTTTAGCGCATCTTCCCGGTTCCGCTCCTGCGTGCGATGCTGCTGCGCTTTGATCGTAATGACCCCATCCTGCGACACTCGGTGGTCTTTGAGCTTCAGCAGTTCCTGCTTGTAAAAAGGGGGTAAAGACGACGCGGTGATGTCGAACTGCAAATGAATCGCAGTCGAGACTTTATTCACGTTCTGTCCGCCGGCCCCCTGCGAACGCATCGCGTGAAGTTGGATCTCGGAATCCGGAATGGACACATGGGAGGAGATGTGAAGCATAGCGGGAGCAGTCTACCGCAGTCGGCTCCCGGCGGCTATCCCGGCGGCAGACGGCCGGATATGCTGCAGGCTTGGCAATGCGCTTATTGCAGTTCAGGAACCCGGTCGATGATGCGGAGCCGGACGTCGTCGCCGAGTTGGATTTGGACCATCTTCGTGGATAGGCTTTCGCGGACCTGGTTCACGTCGTTCACCGTGAATTGGATTTGCCCCCCGCATCGCTCGACGAGGTGATAGAGCAACAGGGTGGTGAGATAACTCACTTCTTCATCGTTCGCATGTTCGCTGAAATTCAATATTTGGGGCATGGCGGTTTCAACGTCTCCCTGTGGTGGAGAATCCTTATCGCTGAAGCGAGGTCGGGGCCACAATGACCCAAAAGATGGGGGGTGGCAAGCGACAGTTTTGTACAACCCACAGGTGCCAGGCAGAGTGCGGTCGTCTCTCCGTCAGGGAAGCGGGAAAAGTGATCTTGCGTTCCGAGTGCAACTGCCGTCAGGGAGCAGGCGAATTGTCACTGGCTGAGGTAAACCGAACCTGCTCTGCCAGTTCGTCGAGGAGCGTGCGGCTTGTCCGGGTGGCTTTCTGTGGTCTTCCGTGAAGAAACAACACCCCTTGCAGATCCGGTCCCATGACTGCGAGGCCTCGACCGGCCAAGGAGCCGGCCGTATAGTTTGCCGTCAGGTTCGTTCCCTGCCGGGTGACCGTTCCGGTCGGTTCGAATACCAACGTGTCGGTGATGGATTGGGATTCTCCGAGCAAGGCAAAGAGTTCATCCTCCGTGTGGTTGAGGATCGCAAAGGCAAGCACAAAGCCGGCTTCTTTTTCCGAAACCAGGAGCACGGCGGCCATCTCGTCCAGCCGTTCTCCCCGCCAGCCTGTCGGAATGGGGAATGAGGCGGTGCCGTTCGGCACGCGCACACGAACGCCGGCCCGGTAGCTCTGCCCCGCCTGTAGGTCCACCGGGGTTGCGTGACGCGCTACATCCGATGACGGCGTTTGCGCCCGATTCTCGTGAGCTTCGAGGAGGAGACAGCACAATACGGCAACGATTATCCGAACCGGATGACGTGGGATCATCTCGTCGCCTGGCTCATGAGCCGTGCACGGTCAGGGTTGGTAACTGTCCATCGGGGGACAGGTGCAGATTAAATGGCGGTCGCCATAGGCTTCATCGATACGGCTGACCGACGGCCAGAACTTATTGGCTTTGACCCAGGGAGTCGGAAATGCCGCCCGTTCTCTTGTATAAGGCCGGTTCCAGTCCGTGGCCGTGACTGCCGTCGCCGTATGGGGGGCGTTTTTGAGCAGATTATTCACGCGGGGCTGATCGCCGTCGACGATCGCTTGAATTTCTCCGCGAATCGCGATCAGCGCATCGCAGAAGCGGTCGAGTTCGGCTTTCCCTTCGCTCTCCGTCGGTTCCACCATCAAGGTTCCGGCGACGGGAAAGGAGACGGTCGGCGCATGAAAACCGTAATCCATGAGACGTTTGGCGACATCCATGGCTTCGACGCCGGAGGTTTCTTTAAAGGGGCGCAGATCGAGGATGAATTCGTGCGCGACATGCCCCGTGGTGCCGGTGTAGACGATCGAGTAGTGTTTCTCCAGCCGTTTGGTCATGTAGTTTGCGTTGAGGATCGCGACCTGAGTGGCCTTTTTCAGGCCCTCTCCGCCCATCAGCGCGATGTAGACCCAGGAGATGGGCAGGATGCTCGCGCTGCCATACGGTGCCGCGGATACGGGACCGATCGATTCGCGGGTGCCGAGGCCAGTGACGGGATGGCCTGGGAGATAGGGAGCCAGATGTCTGGCGACGCCGATCGGTCCCATACCGGGTCCGCCTCCGCCGTGAGGAATGCAGAAGGTCTTATGTAAATTCAGATGGCAGACGTCGGCGCCGATGTCGCCTGGCCGGCAGAGTCCGACCTGGGCGTTCATATTGGCGCCGTCCATGTACACCTGGCCGCCGTGGGTATGCACGATCTGACAGATCCGCCGGACATCCGCTTCGAAGACGCCATGAGTCGACGGGTAGGTCAGCATCAAGGCCGAGAGTCGGTCACGGTATTGCGCGGCTTTCGTTTCCAGGTCACCGAGATCCACGTTGCCTTGCTTGTCGCAGGCCACGACCACGACCGTCATGCCGGCCATCGCCGCGCTCGCGGGGTTGGTGCCGTGAGCCGAGACAGGGATCAAGCACACATCCCGATGGGGTGCGCCCTGCGCACGGTGAAAGGCGCGGATCACCATCAGGCCGGCGTATTCGCCCTGGGAACCGGCGTTCGGTTGAAGCGAGACGGCGGCAAATCCCGTAATCTCGGCCAGCCAGGATTCCAGCTGCCGGAACAGTTCCTGATATCCCCGCGTCTGCCCGGTCGGAGCAAACGGATGGAGGTGGGCAAACTCAGGCCAGGTGACCGGAAGCATTTCCGTTGTCGCATTCAACTTCATGGTGCAGGAGCCCAACGGAATCATCGAGTGTGTGAGCGACAGATCTTTCCCCTGGAGCCGATGCAGGTACCGCAACATCTCATGCTCGGCATGGTAACGGTTAAAAATCTCATGCGTGAGATAGGGGGTGGTGCGCGCCAGCGGCCGGGAATAGCCGGGCGCAACCGATTGGGCCAGCTCGTCGAGCTGAAACGGCAGGCGCGCGTGGCCGACGAAGAGTTCCAGGAGCGTCCGAACTTCCTGCTCGCTGCTGACTTCATCCAGGGAGAGTCCGATGGACCCGTCTTCATGGATTCTGAGGTTGATGTGCTGTTCGTCGGCCCTTGCGAGGATCTGAGTTGCTTGAGTCTTGGACACCCGGATGCGCAGCGTATCGAAGAACACCTCAGGGCCCGCATCAAATCCCAGCCGGCGCAACCCTTCAGCAAGCATCAGCGTCAATCCATGCACACGCTGCGCGATCCGGCGGAGCCCGCCGGGGCCGTGGTACACGGCGTACATGCCGGCCATCACGGCCAGTAACACCTGGGCCGTGCAAATATTGCTCGTCGCCTTCTCCCGCCGGATGTGTTGCTCGCGGGTTTGCAGAGACAACCGGTAGGCGGTATTGCCCGCGGCATCTTTCGAAACGCCGACGATACGTCCGGGCATCTGGCGCTTGAATTCTTCCTTGGTGGTCAGGAACGCGGCGTGCGGGCCGCCGAATCCCATGGGGATCCCGAAGCGCTGGCTGGAGCCCACGGCAATATCGGCTCCGAACTCTCCGGGAGACCGCAACAGCGTCAGGGCCAGCAGATCCGTGGCGACGACGACGAGTACGCCGGCTTCATGAGCCTGCGCGACCAGCCCGCTGACGTCGCCGACATAGCCGTCGCTCGTCGGATATTGCAGCAGCAGCCCGCATAAGGCCGTATCTGTAAAATTGATGGCGGTTTTGGGGCCCGTGCGAATGGTGATGCCCAGGGGTTCCGCGCGTGTCTGGAGGACGGCCAGGGTTTGCGGATGGCAGTCGTGCGACACAAAAAACTCCTTGCGCTCGTCGCCGCGGGATCGGGAGATGGCGGAGCACATGGCCATCGCCTCGGCGGCGGCGGTGCCTTCGTCCAGCAGTGAGGCATTGGCCAGAGGCAATCCGGTCAGATCTCCGACCATGGTCTGAAAGTTCACCAGCGCTTCAAGACGGCCCTGGGAGATTTCTGCCTGATAGGGGGTGTATTGGGTGTACCAACCGGGGTTTTCCAGAATGTTCCGCTGGATGACACCCGGCGTGACGCAGTGGTAGTAGCCCATGCCGATGAGCGAGCGGTAGACGCGGTTTTGCCCTGCGATTTCTTTGAGCTTGCGCAGCACGGTCTGCTCCCCTTGCGCTTCGGGGACATCCAGCGACTTTTTCAGCTGGATGTCTTGCGGCACCGTCACATTACAGAGGTACTCCAACGATGGCATGCCGGCGACCGTAAGCATTTCGCGGATGTCAGCATCCGTCGGCCCGATATGCCGTTGCGGGAATAAGTCGGTTGGCGTTAGGAAGTCGGGTTGAGGCATGATCGTGTTATCCGCTTGTGATTGGGTGGTTCCGGAATGGTCAATCGGTCGAGCGAGAGTACCACGGCGCTTTCCTATTTCCAAGGTATTCGCCATATGTCTACGATGTCGCTTGCCATGGGGGGAGCGAGTTCTGTAAGTACTGGGATGAAGAGACGATCCGCCGGTCCGAAGGAGCGCAATGCCGAGTCCGGGCACCTATCTGCATGACATTCTCATCGTCGGGGCCGGTCTGGCGGGCATGCGCGCGGCTCTTGCCGCGCCGGGCAATCTGGATGTGGCGTTGATCTCAAAAGTCCATCCGGTCCGGAGCCACTCGGTGGCGGCTCAAGGCGGGATCAACGCGGCGCTCGGCGACAATGACTCCTGGGAAGCTCATGCTTTCGACACGGCAAAAGGGGGGCTTTATCTCGGGGATCAGGACGCGATCGAGGCGATGTGCCGGGAGGCTCCCGGGGACATTCTTGAGCTGGAGCGACTGGGCGTCATCTTCAGCCGCGATGCCCGAGGGCGCATCGCCCAGCGGCCGTTCGGCGGGGCCGGATTTCCTCGTACTTGTTATGCCGCCGATCGCACCGGCCACGCACTGCTGCATGCGCTCTATGAACAGATTCTCAAGCGACGGACTACGGTCTATGAAGAATGGTATGTCACCGCGCTCGTGGTTGAGGAAGGGGTGTGTCGCGGGGTCATCGCCTGGGACATGGTGCGCGGCGGGTTGCGGCTGATTCAAGCCAAGGCCGTCATTCTTGCGACCGGCGGGAGCGGGCGGGTTTTTCTGACCAGCACAAATGCGGTGATCAATACCGGCGACGGGATGGCCTTAGCCTATCGCGCCGGGGCGCCGCTCATGGATATGGAATTCGTTCAGTTCCATCCCACCACCTTGAAGGACACGGGCATTCTGATTACGGAAGGGGCGAGGGGAGAAGGCGGCTATCTCCTCAATACGCTGGGCGAGCGGTTTTTAAAGCGGTATGCTCCGGAGCAAATGGAACTGGCGACCCGCTCGACGGTGTCGCTTGCGATCGGGCAGGAGATTCTTGAAGGCCGGGGCGTGGATGGATGTGTGTTGTTGGATCTCCGGCATCTCGGGCGGGATAAAATTCTGGAACGGCTTCCTCAAATCCGGCAGCTTGCGATGGAGTTTGCCGGGCTTGATCCGGTTGAAACCCCGATTCCCATCAGGCCGGGCGCGCACTACCAGATGGGCGGAGTCAGAACCAATCCGTGGGGCGAAACCTCGATTTCCGGCCTCTTTGCGGCAGGGGAGTGCGCCTGCGTCAGCGTGCACGGGGCCAATCGCCTCGGCGGCAATTCGCTCTTGGAAACGATCGTATTCGGGCGCCGCGCCGGGGTGAAAGCCGGCGAATATGCCGGAACCGTGGGGCATGGAACTCCTGCACCGCAGCACCTCGCCGAAGAGCAAGCCAGAATTGAACGGTTGCTCTCGCAGAGGGGAGGCGAGCGGGCCTGGCAGGTGCGGGAGGAACTGGGGGACACGTTAAGCATGAACCTCGGAATCTTCCGGACCAAAGCATCGATGACAGCGGCCGGAAGCAAGGTGCAGGAATTACAGCAACGCGCGGCCGCGGTCACGGTTCAGGATAAGGGGCGCGTCTTCAACACCGATTTGATCCAGGCGCTGGAACTCCAATGTCTGGTCGAACTCGCGGAAACGATTGTGGCAGGGGCGCTTGCGCGCGAGGAGAGCCGCGGGGCTCATTACCGTTCCGATTTTCCCGCCCGCAACGACGCCGCCTGGTTGCGGCATACGATGGCGCAACGGACACCCGGTAGCGTCAGTTTGTCCTATGCTCCGGTGACGGTCACCCGATTCCAACCGAAGTAGCCGCCGCTGCTCCGTTACGAGTTGTGAGATCTCGCGCCGCGTGCCAGCCTCATCTATTCGAGAACATCCTCCGCAGGTTTGGTATAATCGGCGCGCGAGAGGACTGCGTATGCGTGTGCTCGTTGTCGAAGACGAAACGAAGGTCGGCTGTTTTATCAAGCGCGCGCTTGAGGAAGAAAGCTATGCCGTCGATCTCTGCGAGGACGGAGCCAAGGGACTTGAGATGGCACTGGCGACCAACTACGATTTGATCGTCGTGGATCTCATGCTGCCGTCGATGTCGGGGATGGAGATTCTTAAAGCGATCCGGCGTGAACGGATTCAGACGCCGGTGATGATTCTGACGGCGCAGTCCCAGGTGGATCAACGGGTGAAGGGGCTCGATGCCGGTGCCGACGATTATCTCACCAAGCCGTTTGCCATCGATGAATTGCTGGCCCGCGTCCGGGCGCTGTTGCGCCGGGGAGCGACCGAGAGCCCCGGCATTCTGCAGATCGACGATCTGGTGCTGAATCCCGCGACACGGGAAGTCACGCGGGGCGGGCAGCGGATCGAGCTGACGCTGAAGGAATATGCGCTGCTCGAATATCTGATGCGGCATACCGGGCGGGTGCTGACGCGGCCCATGATTTCCGAACACGTCTGGAACCAGGATTTCGACACCTTCACCAACGTCATCGACGTCTACGTCAATTATCTCCGCAACAAGATCGACCGCGGCCGATCGAAGAAACTCATCCATACGATCCGCGGCAGCGGATATATGCTGAAAGCCGACTGATGCCACTGCGACTGCGGTTGACGCTCTGGTACGGGAGCACGCTGGCTCTGGTCCTCATCGTGTTTTCCGTCGTCTTGTACAATGTGACGGCGAGGAGCCTTCGCGACGCGGTGGATCAATCGCTGGAAGAGACCGCCAATACCGCCGTCCGGTCGCTGGAAGAGCGGGGATTCCTCCCGCTCATCGACGAAGAGGAATTGCTCTCGCAGTTTCCCGAACTCGCCCGGATCGACAAGTTCTTCCAAATCTTCAGCCCCTCCGGAACGATCACGCTCCGCTCTCCCAATATCAAGCAGCATGAAGTTCCGCTCAGCCGTACGGCGCTCGAGACGACGTTCAACGGGAAATCAATTTTTGAATCGGCGAAATATCCGAAGGAGCCGCCCTTGCGGCTGGTGTCCGTCCCTATTATGTACCGGGGGACCCTGCTCTACATCGTGCAGGTCGGCACATCGATGGAGTCGATCGAGGATACCCTGCGCCGGCTGCTGCTGGTCTTGCTGGTGACGATGCCGATTGCGCTGGCGGCGTCACTGGCCAGCGGCTGGTTTCTGGCCGGCCGCGCCCTGCGTCCGGTCGATGCGATTACGCTCGCGGCCCAGCGCATCGCGGGCGGGGATCTCAGTCAGCGCTTGACCGTTTCGACGTCTCCCGACGAAATCGGGCGCCTGGCCAGTATGTTCAACGACATGATCGGCCGGCTGGATGCGTCCTTCCGGCAGATTCGTCAGTTTACCAGCGACGCCTCGCACGAGCTCCGGACGCCGTTGACGGTGATGAAGGGAGAGACGGAATTGGTGCTCCGGCGTCCCCGCCCGCTGGGTGACTATCAGTCGGTTCTCGAAAGCAATCTGGAAGAAATCGATCGCATGACGCGCATTGTCGACGAGCTGCTGTTTCTTTCCCGCGCCGACATGGGAGCGGTGAAAATGGAAACTCTGCCCGTCGGGCTGGAGTCGCTCGTTGAAGACATTCACCGGCAGGCCACGCTGTTGGGACAGGATCGGAACATCGCCGTGACGCTCGGGACGGTGATGCCGGCCGTCGTCCAGGGCGACGAACTCCGCCTGCGTGAGCTGTTGTTGAATCTGGTGGAAAATGCCATCAAGTATTCCCATCCGAACGGGAGGGTCGAAATCTCTCTGGTCGTAGACGGATCGAATGCGCGTCTGTCGGTCGCAGATCAGGGGATCGGCATCGCCCCGGACGAGCAGTCCAGGATTTTCCACCGCTTCTATCGTACCGACGACGCCCGGGCTCATACGAAAAAAGGCACGGGCCTTGGGCTGGCGATCTGTACCTGGATCGCCGATTCTCACAAGGGCCGCATCGACGTGACGAGTGAACCGGGTGTCGGCTCGACGTTTACGGTCACGCTCCCCCTGGCAGCTCCATCCGCTTAACGACTTCTAATCCGCTCCTAATCGCGTTCTCATCACCGGTTGTTACGGTCACCGTACGTTACGACGAGGCGCACGTGTTTACCGGCATCATTGTCATGAGGAGGACGCTATGAAGAAGTCGGTTCAAAAGGCGGTCGTTGCAAGTATTGCCATCGCTGCGGTGGGAGCGGTGCTGATGTGGAGCGGCCAATCGGTGCCCTCTTCCCATGCTTCCAGTGGAGTCCAGCCCCCGGCTGTTGCTGTTGCGCTGCCGATCGCCCCTGGGGCGAACGGGTTTACGGATGTCGCCAAAGCGGTGACGCCGGCCGTGGTCAACATCACGACGGTCATCGGAGAAAAAGTCTCCGACGGGAGAAAGATTCCCGATGAACTGCGTGAGCGGATGGAAGAGTTTTTCGGTGGACCGCAAGGCCCGGGAGTCCCGCGAGGATTCCGCGGGCCGCAAGGTCCCGGGGAGCCTCGCGGACATCGGGGCGGCGGCCAAGGCTCGGGGGTGATCGTTTCCACGGACGGCTATGTGTTGACCAATAATCATGTCATTGAAGGTGCGCAGGAAGTCACGGTTACATTGCCAGACAAACGTGAATTCAAAGGCGCGATCATCGGGGCCGATCCCAAGACGGATCTGGCGGTCGTGAAGATCGACGGGCAGAATCTTCCGACGGTCGTCTGGGGTGATGCCACCAAGCTGCAAGTCGGCGAATATGTGCTGGCGGTCGGGAATCCCTTCGGATTGAACTCGACCGTGACGCTCGGCATCGTGAGCGCGCTGGGGCGTGGCCGGATGGGGATCACGCAGTACGAAGACTTCATTCAGACGGATGCGGCCATCAATCCGGGAAATTCCGGCGGCGCCCTGGTCAACACGCGCGGAGAACTGGTCGGGATCAATACGGCCATCTTTTCGCAGACCGGCGGGTATCAGGGGGTGGGGTTTGCCGTGCCGACCAGCATGGGCAAGCCGATCTATGAAAGCCTGATCAAGACCGGGAAGGTCGTGCGCGGCTATCTCGGTATCGGCATTCAGGACCTCAGCCAGGATCTGGCCAAGTCTTTCGGGATCAAGAACGCGAAGGGTGCGCTCGTCAGCGACGTGAAGGAAGAGAGTCCGGCCGACCAGGCGGGCCTGAAGCAGGGCGATGTGATTATCGCGTATCAAGGCACACCCGTTGAGGATGCGGTGGCCCTCCAGCGTCTGGTGACCAGAACAGGGGTTGGGATGAAGGTGCCGGTCAAGGTGATCCGTGACGGCCATGAGAAAGACCTCACGGTGACGATCGGGGAACAGTTGGATACGACGAAGGTCGCGAAAGCCGAAGCCGGTGAAGCGGACTATGCCTTTGCCGGAGTGGCCGTCCAGGATCTGGATCGGGAGACCGCGAAGGAATTAGGTATCAAGGGCAAGGCGCAGGGAGTCGTGGTGACGGGTGTCGAGCCGGAGAGCGGCGCGGAGAAGGCCGGATTGATGGCGGGTGATGTGATCCGAGAAATCAATCGTCAGCCGGTCAAGTCGGTCAAGGAGTTCGAGAAGGCATCATCCGCGATCAAGAAGGGCGACAACGTTCTGATCTTGATCAATCGCCGCGGCAATGCGCTATTCCTGACGGCAAAGGTCTAGGTGAAAGTTCGGGGGGTGGGGCTGCGGCCTCACCTCCCGCAGGATACTCAAAAAGATCGTCCAGCAAGGACGCAGCGAGTGAAGGGCCGAGGAGGTACACACCAAGCTTCGCTTGATCCGCTCGCTTCGATCATCTGCGAGCGGAGAAGCCCCTTGCCTTAAGTAGTATTTTCGGTACGTTGAGGGTCTGAACGATGCGAGAACGACGCTGGCGGGCTTTTTCAGTATCCTGACTAATCGAAGACGACGGTTTTTCTTCCATACACCAACACGCGATGTTCGATGTGTC
>CAYPOR010000038.1:17298-33575 GCA_964412445.1 uncultured Nitrospira sp.
TAATCGAAGACGACGGTTTTTCTTCCATACACCAACACGCGATGTTCGATGTGTCGGCGCACTGCGCGGGCCAAGACAATTTCTTCCAGGTCCCGTCCTTTCCTCACTAGATCATCGACCGTATCCCGGTGTCCGACGCGGATCACGTCCTGCTCGATAATCGGTCCCTCGTCCAGATCCTGCGTGGCATAGTGGGCCGTCGCCCCGATGATTTTCACGCCGCGCTCGTAGGCCTGCCGGTAGGGATTCGCGCCGATAAACGCCGGAAGGAACGAGTGATGAATGTTGATCACCGGGCAGCCGATTTGTGTGAGAAAGTCGGCGCTCAGAATCTGCATGTAGCGGGCCATGACCACCAGTTCCACGCCGTGAGATTTCAATGCTGCGATGACCTGTTGCTCCTGCTGAGGCTTGGTTTCTTTGGTTACCGGCAGAACCACGAACGGGATTTTGAAGAGATGCGCCCATTCAGCGCAGGTCTCGTGATTCGAAATGATGACCGGGATATCGATGTGCAATTCGTCCCGCCGGTGGCGTTGCAGGAGGTCGGCCAGACAGTGATCTTGTTTTGAGACCAGCATGCCGACGCGCGTGCGGCGGCTGGAGTGGTGCACTTCATGGCGCATCTCGAACACTTTGGCGATGGGGGCGAAGGCGGCGGAGATTTCGTCGGGGGGAATTTGCAATCCTTCCGTGGCGAACTCCATCCGCATCAGGAAGTCGTTGGTCTCTTCATCGGTATGGTGGTCTGAGTCGAGAATGTTGCCGCCGAAGTCGTGGATGAATCCCGACACACGGGCGACAATGCCCTTCCGGTCTTTGCAGTGGATCAGAATCACAACGGAGTCTTTGCGAGTGGCTGCCATAGCGGATGCGCCCCTTTCGTCAATGTTCAGCGAGTGTAGCAGATCGTAATGGGGTGGAGTGAGCGGCTACGAGACGATGTGACCGACGAGATCGTAGGTGGCGGCATCCGTGATCTCCACCTTGACGAAATCACCAGGATTCGCCGTGCCATCGTTGATATAGACGACGCCGTCGATCTCGGGGGCGAGGCCATCATGCCGTCCTTCCAGAAGGAGCGGAGTTTCTTCCGATGGTCCTTCGACGAGCACCTCCATGACCGAACCGATGCGGGCTTGCCCGCGTGCTGACGCGATGTCTTCCTGAATGGCGAGCAGTTCGTTCCGGCGTTCCTCCATCACGCTGCATTCGATCTTATCGTCCAGCGACATCGCCGTCGTGTCGTCCTCGTCCGAGTAGAGAAAGGCGGCCACGCGGTCGAAGCCAGACTCTGCGACATAGGATTTGAGTTCCTGGTACGCCTGTTCCGTTTCACCGGGAAATCCCACGATAAAGGCGGTCCGGAATGTCACGTCGGGAATGCGGGTGCGAATGCGATCCACGAGTTTCTCGATGGCGGCTCGATTGCCCAGGCGATGCATGCGCTTCAGCATCCGGTCGTTGATGTGCTGGAGCGGCATGTCGATGTACTTGGTAATCTTTTCTTCGCCGGCATAGAGATCGAGCAGCTCATCGGTGACCTGTTGGGGGTAGAGATAGAACGGCCTGATCCACCGGATATCCGGAACCTTCACGAGCGCGCGAAGCAGTGAGGTGAGACCTCCGCGAATCCCCAGATCCACACCGTAGTTGATCGTATCCTGGGAAATAAGATTCAGCTCCTTGACCCCTTCGCCGGCGAGGCGCGTCGCTTCAGCCACAATGGATTCGATCGACCGGCTGCGTTGTTTCCCGCGCATGATGGGAATGGCGCAGAAGGCGCAATTCCGGTTGCAGCCCTCGGCGATTTTTACGTACGCGCTATGCGGGTTGCCGAGCCGCAGGCGCGGGGCGTCGGCGTCGTACAAATACGGCGGCTCGCTGATCCAGAGTCGTTGCTGGCGCTTGCCGGGCGTGAGGAGCTTGCGACAGATGGCTCCGATCTTTCCGAATTCGCCGGTGCCTACTACGCCGTCCAATTCGGGCAGCTCTTTCAGCAGGTCGCCCTGATAACGTTGAGCCAGACAGCCCGCGGCAATGAGGACCCGGCAGGCGCCTTTCTTTTTCAGTTTGCCATGTTCGAGAATCGTATTGATCGATTCCTGCTTGGCTTCTTCGATGAAGCCGCAGGTATTGATGATGACGACTTCAGCTTTCTTGGGGTTGTCGGTGAGTTGGAAGCCGTCGTGAACAAGCGTGCCCAACATGAGCTCGGAGTCCACCTGGTTTTTCGAGCAGCCCAGATTGACAAAGCCGACGGTAGTTTTCCTAGCGGCGGCAGGCGCGTTGGTCTGTGCGGCCTTCTTGGGTGCCTTCTTGCGGTCGAGTTGGATCAGAGGTGTAGACATGGCAGGCAGTCTACGGGAGGCTTGAAAAGGCTGTCAACGCGTCTCGGTCTTGAAATTCGGGACATGCTTCACCTACAGTGCGCACCGTGATTAGAACATTCCAAGGTATGAAGCCGACTATTCCGGACTCCTGCTTCATCGAAGACACGGCCGTCGTCATCGGCGATGTCGTCATGGGCGAGGAATGCAGCGTCTGGTTCAATGCCGTGATCCGGGGCGATGTCCATCATATCCGCATCGGGAACCGGACGAATGTGCAGGATCTCTGCATGTTGCATGTCACGCACGATACCCATCCCCTGATCATTGGGAACGAGGTGACCATCGGTCACAGTGTGGTGCTGCACGGGTGCACGATCAAGGATCGGGTGCTGGTCGGGATGGGGGCTATCATCATGGACGGGGCCGTGATCGGGGAAGACTCGGTGGTGGGAGCCGGCGCGCTCGTGGTGGAGGGAACGGTGGTTCCGCCGAACAGCGTGATCCTCGGCTCGCCCGGCCGGGTGCGGCGCAGCGCGTCGGAGGCCGAGCTGGCCTGGATCAAAGAATCGGCCGCCAACTACGTGAAGTACGCCCGTCAGTACATGGACGATTCCTCGAAGCGACCCACCGGATTTAAGATCTAGCGCGCCCCGCGCTTGCGGGTGTTCGTCGTCGCCCCAATCCTCATAAAGCAGACCGGATCGCCTACCAGAGCCGTCGGGAACTGTTCTCGCTCGACGCGGTACGGGATAGACTTGCGATGGCACCAGTCGGCGATCCAGACCACTTCTTCCGTTGAGGTCGTCACTAATCCGGGCAGGCGCAGTTTCGGCATGACACGATCGACGATTGCACGTACGGTTCGGCGCTGCTGCTCGAACTTCTTGGGGTCGAAGGTCACCGGATTTGCATTTCCATATGATAACGGCGAGAGATCGGGAAATCGTTCCGGGTCATTGAGGACGCTCACGATCCAGAGATGGTCGAAAGGTCCCGTGGCTGTGGCTGCATCAAGACGCTGAAAGCGAACCGGCAGGGAACGGCAGGCCCGATTAATGGCGGCGACTTCTGTCCGGCGCAGATTGTACGGCTCTACTTCACGCTGGAGATCAAGGGCTTCCATGAGCAGCGGTGGAAGCTCCGCGACCCCGGCTCCTACATAGAGGCTCCGACCGTGCGGGGCGAGATGATCGGCCAGTGCCCGGGCGATCCGCTTTCCCAATCGTTCACAGGGCTGGCGCTTGGCCTGCCAGAATGCATCGCCGCCTTCGTAGCAATACACCGGGCCGAGGGTCTTGTAGTCCAATCGGGCAAAGAGCTTGGTGATAGCGGCGCTTGTCGGTCGGCTGGGCAATCGGGGCATTATGGCCTTTCCGGCGCGGCGGCCAGCGCCAGTACGGCATTCGTGACGGCATCAGTCACGGACGCGAGAAATGTCAGGTTGAGTGTGTCGACCGTATCGGTCGGTCGATGATAGTGCGGATTTCGAAAATTGGCGGTATCCGTGACCATGACAGCGGCGAACCCCTGTTCCCAAAAAGCCGTATGGTCGCTCCGCCTGGTATCAGGGAGTTGTTCCCCGTTGCCCGGTACGATCAACGGAACGACGGGAACGGCGGGAGCCATGGCTCGCGACAGTGTTGTTGTCAGAGCGGCTGCGGTCTGATTTCCGATCAGCGCAAGAAAGTTTCCGACGGAGGGCACTGTCACGGGAATGCCGAGCGGAGTGCGTTGGGAACTCTTCAGGTCACTGGCATATCCGACACATTCAAGCACGATCGCCCCATAGACGGCTTGGCCGGATTCGCGCAGATGGGCGACATAGGCGCGGCTGCCCAGGAGGTCTTCTTCTTCGAGACAGAAGGCGATGAATCGGACCGGCCGCGCAAGAGCGGTTGGCTGGAGCCGTCCGGCGACTTCAAGCAGCACCGTCAGCGCGCTGGCATTATCGTCGGCGCCGGGGGATCCTTCCACCGTATCGTAGTGAGCGGCCAGAATCAGCGGAGGGATGTCAGCGCCGTTCTCAGCCGGCTTGGTTCCGATCACGTTGTCGTAGGTCTGTCCCCAGGCCTCGAATTGGTGGGTAGCGAGGTGCAGGCCGGAGTTGGTGAATTGTTGTGACAGGTAGGCGGCCGTCTCCCGCAACGCGCCCGGCGAAGTCTGGGGATGGCGCTCGCGGGCTAACGCGGTCAGATGCCTGGTGAATTCGTCGGTCACGCGGCCGGTTCTTGTGCCGATCAGGGTTACGACACGATTTCGGTGCCGATGCCTTTGCGGGTAAAGATTTCAAGCAAGATGGCATGGGGGATGCGCCCATCGATAATGTGAGCCTTTCCGGCTCCTCCGGCCAGCGCGTCGAGACAGGCGTGCACTTTCGGCAACATGCCTTCGCCGATGACCCCTTTCTTTACCATTCGCTGCACGTCTTTTCTGGAGACTGTGGAGAGGTGGCGGCTATTGGCGTCGCGGATTCCCTTGATGTCGGTCATCATCACAAGTTTTTCCGCGTGGAGCGAGGCGGCAATGGCACCGGCCACGAGATCGGCGTTGATGTTATAGGTATTGCCTTCCTTGTCTGTTCCGATCGGTGCGATGACCGGGATGTAGTGGTCCTGTTGGAGTTTGAGGACGAGGCTGGGATCGACGGATTGCACTTCGCCGACGAGTCCGAAATCCCCTTCGTCGTCGCCCTCCAGATCCTTGCCCAGACTTTTTGCCCAGGATTTGGCCGTGAGCGGCTGCGCCATAATCAGCCCCCCGTCTTTTCCGCTCAGACCCACGGAACGCCCCCCGTGGCGATTCAGAAGTTCGACGATTTCCATATTGATCTTACCGGCGAGCACCATCTCCACAATTTCCATGGTGGCTGTGTCGGTGATCCTGACGCCGTGGCGGAACTTGGCTTCGATGCCCAGCCTGGTCAGCATCTTGTCGATCTGAGGCCCGCCGCCATGCACGATGACCGGATTGAGGCCGACATATTTGAGCAGGACGATGTCTTCCGCGAACCGTTCCTTGAGCGCGGTTTCGGTCATGGCATGACCGCCGTACTTGATGACCACTGTTTTGCCGCGGAAGGTGCGGATGTAGGGCAGCGCCTCGATCAGGATATTGGCTTTCTTAATCAGTCGATTCATGGGCTGCTCCTAGTTCTCAGGGGATACCGGGGACCGCATCCCGACGATCTGCTGTGGTGCACACAGATTTGAGGCCCGTGAATATATCAATTTCATCCAGAAACACAATCCCATTTTGCTCAAAGTCGCATGGATTTCTTCGAGATGGTGTTGTTCTATCGGATGGATATTGGCGGCGGTTGCGCGACGGCTTACGTTGCAGGACGATCGTTTCCGGCCGGCGGAGTCTTTGCCGATTTGGCCCGGGGGTGAGCATCATCATAGATAGCCAACAGCCGGTCGGTCGCCAGGTGGGTATATTTCTGTGTCGTGCTGAGGGAAGCGTGTCCCAACATCTCTTGAATGGAACGGAGGTCTGCGCCTTCGTCGAGGAGGTGGGTCGCATAGGAGTGGCGGAGCGCATGGGGACTGACGGCCCCTCCAGCCAGGCGACTTGAATAACGAGCAACCAGGCGGGCGATGCTGCGCGCGGTCAATCGGCCGCCGCGGTGGTTCAAAAACAGGGGCGTCGCCGGTCGATCATCCGCAGGGGCATGCTTCAACGAGACTCGATACGTGTGGATGGCCTGGAGCGCGACGTCGCCGACCGGAACGATCCGTTCCTTCCGGCCTTTGCCGCGCAGGTGGACGAGTCCGTCGGACCGGTTGAGATCGCCGAGGTTGAGCGCGACGGCTTCGCTCACGCGTGCGCCGGTAGAATACAGCGTTTCCAGGATGGCCCGGTCCCGCAGCGATAGCGGTGTCTGTCCGACAGGGAATTCCATCAGGACATTCGCATCATCCTTCGTCAACACCCGCGGCAAGGTTTTCGGGAGCTTGGGGCTTCGAATGCCGTCGGCCGGATTGTTTGCGACCGTCCCTTCACGGACATGGAATCGGTAGAAGCTTCTCAGGCAGGCGAGTTTGCGCCCGAGCGAGGACGCTTTTTCACCCTTGCGGTCAAGCCACTGTAAATACGCGCGCAGGGAATCCGTCGTCACGTCGCCGATGTCGACTGTGGGCTGTGTCTGCGGCGACGGCCTGGCTTGGTTGAGAAAGGTTGCGAGCTGTCGGAGATCGGAACGGTAATTGCGGATGGTTTCCGGCGAGGCCTGACGTTCGACGGTCAGAAATGTCATGAAAGCGCGGATTGCGTCATCCATCTCTCGAAATCCTCACGCGCCCGCTGGGCAATGAGCTGCCGTTTCTTTTCTTTATCCCTGATCGGCTGGGCGAGAGGCGGGAAGAGGCCGTAATTCGTATTCATCGGTTGGAAATGTTTCGGGTCGGATGAGGCCACGTGACCGACCAGGCAGCCGTGCGCCGTGGTGGCAGGCGGTGTGACCAGGGGCAGGCCTGCGAGAGCCCGTGCCGCATTGATGCCCGCGAAGCCGCCCATGGCGGCGGATTCGGTATAGCCTTCCACCCCGACCAACTGGCCGGCAAAGAACAGGGTGCCGCGCGATTTGAACTGCAATGTATTCAGGAGCAATTGAGGAGAATTGATGAAGGTGTTGCGATGCAGGCTGCCGTAACGGAGAAATTCCGCCTGCTCCAGGCCGGGGATCATGCGAAACACACGTTTCTGTTCGGGGTACGTCAGCTTGGTCTGAAAGCCGACGATGTTGTAGCAGGTTCGATGGACGTTTTCGGTCCGGAGCTGGATCACCGCGGTCGGCCGTTTTCCGGTTCGGGGGTCTTCCAAGCCGACGGGTTTCAACGGGCCGAAGAGCAGGGTTTGCCGCCCCCGTTCAGCCATGACCTCGATGGGAATGCAAGCTTCAAAATAGGGCGTCTTCTCAAACTCTTTCGGCTGTACTTTTTCAGCCGCCATCAGTGCGTCGTAAAACGCGTTGTATTGGGCGTCGTCCATCGGGCAGTTCAGATAGTCCGCGCCTCCCTTGTCATAGCGTGACGCGGCGAAGACGACATCCATATTGATCGACTCGGCGTCGATAATCGGCGAGATGGCATCGAAGAAATACAAGTGCTGTGATTGCGTTACGGCGCGGATCGCCGCCGATAGTTTGTCCGATGTCAGGGGGCCTGTGGCGATGATGCAGAGGCAGTCCGTCGGAATCTCCGAGATCTCTTCGTGCAGAATGCGGACATTGGGATGGCTTTCCAGGGCATGCGTGATTTTGAGAGAAAATTGATCGCGGTCGACGGCCAGTGCCGACCCGGCCGGCACTCTGGCTTGTTCGGCGGAAGCAATAATCAGCGACCCCAGCCGTCGCATTTCCTCTTTGAGGATGCCGGGGGCGTTTAACGGATCAGCTGATCCGAGCGAGTTGGAGCAGACCAATTCGGCCAAGCCGCCCGTTTTATGTGCTTTCGTCATCTCTTTGGGGCGCATCTCATAGAGCGTCACCTTGGCGCCTCGATTCGCGGCCTGCCAGGCTGCTTCGGATCCGGCCAGACCACCCCCTATGATGACGATGTCATCTCGCATGCCTGCACAAGCTCCTCTCAGGAAAAATAGGAAGAATGCATTCTAGAAACCAAGTTTCAGCGAAGTCAAGGCGGCAACATCCGCAGGAACCCAACGACCTGAATCATTCTGCCTCTGCAATTGAACCCGCGAATTGCTCCATGCTAAACTCAGCTGGCATGGGCGATTGGCTCAGTGGTAGAGCGCTTCCTTCACACGGAAGAGGCCACAGGTTCGATCCCTGTATCGCCCACCATGTCGTTCCTGTTTCCCCCCCCAAGATTACCGCGCAGCCGGTCTCGTTCGAGAATGGCCTCGTTCCTAGACAGAATCGGGGATGTCGGCTACACTTCACACTGTATTTCGGGAATTGCGTAGGCCACGTCGATGGATCGAACAAAGTGAGGTTACGTATGCGACCAACATTTTGGGCAATTGGTGCGGTGCTGACGGCGGTGTTGGCAACAGGATGTACGACGACGAATCAAGCAGGTACGGCGTCAGAGAAGGAGTACAATCCTCCGACAAGTATCTATAACGTATTGGATAGCACGGCCCTGGTATATTCAGATCCTACGGCAGGCAGCCCGATTAACGACAATCCGATCCGCTGGTTGGGTTTCTTGTTCCACCCGCTGGGCCACGCGGTCGATTACGCAGTGAATCGGCCGATCTATACCCTGACAGGTGCCTTCCCGTATCTATTTGGCTACACCGCCGAAGACAATATGTTGGACGCACAGCGTCGCTAAGTCGGATCTCGCAACAATTATCAAGGCCCGCTTCCTTATCCGGAGCGGGCCTTTTTCGTATCTATTCACAAACTCTGCGGAATTCGTGTAAGTTCCACTCATTCCATATGCGCAATTATCGGACGGAGGCTTGGGTTGCGTCGCTATCGATGGTGTGCACTTGCAGGAGTCTGCCTCATTGCCAGCCTGGCAGCCGGATGCGGTGGCGCGTCTCCTCCGGTCAGACCGAATCTCCCCCCGTCCGAGAGTGATCTCGTGCTCCTCAAGACAACGGCGGATTTGTGCGAGCGCAAGCCGGGAGTCCTGAAAAGAGTTCCGCTTCAAACCTTTTCGGCAAGATCCTGGGGAAGCGGTCAGGAATTACTTTATCCCGCTGCACACAGTCCCTCCCATGCAGACGAGTCGTATTTCTTCGATGAAGATGGCGTGCTCGTGGGGGCGATCTTCATGTTCCCGAGTGGGTTGGATCTCGAACCATTTCCAGTCTTGAGGAAGACGTTGCTGGCGCTGAAGCCGCAACTGGAGTTCTATTTGAATGTCTCGCAGTTGGCGACAAAGGCAAATATGGACACCAGCGCCATTTTCGATACTGGCGATGAGAAAACCACGGTTGAATATCTGGTGACCGGCAATCGTGAACATATGATTCTCCTCACGGCTTCGTTCACGATCGACCCCTATGTCCGGCTCTTTTCGCCCTATCGGCGGGAATTTCTCGACCGGCTCAGGCAGCCGGCCGGCACCAAGGCGGAAATGAAGATCGAGAGCCAGGGAAGCGAAGACAAAGAGTCGTTCGTCTCTTTGCAACAATTCGCCCGCGGTCAGACGGCGCAATTGGCGTATTGCAAAGACAAGAATTACGACGTCGCGGCGGATGCCTATCAGAAGTCGATCGCGAGCGGGTTCACCAACAAGGTGTGGCTGGCGGAAGCGCACCACCGGTTGGGTGTCTCGTTGGATGCGAAAGGACAGTTTGAAAAGGCAAAGGCTGAAATGCTGCAGTCGCTTGCCATTCGGCCGAATGTTCCGGAGGTGATGAATAATCTAGGGGCTGTCCACAATAAACTCGGAGAAAAATCCGCGGCCATGAGTCTCTTTGAAAAAGCGGTAATCCTGCGGCCGAACTATGCCATGGCGCGATACAATCTGGCGGAGGCCTACGAGCCGACGAATCCGAAACGGGCACTCGCCGAATACGAAACCTTCCTTGCCCTCGTCGAGGGGATCCCCGAAGAAGAGGGGAGAGTTGCCCGGGTCAAGGAACGTTTGAAGGTCCTGAAAAAACCGTGACGATGAGAAAGTGGAGTGTCGGTTACCGGCGGGCTCGCTCTTTTTGTTCCTGAAGCGTTTTGCACTCGATGCAGAATGTCGTCACGGGTCGGGCTTTGAGCCGTTTGTAGGGAATGTCCTCGCCGCATTGCTCGCAGATGCCGTAGGTCTGATTCTTCATCCGATCCAAGGCTTCATTGACCTTCTTCAGCAGATTCTGTTCACGTTCCATGATCCGCATGGAAAACCGCTGATCTTCTTCGGCCGAGGCCTGATCGCTCACATCCGGTAAGGCTTCCGGTGTCTTGTGCTGCGTCAGCACATCTCCCGCCTCTTCGAGCAGATCAGCGCGCTGCCGTTCAAGGGCCCGTCGAATGTCAGGATATTTGGCGAAAGTCTTCGGGGCAGCCGGTTTCTTGGCGTTGGAGGATACGGTGCGAGCGGCAGCTTTTTTACGCGAAGGAGCGGTGCGCGATGCTGCGGATTTTTTCCGAGGGGCAGGTGCCTTCATGGATGCTGGCTCCGTTAGTCCCGACCGAGCGGGAACTATACCAGCCGTCGAAAGAACCGGTCAACGGGAATGATATTGAGGCGATAAGCCTACAGATCCCGTCGGCCTTCGATCGACTTCAGCAACGTGACTTCGTCGGCATATTCGATATCCATGCCGATGGGGATGCCATAGGCGATCCGCGAGACACGGGTGACAAACGGCTTGAGCAGCCTGGTGAGATAGATTGCGGTCGCTTCTCCTTCAATGGTGGGGCTGGTTGCGAGAATGACTTCATCCACGCCGCCGAGCTTGACCCGCTCGACCAGCTCCTCTGCCCGAATATCTCCGGGCCCGATGCCGTCGAGCGGAGAGAGGGTGCCCAGCAGCACGTGATAGAGACCGCGATAGCCGGCCGCCCGTTCAATTGCGTAGGTCGTGCTGGGTTCTTCCACGACCAGGATTTTGGTGCGGTCTCGTTTGGGATCGAGGCAGAATTCGCATAACTCGCCTTCGGCGATATTCCGGCATTGACGGCAGAAGGACAGTCCGTCCTTGACGGCACGGATCGCGTCAGCCAACCGGAGCGCATCCTCCCGGTCGGCCTTGAGCAAGTGGAAGGCCAGCCGTTGGGCGCTTTTCTGTCCCACGCCCGGAAGGCGAACGAGTTCTTTCACGAGCCGGGCCAGCAGCCCGCGTTGATCAACGGCCATACGTTCCCCTGTCTCCGCCTTCCATGAACTAGAAGAGTCCCGGCATCTTCATTCCGCCCGTAATAGCTTTCATATCCTGCTCCATCAGGTCTTTCGCCTTCCGGAGCGCATCGTTGGTTGCGGCCAGCACGAGGTCCTGGAGCATTTCCACGTCGCCGGCTTTGCCGACTTCGGGATCAATCGTCACACTCACGATCTGCATGGCGCCGTTGGCTGTGACGGTCACGCTGCCGCCTCCGGCCGTCCCGGCGGCGGTTTTGGTGGCGGCCTGCTCCTGGATCCTGGCCATCTGATCCTGCATGGCCTTCGCTTGCTTCAAAATGTTCGACATATCGCCAAAGGGATTTTTCATTCGCCTGTCTCCTTCTGTGCCACGGTGCGTACCGCAGCGAGATCTGCACCAAAGATGTCCATGGCCTGTTTCACCACCGGATTGGCCCGCGCCCGCTCAAACAACACCACGCGCTGCTCCTGCTCCTTGGCCGCCCGTACTTGCGCCATCGTGAGTCCCGGCGGATCGGATGCGGTCAGTTCGATCACACGGATGCGAACCGGCTGTCCGATCTGCCGCTCGCAGAGCGCGGCCAGGGCGCGGAGATTGTCTTCTTTTTCCATCATGGAGCGGGCCAGCGTCGCCTGTTTCCCGAATCCGATGGTGACCTGTCCTCCGTCGAGCGAGACAAACCGGCCGGCTTCTAAAAACGGCGCGAAATTCGGAAACGAGGCCGCCACTTCTTCCTGCACCAGATCCCAATTGAGCGTCGACAATTCCGGTGACTGTGTGGGGACGGTCGCCTCGATCGCCGGCGGCGCTTGCGGCTTACTCGATGGCCCTTGTGCCGGAACAGACAAGGCCGTGTCCGGCTTGGGTATGTGAGTCGCCGAAGCCTGTGCCGGTTGAGTCGTCACAACCGGTTTCGATACGGCCGATGGTACAGAACGCGGGGCGACCGATGCCGTGCCGGCTCGTGAGGATTGCGGGGTTGCCCCAACGGGAGCCGCGGCACGAGGCGGAGCCACGGTTGTACTGGGCGCGGGTTGCGTCGCGGCCGGCTGAGCGGGTGCCGGTGCATCGGGCTTTGCGGATGGCTTTTGCGGTGCAGGCGAGGTCGCCGCCGGCGGGATATCGGCGCGGCGTTCTTGCTGCCGGACCAGCCGGGTGGCGCGTACGGCCGCTGCTTCCAGCACAAAGCGCGGATGGGCGCTGTAACGTAATGAATCTTCAGCTTGCGAGAAGACCGTCAGCAGCTCTTGCAGTTGTTCCGGCGTCAGCTTTTTGGCCTCTGCTGCCAATTGGTGAATGTCTTCTTCCGAGGCCTCGATCAAGCCGCGCAATTCTGTCCCGGCGGGAACGACCGAGGCGACCAGAAGATTGCGGAGCCGTTCCACCACATCGGAACAAAAGGCTTTCAAGTCATGGCCCTGATCCAGCAGATTGGCGAGGACCGCCAGTGCGGCTGGACTATCCTGGGCGAGGATCGCGGCGCTCATGCCCTGCACGAGTTCCTGCGGCACGGCCCCGAGCAGTATTTCCAGATCGGCATGAGCGATCGCTTTCCCGCCGAAGGCGACAGCCTGATCGAGCAGGCTGAGTCCGTCGCGCATACTGCCCTCGCTCGCCCGCGCGAGCGCGGTGAAGCTGCGGTCTTCGATGGTCATGCCGTCCTGCGCGGCGACGTGGCGGAGCCGGTCGATAATCTCCTGGCGCGCGATGCGCCGGAAATTGTAATGCTGGCAGCGCGACAGAATCGTGGCCGGGATCTTGTGAATTTCCGTCGTCGCGAAGATAAAGACGACATGAGGCGGCGGTTCCTCCAGCGTTTTTAAGAGCGCATTGAAGGCCGAATTCGACAGCATATGGACTTCGTCGATGATGTAGACGCGATAATGCCCGCGAAAGGGCGAAAACTTCACGTTCTCGCGGATCTCCCGCACGTCGTCGACGCTGGTATTGGAGGCGCCGTCGATTTCCATCACATCGACGGAGGTGCCTTGAGTGATCTCGACGCAGTTGACGCAGGTGTTGCAGGGATGGCCGGTCGGTCCCTGTTCGCAGTTCAGCGCTTTCGCCAGAATGCGGGCGACCGTTGTCTTGCCGACTCCGCGGGTGCCGGAAAAGAGATACGCATGCGCGATACGTTTGGTGTCGACCGCGTTCATCAGCGTCTGAACGACGTGCGACTGGCCGACGACATCATCGAATGTGCCTGGCCGGTATTTGCGGGCGGAGACTTGATAATCCATTACGAGCGGCTCATGTGCAAACGAAGCGGGGCCAGGTGATCCTGCGGCACACAAAACTGACCGCTTACCGTTGCTTCCTTCCGGACCTGGCGGGGTTCACAGGGTCTTGTTGCACAGGGCCCGGCCCCTTAAGCCTGTGGTCAGTGAAAAGTGACTAGTGACGGGGGACGATCATTGATTCAGACGTTCCGAGTCTGGCTACTCGTCACGCATCACTCATCACGAGTCACGTGTCTATGGTATGGCGGAGAGGGTGGGATTCGAACCCACGGTCCCATTGCTGGGACGCATGCTTTCCAAGCATGTCGATTCGACCACTCTCGCACCTCTCCGCACCCATACGAGAAGCGGGATTGTAGCACTGCGGTCCAGCGAGCGGCAAGGCGGGAACGCGTTGCGCGGGTACGGTATTTGACCCTCTAGGGGGTGTTTCCTATACTGCGGGTTGGAATGGGAGGTGCGGAATGAAAATTATGATCGGTATCGGAGTGTTGATCGCGGTGCTGGTCGGGGTGGCATTGCTCCTCCCGTTCATCGTCGATCTGAATAAATATCAGGATCAGTATCGCCCGCTGATCGAAGAGACGTTGAATCGCAAGGTGACGCTGGAGGATATTCGTCTGACGATCTGGCCCCGGCTGGGTGCACGGGTGGCCGGATTCACGGTCATCGAGGATCCGGCGTTCGGGACCGGTCCGTTTGCCTCCCTGTCATCAGTCGAGGTCGGAGTCAAGCTGATGCCTCTGCTGAGCGGCAAGGTCGAGGTCGAAGAGATTACGCTGCGCGAGCCGCTGATCACCGTCATCAAGAACAAGAACGGGGTGTTGAACGCAGCGACGTTGGGACGCAAGGGGGTGGCCGCGCCGGAAACGCCGTCGCGCGCGCCGGTGCCGTCGCCGGACGGGCCGCTCAAGATTCTCGCGCTCCTGGCGGTGGATCGCGTGTCGTTGGCCGGCGGAAAGATCACGTATCGGGACTTTTCACAGGCAAAGCCCGTCGAATATGTGCTTCAGGACATGGAGCTTCTTCTGCAATCCGTGCATCTGGGCAGTAGCCCGAGCCTCCATCTGGCGTTGACGGTTCAGCCCATGAATCTCCCGGTTTCGCTCGACGGCACGTTCGGTCCGCTCAGGGAGACGGCGGACCTTGATGCCATCAATCTGCAATTGGCGCTGGGGAAAACAAATGTCGCGATTGCCGGAAAGACCGCGGGGCAGCACATGGCGCTCACGGTGACGGCGCCGTCGATCAATACCGCCAACCTGCCGATGACGGTGCCGCTGAAGAAGCCGGTTGAGCTGAAAGACTTCAACGTTGCGGCAGAGGTGAAGGGACAGGATATGCGCCTGACCGACCTCTCGCTTCAGGTTTTTGAGGGCAAGGTTGCCGCGCAGGGCGGGCTGACGTCAGGGGCTGCGGCGCCTCCGTTCAACGGGAAGGTGACGCTCGACGGACTGCAACTGGGTCCCGCGCTTGATGCGGTCGCGGACGTACCGGTTTCGGTGACCGGAACAGCCGGGGCGACTCTTTCGCTCAAGGGCCAGGGGTTTGCCATGCCGGATCTGACGAGAGCACTGGAGGGCGCCGGCCACGTCGGCGTGAAGGACGGCAAGATCGACGGGGTGAATCTTCTCCAGGAAGCGGTGTCGATTTTGAAAGTCGCCGGCATCTCAGTCGGGGAGGCCAAGGCGACGGCATTCTCCACAATAGAGACTGACATCGCGATCAGGCAGGGCGTCGTCATGTTGCAGAACATGCTGATGGACAGCCACGATTTTCAGGCGACCGGCGGCGGGACACTCGGTTTTGATCACGCGCTCAATATGACGGTGAATCTGCGCCTGTCGGAAGCGTTGAGTCAGCAGGTGGCCGGGTCTTCGCCGGTGGCGCGACTGGCGGTGAAGGAGGGACGGCTGACTTTGCCGCTTCTGATTGGCGGCACCCTCGAAGCGCCCTCCTACGGGCTCGATATGAAGGGCCTCACGGGAAAAGTGCAGGAGCAAATCAAACAGAAAGCGGAAGAGGCGATCGGCGGATTGCTCAAAGGCACGACCAAACCGAAAGATCTGGAGCAGGAAGGGAAACAGCTGCTCAAGGGATTGTTCGGCCGTTAAGGGGGTAGGGCGAGATGCTGGCAATGGATACCGTCACGCAATACGCGGTGAAATATGGTCTGCAGGCTCTCGTGGCAATCGGCATTTTCGTCGCGGGGACGCTGGTCGCACGGTGGGCGGGCAACCTGATGCAGCAGGCGCTCGAGCGGCAGACGCTGGAGCCGCCGGTGCGGATGCTGCTCGTTCGCATCGTCAAAATCGTGGTGCTCCTGTTTACGGCCGTCATCGCGCTGGAGGCGCTCGGCGTGCCGATTGCGCCGCTGGTCGCGGGAATCGGCGTGGCCGGTGTGGGAATCGGGTTGGCCTTGCAGGGGGTGCTGAGCAATGTGATGGCAGGGCTTTCGATCATCTTTACGAAACCGTACAAAGTCGGGGAGCATATCTCGCTGCTGGGGGTGCATGGCGATGTCGTCATGATCGATATTTTTTCCACCACGCTCATGCATTCCGACCACTCGAGGGTCGTCATTCCGAACCGCAAGGTGGTCGGAGAAATTCTGCACAACTTCGGCACGATCCGGCAGCTGCACTTCACCGTGGATGTGTCCTATAAGACCGATTTGAATCAGGCCCTGGCGATGGTGCGGGAGATCGTGGAGCACCATTCGCATGTGCTCAAAGATCCGCAGGCGGCGATCGGGGTGAGCCGGCTGGGACAGCCCGCGATTACGATTGCCGTCGAACCCTGGACCAACGTCGTGCACTACGGATCGCTGCAATGCGAACTCAGAAAGGCGATTGTCGAGCGGTTCCGCGCGGCGCAGATCGAGTTCCCGTCATATTCGCAGCCCGTGCCTGTGAGGTAAATTTTCGGG
>CAYPOR010000039.1:0-28509 GCA_964412445.1 uncultured Nitrospira sp.
TAACTCTATTTAAGCCTGCCCCTCTCCATTCCATGAATAAAGATGCTTTTGTGTCTGGTATGGAAGGGACAGGAGTCTACAAGCGATGCCATGTTGGTCAAAGTATCGGGGCAGGTGATCTTGTTGCTCGAACCATCAACTATCTGAGCCGTGAGTCCCTGCATCATAAAATCCTTGCGAAGGCTATCGAGGCTGGAAAGCTAAACACCGATTCACCACAGAATCTATTTGCATTCTACTGGATTGAGCAACCGGATGAAGCAAAAGGAGCGCTCTGCATCGACCCTAATGAACTCCTGTCTAAGGCAACACTGCTTTTCGGAGAAAGTAACGACGAAGAGACATGGATAACAAACAAGGGGACAGAGGAAACAGCGTCCAAGCCCACTGTAAAAACGAGACTTCCAATTGATCTTTCTCAGCTAGAGGCGATGTTGAACATTCCATGGACGGGTCAACATCATGCATTGCATGTCGATAACAACGCGTTCTGCCTCTTGATGCTTTCACCCAATACGGGGCGCATATCCATCCGAGAATGGTTCAAAGTCGGCCTTGGACATCTAAATGCCAATCTTAAGGTTTTTTTGGATGCTCAGCGGATCGAGGCTCCGAATGGTAGGGACACTCGTTGCTTTGCCATCTCAGACATGCTTCGTGCTCTGGAGAAATCCAACATCTCCCAGCCTCCGTACAAGGCGAAGGAGATTGCCGCTCCGAATATATCCCGGACGTTATTGCGTTGCGCGTATATGGGAGAAGCGCCCCCTGTAGCCTTGCTGGAGCCGGCTGTGATCTGTTTCCGCCACCCGAAGGTGCTCCAACGGCATGAGCAGAAGCACGACCGCGAGCGCTTTACTCAGGTACAGCACCAATTGGCCGCGATTATGAAACTCATCTTGACTCACCCTAAATCGGAGGTGCGCATGAATGGCGATGCAGAACGCCCATCATTGGGAGACAAAAGTCCTGCCTTTCTGTCCGGCTGCTTGCTAGCAGTCTTGGAAGAGGCGCAACTAGCCGCTGCGAGCTGGAAGATCAATACAACCATCATTGACCAGTTCTACAGCACAGCAGCAAGTGCTCCTTGTACTGTGCTGGGCATGCTGGTGTCGCGAGTGACATCCCAGCACATGCCCAAGCTACGCAAGAACATGTGGGGCAAATATGACAAACTTGAGACATTGTTGGAATCGCTTCACACCAAGATCGAGAATCAAGGTGGGTTTCCCAAAACACTGTCGTTGAAGCAGCAGGCTGAGTTTTCTCTTGGTTTTTACACTCAGCGCTCGGCTTTCAGTCGCGATCGTCCACCAAGGCAGACAACGCAAACGAACGGACAACCTCTCGCCGAGCAAGGAGCACAGCTATGATTCACCTGGATCCGACCAAGCGCCACGACTTTGTTTTGCTCTTCGACGTTGAAAACGCGAACCCCAATGGCGATCCCGATGCCGGTAATTTGCCGCGCATCGATCCGGAGACGATGCGCGGTTTCACAACGGATGTCTCCATTAAACGCAAAGTGCGAGATTACCTGCAACTCACATATGGCTTTCCGATGTTTATCCAGAGCGAAACGGCGCTGAACCGCTTGATATTCGACGCTGCGGACGAGGCAGGTGCAGCCCTCCCGAAGGTCACCTTAAATGGCTCCAAGAACGACAGGCTTCTCAAGGAACTCCTAGGGCATAGAGCAATTGAAAACATCGAGTATGAAGAAGGGGCGGTGCGCTATCTCGGCGAATCCTTCAAGAAAAAGGAAATAACGGATGCTCTCAAGTCTGACGCCATTGAATTGACCGAAGATGATATCAAAGCCGTAAGTGATGCGCTGATTGAAGCTGACGATGAGGACTTTAAGGACACGCCACCACAGAAGAATGACATTGAGACGGCCTTAAAAGATTTGGCGGGTCGGCTTTTTAATTCGGTTGGGAAGAAAAAGAAGCTGGAGAAACAAGACAGAGATAACGCTCGAAACAAGATGATCGAGAAGTACTTCGACATCCGTCTGTTTGGAGCGGTCTTATCCACAGGCTTGAACGCGGGGCAAGTTCGCGGGCCAGTACAGCTGACGTTTGCCAAATCCCTCGACCCCATTTTTCGTATGGACTGCGGTATTACACGGAAAGCTGTGACCAAGGAAGCGGATAGAAAAAGAAAAGAGACCGAAATGGGGCGTAAGCCGGTTGTGAATTATGCCTTGTATCGCGGCTTCGGCTTTTATAATCCCTACCTGGCACAGAAGACTCCAAAGACGGAACTTGTCAGTGATAATCTCTTTGTCACGACCAACGATCTGAAGCATCTGTGGGAGGCCTTGTGGAAGGGGTTTGACAATGACCATTCAGCCAGCCGACACATCCGGCCACGTGGTGTGTACGTCTTCACGCATGCTTGTGCGCGAGGCAATGCGCCTTCTCACCGCCTGTTCGACATGCTGGCGGTGAAGTTGAAGAAAGAGGTGAGAGAGAAAGGCGACTCTCCAAGTAAGTTCGATGACTACGACGTTACCATTCCCTCAGGAGAATTGACGATCGGCTCTCACAAGATTGCGATTAAGCCTAGCGATCCTGAGAAAGTCGCCGAACCTATCTCCGACAATATGGTGATGCTTACCAAGATTTACCACGAGGACAAGCCTGCTGATTGAGTGTTGGCATGGACGCCGATCCCATCATGATCTCTGCGCTAGAGCATTGGAGCTACTGCCCGCGGCAGTGTGCGCTGATTCATGTCGAGCAGACGTTCGATGAGAATCTGTACACACTACGAGGTCGGGCGGTACATAAGCGGGTAGATGAGCCGGTAGTTGAAGAACAGAACGGAGTGCGCGTCGAGCGTGCTTTGCCTCTGTGGTCCAAAACTCTTGGCTTGGTCGGAAAAGCCGATGTGGTGGAGTTTCATGGGGAGACGCCGTATCCCGTCGAATACAAACACGGACCGCATCGTGAGCAGGAGCATGATGACCTGCAACTCTGTGCACAGGCGCTGTGTCTGGAAGAGATGACGGGGCAGTCTGTGCCGCGTGGCGCGATCTACCACCACAGTTCACGTAAACGCCGTGAGGTGGAATGTACCCCGGAGTTGAGGGCGCAGGTTGTTCAATCAATCCAGGCGATTCGTCGCATGCTGACGGAGAAACAACTTCCCCCGCCGGTGAACGATCACCGGTGTACTAAGTGCTCCCTTCTAGAGTCGTGTATGCCCGCTGTGGTCGATGAAGGCCGGCGAGCCTCTGCCGTGGTGCGCGATCTCTTTACCATTCACCCGTGAGGGGTCATGCATCAGCTGCTGAATACGCTCTATGTCACGACGGAAGGCGCCTACTTGCGGGCTGATCACGAGACGCTACGGGTGGAAGTAGACAAGGAGACGAAGTTGCAGGTGCCGTTTCATCACCTCGGCGGGGTCGTTTGTTTTGGCGACATCATGCTGAGTCCGGCGGCGATGCAGCGTTGCGCGGAGGACGGGCGGTTTGTGGTGTTGCTGGATCGCAATGGTCGCTTCAAGGCCCGTGTGGAAGGGCCGGTGAGTGGGAATGTCTTGCTTCGTTGTGCCCAGCATGAGGCGATGAAAGACTCGGGTCGGACGTTATCCATTGCGCGCAATATCGTGGCAGGCAAAATTCAGAATTCCCGTCAGATTGTGTTGCGAGGAGCGCGGGAGGCCGATGATCCGGCGGATGCGAGCGCGTTGAGGCAAACAGCCGATGCGCTCGGCAATGCCGTGACCAGGCTTCCGCAGTGTGAAGACGTAGATACGGTGCGCGGCATTGAAGGCGAGTCGGCTCGAAACTATTTTTCTACCTTCGATCGCATGGTGAAAGAAGATCGCGAGGCGTTCAAACTGGATGGCCGAAACCGGCGCCCGCCGATTGATCCCGTTAACGCCCTTATGTCGTTTCTGTATGCATTAGTGATGAACGATTGTGTCGCAGCGGCGGAAGGAGTGGGGCTTGATCCGCAGATCGGCTTTCTGCACGCGTTGAGACCTGGCCGGGCGGCGCTGGCGTTGGATCTCATGGAGGAATTGCGCAGTGTGTTGGCCGATCGGCTTGTGCTTACGCTCATCAATCGCCGTCAGGTCAGCGCCAAAGATTTCACGCAGCGCTCTGGCGGTGCGGTGCAGATGGAAGATGCCGCGCGCAAAGAAGTGATCGTGGCCTATCAAAAGCGCAAGCAGGAGGAGATCACGCATCCGGTGTTGGATCAGAAGATGCCGCTGGGATTGGTGCCGCATGTGCAAGCGCGGTTGCTCGCGCGGGTGCTGCGCGGTGATCTGGAAAGTTATCCGCCGTTTCTCTATCGGTAGGTGGGCATGTGAATGTCTTGATCAGCTATGACGTATCGACCGAAACTCCTGCAGGACGAAAACGGCTGCGAAAAGTCGCGCAGGCCTGTCAGGATTTCGGCCAGCGTGTGCAAAAGTCAGTCTTTGAGTGTTCCGTGACCGAGGCGCAATTCGAGGAGGTGGTCAGGCGTCTGTTGGACATTATCGAAAAGACGGAAGACAGCCTTCGCGTCTATCGGCTCATAGAGCCGAAGGAGAAGTATGTGCAGGTGTATGGATTGGATGGAAGCGTTGATTTTGACGAGCCGTTGGTGCTGTAAGACGGTTGCGCGAACCGGGTGCGATGGTCAGTGGCCGGGAGGTTCGCGCGCGTTGCGTTATGGTTATTTCTCAATAACTTCGATGCATCGAGCTATGTTAGCGCCTATAAGCTGGAGCAAACTTCCAAAAGGTTCGCGAATACCACGGTCGAAACAACTGTTTTCAGGCCTTGGTGAGGTAGTGCGGTAGCGCCCGTCCTTCGGGACGGGTGAGGATTGAAACCATCATGGATTCCTGCTGCCACTCCATCGCCTCCCGTAGCGCCCGTCCTTCGGGACGGGTGAGGATTGAAACGCATACAATCCCCCTTCCCGCTTACCAGCGGAGTCTGTAGCGCCCGTCCTTCGGGACGGGTGAGGATTGAAACCACCATTCCTCATACGTCAGCAACGTCGGCCCTGGTAGCGCCCGTCCTTCGGGACGGGTGAGGATTGAAACCATATATTACGGTATATAATGGTCCTGACAACGTAGTAGCGCCCGTCCTTCGGGACGGGTGAGGATTGAAACTCTGTCGCGGGTTATCAAATTCTACCGTGAGGTCATGTAGCGCCCGTCCTTCGGGACGGGTGAGGATTGAAACAGCAAACGCACGACTGGCGTCGTCTCCCTGGTTGGGTAGCGCCCGTCCTTCGGGACGGGTGAGGATTGAAACCGTGTCGGATTCGGTAAGCGACAGGTTTTCACTGTAGCGCCCGTCCTTCGGGACGGGTGAGGATTGAAACACGCTGCTCGATACGCTCACGGGCGGAATCATCATGGTAGCGCCCGTCCTTCGGGACGGGTGAGGATTGAAACACTTGCCGACGATATGCAGACCGACTCGACCGGGGTAGCGCCCGTCCTTCGGGACGGGTGAGGATTGAAACAGCAAACGCACGACTGGCGTCGTCTCCCTGGTTGGGTAGCGCCCGTCCTTCGGGACGGGTGAGGATTGAAACCGTGTCGGATTCGGTAAGCGACAGGTTTTCACTGTAGCGCCCGTCCTTCGGGACGGGTGAGGATTGAAACACGCTGCTCGATACGCTCACGGGCGGAATCATCATGGTAGCGCCCGTCCTTCGGGACGGGTGAGGATTGAAACACTTGCCGACGATATGCAGACCGACTCGACCGGGGTAGCGCCCGTCCTTCGGGACGGGTGAGGATTGAAACTTCTACTCTGCGAACGAATCCGAGCGCCCCGCGTTGTAGCGCCCGTCCTTCGGGACGGGTGAGGATTGAAACACGACAATTACCACGTGATGACGGCGCCGGGCATTGTAGCGCCCGTCCTTCGGGACGGGTGAGGATTGAAACAGCGGCGGCTATCAGTATCCCGTGAACGCCACCGGTAGCGCCCGTCCTTCGGGACGGGTGAGGATTGAAACGTCATGGCCCGACCTATTACGTCGGAAAAACGAGGTAGCGCCCGTCCTTCGGGACGGGTGAGGATTGAAACCTTTGCAATTGGACATTGTGGCTCCCGTAGACAGTAGCGCCCGTCCTTCGGGACGGGTGAGGATTGAAACCAGTCAAAGACGATGCCGGTGACCGCTGTCGTAAGTAGCGCCCGTCCTTCGGGACGGGTGAGGATTGAAACTGATACCAGTCCATCCCCGCCGTGCGGCCCATGAGTAGCGCCCGTCCTTCGGGACGGGTGAGGATTGAAACACGGTGATCCACTTCGCCACACCTTTCGGGGTGCGGTAGCGGGGAAAAGAAAATGTACCGGGAGTCTTTTCTTGTCGCGAAGCCTTAGCCTCGGAGAGTATTCTGTAAACCGAGTATTCATCACCATTCTAAGATGTCACGATGCAATTCGATGCTGAGGCTTGATCGGGTTTGTCGTCCGCGTGGGCTATGACGCCGGCGTCTCTTTGTCGTTCACGGTAACCGCATTCCAGCCGGAATAGGGAGGCTATATGAAACAGTTTGGACTTGGGTTGGTCGTCGGATCTATTTTGACGGCATCACTGGGCCTGGCAGGTATATACGATAGGTCCGGTCAGCCGGCTGCGCCGCGCGGCAGTATTCAGCAGTCCGACTACTTCCGGGAGCGGCAGCAGCAGTTGGATATTCAAGCGCTGCGTCGAGAGTCGGATCGGCAGCGGGTTGAACGTCAACTGCATCCGTGCGGCAAGTAGCGGGCTGACAATGCCGATCCCGTCCAGATTGCTTGTCACGATCGGCGGTTTCTGCGGACCGCACTACGAAGTCCGCTGGTCCCGCCGCAAGCTCCGGTATCACTCGGATGAATTGCAAACAGCTGTGGTGCCGACGGATGAAGCCTGGAAGTCGTTTTGGGCCGCCCTTGACCGGATCAACGTGTGGGGGTGGGCCGCGCATTATGACGACTTGGACATTTTGGATGGAACACAGTGGGAACTTGATCTCAGCGACGGCGTGCGACGTGTGCAGTGCTCGGGGAGCAATGCCTACCCTCCTGAGTTTGAGCAGTTCCTCGTCGCCGTAGAAGCCTTAGTCGGGCAGCGGTTCGGAAGCTAGTTCGTTGAGGTTAAGAATATTCCTGATCGGAGTCAGGCTTTGCCGTCACACAGTTTGACATCGCAGGAGGTTCAGCTTCTCGTGAAGCCCTCGCTTCGTTGAGCCTCTTCTCTTTCGTCGTCACATTTCGCCGTATCTGACTGTCCATACCCGCCCAGCCGCTGATGGCGCATTTTTCTGTGTCGCGCCGGCTTCTGGAAAACTGTTCATGGGCTGTGCGCCCTTTTCCGATGCCGCATTGCAGAAGTGGGAGGAGGGAGCGGCGCCTGATCGTGAGGAAACCATGTTTTGTGGAGACATCTGAGTGCGCGCATCATATTCTTCGTTGGAACTAGGAGGTGACGATGTTCAGCCCCAACGAAGCCTTGACGCAGAATCCGTCCGTGCTGGTTCCCTTCCTCGCGCTGATTATCGCCGGCATTGTTGTCATTGCGGTGAAGCGCGTGTGTGCGCTTTTTTCGGGTAGGAAAAGAAGCGGGTTGCAAACTGTGACGGCTGTTGTCCGGCGCCCGATCTTGACTGCGAATGAAACGGCGTTCTTTCGGACCCTGCAACACGCCGTTGGCACGCGGTATCTGATTTTTCCGCAATTGTCCCTCCAGTGCATTCTTGAGGGGCATGCGTCGAATGCGTCCGCGCAGGTGTCGTTCACGAATCAGATTGATCGGAAGCGAGTGGATTTTGTATTAGTCGACCCGCAGGACCTGCGGGTTCACCTGGCGATCGAGGTTGATGACCGGTCTCATGAAGCGGATCATCGCCGAAGGCGCGATGGATTGGTGGCGTCCGTGTTGCGCCAAGCGGGGATCACGCTCGTTCGCATCCCTGCTGCTCGCGAGTACGCTGTTTCAACTCTTCGCAAACAACTCGGCCTGCTCGATGGTCAAATTGTGGATGAGAAGGTGGGACCGGCTGCGTAATCTGTAGCCTGCGATCGTAGGTGCTGATTTCCCGGAGGGAAAAATGTATCGGGAGTCTTTTCTTCTGCGCCGCCTGCAGTGTCTCGGCGAGGGGGATCCGGCCGGTGGAAGAACGTGTTGGGTGTCCGGTTCCGGGCGTGGGCGCTAGGCCGCGGCGGCGGTCTGGCGTTTGGCGACCTGGCCGAGGATGTCCAAGGCGGCGACGCGGTAGGCTTCGGCGTAGGTGGGGAAGTTGAAGACGTTGTCGATGAAGGACTCCACCATCGCGCCCTGTTGCAGTGCCATTTGTCCCAGATGAATCAACTCCGTGGCGGATTCACCGACGATCTGGATGCCCAACAGGCGTTCTCCGTTCGGGTCCGCGATCATTTTCAGCAGGCCTTCGTTGGAGCCTGAGATCTGCGCCCGGGCGATTTCTTCGAACGTGGCCCGGCCGACGAGGGGGTTCCGGTAGCGTTCGCCGGCGAGTTTTTCGTCCAGTCCGATGCTGGCCATTTCCGGAATCGTGTAGACGCCGATCGGGATGGTGGAGATCGCATCGCCGATCGGAAGGTTGAGGGCGTGGCGGACGGCCCGCCGGCCCTGCTCCATCGCTTTGGATGCGAGCGCCGGTGCGCCGACCATGTCGCCGGCGGCATAGATGTGCGGCACTGCCGTCTGGCAGTGCTGATTGACGGAGAGACTGCCCTTGGCATTCAATTCAAGCCCGGCGGCGCTCAAATTGAGATCTTCCACATTGGCCTGCCGCCCGAGCGCGACCAGCATTTTGTCGCTTGTGACGATGCGGCCGTCGCCGAGAATGGTGACCACCTGGGTGGCGCCGTTCCACTGGATGCTGGTAATGGTCTGTCCTCCGAGGTAGTGTCCGCCGCACTGTTCGAATCCGCTCACGAATTGGGCGACCAGTTCCTGGTCCATGAACTGCAGCGGCGCGGCGGCCCGGTCGATCAACGTCACTTCCACTCCGAGCAGGGCGAAGATGGACGCGTATTCGCAGCCGATGACGCCGCCGCCGACGATGGCGAGGGATTTGGGCAGATAGAGCATCGAGAGCAGAGAGTCGCTGTCGAGAATGTGTTCGTGATCGACGGGAATCTCCTTCGGATTGCGGGGGCGGGAACCGGTGGCGATGACGAAGGTCTCGGCCGTGAATTCCTGCCGGGCGCCGTCGATGGCCTGCATTTCCACGAGGCGATCGCTGAGGAAGCGCGCCCGCCCGTGAAAGAGCGAGATCCCGTTGCGGCGGAGTTGCTTGCTCATGAATCGATCGTGCGTGTGCACGACTTCTTCGAGCCGGCTGAGCAGCGCGGAGATTTCCGCATCGGGTCTGATCCGGAATTCGAACGCTTCGCTGGCCCGCCGCAGGCGGTTGATATGGAGGGCGCTCTCCCGCAGGGTTTTGCTCGGGATCGTGCCGCGATAGACGCAGCTGCCGCCGATGCCGCGTTCGCGTTCCAGGAGCGCCACGCGCTTTCCCGCTTTCGCTCCCTGGATGGCCGCTTTCTGTCCGGCGGGGCCGGCTCCGATGATCACGATGTCGAAGGCTGCGGGTGTGCTCATAGATTCATGGCGTTGACCATGGCCAGCGCCTTTTCCTTTCCGGCCAGAAGCTGGTCGATATCGGTCGGATACAGGTTGAGGTCGGCGAAGACCGGATGTTCGCGCAATGCTTCTTCGGGCAGGGTCTCCGGCTCCAGGAGGTGGGTGGCCAGGCGGTTTGCGGCGCAGGTGAGCAGGCACTCCTGCCGGAAGGAGGTTGCCTGGTCGTATTCCTGGTGGTAGGCGATGGCTTCGGTCACCTGCTTGGGGAGTCCCCATTTGTCGGCAATCAATGTGCCGACGCGGGCGTGGTATCCGTCGATCAACTGCTGCATCACGGCTCTGTCGGTCGGCAGTGTGAGTTCTTTGGCGAGGGTCACCGCGATGCGCAGGACGACCGGCTTCCCGATGCCGTGCAGCAATCCGCAGAGGTACGCGGTTTCCACGTTGACCCGGCGCATGCGCGCGACTTCCTTGCCGAAGGCGCCGCTGGCCAGCGAGTGACGCCACAGCCGTTTGACCTGGTCTTCATGGCCGGGCACCTGAAACGCGCCGTTTTTCAACGAGGCGGTGAAGGCAATTTCAGACAGGAGATTGATGCCGAGCATGGCCACGGCATGCTGGAGCGAGACGACCGGGCTGCGCGGCATATAGGCCGGTGAATTGGCGATGCGCAGGACGTGGGCGGCCAGCGCCTGGTCCTGATGGATCAGCGCGGACAGTTTGGCGGCATCGGCCGAGGCATCGGCGGCCAGGGCCATGACCTGGCTGGCGACTTGCGGCAAGAGGGGGAGTTCGACTTCGCCCGCGTCGATTTTTTTGACGAGGGTCTGCTCCAATTTCTCGGCGGCGGCAGTCGGAACTTGGGTTTCGGGGGCCATTGGTATCCTGGCGCTCCTGTTGGTTGTCGTCGGTATGATCTTGTGACGTGTCTTTGTCGGTTGGTTCTTCTGAAAAGTTGAGCGGAGAAGCGCCCGGCGTGACAAGCCCCCCTGGGCCTGACTATACTGCGGGCCGGCAGGAGCGGCTTTTCCGGTGCGGGTAGGAGGCAGGCATATGAAATATCGAGTGATTATCGGTCTCTCGGCTATTGTATTCTATGGACCGGTTTCAGCCGGCGCGGGGGCCGGCGAACAATCGGTGACGCCCGGGACGATTGCCAAAGAGGCTCGTGAGACGATCGCGGCGACGGCTCAGTATACGACTCAACAAAAAGAGGCGTTTCACCGGAAGGCGCAGGCAGAACTCGATGCGATCCAGAAACAGATGACGGCAGTACAGGCGAAAGCCGACAAGGCCTCCGCCTCAGTCAGGGCCGAGCTGCAGAAGTCGATCCGTGAGCTTGAGGTGAAGAAAGAGGCGGCTAAAAAGCAGCTCGACGGGCTCAAGTCGGCTACCGATGCCAAGTGGAATGAGATGAAGGCCGGGGTGCATGATGCGATCGAAGAGATGAATCAGTCGTATCAACGGCTGCGGTCCAGGCTGCCGTAACGTATCGATAGGAATTCATGATGGCGTGGAGGGTTGCGTTATATCCCGGTTGCGCGGCGAAGGGCGCGACGCCGGAGCTGTATCAGTCGACGATGGCGATCGTGGGCCGTCTGGGCATCGAGGTGGTTGAGCTGGCGGCATCGTCCTGTTGCGGCGCCGGGGTGGTGACGGAGGCGGAGCCGGAGGTGGCGCTGGCGTTGAACGCGCGGACTTTCGCGCAGGCGGAACGGCTGGGTCTCGATATCATGACCATTTGCGGGACCTGCCAGGGGGTCATGGGGGCGGCCAACAAGCGGCTGAAGACCGAGCCGGGATTGCTCGATCGTATTAATCGTGTGCTGGAGCCGGACGGCATCGTGTATCGCGGGACGGTCCAGGTGAAGCATCTGCTCTGGATGATCGTTCGTGAGATCGGCGTCAGAAAACTCGGAGAACAGGTGAGGGTTCCCTTGCGGACGTTGCGCATTGCGCCGTTCTACGGCTGTTATATTCTCCGGCCTTCCTGGGATCTCGGTTTCGACGATCCCGAGAATCCGACGTCGCTTGAGCAGGTCATTCGTGCACTGGGCGGGGAAGCGGTGGCCTACGCGGGACGCACCCGGTGTTGCGGGTTTCCGATCATTCTGGAAAAGGAAGCGGTGGCGATGGCGATGTCCGGAGCCAATATGAAAGAGGCTGTGGAGCAGGGCGCCGACTGTATGGTGACGCCGTGCCCGCTCTGCCATATGAGCCTGGATATCTATCAGGATCGCGCGGGACAGGCGGTGAGCACGCAGTTGAATCTCCCCATTCTCCACCTGCCTCAGCTTCTTGGTCTGGCGATGGGGATTGCTGCCAAAGACCTGGGGCTCGCACGCCATTTGATCTCCGTCGATTCGATTGTCCGGCGGATTGAACAGTCCGTCCATCATTCATAACTCAGGAGGGTTGCTGTCGTATGAAAGTCGTGAACATTTCAGAGTATCAGCAGTTTAGTCATGAGAAGATGAAGAAGAACAATCTGTTTCAGTCGGAGCGGTTCTTCTGCGATGTCTATTGTTTCGAGCCGGGGCAGGAGCAGAAGGGGCATGTTCACGGGGAGCAGGATAAGGTCTATCTGGTGCTTGAAGGGCAAGGAACGTTTCAGGTCGGTTCAGAGAAGCAGGTGCTTGGACCCGGGCAGGGAACGATGGCTCCGGCCGGAGAAGAGCACGGGGTGAAGAATCATACGGACCAGCGGCTGAAAGTATTGGTCTTCGTCGCGCCCAATCCGTAAGTCCGTTGCGCCGCGGAAGGGACGATTCAGGCCGGACCAAGCGCTGTCTGATGCGGCGATTGGCGGGGATGTCCTTACTCGGCTCGCAGCGGGATCTTCACGCTGATGGCGCCGGCTAAGTCCCCTTCCCCGGCACCCTCCCTCGGGTAGCCGGATATATCCCATTCCCCTTTCGGCTCTCCGTGGCAGGCGAGACATTCCCGCTGGTAATAGATCGGCATCATCACCCGCAGCGTCTTGCCTGATTCGGTCAACTCGCTGACATAGGCGTCACTGTTCGGCCTCCCGGATAGCCAATGGAGGACGGAGCGTTCGTACTCGTCCGGCTCGTTCTTGGGATTGCGCGGCTGGATGGCGGTCTGTTTCAGTTGAACGCGGGACTGCTTTGAAAAGCGCGCCGCCGCCTGGCTGCCGAAGGTGGCGGGGATGAAGTTCTTATAGCCGATTCCGCGCTGATTGATCACGACCTGCGCATCCCGGACGACGTCTTTGCCGGCATCGATCAGGGCGGGCAACAGTGTGCGCGCGAGAGGCGGCATTGCCGATGAGGCCTTCGCGGCCGGCGCGATCAGGTCGATCCCGGTCCGCTGTTGAAACACCTCGCGTAACTGCCGTTCAAACACGTCCGGCGTAAAGCCTTTGTCTCCTTTGTGGACATCATCGATCAGGGCCTGATTCTGCTCGATCACCAGGCGGCCGGCCTGGAGCAGTTTCGCCAGCAGTCTGGCGGTTTCTTCTGCCTCAGCGCGCTGTTGCTCAGGCGGGGAGGCCTGCGCGGGCTGGGTCCCGAAAATGATCGTCAGGGTCATCAGTACAATCCGTAAATGGGGGATCATCGGATCTCCTGTGTTTCAATCAGCGGGCCGCTGCCGTCCGGCAGCTTCCCTGGGCATAGTGAGCCGGCATCTTTTGTACGTCGAACGGGAGCCCTTCCGTCGAGGCCCGGCGCGGATAGGCATAGGATTCGTCGATCCATCGATGCCGCATCTGTTCCAGCCGTCCCGATTCGCGGAGCTGAAAGATGATGTCGTTGATGAACCAGCGCAAGGCGTAGCGTTCTTCCGCCATGACGACCGCATAGTCGGCGAGCGTGAACCATAGCGGAGTGTGGTCGTCTTTCTCCAGGAGGCGCCAGTCCCGCCGCGTGGTGTTGACCATGAAATTCAGCACGGGCTGCGCTCCGAGAATGACGTCGATCGGCGGCGACAGGCCGGCGGCGGCGTGCTCGAAGGCTGCGGGAAGCGAGTCGCATACAAGGATGCCGGCGGTTGTAATTTTGGCTTCGGCATACAGGTGCGCGGCCGTGCTGTCTTGCGCGGCGATGGTCAGGCCGCTCAGCAGTTGTTCGCGGGCGGTTTTTCCGCCGCCGGTCCTGACGCGAGTCCGGATGGTATCGATGACGTCTTGCCTGGCGGCGATCGCGCCGAGGCCTCCCTGCGAGAAGTAGGGCGTGGAGTAGGCGAAGCCGGACCGGCCCGGCGAGGGCGTCGAGGCTGCCACGGCGGAGACGAAGAAATCCAGCTGCCCTTCGTTCAGGAGGAGAAATAAATCTCTGAAACGAACCAGGTGCAACGCCGGGACGACGGGCGTGCCGCAATGAATCGTGAGAGCATCACTGACCGCCCGGACGAGTTCGGTATCGAGGCCGGTCACCCGGGCGCCTTCGTCGGTCCAGACGGCGGGAAAGACAAATGGTCGAAACGGTTCGACGGCCATTCCGACCTGGATGTGCTGGCGCCGGCAGATTCTGTCCAGTTCATTGGTCGTCACGGGGTAGATCCGGTGCATGGCGTCGAAGATCAGGCCGCAACCCTGCATCAGCGAAAGCAGGGCCAGCAGTGTGACGAGGAGGAGTCCCGGTCGTCGCCGCTGAGGAACGGCAGGCGCGAGGCGGGCAGAACGATGCGGCAGGCCTGAGCCCGGACGCATCGCCGGCAGCAGCCGGCTCAATACCGGAATCCGGTGAGAAACAGCCATTGTTGTGATTGCCCCGACTCTCCGCGGAAATTGACGTCGTATTGCGTAAATTGCAGGCTCAGGTCGAGCGAGATTCCCCGCGCGACGGGAAAGCGCACGCCGGTTTGTCCCCCGTACAACAGCCCCGGCGCCGTGCGTCCTTGCCCCGAGATGACCGTGCCGACCAGCGCGCCGACATACGGAACGGCCCGGTCTTCGAGCGGGCCGAAAAAAAGGTGCTTGAGGATGCGACTGATCGGCATCGAAGCCGGAAAATCCAGGAGATCCAGGACGTTATTCCAGCGCGGGTTCAGAAAGAGCGCATGTTGATCGGTTCGAAAGTCGTCGGTGTGGATGCTGAAATACTGATACCCGACCCGCACTTCTCCGTCGCCGTACCGCAGCGCCGTGACTCCGGCCTGCAGCGTGACTTCCCGGTCGTTCGGTGCGAACGATTGCTGGCGCAAGGCGACGTCGAAGTTGAACGGGCGAACGGGCAAGATTTCCAGCAGGGCCTCCTGGGCCAGGGTCTGAGCAGGTACGAGAGCAGCCAGGACGATGATGCACAGACGGAGCCGAAATAGTGTGCCCGGCAACACGGACTGTCGATTGCTGATCCCCATAGTCTGTCCGTGACTGAGTCCGGGCCGGTCCGCCGCCCGGTTAAGGCGTCTGGGCGTGCGGGGGCGGCGGCTCTGCTGTGATGCAGGATTTCATAATCTCCGCCCGGCACTGGCTTCCGGCGGTCGCCTGATTTGCAATGGCAGCGAGTGCTTCTTCAGTCAGATGTTGTCGCACGATATCAATCAGCACATGGTCGGGCATCAGATCGGGGTTCGCACGCAGCACGCCGGTTTGCTGTTGAAGGGCGGCGGTCACCGTGTTCCGTAGAGCCGGACAGTCGGGTCCGCTCAGCATCAGGGCGATCCGGTCCTGTGCCGGTTCGGCGCGGGCGGTTTCGATTGCGGAGAGAAGGAAGCCGAGTCCGACAAGGAGGATTGCGGGTGTGTTCAGCATGGGTCTCTCGTGAGTCGTTGAGAGAACGATGATGCGCTCCGGCCGGTCGCAGGACCGGCCGGAGCATTTGGAGAATCTTACTTCGCTTTTGCCGGGAGTTCCCACGGCACCATGGGCATCAAATTCGTCGAGGGTTTGGCATCGGGGGATGCCAGGAGGACGGCGATCGCGCCCCGGAGCGCGCCGGTCAGCGAATGGGTGACCAGCGGATAGGCGCCGGCCGACTCCACGACCACATCGAAGGTCGCCGCGCTGCCCGGTCCGACCACGTAGGTCTGCACCCCTTTGAGATTGTTGGCCGGGTTGCCGCTCTCATAGACGTTGTCCCAGATCTCGCCGATCGGGTGGAATGACGAGAATTCGTTCGGACCGGCATTCACGAAATAGACGCGCACGCGCTCGCCGGGCTTGGCGTCAAGCTTGCCGCCGCCGGTGACGAACGGGTGGTACTTGAAGATGCCGCCGTTGAACATCATGCCGTCGAATTTCCGGTCGAACATGGCCTGCACGTCACCGGGATTCTTGAAGTATTCGGATTGAACGAGCACATATTCCCGGTCCGCCTTGGGCCAGACGCTCGCGTCCTTCGGATCGACGATGATGGCGCCGAACATGCCGCGGGCGATGTGCTGAATCATCGGCGGTGCGCCGCAGTGATAAAAGAAAATCCCGGGCTTCTTGGCGACGAACGTGTAGCTGATCGTTTCGCCGGCGTTGATGGCCTTATAGTTCTTGAGGAAGTCGATCTCCGCCGCATGAAAGTCCATGGCGTGGGGATTCTTATTCGTGGCCGGGTTGGTCAGGGTGAAGTTGATCGTGTCGCCTTCGGTGACGCGGACGACCGGGCCCGGCATGGTGCCGTTGAAGGTCCAGGCGGCGTATTTCTCCCCCCCGCCGTCAATGACGATGTCGGACTCCACCGCCGTCATGTGAATGTCATGAGTCTTGGCGGACGCATAGGACGGGAGCCCCATCAATCCGGCAAGTGCAACGGCCATCGATCCTGCCATTGCGAATACCTGTTGAGATCTTCTGTTCATCATGTCGCGCTCCTCTCTGTATGGTTGGTCGAACTCCGCCGGGCGAATGTGCCGCAGGCTCTTGTCCGGGAATGTCCCGGTGACACGTCGTCCGTGTGTGTGAGCATAAGGAGGATGCTGTCAAAAAAATATGATGCACATCATGTTTTGAAAATATATCGAAAACGCCGGTCAGGAGGAGTTCAGGCTGAGGCGAGCGCTTTGAGGCCGGCGAGATCCCGGATGATGAGGCGGGTTGCCGTTCCGGAGACGAGCCGGTCGCGTTTGAAACGGCTCATGATGCGAATGGTAGTCTCGGTCGTCGTGCCGACCATGTTGGCCATGTCCTGGCGCGTCAGTCGCATGGGGAGCGTGATGCCTTGCGGATCTTTCACCCCGTTCTTCGTCGCCAGCTCGACCAGGAGTGAGGCGAGGCGCTGGTCGGCGCGGTCGAGAGCCAGAACCTTGGCTTTCTCCTGAGCTTCGTTGAGGCGATTGCCGAGGTGTTTGATGACTTCAATGGCGGCTTCGGGATTGCGACGCAGCATCTCGAAGTAGGATTTCTTGTTCATGCGCAGGATGCTGACATCGCCCATCGGTTGCGCCGTGCCCGGGTGGCGGGCCCCTTCAAACGCGGCGGCGTCGCAGCAGAAGAGGTCGCCGGGCATCAGCATTTTCAGCGTGCACTCTTTTCCTTCCGGACTCGACTTGACGCATTTGACCGTACCTTCCTTGACGATGTGGAAGTATTCGGTCGGATCGCCTTCCCGGAAAATGACGTCTTTCTTTGTGTAACGTTGCTCGGTCAAGTCCCGGAGCACGCGTTGCCGGTCTGCGCTGGAGAGAATGTTGAGCAGGGGAATATGGTTGAGTTCACCCTGGTCGGATGAACTCAACCGACTACGTGATGATCTACTTGATGATTTGCTTGGCGGCTTCGACAATGGATCGCGCTCCGATGCCAAAATGATCGACGAGTTCGTCCGGCTTGCCGCTATGCGGGATTGTCCGGACGGCGAGTTTGTGGACCTTCACTCCTTCGGCGCTCACGGCGCTCAGGACGGCATCGCCGAGCCCGCCGTGCGCGTAGTGGTCTTCGACGGTCAGCAGGCGGTCGCGGGTGGCGCGTGCGCTGGCGATGAGGGTGGCCTGGTCGATGGGGGCGATGCTGTAGAGATCGACCACCCGAACCGCGATGCCCGCCGCTTTCAGTTGATCATGGGCTTTGAGGGCTTCAAACAACGTGACGCCGGCTGCGACGATTGTGAGCGTATCGCCGGCGCTTTGGCGAAGGACTTTGCTCCCTCCGATGGAAAACGTCTCTTCCGGGCCATAGATCACCGGCGATTTCGGCCGGCCCGCGCGGAGGTAGACCATCCCTTTATGGTTGGCCGCTGCTTCGACGAGGCGATAGGTGCAGGTGGCGTCCGACGGATAGAGCACGACGACGCCCGGCTGTGCGGCCATCATAGCGATGTCTTCCAGTCCCATCTGCGACGGGCCGTCCTCGCCGATGCTGACTCCCACATGGGTGCCGACGAGCTTGATGTTGGATTGGCTGATGGCCGCCATCCGGATGAAGTCGTACGCGCGCGTAAAGAACGCGGCAAAGGTGGCGACGAAAGGAACTTTCCCGCAAGCCGCAAGGCCGGCGGCCGCACCGAGCATGTTCTGTTCCGCGATGAAGTTTTCGAAAAAGCGATTCGGGAATTTCTTGCCGAACTTGTCCGTATAGGTGGAGTTTTTGACATCCGCGTCCAGGCCCACCACGGAGGAGTTCACCCCGCCCAAGGCTTCAAGCGCCACGCCGAAGGCTTCGCGGGTGGCGGCGGCATCGCCCGCTTTATAGGGTGAGGGGGGAAGCGCAGCTTTTGTCGCCGGCGCAGGTGTGGCGGCGGCCGGCCGGTTGATCTGTACGGTCCCGTTGCCGGGCTTCAATTGTCTGGTCAGTTCGTCGATTGCCTTCTGGGTTTCTTCTCCCTTGGGAACCGGTTTTCCGTGCCAGCTGGGGCTGTCAGCCATGAAGGAAATGCCCTGCCCCTTGAATGTTTTGGCCAGGAGGACGGTGGGTTTCCCTTTCGTGCGGGCTGCTTCATCGAAGGCGGCGACAAGCGCGGCGATATTATGCCCGTCGACCACGATGGCGTGCCAGCCGAATCCCGACCAGCGCGCGCGATAGCCGTCCATATCGTGTTGCAGCATGGTGGGATCGCTCTGCCCGAGCCGGTTCACATCGACGATCGCGCAGAGATTATCCAGTCCATGATGCCGGGCCACTTCCGCCGCTTCCCAGACCGATCCTTCGACGGATTCGCCGTCGCCCATCAGGACGTAGGTCCGGTGGTCGAGCTTGTCGACGGACTTGGCATTCAACGCGATGCCGATCCCGACGGGAAGGCCCTGGCCGAGTGAGCCGGTGGCCATATCGACAAACGAAAGACGGGGCGTCGGGTGCCCCTCAAGATCGGAGGTCAACGTGCGCAATTTCAGCAGGTCGCTTTTGGGGAACAGGCCCGCTTCCGCCCAGGCGGCATAGAGTAGAGGCGCTGCGTGTCCTTTTGAGAGAACGAATCGGTCGCTGTTCGAGGCTTTGGGGTTTTGGGGGTCATAGCGCATGACGGAAAAGAAGAGCGTCGCCACGATATCGGCCGCAGAACAGCAGCTTGACGGATGGCCGCTGCCGGCTTCGGATGTGGCTCGAACGCTGTCGATCCGGAGTTGCGTGGCCTTGTTATGGAGGGCATTGAGGGATTCTTGTGACAGGGCTGCACTGGCCATCGGAACTCCTTTCAGGAATTGAACGCTCAGTTGGGATGCCGGGCACATGCTGCTCTATTCAGAGACCGGCAGGAACGCGGCGGGAGGAGAGGCTAACAAAACGCCCAATGGGAGTCAATGAAGGATGTTCAAATGGAGTGCTTGCAGGCGGAGAAGAACGCAGGGGGCCGGCGCCGGGATCATGTGATCGGAGAACATTGCTAAGCCTGGGATCCAGGAGTCACGGTCGAGACTTCGTTGGAGCATGCGCTTTCCAGGCCGTTATAGGCGCTGACGGCAAAGTAATAGCGAGTGCCGGGATCGAGGTTTGTGATGGTTGCATTTGGCGAGGATACAAATTGCGCAGCTTCGTAGGAGCATGTTCCAAGTTGACCTGGTGAGGTTTTTCCATAGTGGACATAGTAGCCGCTTATTGTGGGGTCTTGAACGGGATTCCAGGCAAGCGAAGCCATTACTCCGGTCTGTCCTGCAGAAGTCGATAGTGTCGGTGCTCCATTTTCTCCGCCTCCGCATCCAGTGAGCAGGGTAATGCCGGTTAAGAGCAGCGAGGTGGCGATGAAACGACAGGCGGGTGTTCTCATTTCATTTTTCATGACCCAAAACGTCCTTTACGTTATCGGCTGGTGGAGGCGCGATCCCAATGATTCGAAGGATGCTGCTCTAATTAAATTACACATGCGTTGAGCCGGCGCTCAGCGCGACGGCCGACACGATGAGCAACGTAAATAGAACCATTCCTCGTTCTCCTTTGCTGGAGCAAGCACAGCAACAAACGGGCCAAGGTGAAAGTTTTTGAAACTCTAAGCGGGGAGCGCAGTTATTCGCGGTTTTTTGTGGCTATCTTGAGCAGTTTGAATGGTTTATCCTGCATGGGCAGGAAGGGTAAGCGATTTTTCAACGAAGTTGATTCTGTAGAGGCTGTAGGGATATCCCTTCGTTTCTTACACCTGTGGGTAAAGAGGAGGAGGGGGAACATGAGTAAAAGCACGGCGTATTTTAGAAGCGGGTATGACTCGGAAGCGTTCCGATCCTACCTCTTGCTGAACGGTGAAGGAGCTGTCCGGCCTTGAAAGTATCGATAGAGGAGAAACGCGTTCAGCAGCACGACAATCGAGAGAATGCTGTAAGTGGTGAAGGTACTGGCGAGTTTCAGCTCAACGAGGACTCGTGAAAGTCCGAATCCGACGACGACGGCATCAAAGCTCATGCAGAGCCGCCGGAATGTTTCCGGATCCATCCAACGGATCAAGAATACACCGAGGGGAATACCCAGTAACACGCTCGGCACGATGTAGGGCATGACCTTCATGCTCTCCACGCTGTAAAACCCGATGATGCCGTAGGCCACGGCGGTCAATGTCGCTTCAGCGACCCGGATCACGCCCAGCGCCGCGCGAAAATCCTGTTTTTCATATCCCTGATTGTTGAAGAGGAGCGCCAGCGGCGGTCCGGAAATGGTCGTGACGGAATAGAGCGTGCCGATGCCGACTCCGAACGGGACGCCGATGGTTTTTTCAGCTTTGATCGGTTTGCGGATGCCGGCAGCCTGAAGCAGAATCAACGGGAGCAGCATGAAGTAGGTGACGAATTTGACCCAGGCCGGTTGCACCAGCGAGAGGATATAGCTGCCGATGGCGACGCCTACGGCCAGTCCGATCAGGATCGGCACGACACGCCGGAAAATGTTGGGGATGTTCTGTCGGTTGAGAAAAAGGACATAACTATTCAGGACCAGTTCCACCAGGACCATGGCCGGATTCAGAATACGATTCGTATAGAACAGCAGGGCCACCGGCATCGTAATCGATGAAAAGCCATAGCCCAGGGCGCCGTTGACGGTCGCGGCGACGAACGTAATAAGCACGAGGACGATCTCATCCATAGGTTATCCCTTGCGGTGACTCGCTGCGAAATCATTGAGCGTACAGTTATCGAGGATGCCGGCAATGGCATCGCGAACCGGACCCATCACATGTTGGACGGGACACTGGGCCTTGTCGGCATAAGGGCAATCCCGGCACTTTTGATAGGCGGTTTTGCTCACGCATCCGATGGGGGCAAGCGGACCATCCAGGATGCGGATCACCTGCCCGACGGTGATTTCCCCTGGGGGTTTGATCAGGGTGTAGCCGCCCTTGAGGCCGCGCCGGCTGGCCAGTAATCCGGCCCGTTTCAGCGCCAGAAGAATCTGCTCTAAAAATTCGATCGGAATATGTTGGCGCTTGGCAATTTGATGCCGCTGTAAGGTCGTCTGTTCATAGGCGAGCGTGAGTTCGATGAGCGCCCGGAGCCCGTATTCGCTTTTCTTGGAAAGCTTCACGCCGCGTCTTTCTAAAATCAATTGACTTAGTCAAGTTTGGCCACATTAATGGAGGCTGATCAGATTCGTCAAGCGCCGGGATCCTCGCAGGATTGGGATATTCTTTGGACGATGCGCCGATACGCGGTTTCATTTCTCCCGCGAAAACACGATGCAACTCTTTGATCCATGAGGGAATGTTGCTTGACAGGGTTCGCGCATTCTTGTTAGCTTGGCACGCTGTTTTTCTCCATCGGCAATCATGAGTCTTCTCTAGAACCAATCATTGGATCGCTTGTGAATTATCAGGACCTCATTCTTACGCTGAGCAGATTTTGGGCGGATCGGGGCTGCGTCGTTCAGCAGCCGTACGATATGGAGATGGGAGCCGGTACCTTTCATCCGGCCACCTTCCTGCGTTCTCTCGGCCCCGAACCCTGGCGGGCCGCCTATCCGCAACCCTGTCGTCGTCCTACAGACGGCCGCTACGGGGAAAATCCGAACCGCATGCAGCATTACTATCAGTACCAGGTCGTGCTGAAGCCGGCACCGGACAATATCCAGGAGCTCTACCTCGAAAGCCTCGCGCAATTGGGGATCAATCCCAAGCAGCACGACATCCGGTTTATCCAGGATGACTGGGAGTCTCCCACGCTCGGGGCCTGGGGGCTGGGGTGGGAAGTCCGTCTCGACGGCATGGAGATTACGCAGTTCACCTATTTCCAGGAAATCGGCGGGATCGAGCTCGCGCCCATCACCGGCGAGATCACCTACGGGACGGAGCGCATCGCCATGTACCTGCAGCAGGTCAATAACGTCTATGACCTGGCCTGGACCGATCAGATCAAGTACGGCGATATCCATCACGAAACTGAAGTGCAGGGCTCGCGCTACAATTTTGAAGAGGGCGATGTCGCGATGCTGATGCAGGCGTTTCAATCCCATGAGGCCGAATGCAAGCGGCTGCTCGCGCAGACCGAGAAGCGCTTGACCCTCCCGGCCTACGATTACTGCATCAAATCCTCGCACGTGTTCAATCTGCTCGACGCGCGCGGTGCCATCAGCGTGGCGGAACGCACCGGCTATATCGCCCGGGTTCGCGCGCTGGCCCGGCAATGCGCGGAACGCTACATTGAAGAACGGGCCGCCATGGGGCATCCGCTCATGACCCGGGCGACGACTCAGGGCGCGCAGCAAGCCCGTCGCTCACGATCGACCGCCGCAAGTAAGCGGTCTTAACCGTCTAAGACATAACCTATGCCCAAAGCTCAGAAGCCGTCTCGCGCCAGTGTGTCCATGAAGAAGGGTGGCGGGCGATCCGCTCCCGCGACAGCGGAGTTGTTGCTGGAGATCGGGGTCGAAGAGCTGCCGTATCAGTTCATCAGTCCCGCGTTGACCCGCTTGAAAGAGTCCGCCGAGCAGCTGCTTGCCGAGCAGCGACTGACGTTCCAGGCCGTCCGGACACTCGGAACTCCACGTCGGCTGACGCTGGTGGTCGAGGGATTGGTCACACAGCAGGCCTCCGTCATGAAGGAGGCCATGGGGCCGTCGAAAACGGTGGCGTTTGATCAAGCGGGACAGCCGACCAGAGCCGCCGTCGGTTTTGCCGCAGGCCAGGGCGTGGCCGTGCAGGATCTGCAGGTCCGCCAGACGCCGAAAGGCGAGTATCTCTTTGCAGTGAAGCGCGAGGACGGGCGTCCGTCCAAAGCCGTTTTGACCGAACTCCTGCCGCAGCTGGTCGCGAAGCTCTCCTTCCCAAAAGCAATGAAATGGAACGAAGCGGGTGTACGGTTCGCCCGGCCGGTGCGCTGGCTGGTCGTGCTGTTCGGCGGCGCGGTTCTGCCGATCGAGGCCGCCGGGATCAAGGCGGGGAACCGGACGCGGGGTCACCGGGTGCTCGGCTCGAAGCAAGGGGTAGTCGTTCGGGATTGCGCGACCTATGTCAAGGCGCTTGAAAAAGAAGGCGTCATTCCCGATCCGGAACGCCGCCGGGCCATTATCGCCGAGCAGATTTCGACGTTGTGCAAGAAAACGGGATTTGTGCTGAATGAAGACGAGGCGTTGCTCGACCAGGCCGTGTACACGACGGAATGGCCCTACGCGATCATCGGGTCCTTCAAGGATATGTATCTGGATGTCCCCGAAGAAATCCTCATCACCTCGATGAAGGAACACCAGGGCTTCTTTTCGCTCCGTCATAAGACGACCGGAAAGCTGGTGGCGCATTTCATCGCGGTGGCCAACAATCGCGTCAAGGACATGGGGCTCATCCGTGAGGGCAATGAACGGGTGCTGGCGGCACGGTTGGCCGATGCCAAGTTCTTTTACGACGATGACCGGGCGACGCAACTACAGGAGAGAGTCGCGAAGCTCGACGGCGTCACCTTTCATCAAAAAATCGGGACGATGGGGCAGAAGCAGGCGCGTGTGGCCACGCTGGCCGGTTTGCTCGCCAGACAGGCGGGCCTGAACGAAACCGTCGTCACGCACTGTGAGCGGGCGGGCGCTTTGTGCAAAGCGGATCTGCTGACCGGGATCGTCGGAGAATTTCCGGAATTGCAGGGCGTGATGGGCGGCTACTATGCGCGGCATGACGGGGAGGCGCCGGCGGTGTGCCAGGCCATCCTCCAGCAGTATCGCCCGCAGTCGATGGAGGGACCGATTCCTGAATCGACCGAAGGGCAGATCCTGTCGCTGGCCGACCGGTTGGACAGTCTCGCCTCCTTCTTTCATGTCGGCATGGTGCCGACGGGCTCGGAAGATCCCTTTGCCCTGCGCCGTCATGCCACGGCGGTGGTGCGCATTCTCCTGGAAGGCGGCATCCGGTTGGATCTGGGCCGCGCCATCGGAGAAGCGCGCACGATTGTGGGAGCGGCAGGAATCAAGGCCGGCGCGAATCAGGGGGACGGCCAGCAGCGGCTGGTCGACTTCGCATTTGAACGGGTACGTCACTATGCCCGCACCGTCCACGGGTTGCGGGATGATGTCGTGAATGCCGTGGTGAGCGTGACGGATCGTCAGTCGTTCGACTTACGGGATCTTTTGGCCAGAATGCAGGCGTTGCAGGCGGTGACCAGCCGGACCGAGTTCGATCCGTTGATCGTCGGGTTCAAGCGCGCGCATCGGCTGGTTGAAAAAGAGCAGTGGGATCGTCAGCCGGTCGCCTCGGCGGTCTTTCAGGATGCCACCGAGTCCGCGCTGCATAAGGCGGTATCGGAAGAGCGGGCGCGGATGGAGGCCTCGATGCAGGCGAGCGAATACGGCAAGGCGCTGGAGTCTCTCGTCCGTCTCAAGCCGGCCATCGATGCCTTCTTTGCCGCGGTGATGGTCAATGCCGACGACAAGGCCGTGCGGAGCAACCGGTTGTCGCTGTTGAAAGAGGTAGACGAGTTCTTCATGTCATTCGCGGACTTTTCCCAGATTGTGGTACAAGGGAGCTAGCAGGTGTTGATAAAGGCCGCCAGCGGCGTTCTTGCTTCACGAAGAGGCTCAACGTACTGGAACGTACGCCTCGCCTCTGCGCTCGCTGCGGCCTGGCTGGACGGCCTTTCTGAACAGCCTGCTAGTCGGGGCATGGAGCTATGGCGCGGAGTTTCCCATCGCAGGTTGGGACTGAGGCAGAGGGTGAGGACGCGTCGCGCAATTCCCGTGTTCAGCGGTACGCAAGGATCATCACGATCGTTCTGATCGTGGTGTGCAACGGGATTTTCCTGTTCGGCATGTGGGTGAGCGGCGTCAACCTGGATGAGTTAGTCAAGACGCAGGATCAGTTCAATCCGCAGGACGACGTCTGCCTCCGTCTCAGTTGGCAGCATCTCGCCGGATCGACTGAGCCGATCCGCCTCTGCTCCGAATGGATCAATCTTTCCGATCCGACGGGCAGGCCCCACGTGCTGGATAAGAATACCAAAGTCCGTCAGGGCCAGGATGGGCGGTACTACGTCGATCGCGGGATCAAAGCGGACTATCGTCTCGTGGGCTTTGTCGCATTCGTCGCGGCAGTGATCGCTTTCGGGATGCTGATGCGGCGGTATCTGGTCAAGCGGTACCGGCTTCAACTTGAATTGTCTGCGGGCAGACCAGTCGTCTAGGTGCAGTAAGTCGATCGCAAAGGAGAGCAGGCGTGGCAAAGAAATACGTGTACTACTTCGGAGACGGCAAGGCGGAAGGCACGTCCAACATGAAAGAGTTGCTGGGCGGCAAGGGCGCCGGCCTGGCCGAGATGACCAACCTGGGCATTTCCGTGCCGCCCGGATTTACCATCACGACGGAAGCCTGCGTGGAGTACTACAAGCTGGGGAAGAAGTATCCGCCCGGGATGTGGGATACGGCGCTGGCCGCGCTCAAGCGGGTCGAACGGTCGATGGGCATGGGATTCGGCGATCCGGAGCGCCCCCTGCTGGTCTCCGTGCGGTCCGGTGCGCGGGCGTCGATGCCGGGAATGATGGACACCGTGCTCAACGTCGGCCTGACGCTCAAGACAGTCGAAGGCCTGGCGGCCAAGACGAAGAATGAGCGGTTCGCGCAGGACAGCTATCGCCGGTTCATCACGATGTTCGGCAGCATCGTCATGGGCGTGCCGCGTGAACATTTTGAAGCCATCCTGAATCACAAAAAAGAAGAAATGGGCGTGAAGCATGAGACGCAGCTCGATGCGCGCGCCTTACGCGATCTCGTGGAACGGTTCAAGTCGCTGGTCAGGGAAGAAACAGGGAAAGAGTTCCCCGATAATCCCAATGATCAGCTGAAGCTGGCGATCGACGCGGTGTTTTCCTCCTGGAACGGCGCGCGGGCGATCACCTATCGCCGGTTGAACGGCATTCCGGATCACTGGGGTACGGCGATCAACGTCGTGGCCATGGTCTTCGGGAACATGGGCGACACCAGCGGAACCGGCGTGGCGTTTACGCGCGATCCCAATACGGGCGAACGCAAGTTCTTCGGCGAATGTCTGATGAATGCGCAGGGCGAGGATGTGGTCGCCGGAATCCGGACGCCGCTGCCGGTTACGGAGTTGGGCCGGACCGTGCCGCCCGCCTATAAAGAATTGGAACATACCTACAAGCGGCTGGAGAAACATTACCGCGACATGCTCGATCTGGAATTTACGATCCAGGAGGGCAAGCTCTACATGTTGCAGACGCGCGTCGGGAAACGCACCGGGATTTCCGCCGTGCGGATCGCCGTCGAGATGGTCAAAGAAGGCTTGATCACCAAGCGTGAGGCGGTGCAGCGGGTCGGACCCGATCAGCTTGCGCAGTATCTCTATCCGATTTTCGACACGCAATCGGAAGCGGGAGCCACGCCGTTGGGCAAGGGATTGCCGGCCGGGCCGGGAGCGGCGGCGGGAAAGATCGCCTTGACGCCGGATCGCGCCGTCGAAATGAAGGCGGCCGGGCAGCGGGTCGTGCTGGTCCGCGATGAAACCAGCCCCGACGATATTCATGGCATGAACGCCGCGACCGGCTTTGTGACGGCGCGCGGCGGCATGACCTCGCACGCGGCGGTCGTGGCGCGACAGATGGGCAAAGTGTGCGTGGCCGGATGCGAAGCTGTCGAAGTCATCGATACGCAATCGGTGCGGATCGGGTCGAAAGTGTTCCATGAAGGCGACTATCTGTCCGTGAACGGGTCGACCGGCAATGTGTACGACGGCGATATTCCCGTCATGGAATCCGAGATCATTCAAGTGGTGCAGGGGAAGCTGGATGCGAAGAAGTCGCAGAAGTATCAGCTTTTCTCGACCATCCTTTCATGGGCGGACGGTGTGCGACGGCTGAAGGTGCGGGCGAACGCCGACGTGCCGGACCAGGCCAAGATCGCCCGGGGGTTCGGCGCCGAGGGGATCGGGCTCTGCCGCACGGAACATATGTTCTTTGCCGAAGACCGTATTCCGATCATGCAGAAGATGATTCTGGCCCGTACGAAGGAAGACCGGGAAAAATATCTGGAGCAGTTGTTGCCGCTGCAGAAGCAGGATTTCATCGGACTCTATCGCGAGATGGAGGGATTCCCGGTGACCATTCGGCTGCTCGATCCGCCGCTCCACGAGTTTCTGCCGAAGCGCGAAGAGCTGATGGTGGAGATCGCCCAGCTTGAGCTGACAGGCAAGGACGGAGCCAAGCTGGAGGAGCAGCGCCGGTTGCTCGCGCGCGTCGAAGAACTGCACGAATTCAATCCGATGCTGGGGCTGCGCGGCTGCCGGTTGGGCATTACGATGCCGGAGATCACGCGCATGCAGGCGCGCGCCATCATCGAGGCGGCCTGCGAGCTGGCGAAGGAAGGCAAGAAGATCGTGCCGGAAATCATGATCCCGCTGGTGGGCATGGTGGCGGAAATGAAGTCGCAGAAGGATCTCATCCGCGAAGTCGCGCAGGAGACTATGAAGCGGTACGGCGTAAAGCTCTCCTATCTCGTCGGGACGATGATCGAATTGCCCCGCGCCGCCGTGACCGCCGAACGGATCGCGGAAGAAGCCGAGTTCTTCTCGTTCGGGACGAACGATCTGACCCAGACGACCTTCGGATTCTCCCGCGACGACGCCGCGAAATTCATCGATCACTATCGTACCGTGAAGATCATGGATACGGATCCGTTCGCCACGCTCGACCGGGAAGGCGTCGGATCGTTGATGACGACGGCGATCGCCGGCGGGCGCAAGTCGAGGCCGGGGATCAAGCTCGGTATCTGCGGCGAACACGGCGGCGATCCGAGCTCCGTCGAGTTCTGCAATCAACTCGGGTTGGACTATGTGAGCTGCTCGCCGTTCCGTGTGGCGATCGCGCGGCTGGCGGCGGCACAGGCGGCCATCGCCGAAGCGGACGTCAAGCCGGCGGCATCCAAGAAAACGGCGCCGGCGCGCGCCAAGACCGTGAAATCCGCGAAGGCCTCAAAGTCCGTGAAGCGGGCCAAGCCGGCGGCCAAAAAGTCTTCATCCGGCCGCAAGAAACGGTGACAGACCGCACACGAGATCTCCATTATATGAGTCAGGCCCTTCGCCTTGCTGCGAAGGGTCAAGGTAAGACCAGCCCCAACCCGATGGTTGGGGCTGTTGTCGTTTCCAAGGGCCGTATCGTCGGTCAAGGCTATCATCACGCAGCCGGACAAGCGCACGCCGAAATCCTCGCGCTA
>CAYPOR010000039.1:28609-33305 GCA_964412445.1 uncultured Nitrospira sp.
CGGTCAAGGCTATCATCACGCAGCCGGACAAGCGCACGCCGAAATCCTCGCGCTACGCCGGGCCGGATCGCAGGCGCGCGGCGCCACGCTCTACGTTACACTCGAACCCTGCAGCCATCTGAAGAAGCGGACTCCTCCCTGCGTGCCGGCGGTGATTCAAGCAGGCGTACGGCGTGTCGTGGTCGCCATGCCCGATCCCAACCCGGCGGTGAGCGGGAAAGGCCTTGCGCAATTGCGTCGTGCCGGATTGTCCGTCACGGTCGGAGTGGCGCGAAACGATGCGGCAGCGTTGAATCGGGCCTATTGCCATTGGATCGTCACCAAGCGTCCCTATGTAACGCTCAAGGCGGGAATGACTCTCGACGGACAGATTGCCACGGCAGGGGGCGAGTCCAAGTGGATTACCGGACTGCGATCGCGGCAGGAGGTTCACCGCCTGCGCAGTGCCGTGGATGTCGTGATTGTGGGCATCGGGACAGTGTTGAAAGACAACCCGACATTGACGGCGAGAAAATCGCCCGGGCTGACGGCCCTGTCAGCGACTCAGCCTGTGCGGATTGTGGTCGATAGCACATTGCGTATCTCCCCTGCGGCTAACATTCTCACGCAACAGTCCTGTGCCAGGACAATTATTGCGACGACCAAGGCCGCTTCTCCGGTACGGCGGCGGGCACTCGAACGGCAGGGCATCGAAGTGCTGCAGCTCCCGAGTCGCGGCGGCCATGTATCGCTGACGCATCTCCTTGCAGTCCTGGGTCAGCGCGGGATGACCTCTGCGATGGTCGAGGGAGGTGGGGAATTAAACGCGGCGTTCTTCAAGGCCAAGCTCGTGAATCATGTGCAGCTGTACGTGGCGCCGACGCTGCTGGGCGGGGCGGCATCGAAAGGCGTGATCGGGGGTGTAAGTCCGCGCCGGCTGGCCGATGCCTGGAAATTGACGCAGGTGCGCACCAGGATCCTGGGAAGCGATGTTGTGGTCGAAGGCGACGTATAATGGAGCCATGACGAAACCGTTCACGATCCGGCGCTATCTGTATCTCCTGCTGGCCTGCTGTGCTCTTGCGGCAGGAGTGGAACCGGCTTGGTCTGCGGAGCCGCAGCCTCCCGTTCATGATCCGACCGGCGACGTGTTGTCCTACCTCGACGAACCGGACAGTGCGAAGGCGGACGCGACCCTTCAACGACTCCTTGCCAATCCTGAGGTCTCAATCGATCACATCAGCCGCGCCATCCAGACCGGGCGAGCCTATCAGGCCCTGCCGGTCGGGACGATGGAAGAGGAACAGATCACGGTGCGCGGCCGTCCCTTTCACTATGCGCTCTCGGTTCCGGTCACGTATCAGCCCGGGAAGGGATACGGGCTGGTCGTGTGTCTGCACGGGGCGGGCTTTTCCGGCGATGCCTATCTGGAGCGCTGGCAGAATCGCCTGGGCGACGACTACATTCTGGTGTGTCCGACCTATCCATCCGGCGCCTGGTTTACCAGGCAGGCGGAGGATCTTGTGCTGGCCGTCATCGAACGGGTGCAGGCGCAGTATCACGTCGATCCGGACCGGGTGTTTCTCACCGGCATGTCGAACGGCGGGATCGGCACCTGGCTGATCGGGATGCACCATGCGCAGCGGTTCGCAGGGATTGCTCCGATGGCCAGCGGACTCGATGACGTGCTGATGCCGTTTCTCGCCAATCTGCGGACGACGCCGGTCTACATCATTCACGGAGCCAAGGATCAGGTCATGCCGGTGGAGTTGAGCCGGACGATCTCGCGCGAGCTGGCGGCGATCGGCTATCCGCACATCTACCGAGAGCATGAACGCGAGCATCCCATGGCCGGCGGCCATTTCTTCCCGCGCGAAGAGTTGCCCGATCTGGTCGCCTGGTTCAACGCCCGGCATCGGAACCCCTTGCCCACCACGCTGACGGTGGTTCGCGAGGCCAGTCATTTTCAACCCTTCGGCTGGGTGCGGATCGACGCGACCGATCCCATCGCCGCCTTTGCGGACGATCTGGTGTCCAAACGCGATGAGCTGACCAGGAAGAAGCGTTACGCCAGGCTGGATGTGTCGGTGACCGCGCCCAATCGTATCGAAGTCGAGACGGGGCTTGTGCAACGCTACACGCTGTTTCTGAACGATCAACTGGTGGATGTGGCCAAGCCCGTGACCGTCGTGACGAACCACCAGGTTTCATTTGAGGGAATGGTCACACCGTCGGTGGAAACGCTCCTGCGCCAGGCGCGGGCGCGCAAAGATCCCCGGCAGCTCTTTACCGTGCAACTGCCCGTTCAGGTGTCGAAGCCTGCGCCATGAACGATGGCGCTGCCATTCGGATTCATGCGAGTGCAATCAGCCTGGCCCTTCTGCTTGTCAGCCTGTGGTCCGGGCACGCGCAGGCGGAATCCTGTCACATCGCTCCGCAACATGCCGGCGTCACTTTTCCCGTCGAACATGTCGATCCAGCCTGGGTCTGCCGCCTCCAGCCGATCATCGATGACTTCACGACCGCCAACAAAGTCGGACCGGTCAGGACTCCGCTGCAGGAGTCGGTCTATGTGTATCTGCTTGATCGCCCGCCTGTCGCCGCGGCGCTCGTGAATCGTCTGGAATTAGGCTTGTACAAGGCCGAGCAGCGGGGGCCAGGCCGCTATTGGGGAAACGACGGTGAAGGGACGGAGGGGTTGGTCGAGCTGGTCTATCAGGATCTCCGTCATCGCCTGTATTATCTGGAAGGGTCGCACCACAGCACACTGTTGCCGCATGTGACCGGCAAGGCCGTGGTGCTGCTCAGCATGGCGCCGGTGAAAGACGCCGCCGGTCATGAGGCCGTAGAGACGACGCTGGTGTCCTATACGAGGCTGGATAATCGGATTCTGGCTGGTTTTGTGTCGCTGTTGCGTCCGCTGGTGGGGCGCACAGTGTCACGCAAACTGATGAAAGGGGTCGAGGCGGTGAACCAGCTTGGATTGGAAATGCGGCGGCATCCCGATCGCGTACTCTTCGAGGCGAGCGATCCGCCTCCGTTGCCGCCGGAGGATGTGGAGTTCTTGAAGCAGGCCCTCGCGGCGATACCCCGTGCCGCGACTATTTATGAGAAGGGACCGGCCTCGCGATGACGTCATCACGCAGCTTTCTCCTCATCTGCACCGTCGGGATCTTCTGTTTCATCAGCTACAACATGGTGCGGATGCCGGTGTTGGCGCTGTTCGCCGAACAGCTCGGAGCAGGCCCCGAGCGGATCGGGCTGATCGTGTCGGTGTCGACCTTGACCGGCGTGTTGCTCAAACTGCCCTCCGGGGCCTTGTCGGATATCTATGGACGGCGATTTCTGCTGCGTATCGGAGTCGTCGCGTTCGGCCTGCCGCCGTTTCTCTATCTGTTCATCACGGATCTGAACAGCCTGACGGCCCTGCGATTCGTGCATGGCCTGGCAACGGCCATCTTTGCTCCGAGTGCCTTGGCCACGGTCGCGGAGCTGTATCGCGAGCGCCGGGGCGCGGCGCTTGGGACGTACACCGCATGCACGCAGTCGGGAGCGTTGCTCGGGCCGTTCGTCGGCGGGTACCTCGCCCATGTGGCCGGGTTCGATTTCGCGTTCGTGACAGCCGGCATCTGTGGTTGTATTGCGATCCTGCTGTTTTACAGTTTGCATCTGGACGTGGCGACGCCGCGCGTGCAGCAGAAGGGGATGCGGCCGCTGCTGGCGGAGATGTGGAAGGGATTCGCCATCGTGGCGCAGAACCGCAAGGTGCTCATCACCAGCGCGACCGACGGCGCGAAGATGATCGCCAACGGCGCGCTCATGGCGTTTCTGCCTCTCTACGGCCTCACGGTGGGGCTGAATCCTGGGGAAGTCGGGCTCTTGTTCAGCGTACAGGCCGGCACGTCATTCTTCTCCAAACCGATCATGGGGCGCGTGTCCGACCGGGTGGGGCGGCAGCCCCTGATCATCACCGGCCTGCTGATCTGTGCAATCACGTTCGTCTGTATGCCGCACGTCTCGATCTTTGCGGTGCTGCTGTTGCTCTCGGCCGGATTCGGCTTCGGCGAAGCCGTCGTGTCCTCCTCCTCATCCGCTTTTGTCGCGGATAGTTCGGAGTTCAAAACGCTGGGGGCTGGAATGGGCATGCAGGGCACTATCGGCGACATCGGCCACGCGAGCGGGCCGTTGCTGGCAGGCATCCTGATCGCCAACATGAGTTACGCCGGAGCCTTCACGGTCATCGCGATTCTGCAAGTTGCTGCTGCGATGGTCTTCTGGATGACGATGAGGAATCGATAGGCCGGTGCTATAATGCCCCCGCGAACGCGATTGTTGCACATCAATATGAGGACAGACTGATGTTCACCGGCATTGTCGAAGAAATGGGCGCAGTGATTTCGCTGGAGAAGACGCTGGCGGGGACGAGCATGACGCTGCTGGCCTCGACGGTCATGAGCGATCTCAAGATCGGCGACAGTGTGAGTGTGAACGGAGTCTGTCTGACGGCCATCTCCAGAAGCGATAGCAGTTTTACGGTGGAAGTCTCCCCTGAGACCCTTTCTGTCACGACGCTGGGCCTGCTTGCGTCGGGCACGCCGGTGAATCTGGAACGGGCCATGAAGTTGAGCGAGCGTATCGGCGGGCATCTGGTCGCCGGGCATGTCGATGGCGTCGGCACGATTCGCAGCCGGCAGCAGGACGGGAATGCCGTCATCTT
>CAYPOR010000040.1:0-33021 GCA_964412445.1 uncultured Nitrospira sp.
CGTTCGTTACCGTCTCCAGTGACGACCTCGACGAACGGGCGCTCTACGATCTGGCGTACAACACTATCGCCCCGCAGATCGAGCAGATCGCCAATGTCGCCGCCGCCACGGTGGAAGGCGGCAAGATCCGCCAGATCAACATCAATCTGGACCCGGCCCTGCTCAACGCGCGCGGACTCTCGATCCTCGACGTCGTCAAGTCCGTCAAAGCAGCCAATCTGATCCTGCCGTCGGGCGACCTGAAAGCCGGCAACCTCGACTACAACGTCTTCACGAACAATCAATTCAAGACCGTCGATCCGATTCAAGACGTCATCGTCAAAGTGAATCAGCAGGGCAACCCGGTCCGCGTCCGCGACGTCGGAACCGTAACCGACTCCTCCGACATCCAGACGAACATCGTCCGCACCGACGGCACCAGGGCCGTGTATCTCCGCGTCAATAAACAGCCCATCGCCAACACCGTCGAAGTCGTGGATGCCCTGCGCGCGGCACTCCCCAAGATGATCGGCATTCCGCCCGGCGTGAAACTCGGCATCTCCTTCGATCAATCCGTCTACATCCGCCAATCCATTCAGAACCTGATCGAGCAAGCCTTGCACGGATCCCTGCTCGCCGCCGCCGTCATTCTGATTTTCCTGCGCAATCTGACGAGCACCCTGATCATTTCCGTCTCGATTCCGCTGTCGATCCTGGTGACCTTTATCGTGCTCTACTTCACCGGCCAGACGCTGAACGTGTTTACGCTGGGCGGCCTGGCTCTGGGTATCGGCCGGCTCGTCGACGATTCGATCGTCGAACTGGAAAATATTCAGCGGCACCTCAACACAACGCCGCGCCGCTGGGACGCCATCCTGGAAGCCGCCCGCGAGGTCGCCATGCCGATCTTCGCGTCGACCGTCACGACGGTGGTCGTCTTCCTGCCCATGTTCTTCGTCGTCGGCATTGCGCGCTTGTTGCTGATTCCGTTGACCGTCACCATCGCCATCGCCCTCTTCACTTCGTTCTTCATCTCGCGCACCGTCACGCCGGCCCTCTGCTACAAGTTTCTGAAACCCGAACAGGACGCGCACCGGTCGATGCCGGCCTGGTTCGTGCACATCATGGACTGGAGCCGGGACCGCTACGAGTCGCTGGATCGCCGTTACGAGGATTCGCTGCGCTGGGTGCTCGCGCACCGTCGCCTGTTCATCGCTGCGATCGTCCTGATCTTCGTCAGTTCCCTCATGCTGCTCCCGATGATCGGCACAGAATTCCTGCCGGTCTCGGACGAAAGCCAGTTCCGCATCGTGCTGCGCGCGCCGGTCGGCCAGCGCGTGGAGAAAACGGAACAGCAGGTCGCCGAAGTCGAACGGGTGCTCAGGGAAAACATTCCGCCCGACGAACTGGAAACGATGGTCTCCAGCACCGGGGTCCTCGCCCAAGGCCGTTCCTCCCTCTTCAATCCCAACACCGGCCCGCACACCTCGGTCATCTCCGTCTACCTCACCCCGCCGGATAAACGGAAGCGGAACCAGGTGCAGGTCATGAACGATGTGCGGCCGAAGATCATCAAGCTCTTCCCCGGCGTCGCCATGTTCTTCGATCCGGGTGGATTAGTGAAACGGGTGACCAGCTTCGGCTCACAGAAATCGATCGACGTGGAGATTTACGGGTACGACTTTGAGAAAGCGCGCGGCGTGATCCGCCAGGTCGAAGACGCCATGCACAAGATCCCGGGGATCGCCGACATCGAAGTGAGCCGGGAAGAAAACTACCCGGAGATCAACGTGGTGGTGGACCGGGAAAAAGCCGCGCTGCTCGGCATCAGCGAAACGGACGTGGCCAATGCCGTGCTGTTCTCGCTCAACGGCAACGGCCAGACCGACCCGATCATCTATACCGACCCGCAGAACGGCAACGAGTACTACATCAGCGCCTGGCTGGCCGAAGAGCACCGCAAAGACCTGACCGATCTGGAAAACATTTTATTGACGACGAAGGCGGGCGAACCGGTGCTCTTGAAGAACGTGGCCTCGCTGAAACTGAACGCCGGGCCGGTGAAGATCGACCGGAAGTATTTCCAGCGCGTCGTCCACATCACCGCCAATCCCACCACGCGCCCGTTGGGCGCCATCGCCGATGATCTGGAAGCGGCCTTTGCCGCCATCCAGCTACCGACAGGGTTCACCATCAAGCTGGCCGGACAAATTCAGCAGCAGCGGGAAACCTTCCAGGGGTTGCAGTTCGCGACCATTCTCGCGCTGGCCCTGGTGTATATGGTGATGGCGGCGCAGTTCAAATCGCTCATCGATCCCTTCATCATCATGTTCTCGGTGCCGATGGGCTTTCCCGGCGTGATTCTGATCCTCTTCCTGACCAACACGACGCTATCGACCACGTCGATGATGGGCATCATCATGATGCTTGGCATCGTCGTCTCGAACGGCGTGCTCCTCGTCGATTACACAAACGTCCTGCGCCGCAGAGGCCTCGCGCTGGCGGACGCGGTCATCACGGCCTCGCGCACACGGTTGCGTCCGATCCTGATGACCTCGCTCGCGACCGTGTTCGGCCTGCTCCCCATGGCGATCGGCTGGGGCACCGGCGGAGAAACCAACGCGCCGCTCGCGCGGTCCGTTGTCGGAGGGCTCAGCGTCTCAACCCTGCTGACCCTCTTCCTTGTGCCGACGATGTATATGATCGTTGAACAGTGGAACCCGAGGAAATTCGAAACGGAGGAGCAGCAGCCCGCCGCTCCCCTGGGCCAAACGACCCCGCTTCCGGCGCCGGAGTAACCGCAGTCCGGCCCGTCAGGCCGGTTCAGACGGCGCGTTTTCCTCAGGCCCCGGAACTTCCAGGCTGGTACGGCCCAGCGTGCCGTCGCGATAATCGGCCAACAGAATTCTTGCCGCCTTGTCCCGATCCAGCGCCCCGCCGCTGCCGGCGAGCAGACAGCCGCGCTTTCTGGCAATGGCTTCAATCACCCTCGCACTCGTCAGTCCCTCCACCGCAAACCCGTAGCGGGTGGTGAGCCTGGCGGGATATCGGTCAAGCAACTTCCCGGCAAGAAACTCTGCCACAGTTTCATCATCCACGACCGTGTGGCCGACGGCATTGATCGTCGCGAGCAACAAGCCCACCTGCGGATCTTTGATCGTTCCCCACAGCAGCCCGGGCGAATCGATGATGGCCATCTTGTCGTTCAGCTTGTGCCGCTGTTGCACTTTGGTCACGGCTGGTTCATCACCGACCCGGGCAATGCGCCGTTTCAACAGCGAGTTCATCAGGGTCGACTTGCCAACATTGGGAACGCCCATGATCAGCATACGCAGCGGCTTGACGATGCTGTTGCGATGGGGCGCAAGCTGCTGGCACAGGCCGGGGATCCTGGCGGCATCACCCGCATTCTTGCAAGACAGGGCCACTGCCGTGACGCCCTCCTGCCGGTTATACCGTTCGAGCCAGACCTTCGTGACGGCCGGATCGGCGAGATCGGCTTTGTTGAGCACTTTCAGGCAGGGGCGCTGACGGGGCAGACGCAGTTCTTCGATCAGAGGATTGCAACTAGCCTGGGGAATCCGGGCATCCAATATCTCGACGATGACATCGATCGCCTCCATCGTCTTGGCCGCTTCTTTGCGGGCCGCATTCATGTGACCGGGGAACCACTGGATGGACATACCGGATCGTCTTTCTGAATAAAAGGCAAACGGCAAACAAACGGCGTCACAGCCTCGCAGAGAGGGACAAGAGCCGTCAAGCGGGGTTCGCCTGTCTGGCGATCACTCCGCCACGGCGACGAGCGGCGAACGGATGATCAGGAGCCGAGGGTAGGAAACAGCGATTTGAGCTGCATGGCCAGGCCCATGTCGCCGCTCACGCGGAGGCGGCCGGTCATCACGCTGGCCGGCACATTGAGCTTGCCGTTGAGTAACTTCAGACAGTCATCGCCGGCCATGGAGATCGTGACGTGCGGATCGGCGTGCGTCCCCGGCTGCACCGAACAGGCCCCGTCCTTCACCTGCACCGAGTACTGCCCGCCCTGGGCGCCGCTCAAATCGAATTGATAAACAACCGTCACATCTTCGGCGGCATCCCGATCGAGCGAGGCCGGCAACAGCTGGAAAAACTCGGCAATGGTCGTGGGTTTCATGAATGGATAGAAGAACGTTCGTAGGTGGCGGCAACGGGGGCCGCGGGTCCGCGGCCCCCACGCTCAAGCCATTCAGCGAGCTGATTAGTAGCGGAGTGTGGCCGTCGCCATGCTCCGGCGCGCGCCGAAAAATTCCTTCGAGAAGGATTCGACGACCGCAGGGTCGTAGCCCTTGCAGCTGAAAATGTCGAGGTACGCGTTGTTGGTGTCGTTGGCAAAATGGCCGCTGATCAATGAGGTCGAGATCAGCTGCACCATGGAATAGCCGGCCACACGACCTTCGCCGAAATTCACGACCTGGCACTCGCCAAAGCGCTTCATCCCGATGAGCTCACAGAGCTCCACGACATAGCGCTTGATGTGGTCAGCATCACGGATGAGGTCGGGATTGCAATCCTGAAGATCGACAGCAGTGCACAAGCCCCATGCTTTGCCGGGTCCTACCATGTCCTGAACAGGCAAGGACGCGGCGGCAGGGGTGCCGGTTGGTAAGATTGACGACTCGGAACCAGCCGAGATACTCATAGGTGATGACCTTTCAGTGAGAATGTGGAGACACGCGCGCACGACATCTGCATCGCACTATACCATGAAGATTTTTCGCTGAGACGCGACCCCGAAACTTTTTTTCAGCCCGGGCCGACCGGAGTCGGTTGACAAGGTTCGCGGCCCTCGGTGACAATGCGCTCCACCATGACGAACCCAACAACTTCAGCAGCCACACTTCCCGACCGCCTCTGCACCTGGTGTAAGGTGCCGATGAAGAAGCGCCTGGTCGGCGGCGCGCAATTCGTCCATTACACCTGCCCGAAATGCGTCTTCCAACATACGACCAGGCTGGGCCCGAAGCTCCCCCCGGTCAAACACTAGTAGGACGCTCAAAAAGGCCGACGACGGAAAGCACAGCGAGCCTTCGTCTCTCTAGTACAGTCCCTCTCGGTCTCTCCGCAGCAAACCTTAAGCAGCATCCGGCTCGCCCCCTTCCTTCACTTCCGGAATTCCGCTAGAGTGCCGCCTGTGACGGACCTCCGGCGACCATCGCGCTATCTCCGCCTGCCGGGCGCGGGCCTGCTCCTGCTGGCCGCCCTCTCCGCCTGCCACACCGTTCCGACCAAGACCTACGAGATTCGCCAGCGGGCCTTCACCTATCAACCGGCCTCGCTGGTCCGGGATTACCAGGAGGAGTACGCCTATATCGAGCAACGGAGAAACACCGTGGCCAGCGGCGCATCCAACGGCGTCGCCGACCATGTCCCGATGGTCTTGCAGGTGCCCCCGCATCTCACCGGCCTGGCCTTCTCCGGCGGCGGCATCCGCTCCGCCACCTTCCACCTGGGGGTGCTGCAATCGCTGCACGATATGCAGCGCCTGCCGAGCATCGACTACCTGAGCACCGTCTCCGGAGGGTCCTACATTGCAGGCTGGATGCTCGCGCATTTGGGCCGGGAGCAGGATGACGCCTACGGCAACCTGGTCCAGACGATGGACCAGGGGAAACTCCTCGATCCCCATCAGGACTTCATCGCCCATCTGCGGCACCATTCCGGCTTTATTAAGGAAGGCGGGTTCTGGGAAGGGCCGAAGCTCATGTGGGGCTATGCCTGGCGGCTGCTGCCCTATTATCTCTGGGACCTGGTCCTGCACATCAAAACGCCGCCGGAAATCGGAAACGAGCTGCATCTCTTCACGCCCTATGAAGACCGGATCCAGCTGACGTACCTGCGGGGGAAGCATGAGACTCCCCTGGTCCGGCTGAACCGGAAGGACGCCGATGCGCCCTATCTGATCATCAACGGCAACCTGGTCAACCGGGGCCGGCCCAGAGCCTATGACGGCGAATCGAACCGCCCCTACCGGGACAACTACAACTTCGAGTTCACCCGCGACTACACCGGTTCCGACGGCCTGGGCTACATCCAGAGCGCCGGATTCGGGCTGCCCGTGGTCGAAGCCCAGACCGAAGACGGCAAGCCGGCCTGGTTCAACCCGAGAAAAGTCGTGGTGGAGGATCCGACCGAAGGCACCTGCCACAAACCGCGCGCCGAACGCATCCGCGCCGACGCCTGCGTGCGCCTCTCCCAGGCCATGACTGCCTCGGGCGCGGGATTAGACCTGGACAGTCTGGTCGAGGAATGGTACCGCAACGACGTGGCCCGCCTGCTGTTCCGGTTCGGCACGGCCCCGTTCAATATCAATAACGAATATCAGACCTGGAACTATGCCCGACGGTTCAACACCCCCGTCACCACCGTCTGGGACTATTTCCTGATGATGACGATTCAACGGATCTGGCCGGATACGAAAAGCCGGTGGATTGAGATCACCGACGGCTCGTTCTATGACAACCTGGGCGTCCAGACGCTCTTACGCCGCCAGGTCAGCCACATCATCGTCGGCGATGCCACCCTGGACACCACCTGGCAATACGACTACCTGCATAATTTACAGAAGCGGATGAAGAGCTACTTCGGCGAAGGCGTCGAATGGTGCGGCGAGATTCCGGAGGAACACGAGATCGTCTGGTACCGGCGCTTCTGGGTCAAACGCCCTGACGGCACCCCGACCGTCCTTCACTACCTGAAGCCCTATGCGTACAACCCGACCCTCTTCAAAAAGAACCCGTCGTTGGCCGCGCCGGGCAGAATCTTCGTCAGCGCCGATCCGGAAACCGGCCGCCCGTCGGCCGAAGCGCCGCTGGTCAGTCCTCCCACGAATCCGACCCATCTGGACGGCAACCGGCTCCTCACCATGATCACCGACGACCGGGCCCGCGAGCGGGCGCAACTGGCCATCAAAAAGGTGGCGAAGATCGTCGAGGCGCCGGAGGGAAAAGAGTTTCCTCAGACGAGTACGGTGTTTCAGTGGTATGAGCTGGAAGAATTCGAAGCCTACCGGCACCTGGGCTACCTGATGGGCTGGGCCTATCTCTCGAAGCTGGAATTGTCCGAAGCGGAACTCACCCCCGCGGAGGCCTGCCGCAAGCTGTAGCGTTCACCCTCTAGCGGCGGGAAAAACTATTCTGCACATGGTCGTCGAGAATATGGGCCAACCGCTCACGATCCTCCGGACTGATCACAGTGATCGTCGCGCCGAACTTCGGGGACCGCACATGGACGACCTGGAGACCGCAATTCAACGTCCGCCCGTTATCCAACTCGATCACCAGCTGAAGGGCATCTCCGCTTTTTACGAAGAGGCGGCTCTCAATCTTGACGCCGGTCTCGCTGACATCCAGCACTTTGCACGGCACCGAAAGTGACCCTCGCTGCAAACGGCCGGCATGGCTCACCTCGACGCGCGCCCCTTTTCGTTTGAAACCCATGATATCCAGCCTCCTGCTCTGGAAGCATAGCAAGCGACCGGATAACTCCCAAGAAAATTACCGAATAGCGCTAGAGCCTGTCGCCAAAGAGGGACCGGATCTCTTCCATCCGCTTCCGGTTGACGCCGAAGTCGCCGTAGCCGGTGCGTGAGGCAGAGCGGAAATGGATAGTCTTGGCTTCGTCGTCGAAGAGGAACTCGACATCATCGACAAACCTGAACAGCAGGCTGGTGAATTCGTAATGCAGGTAGGACTCGTCTTCCTCGACGAGTTTGGTACGCGGCATAGCCTGAACAATGGCCTTGAGCAACTCCTTCGCCTCAGCCCGCGACTTGCGGTACCGAAACGGCGCGATGGCATGGCCTTCATCCGTAGCCTGGGTAGACACACAGTTGGGACTGGAGGGGCAGGGACGGAGTTGTTTTAGACTCTCAACAGAACTCATTGTTTGATCATTTTGTCATAGTCGGCATGGGTGCCAACCCAGAACCAGTTGATTCCATCTGGCACATCGAAGCCAAGCGCCCGGTAATGATCACCAACTCGCGCTGACCATAGTTCTCCAATGCGCTTCAGATGAAGAGACGGATGATGTGGATTGGATTTCAGAAGGTCAAAATTCTTGTCGGCCAATGAACGAATGTCGGCTGGAAGTGTTTGATACGCCGTCCAGAATCGCGACGATGCCGTATGCTTCACAGCGGTCTGGCTTTGCCCTGATCAAACTCGGCACGCGCCTCGGCAATCAGCGCACCCAGCTTCCCCGCCTTGAGATCCGTCTCAATCTGCTCATCCCACACACGCGCGTCAAACTCTAGAAACCACGTCCGAAATTGGGCCAAATCCTTCGGGGAAAGATTCGAGACGGTGCGTTCAAGTTGTTTGATATCACTCATAACAACCCTCCCTAACGAAGCAAAATTCTACACGAGTTCTCCCGTATTGTCTGTACCCACATCCATCCCCGCCAATAGCACGCTGGCATGGCATCCATCCGTGGCCTGGGTAGACACGCAGTTGGGACTGGAGGGACACTGTGCGAGTTGTCGCCGACTCATTGTGGTCGAACAGTACTCTCTTGAGCAAGAGCCCGCAGCAGGATCTCGCAAGTCAACACCGCATCTGCGGGAATCAAATCCGGAATGCCTTTGTCCCGATAGGCCAGATGCGGGCTGATGCGGACTTTTCGATAGCCGCCGGCTTTCATGCCCAGTAGCGCATGTTCGATCCCGGCAATGGCCTGGCGCTGGCCGAGTACGATCGTGCGGTCAATGAACGTAACGCCATCGACGACCCGGATCATCTCCTTGGGAACCTGCTTAGCATGGATTTCGTTGAGCGGAACCTCATCGCCCTGGTTCAGAAAGATTCTGATGTTGTAGACGACGCGATCGCCCTTCTCGACCTGTCGGCCTTCCCCGTCCCGTTCTTCCAATAACTTGAGTCCGCTCAGGCGTTTCATCGGTAGGACAGCGTCTTCAGCGCAGTTGGCTGTTCGTTCCGTTGTTCGACCTGGACGGACACGCGCCCGACGATGCGCCCGTCTTCCGTTTCGACATCCACGCGCCAGTCGCCCGGATCGAGCCGCTGCTTGAAGGTGTAGGCCCGATAGCCGCCTTCGCGGCCGCCGGAAATCTTGATGGGAATCCTGTCGGCGTGGGTGAAAGGCTTGCCGCTGTTCGAGCGGAAGTACCAATGGTGGTAGACGGTCGCATCCAGCGCCACCGGGGCGAAGACGGCGGTGAAGCAATAGATCGGCTCGTCGGCGGGGAAGGGATTCTCCGACCGCTTCCAGACTTCGTACCATTGGCGATCGTAGGTCAGGAGAAACTGATCCCCCTGCCGCTGCACTTCACGATAGATGCCGCCGAACTTCATCGAGAGCGGCACCGGCGGAATCCAGTTCAGAAAGTAAAATCCCACCAGCAGCGCAATGAGCCCGAAGGCCGGCGCCGTGACGCCGACGGCCTCACGTTTGGACCGATCCGGATTGTTGCGATAGATCAACTGGACGACACGGAGCGTGACCATCGCGGTCAAGCCGGCGCCCGCGAGAAACACGACCATATTCATCAGCCCGGTCATCACCGGCAGAAAGAACGTGAAGAAGGCGAAACAGACCAGCGCATAGAGACTGATCAACAGGCGCAAGCTCGACAACCGGTCGCGCAGAAACTCGTTCCCGACCAACAGCAGAATCAAGAGGGCAAAGAAGATTGCACTGCTCGTCAGAGTTGCGCTGCGGGAATAGAAAATCGCATAGGCGCTGAACAGCCCGCCCAGCAGAAACTGGACCGCCATCGGGTAATAGGGTCTTGCATGGAGCACCCACCGGCCGAACGGCGAAAGCAACGCCAGGTGCTCCCGATCCGGCGGCGGCTCGATTCCCAACCGGCCGGTCAACACGATGAGCACGCCCAGCAGCAGCAAATAGATCAGCAGCAGCAGATTGTCCTGCAGCCGGTCGATGCGCGTGAGCGTGAGGGTATCGTAGGTGACGCCGGACAGAAAAAACACCGCCGGCATGAAGGGTTTGGTGAGGAGAGATTGGACTTTCGCGAGCGGGCTCATGCCAACACTGTGCGAAATCCGAAGGGTTTCTTCAATGAAATTCTAGAATCGAAAGCCAGCTGTCCATTAGATAAATGCAGGAAGCGGCGCGTACGCCACCGGATGCCCGATCAATCGCTCCAGCCAGGGTTTCATGGCTTCTTCTTTGAGCGGAGCCCGGTTCAGCCTGGCCTCGATCTGGAACTGCCCGTTCAAGCCGACGATGCCGATGATCGCCGAAGCATCGTCCCCTTCCGGCAACACCGCCTGCGTTTGGAACTCACAGAGCGTGGCATACAAGCGACCGTCCGGCCGGATCGCTTCCAACACTTCCGGCAACTCGTCCAACGGACAATGGACCGAACAGCGATAGGCAAACCGGGCGCCCGGTTCACCGGCTTCAATCGACGCGAACTCGGTCAGCGCCTCCTCGGAAAACCCCGTGAGATAGGCCCTGACGCCGGCCGGCTCAGGCGTGAAGGTCGCCGCCAGCTTGCTGGCCGGCACCAGAAACTCGTAGGCGTCCGTCGTGTTGTACTCGAATTGGCAGGGACCGAAGGCATCGGGCCAGGAACAGAAAAACGGCGTGGCAGGATCCGCCGGACGCAGGATGACCTGATCCCTCTCGATCAGCGTTTCGATGGGTAGTTCCAGAATCGTGATGGCGTCGAGAAACGCGGCTCGCCGTTCGTCCAGCCACTCCGTACGGTCGCTGTCTGCGCGCGTTTCCCCCGGCGTGATCACGTCCGTCGTCTGCAGGCGGATGCGCAGGAAGGAATGGGCGTGCCGGAATCCGAGCCAGAACATGCTGCGGGGTTCATGCCGCCGCAGCGGCTCGCGGATGCGCCAGGGGTGGCTCACCGAACAATAGGTGCCGACATCCTGATACCGCTGGAAGACCGTGTGGTAGGCGCCGGCCAGCAGGAAGAAATCGCCCCGCCAGCCTTCGCGCACATGCACGAGCGTGACGTCTTCCGTGGCCCAGGGATCGAGCTGATCGAATTCGTCCGGCGCGGAGACCGTCCATTCCTCGACATAACAGATGACGTCCTGCGCAGGCACCGCCGGTTTCAATCCCAGCGCAGCCAGCCGTTCTCCGACTGCCAGAACCTGGCTGAACGTCAGCGGAGTCGTTGTTTCCCAGCGCCGCTCACGCACTCTTCCGAATCCCTCCGTCGCCGCCGCGCTTAGTGGGCCGGTCTGAGTGCGCGGTCGGAGATCATCGTGTCCGCGATAAACCGGTCGATGCCGTCTTTCAGCGTCGACGTCAGCAGATCCTGCACATCTTCTTCGGCAAACCAGAAGACGGTGGTGCTCTGAGCCCCTTCGACGCTCCGGATCGTCGTGCTCTTGTCGCTCAAATTCTGCGCCTGAACACTCAGCTTATTACTGGTATTGATCACGGTCGAAAACACCCGGCTCTTGGCCGTTGCGGAAAACTCTTGCACCTGGCCGCTGATCACGATATCGGCATCCGACACCAGCGAGCTCTGGCCGACCTGCACTTTCCAGGGACGCCCGCGCCATCCGCGGCTTTTCAGCTGGTCCGCCAGAGCCTGGGCAATCACTTCCCCAGGACGCTCACCGGCCACATTGAATACGGTCACGCCGCCCCAGAGATGCGTGCGCTGCCCGATCCTGCTCTTGTCGGCCCGGCGATCTTCAAACGGCTCGATCACAATCTTGACCGGCTCTTGCTCTTGGGACGCCACCGCCACAACCGGCGTCCGGACGTCGAGGTAGCGGGTGTCGCCCTTTCCGACACATCCGACCGTCAGCGCCATCGCCCCGATCACGCCCATTCCGATGACAGACCTCAGCATCATTGATTTCACAGACGCCTCCTCACGCTAAACATAGATTGTGCGCCGACGCTGGCCCAGTCTACCCAAGTTGGCATCCGGAGACAATTCCCGAACACTGCTCATCAGGACGTCACTATGGGCAGCATGGACCGGAAGATCTCCCGGCTCAGCTCCGGAAGCAAGCCCGCTCGCAGGCGGGGATCAGTCATCGGCACGAACCGCACGATCTTGATGAACCGGCGCTCAGCCAGCACCGATGCGATCTGCGCCTTGCGATCGTGCGTGATCGGAAGCGTATAGCCTTCCCCTCGCTTCCATTCCCACAAGGTCGGGGCCAGCGACAGTTCCAATTCATGCCCGGCCACCTGATGAAACCGGTCGACGAGATTCCTCTTGTACTGTTTGATGCCGTCTCCTTCGAGAATCAGCGCACAGGCCAGATGATGGCCCCACCAGAACAGCGTCCGGAAGGTAAACTTATTCGGCCCGTCGAAATGCTTGGGACAATCGAGATATTGATAAGGACACGATTCGAGATGCTCGCCTTTCACGAACTGATGCGCGCGGGGATTGAACCCCGGCGGCGGCACCAACGCCACCCGGCTCAACTCCTCGGCCAGGCCGGCGTAGGCCGCGTCGAGCTGGGCCCGCACCTTGGCCGAGATCCGCTCTTTCTTGCGAAAGAATTGCGCATCCGCCACCAGCGCGGCCTCTTCATCGGTCAATGAGAAGGGAGTCGTCATGCCTGGCCGGACTAGAGCGATGAACGGTCAACGGATTACTTGTGATGGGTTTCAAACTGCGCGACCGCCAACTCATAGTGACAGCGACAGTCGGCGCAACGGATCAGCACCCGGTCTTCAAACACATCCATCTCGCGCAAGGACAGGGCCGGACGATGGGCGGCAATACAGGCGGTGAACTGCGGCAGCCCGTCGCTCTGACCGGCCGCAGCGGGAGCCGTCTCCTGCCCCTCGCTCTGCGCCGCCGACGGCTGCGCCACCACCGAGGCACATTGCAAATGATGCGCAGACCGGCAGGAGCTGCACAGCAGCACGACCGTGCCGTCGTCGGCAATCCGTTTCACCGTGACGCAGAGCGGATGGACCGACCAGCATTGCTGGAGAAACGCGCCGCTTCGAATCACCTGTGCCATCGTCCATCCTCTGCCGGGCAGGTCCGCTACAGCTTCCACAAAACGAACATCAGCAGCACACCGACCGCATACGGGATCACGCAGGAATAGAGCAGCACCGACTTCGCCCGCTCCGGTGAGGCCTGGCGCGCGAGCTGTTCTTTGTAGACGAATTCGTAGGAGAGAATGACGACCGTCAGCGTCAGCGCCAATGTGCGGCTCGTCCGCGGCCAGGTGTATTGACCGCTGATGATGAAATTCGACGTAAAAAATCCCGCAAACAGCAGAACCAGCGGAGCCAGAGCCAGCCGGATCGCGTCAGCCAAAAAGGCATGCCAACCGGCATGAGACGGAACTTGATTCGACGGAGAATTGGAGGTCACGACCCGACGGCAGCCGGAGTCTCATCCTTCGCGGGCGAAGGAGAGGGGGTGCCCTCTTGAGCCGCGCGGCAGGCTTTACACACACGCGGGCGGGCTTTCAGAAACGACACTTTTCCGCTGGCAAGACAGGTGTAGTGAACAAACTCATCGCACGACGCGCAACGGGACCAGCCGCCGGTGAAGAAGGTCTTGTTCCGATAGAGGCCTTCTTTGCAGACCTTGCAGTGCCGGGGTTCGATCCCCAGCAACATTGGCTCCCAATCTCCGCCGCCTTTTCGAATACTCATAGTAGCGGGAGTATAGCGAAGCGCTCAGAGGAAAAACAAGCGATGCCTACTCTACAAAATCATCACTCCACGCCTGCTCGTTCCCTCTTCAGGGATGCGGGCTGCGTGATCTCCTCTTGCGCGCATGCACCAAGCACCGCCCTTGATGGGCCCATCCGATGAATCCCGTGTGCGGGGTGCGCGAGCACAGGAGATCACGCAGCCCGCATCCATCCGCTCCCGTTTGACACCCCCAGGACCATTTGTTACTCTCCAAAAAATTTCATTTATCGATCGTGACTAACCCCTTTTTATCTCCATGAACATTAAGGACTATCTCGAACAGAAACGGGTGGCGGTCGATCGTTTTTTGGATGAAGTCAGCCCGCCGGCTGCCACGCCGCCGACGACGTTGCACGAGAGCATGCGCTATAGCCTCATGGCGGGCGGCAAGAGGGTGCGGCCGATTCTGACGATCGCCGCCGCAGAAGCGCTCGGCACGAACCCGCCAGGCTTGATGGCCGTCGCCTGCTCGCTGGAATTTATCCATACCTACTCGCTGATTCACGACGATCTGCCCTCGATGGACAATGACGACTTCCGCCGCGGAAGGCCGACGAACCATAAGGTCTACGGCGAAGCGATGGCGATTCTGGCCGGCGATGCCTTGCTGACGATGGCGTTTGATCTGTGCAGCCGCCCGGATCTGATGAAGGGCTGCGATCCCGTGCGACAGGTCCGATTGATTCAAGAACTGGCCTACGGGTCCGGGAACGCCGGCATGGTCGGCGGCCAGGTCTTCGACATTCAAGCCGAAAACAAAGATATCGACCTGCCGACGTTGCAGAACATTCACAAGCACAAGACCGGCATGTTGATGCGCGCGGCCGTGCGGATGGGCGCGATCGCCGCCGGAGCGACCGACCGGCAGCTGGACGACATGACGGGCTACGCCGAAGATATCGGCCTGGCCTTCCAAATTGCCGACGACGTATTGAATGTGACCGGCACGCGCGAAGAACTCGGCAAGAACCCCAACACGGATGCCGAGCGCGGCAAGAAGACCTATCCGACATTTTATGGCGTAGACGGAGCCAAACAGCTGGCCGACGACTGCGTCGCGCGCGCGATCGATCGCTTGGCCTCCTTCGGTCCGTCGGCCGATCCGCTCCGCGAGATCGCGCGCTACATCACCTCGCGGAAGAATTAATCGTGACAGGTGACGCGTGACTCCCCTATGAGAGCTCTCGTCACAGGCGCAACGGGATTCGTCGGCGCGGCGGTGGTCCGCGCCTTGATCAAAACCGGCGTCGAGGTCCGCGTGCTGGCCCGCCGCGACAGCGACTTCTCCAATTTGCAGCAATTCAAGATCGACGGCGCCTACGGCGACCTGCGGGACAAGGATTCCCTGCGCAAGGCTCTCGCCGGCTGCGGGCAGCTGTACCACGTCGCCGCGCACTACGCCCTCTGGGCCCGCGATCCGGCCATCTTCTACGACGTCAACGTGACCGGCACGAAGAATCTGATGGAAGCCGCGCGGGATATCGGCACCGGCCGCATCGTCTATTGCAGCACCATCGGCGCCATCGGATTGCCACCGGGCGGGGGGTTGGGCACCGAGGAGACGCCGGTCTCGCTCGAACAAATGGCCGGCCACTACAAACGGTCAAAATATCTGGCCGAGCAGGAAGTGCTGAAGCTGGCGCAGCAGGGACTGCCGGTGGTGATCGTCAATCCCAGCGCGCCGGTCGGCGAAGGCGATGTGAAGCCGACCCCGACCGGACAGATGATCGTCGAGTTCATGAAAGGCCGGATGCCGGCCTATATCGAAACGGGCATGAACATCGTCGATGTCGACGACGTGGCCGCGGGCCATTTGCTAGCCATGCAGAAGGGGCGGATCGGTGAGCGGTATATTCTCGGCACCAAGAATCTGATGCTGCGGGATATTTTTGAAATCTTGAGCCGGCTCACCGGCGTCGCCATGCCGTCGGTGAAGCTCCCGCGCGAGCTCATTTTGCCCCTCGCCTATCTGAACCTGGCCTTTTCCTGGGTGACCGGCATCCCCCCGCGTATTCCGCTCGAAGGGGTGAAGATGGCCAAATACAAGATGCACTACGATTGCAGCAAAGCGATCCGGGAACTCGGGATCCCGCAAACACCGCCGGAAGTCGCGCTCGAAAAAGCGGTACGATGGTTCCGTGACCACCATTACGCCTGAGGCTCCGCCACCGTGGAGTACATCGCTCTCTTTTTCAAGACCATCCTCTTCCGTCCCTACGTCTTTGCCTTCCTGGCGGCTTTTCTCTTTGCCGCGATCCAGCTCATCGGCTGGCCCCGCACCTGGCGCTTCTGGTTGATCAGCTGGGCGACCGCGTTCATCTGCGAATACTCATCGACACGCAACGGCATTCCCTTCGGCTGGTATCACTACAACGGTTCGACGATCGGGCAGGAACTGTACTTCTCCAATATCCCGTTCATGGATTCGATCTCGTTCAGCTTTCTGCTCTACGCGGCCTATTGCGTCGCGCTCGGCCTCTTGCTGCCGATCGATCACACCGCCACCACAGCCCTTCCCCTCCGGTCGCTGCGCTTCGACCTGGCCGCGCGCACCGGCTGGCGCCTGTGGATCCTGACAGCCGGTCTGTTCGCCTTCATTGATATGGTCATCGACCCGGTCGCGCTCCGCGGCGATCGCTGGTTTCTCGGGAAAATCTACTACTACCCCGATCCCGGCTGGCACTTCGGCGTGCCGTTCGCCAATTATTGCGGATGGGCCGTCGTCGGCCTGATTTCTCTCGCCATCTATTTTCCGCTCGACCGCCGGTTGCCGGTCCCGGAGATCCGCCCCGCTGCCTCCGTGACACCCAGAATCCTGCTTGGAATCGGGCTCCACTATGGAGTGCTGGCCTTCAACCTTGCGATGACCTTCTGGATCGGCGAGGCCTTCATGGGTCTGAGCGGTCTGCTCATGCATCTGCCGGTGCTCATCCTGCTCGCCTCTCGCCTATGGGTAGCACCACAGCGCCCGCGCGCGTCGTAGCGGTTGGCAATTCTTCGGCAGACTTTGTATAGTGACTTGCACGTATGAAAGCCAAATTCATCGGTGCGGTCATTATCCTGATTGTAGGCGGACTGGCGTTGCTGGGCTGGTTCGGCTATCAGTCGTTCACGACCGGATTCAGCGCCAAAGCCGAGCCCAATCCGCTTGAAGTGTTGATGGCCCGGCAGGTCCGCTACCTGGCGATTCCTCTTGAGCACCGCAATAAGCCGAACCCGGTGTCCGTGACTCCGGACGTGTTGCGGGATGGATTGGCCCACTTTGCCGATCACTGTGCGACCTGTCATGCCAATGACGGCAGCGGCCAGACCCCGATCGGCAAGAACGTCTATCCCAAAGCGCCGGATCTGCGCGAATCACCGACCCAGACCATGTCGGACGGCGAACTCTTCTGGGTGATTCACAACGGCATTCGTTTTACCGCCATGCCGGCCTGGGGCGAAGGTGACCCCGAACAGGATCTGGACAGCTGGAAGCTGGTGCATTTCATTCGCCACCTGCCCAAACTGACGCCTCAGGAATTGGAGACGATGAAGTCGCTCAATCCCAAGTCGCAACATGCGGCCGACGAGGAAGCGGCATTTGATAAATTTCTTCAGGGCGATGACTCCGCTGCGACAACGGCAGGGTCCGGTCATCATCATTAATACTTTTCAGAAGGAGCTGGCACAGACAATGGTTCGACATCTTCTATTCGCATTTGTCCTCCTCTTCACCTCCGCGACAGTCTGGGCCCACGGCTCTGGCCAGCATGTGCTGGGCACGGTCACGGAGATCGACGGCACCCATATCGAAGTCAAAACTCCCAAGGGCGCCATGGTTTCCGTTCTGTTGACCAAGCAGACCCGCTTCAAGGAAAAGGGCAACCCCTCAGCCACTGAACCGCCGGCGATCGGCGATCGCGTGGTGATCGAAGCGACGAAGGAGAAGAAGACCTTGACGGCCACCGAAGTCCATTACTCCGCGGCGAAGAAAGCGGCCGCCGCCGCTCCGCACCCGCCTGCGGCACAATAGAGGCTCCGTCCGGCATGGAGAGGATCCAGATCTCCCGATTCGCTCAGGCCTCGCCGTTCAACGGGGGACTGCGCGCCGCACTCACGCGGGTCGTGACGACCGGCATCGCGGTTTTTCTCGCCGTGGCCATCGTGCCCGGCATCGAAGCCTCAACCCTGTCCGCAGGCGTGGCCGCCGTCCTGGTGCTGACCTTTCTAAATCTCATCCTGCGGCCGATCCTCCTGGTGCTCACGCTGCCGCTGATTGTCCTGTCACTGGGGCTGTTCCTCGTGGTGGTGAATGCCCTGCTGCTGGAATTCACCGCCTATCTCGTGAAAGATTTTACGGTGTCCGGATTCTGGCCCGCCGTCGGCGGCGCGCTGGTCATCAGCATCGTCACGAGCATCCTCAACGTGCGGCGGCTGGAACCGCCGCCGGTCGAGCAGGTCATCGTCGAGCGCCGCACCCCGAAGATTATCAATCCGGACTAACTCATTCGCACGCTTCTCATTTGCATCACTTCGCCATCGTTGCTAGAATGCGCTCCCTTAATTGAGAACGCCACCCATGACCATGCCCGCGACGCAAGCGAAACAGAACGCTGAAACCCATTTGCAACGGACGTTGAATACCGCCCTGAATGAACTGGGGACGGACTCGGCGCTCGCCGCCATTTTTCACCAGGAGCAGGGACCGCTCGTCAGCCATGCCTCCCGCGGCTTTACCCCGCGCGATGTGCAGGCCATCCTGCGGACGCTCTCGACCCAGTCTGCGGCGGTGCAGACCGCGCCGCAGGATCAGGATGCCGGCCGCACCGTCCGCCTGCGCCTCATTACGCCGGGCGCCAAATCGCTGCTCGGCATGCCGCTCCGCCACCGCCAGCGCACGTACGGCTTTCTGATCATCGCGCGAAAGGAAAACGCCACCTTCGCCAAGAAAGAAAAGGGGCTGATCGAGCAGGCCGGCGACGACATCACCAAAGCCCTCGAACGCGAAGGCCTGTTCGACATGAATGTGGTGCTGAGCCGCCCCTTTGTGTCGCGCGAGCCGGCGCCGGCCGCACCGCCGGTCTCCGAGATCTTTGCCGCACCGACCGCGCAATTCACCCCCGAACTGGAAGAAAAAATCGTCAAGGTTCTGGAAGAGGCGAGCCAGTACACCACATATGACCGGGCCTGGGCCTGTTATTACGATCCGCTGGCGGGCAGCATGGAAGTGCTCGGCATCGCCGGCGATCAGAAGAGCGAAAAAGACAGCAAGAAAGATATGCGGGCCGGCCACCGGCTCACGCTCGACAGTTCCGCCTCCGGATGGGCCGTCCGTCACCGGAAACCGCGGGTCGACCATGACCTGGCTTCCACCCAGGGGCGCTTTCTGGACCACAAACATCTCTATAAAGACCGGTTCGTCTCCTCGCTCGTAGTCCCGTTCTTTGTCCGCGGACAGGTCGGGGGAACCTTGACCCTCGGGTCGAAGGAAGCCGGACGCTACCAGGCCACCGATGCCCGAACCCTGGAACCGATCATTCTCAAGCTGGCCGACCTGCTTCAGGCGCCCCCGGCCCCGGTGGCAGTCCCGGCGGCCCAGCCCGAAGCCGGATCCGAGAACGCCGCCGACCCCGCTGCGGCGCCGACGATCCTGGAACCGGCGATCCGCAAGCAGGAGCGGCAGGCCGCCATCGGAGAATTCAGCGCCTTTCTCGCCACGGAAATCCGTGAGCCGATCGGAGCCATCCGTTCTCAGCTGGAAGAAGTGACCGCCGAAGGCATTCTTGATTTTGATCCGCAAACCCGCGTCGAAAACGCCATGCGTGATTTGATCCGGGTCGAAGCCATCCTGAACGAAATTCTCGATTTCGCGAAGCCGCTCGAACTGAACCGGCGCCTCTGCCGCATTCCCGAAGTGCTCGAAAGCGCGCTGGTCGTGGTGGGCACCGATCTGGAAGTCACCCGCATTCAGGTCACCAAAGACTATGCGACCCAGATCGCCCCGGTGCGCGGCGACGAAGCGAAACTCCAGCAGGTGTTCTTGAGCATCTTCAAGAATGCCGGCGAAGCCATGACGCCCGGCGGACACCTGCACATTCAGGTCACGCAACATCGCGCCGGCCGCGGCATCGAAGTGCAGATCCTGATCAAGAACGACGGCGCCCCCATCCCGGCGGAAATTCTCGACAAGGTTTTCGAGCCGTTCTTTACGACGAAACGCTCCGGGACCGGCCTGGGTCTCGCGACCGTCAAAAAGATCATCGAAGAGCACGGCGGATCGATCGCCATTGCCAGCGCCCCCGGCGAAGGGACCACGCTGACGATTCGCCTCCCCGGGGTCAGCCGGGGACCGGCCTTCCGCCACCGCGGGCGTGGCCGTAGACCGGCTCGCCGCCCTACGGCCTAGGCCGGTCACAGCGCTCGACTGCCCGGCTCGCCGGTCAGGACCTTCCCGTCGAGACGCTCCTGTCGCGCCGCTGTCGTTTCAACATGATAGGGCGATTCGCGCCGGGATATCGGCCCTCGCTTTCTCACTTGACAGGGATACCCCCCCATCGTTATGATCGCGGCCACTTGATTCGGCCTAAGAATTTAACTGTTCTTAAACGTATTTTCTCCAGTCACCATTTTTCAAAGGAGTAGGGTATGAAGCTCGTACTCGGCACTATTGCGACGTTGTCCGGTGTGCTTTTCACGTTGTCGTTGGCCTCTGCCAACCCCGCACTGCTCCCCAAGCATGAGGGGTATCCGATGAAGAACAGTGGAAGCCCCGTCACTGGCCAGCCCACCGCCAATGACCCGGGTCAATCCGATGCCCGCGGCGAAGCGACCCTGCTCAAGTCGGCCGACTCCATCAAGCACAGCCAACAGAAATTGACCAAGACCGACAACGACCGGATCACCGAGGGACAGGGCGCAGGCCGTCTCCCGAACGTGCAAGGGCCTCAGATCAAGATTGCGCCTCCGGTGACCTCCGCCACCAAGATCGGCGCCGATCGCAAGATCGAATAGTCCAGAAGGTCTCGACTGATACAACGGGGTCGTCGTATTGCTACGACGACCCCGTTTTCTTTTTCCCGTCTCCGATTCAGAAACGGGCAGCATCACCTCTTTGGTACGTGCTTCTGCTCCCGCTTCGGCCCCGCATTCACATCCCTCTGCAATCGAAACCGCCAGGGCTTCTTCGCCCACTCGCCGGCATAGTCGACACCGATCCTGGGAAGCGCCGCAATCTGCCTGCGTACGATCCGGCTACCCCGATCCTCAAACCAGAGAGACTCCTGCGTCGTCAAATCAATCCGGTTCAAACTCCGGTCGATCTGCAATGCGCGGCAGAGCCGCCCCGGACCGTCGATCAACACCCCGTCGACTTCGATCGCACGGATCAACACGGCCGCCGGAAACTCCTCCCGTTCCGTCACGACATTCAAACAGTGATACATCCCGTAGATAAGATACACATAGGCCCTGCCGCCCGGACCGAACATCACTTCGGTTCTGGCCGTTTTACCTTTCGATGCGTGACAGGCCTTGTCTTCGTCACCGACATACGCCTCCACCTCGATGATTTTCCCCGCAATCTCACGCCCGTCACATGACCGGACAAGATACTTGCCGATCAGCGATCGAGCGACCAGCACGGTGGACCGAGAGAAGTATTGCCGGGAGAGAACTTTGCTCATATGAAGCCGCTTACATATACTCTCACACCGCCACTTCAAAATGACATCCGGCAAGGCCGCAGGAAACTCGGAGACTGAGACCTACAGTTTTGGCAGTCGCAGGGATATGCGCTACCGAGAACGCAGCGGGAGGTCATTTTCAGGAAGCGATTAAAAGTACCAGGCCAGACCGCCCATGAATGTCCTGGGATTGCCCGGCACGAAATGGATATCCGTGACCAGAGCCGGCTCGTTACGAAGTTGGGAAGCAAAGGCAAACGTCGCCTGCTCCCATTTGGTATTGAATAGATTCTGAACGAACAGAAACGCTTCCATTCGGCCGTGGGGCAGCTTGACCGGCAGCTGATAGCGCTCCGACAGGTCGACGTCGATCCAGGCGGGGGACTTGATACTGCGGTCTTCGATCAAGGGCCGCACGCCGAGATAGGTCGCCTGCAACTGAGAGGTCAGGCCTTCCGGCCACTTCAAGAGAAGCGCTCCGTAGGCAGTCACTTCAGGGGCCAGAGGAATGGCATCGCCGTTGCGGAACTCCGCTTTGGTCCAGGTCACACTCCCGTTGAAGTACACCGGTCCCCACACCTGCCCGCGGGCGGCGACTTCGACGCCTTCGCGTGTGGACGCACCGCGAATCACCGTCGTGCCTTCGTCGCCGACAAAGACCAGTTCCGATTTCAGATCGAGACGCCACAGCGTCGCGAGCAATTCCACAGCGTCGGCGCCGAAGGGTTTCGCCCGTACGCCGACTTCATAACTCCTGGCCCGCGCAAGCGGTGAGGAGCCGGGCGCCACAGCCGACCGTGCATCGTTGCTGTGATACCCCTCCCCGTAATTGGCGAAAAACTCGGTGTTTGCCCAGGGACCCAGTATAACGTTCATCTTCGGCAGGACGACGCCTGAACTTTTCCGACCGGCCGGTTGTTCCACACAGGTGGCACAGCGGTTGCGCACATCGAAGGTAAACGTTTCACTCCGAATCCCTCCCGCCAGCCGCAACCAGTCCGCCGGCTGCACCTCGGCTTTGACGAAGGGCGCATAGGACGCTTCCAGAATATCGCTGTTCGTCGTGACTCCCGTGACAGCCCGCCGGGTTTGCGTGCCAAGCCGCGCGTGAATATCGTCCACGCGGGTCTGCACGCCGATGGTTCCGATGCCGGAAAGACCGAGCACTTCGCCGCGCTGCTTGTAACCCAGATCCCCGCCATACATCACACGGCGGTCCGCCTGGACGATGCCGTCACCGTTGACCGGATTGTTTTGGAAGAAGGTGAAATTCGTATAGAGATCGAGCCGGTAGTACTGCGCATAGGCGTTCGCGAAGAACTGCCCGCCGGACATCGTGTCATAGTGATACTTCAGCTTGGCCGTGCTGCGCATGGTTTTCCCGCCTTCCGACGGATCGATCGCCCCGAAACGATCGAGGGAGCCGTCATGGACGGCGCGTAACGGGATTTCGCCGGAGGCATTCCACTGCGCTTTATGATAGGTGCCGGTGATGCTCAGCTCATCACGCCCGCTGAGATTCGTCGTCAGTTTCCCGAAGAGGTTGGCACGGAAATACCGGTTGTCGCTCTGGAACGGACCGTTGGTGTAATAGCCCTCTGCCGCAATAAGCGTGCGGACCTTCTCTGTTGTCGGCGAGAACATCAGAAGATTTCGAGTGGTACTGAACTGTCCGCCCGCAGCCTGCACCACGCCTTCCTTCACCACATCGCGTGTGCGAAAGTTCACTGCCCCCGCCGTCGCAAAGTCGCCGTACTCCGGCAGATAGGCCCCCTTATTCACCTCTAAGCCTTCAATGGTTTCCGGAATGATGAAGTTGAGGTCCGTATAACCCTGCCCGTGCCCATGTGAGCGCAAGTTAATCGGCATGCCGTCGGCAAAGAACGCAACGTCGGTGCCGTGATCGGCGTCGAACCCGCGCATAAAATATTGATCGGCCTTCCCTGCACCTCCGGAATGTTCCACGGCCAGAAAGCCGGGGATCAATCGCAACACTTGAGCCGGTCGGCCTTGCGGCTGAAGGAGATATTCTTTGTCGGGGATGAACTGCTGCGAAGACGCCGCCACCGGCCGCTCGCCGATCACGGAGACCTCAGGAATTTCGAGTTCCGGGGCATCAGGGTCATGGGCCTGTGCCGGAAGCACGGTGAGCGCCGTCACGCACCACGCCGCCACACACGCATTCCGGGAAATCACGTGAGGCTCAACTCAGGCTCTTTCCGGTCGTGGTCATGGTCAGTTTGCCGTGCTTCACGCCTTTTACGCTGACCAAGGCGTCGGCGATCTTCCGGATCTCCGAGCCTTTCCCCTTCACCACCAGCACTTCCAGACAATGGTCGTGGTCCAGATGCACATGCATGCCGGACAGAATTTTCCCATGGTAGTCGTGCTGAATATCGGTAAGCTTGCTCGTGAGATCGCGGACGTGGTGATCGTAGACGAAGGTGATCGTGCCGACCGTTTCCTTATCCTGATCCCACTCCTGACCGACCAGATTATCGCGGATCAGATCGCGCAGGGCTTCCGACCGGCTGGTGTACTTTCGCCGCTCGATATGTTGATCGAACGCATTCAGCAGATGATGATCGAGAGAGACACCGAAACGAACCAGCTTTTTCATGCTTCTCCAGTGCTACGATTTTTTGGAACGTAGCACTGGAGGAACGCACGCGTCAAGACAAAGCAGCGCCCGTGATCGGCCTGTTCTGAATGGCGGAGGGGGAGGGAGTTACTCGCCCTGAATGGGGATGTACAGCGCATTGCCCTGCCGGTTGACGAGCAGGAGCGCGAGGTCGGTCGGTTTAAGCGGGTCGGCAATTCGTTGAAAGGTGGCGAAGTTGTGGACCGCCTGGCGATTGAGTTCAAGGACGACATCACCCGGCTGCAGGCCCGAGGATTCGGCCAGACTGCCCTCTTCGATATCGGTCACCACCACGCCGCTGTTCACAGCCAGATCCATCTGACGGGCCAACGGCGGAGTGACATCGTCGAACACGACACCGGTCAACGGATGCGAGGTTGAAGCAGCGGCGGACGCGGTCTGACTTTTCTTCGCCCGTTCCCGCGGAGCTTCCTGCACCGTCAACTCCGCCTGATAGGCCTTGCCGTCGCGGATGAGGTCCAGGCGATGCTTGCTGCCGATCGGCGATTGCGCCACGAGGTTACGCAGCTGTCCGCTATCCATTACATCGCGGCCATCGAACCGCACCACCACATCGCCGCGCTTGAGGCCCGCCCGCTCCGCCGATCCCTTTGCTTGCAAATCGGTCACGATCGCGCCTTTGACGTCCGGCAGGCGAAAGATTTTTCCAAGAGAGGGAGTCACGTCCTGGGTTGAGGCCCCGAGAAATCCACGGACGACACGGCCGGTCTTGATCAAGCTCTGCATCGCGGCCCGTGCCATGTTGCTCGGAATTGCAAACCCGACGCCGACACTGCCGCCCGTCGGACTCGCGATGGCCGTATTGATCCCGACGAGTTCGCCGTTGACGTTGACCAGGGCGCCGCCGGAATTTCCGGGATTGATCGGCGCGTCGGTCTGAATGAAATCCTCGAAATCGGCCACGCCCACATCGGCCCGCCCCACCGCGCTGACGATACCGAACGTGACCGTCCGGCTCAGCCCGAGCGGGTTGCCGATGGCCAGCACAAATTCCCCGACGGCCAGCGTGCTGGAGTCCGCCCAGGGCACCGTCGGAAGATTCGTCCCGTTGATTTTGACGACCGCCACATCGGTCTTCGGATCGGTGGCGACGACTTTCCCTTTATACTGCCGCCGGTCGGCCAGAATCACTTCCACATCCACCGCATCGGCGACGACATGGTTGTTCGTCACGATATAGCCGTCCGGCGACACGATCACTCCGGATCCCTGCCCGTACTGGCGGCGCGCCGGCGGTTCCTTAAACAGGCCGAACGGAAGCGTCTCGTCGCTGAACGCCTGATCGCGCACCATCACCGTGGAAGCAATGCTCACCACGGCGGGAATGACCTTGATCGCCGTGGTCTTGACCTGACTCTGCAGATCATGCCCGTTGGCGACGGGCAGCAGGTGGGTCGCCGCCTGTCCGGGTCCGGCAACCGACAGCATTCCCGCAATCAGCCCCACGGCCCATTTCATCTTCATGGTCGGTCGATCCATCGCAGTGTCCCGCACCTACCTACTTCTCTGGAACCGGTGAAATGCCGTGGCCAGCGTATCATGCAGCGATGAAGGGCGCACTTATAATTCGATATGCCGCAGCCGGAGCGCGTTCGAAATGACCGACACCGAACTGAAGGTCATTGCGGCGCTGGCAATCATGGGACTCAACAACAGTCCGGTGAAGGGATACAGCACGCCGGCCGCGATCGGCACGCCCAGCAGATTGTAAGCAAACGCAAAAAAGAGATTTTGCCGGATATTCCGCATCGTCGCCACGCTCAACCGGCGCGCCCGGACCAGCGCCTGCAGATCGCCCTTCACGAGCGTCATCCCCGCGCTCTCCATGGCTACATCGGCACCGGTGCCCATGGCAATCCCGACATCCGCCATGGCCAGCGCCGGCGCATCGTTCACCCCGTCTCCCGCCATCGCAACGACACGGCCGCCCGCTTTCAACTGGCTCACGATCCGGCCTTTGTGCTCCGGCAGCACCCCGGCGCGGACATCGTCGATGCCGAGTTCTTTCGCGACCGCCTGCGCGGTTCGTTCATGGTCGCCGGTCACCATCACCAGCGTCAATCCGCTCGCTTTCAACCGGCGCACCGCCTCAGGCGTCGAGGCCTTGACCGGATCGGCCACCCCCAACAATCCGGCCGCCTGGCCGTTGACCCCGACGAAGATCACCGTCTGCCCCTTCTGACGAAGCGATTCGGCCTCTTCATCCAGCACGGTCAGACTGTTGCCGGATCCGCCGATGGATTCCCGAAGAAAATCCGCCGTGCCGACCACCACCGCCTGCCCTTCGATAGAACCGGACACGCCCTTTCCGGTCTTGGAAAGAAACTGCTGCACAGGCGACACCGTCAGTCCCCGGGACCGCGCACCGGAGAGAATCGCCGCAGCCAAAGGATGCTCGCTGCCCTGTTCCAGACCGGCGGCCAGACGGATCACGTCCCGGTCGCTGAACGGCGGCATAAACCGGACGGAGACGAGCACAGGCTTTCCCTCCGTGAGCGTCCCCGTTTTATCGAAGACGATGGTGTCCACCTTGCCCAGCACTTCCAGGGCTTCCGCTTTTTTGACCAGCACACCGGCCGTGGCACCGCGGCCCGTTCCCACCATAATCGACATCGGTGTCGCCAGTCCCAAGGCACAAGGGCAGGCGATGATCAGCACCGCCACGGCATTGACCAGCGCATAGGCCAGCTTCGGCTCCGGCCCCCACACGATCCAGGCAAGAGCGGTCAGCACTGCGGCGGCCACCACCAACGGCACAAAGTAGCCGGCTGCGGTATCCGCCACCCGCTGGATCGGCGCCCGGCTCCGTTGCGCGTCGCCGACCATCTGCACGATACGCGCAAGCAGCGTGTCCCGGCCGACTTTCTGCGCCTGCATCAGCAGACTGCCTGTGCCGTTCATCGTGCCTCCGGTGACCGTCGCGCCGATCGATTTTTCAACCGGCATCGATTCACCGGTAATCATGGACTCATCGACGGCGGACCCGCCGTCGACCACAAGGCCATCGACGGGAATCCGCTCTCCCGGCCGCACACGAAGCCGGTTGCCGACCTGCACCTGATCGAGGGGCACGTCGATTTCCCGTCCATCCCGCACCACCCGCGCCGTCGACGGCGCCAACCGCAACAGCCCCTTGATGGCGGACGAGGTCCGGCTCCGCGCACGAAGCTCCAGAATCTGGCCGAGCAACACCAGCACCGTGATCATCGCGGCCGCTTCGAAGTACACCGCCACGCCGCCGCCATGCTGATGGAAAGAGGCCGGCAGCCACTCGGGAATGACCGTCCCGACCGTACTGAACCCGTAGGCGGCGCCGGTGCCGACGGCGATCAGGGTAAACATATTGGGAGCCCGGTTGACGATCGACGCCCAGCCTCGCTGAAAAAACGGACACCCGCCCCACAGCACCACAGGCGTCGCCAGCAGCCACTGCGCCCAATTCAGCCCGGCGCCGCCCAGCCACCGGTGCAACGGCTGCCCCGGAACCATATCCGACATGGCCAAGATCATCACCGCCACGGCGGGGCCAAGACTCCACCGAAACCGCCGGCCCATGTCGTCGAGCTCCGGATTCGGCCCCTCCTCCATCGTCACAACTTTTGGCTCCAGCGCCATTCCGCAGATCCGGCAGGCCCCCGGCTTGAACTCAAGAATCTCGGGATCCATCGGACAAATGTATTCGACGACTCCGCCTGCAGGAATGGCCGCAGACGGGGCAGGACGCTGGTCCGGAGGCAACAGGTAGTAGGCCGGATCATTCTTGAACTTCGTCAGGCAGCTCGTCGCACAGAAGTAGTACGTCTTCCCTGCGTGGACGTGGGAGCCGGCGGCGGTCTCAGGCTGCACCGTCATGCCGCACACCGGATCGAGCACACCGCCGGCGCCGGGCGCCGGCGGCATCATCATGGGGAGCGGCTTACGTGCAGTGGGAGAAATGGCAATCGTGACAGGAGGAGCTTGTACCTTCTTCAAAGCCTTCTCTGGATCGGCTTTGAACCGATCGAGACAGGAACTCGCACAAAAATAGTAGGTTCGGCCCTCGTACTCCAACCGCCCGGCCGCCGTGGCCGGATCAACCGTCATCCCGCAGATCGGATCAATTACCATAGCGCCCCCGTGACGCGTGACCTGTGATGAGTGACGGGAGATTCGCCTTCAGACTGTGTCTGTCACCCGTCACGAGTTACGCATCACTTCTTCTTGTCCGCATCCAGAATGCTGTGAATCACCAGCTTCAGATTCTCCGGATCAATCTGTTCGACCTTGATATTCCCGTCGAGCAACACCGTGGGCGTCTGCTGCACCTTGATCCGCTCGCCCCACTTCTTGCTCTCTTCCAATGCCTTGGCCGGCTTCCCGCTGGCCATTCCTTCTTCAAACGCCTTGGGATCGAGCCCCACTTCCTTGATCAACACTTCCCGAAGCGACCGGTCCAGCACGCCCGTGACCTTCTCCGTATGAATCGTCCGGAAAAGGACCCGCTTCATCTCGTCCCCTTTGCCCATCGTTCTGGCCTGTTCATACATGTCGAACGGCGTCGGCAGCTTGCCCTGAAAAACCGGGAACCCGACCATCGTCACCTCAAGCTTGTCGCCGAACTCCTTCTTGAGGATCGCCACGCCTTCTCCGTCAAACCGGTGGCAGTGGGGACAGTAGAAATCGGCGAACTCGGTCAGCTTCACCTTTCCCGGTTGATGCGTGGACTTTTCATCTTTCAGAATTTCAAACTTCCCCTTCAATTCGGGCGTCGCCGCCGAAGCGCTCACGGAAACCCCGAGCGCCAACACCGCCCCTGCGACCGCGAGCGCGCCGCGCCACCCCCACCGACTGCCTTGCGTCATGTCCTACTCCTTGTTAAGAATGTCCGACCGCCGATGCCATTATAACGGATACCTGTCTACCCTGCCCTCTGTTATACTGTGCCCATGTATAAACTTCACGTCGTTCTGCTCAGTGCACTGCTGATCGGTGCGGCCGCCTGCGCTACGAACCAGGAATACGGCGGCGACGCCCAGCCTCCGCAAATCACGTTTATGCAGGTCAAAGCGACGCCCGATTCCTATAAAGGACAAACCGTCACCTGGGGAGGAGAAGTCCTGAGCGCCAGACGGTTGAAGGAGGGAACCCGCATCGAGATTCTGCAGCTTCCCCTCGCCTCATCGCTCCAACCGACGATGGAACTGAATAAGTCGCAGGGGCGCTTCGTCGCACTCCAACGGGACTTTCTCGACCCTGCTACGATTCCAGCCGGAACGTTTGTCACCGTCACCGGAGAAGTGGCCGGCTCAATTACCCTGCCGCTGGACGAAACGGAATATGCCTACCCGATCGTGGAACTCAAAGCTATGAAGGTCTGGGCGAGGGCGGAGGATCAACCCGTCCGCATCCGACCCCATATCGGACCCGGGCCTTACTGGGGCCCCTATTGGTCCCCCTACTGGAGACCCTGGCCGTATTGGTGAGCGAGACTGGCGAGAAGTGCGCGAGTCGCGCGAAATGCCGCCGCATCAAGAGCATACGGCGGAGGTTCCTGGGCCCGTCGCGCTTTTCGCGCAAGTCCCGCTCCTCTCGCCCTTTACCGGAACGTCGATCCGACGATCCGCTCGACTCGATCATCCCGCCCGCCGAGCTCTCGATACTTGCGATACTGCGCCAGCGCGCGCGGCATGTCTTTCCGGTGCAACTCATAGAAGACGCCGAGATTGTAGTGCGCTTCGGCATACTCCGGCTTCAGCGCCACCGCCGAAGCATACTCGCGTTCCGCTTCGTCAAGCATGCCCATGCTCGTGTAGACCACGCCCAAATTTAAATGGGCTTCCGCATAACCCGGCTGATATCTGAGCACCTCGAGAAATTCCCGTTCAGCCTCAGAAGACTTGCCCTGACTGCGATAGATGAAACCCAAATTGTAGTGCGCATCGACCAGATCCGGTTTGGCCGCCACCGCCTGCTTATAGGCATAGGCCGCTTCCACAAGATCATTACGTTTCTCGGCCATCCGCCCGGTCAGATACCAGGCATCGGCATGTTTGGGGTGGGCCTTCGTCAGCCGGGCCAGCGTCTCCGCCGCAGCCTTCGTCTCGCCGGCGTGATCCTGAAGGGTCGCCAGAGAGAACAGCGCCTCAGCATGGGTCGGCTGAATCGACAACAGCCCTTGATACGTCTTGATCGCCGCCGGCATATCCCGCTGCGACTCATACAGTTTCGCCAGATCCAGATACGACTCCGCATGCTTGGGATCGGCTTCAATCGCCTTTGTCAGCGCCTGGTGCGCCTCCGCCAACTTGCCCTGCGCGGCATAGACCTCGGCGAGATCGTTGAGCGCCTCGGCAAACGCCGGCTTCACTTTGAGCGCGCGCGCAAACTCCTCCGCCGCTTCAGCCGGTTTCCGGCTTTTCAGCAACACGAGTCCGTGGAGATGCAGCGCCTGGTGGGATGCGGGATTGAGATGCAGCGCCTTCTGCACCGCCTCGTCCGCCGCTTTGAGGTCGCCGCGGGCCAGCGCCGCGCGCGTCAGCTCCAGCTCACGCTGGGCCGATTCCTGAAGAGCGGTGGCATGGACAACATGAACGGCGGAGAGCATGAAGAAGGCGGAACAGAACCCGAGGACGGTCGCAACCTGAATCCGGCGGCCTGAAATCAAGGCGTGCCCTCCTTCCACAGATACCACTCTCGCCGGACTATAAACGGGCCGCAGGAGGGAAATCAACGTGCGCACAGAGCCGCACCCGATAGACGCGGGAACGGCGCCGAGCGGCGTCGCTCCCGCATCGAACATGCGACTACTTCATCAACATCAACTTTCCTCCGGCATCTTTGGGATTGAGCTGATCCCGATACACAAACGTGCTGCCGGCTGCATACAGCAGATCGCTCGTCGGAATACCGATATATTTCGTCTCTCCCGGCTTGAGCACGATCTTCACGTTGAGCACCGTCGGCGCCGACTGGTTCTCCGCAGCGGACATATGAAATCCGCGCTCGACGGCCGACTTATTGGTCACCCGGACCAAGACCGGCGTACCGGGGCGGTTCTTCAGGTCCAAGACCGATGTCGGCGGATACAGAATCTTCAGCGCCCCAACCTCGGTCGCATAGATATCCAGATCAACCGGCAACTCCTTGAACGCCTGTCCCACCACCGACCCGGTTTCCCAATCACCGACTTCGACTCCTCCGGATTGCAGCGCCCAGGCGCCTGAGACCATCATCAACACAACCGCACAACCGACAAGACCAAGACCTAACTTCCGTACCATACGCAACCTCCTCCTGAGTTAAAAACAATTAGGACGTATGAGGCTCTTCGGACCCGTGACACGGAGGCAACCCCATCTCGTCCAGCACTTGCCCCCCGATGACATGATCGCCGACCAGCAGAAACAGGATCTTCAAACGCTTGGTATTTTCAAGGAACCGCCCGCTGGCGACCGCGGTTACTTCCCGCGAACCGTCTGTCTGCGATCGGTCCGCTTCAATGGTCACTGAATAGGAGTCGAAGCCTTCGAAGGCGCGATTGAAGGTGTGCCCGCGAAGCAACTGTTCCAGCGACTGGTCAGAAGCTGCAATGGACAGCCCTGGGTGCAGGGCTATGCAGGTGAGCATCGTGGCGAGCCAAAGACGCACAACACATTCTCCGAGGAGGAGCTACTGTAGCCGCCCCCTCAAACCCTGTCCACCGACGCCTGCCAACCGATGCACATCGATGCAACAGAAGATCGAAACGCCGTGCAGCGAAACCTGGTGAGGGGCATCGGAACCAGTCGACAAGATGTCGGAGAGGTGGGCAGTGAAAGGATCGGCACGGCCCGACTGAACAGGCCGTGCCGCAGAGATCATGACAGGAACACGGTGTCGCGAGCCTGTGCGCGCGAACTACTTACTCTTCTTCCCCTTGGCCGGCTTCTCCGCCTGCTCGGCGTGCGACAAGGCTTCTTCCGCATGCTTCACGGCTTCCTTCGCATGCTCCAGCGCTTCCTTCGCGTGCGCATCAGTGCTGCTCTTCACCGCTTCTTCCAAATGCGTAATCGCTTCCTTCTCATGCGCGACCGCTTCCTTAGCATGCGCGATCGTTTCCTTCACATGCGCATTCCCGGCCAACACGGTCCCGACCGGCCCCGCAACCATCAACGCCCCGCACACAACAACCACCAACAACACACGAGCGTTCAACATACACCATCCTCCTTATATAGTGAGTAACTGAGTCAACCGGGCGGAATTCTATCGTGACCGTCAAGATTTAGAAAGCACTGGCTGATCCACTCAGCGCTGCTCTCTATACGGGACTCTCTGCGTGGTCAGCGCAGTCCAACCCCATGAGTCCCGCCCGTATTCAGAATCCACTTGTACACCCCGGGTCTCTTCACATCACCGGCAATCGGCAGACGCCGCAATCCAAGGCATCACTCGCCACGACGCGGCCGACCGCATCGTAGGTTGCATAGGCCCAGCTTTCATGCGAACGGCGCCCCATGCCCTCGCGATCCAGGCTCGACACCTTTTCCATCACAAAGACCGATCGTAATTGCCCCCCGATCACTGGAGCGGCCGAGAAGGTTTCCACGACCAGCGCCGTCCCGACGGGAAACGTGTCCTCGTCGGTCACCGAGGCCGCCTTCGGACAGACGGCAAATCGCAGATACTGCGGAGCACCGGACACCTCCACATCAGACTCGATCAGCGGCCAGGTTCGATAGTGGTTCGGCACCGGCAACCCTTGCGACCGCACCGGATTCGTCCGCCAGCGGGACACCATCAACGCGATCGCCAGTAGCCGGACGACAACGACATTGAGCGTATAGTCCCGTTGGTCTTTTCGTGTCACGGCGCTGACGAACGCCTCGCGCGTCATTTCAAGACTGCCGAGCATAGGTCACCTCATCCTTTCCCCGAAGGGCCAGGGACTTGGGAAAAATCCACCTCCGAGTTCCTGGGCAGATTACGAACGCACCGTCGCTTTACAAGCCGTTCATCCCTATTCAAGAATCTCGCTTTGATCATCGCAGCTATTCCCCCGAAGGGCCGGGGACTCGG
>CAYPOR010000041.1:0-1532 GCA_964412445.1 uncultured Nitrospira sp.
CCAATCTGCCCGAGTCGCGCGTGCGGGGGTACAAACCGGGGCGCTACAGTTTCAATGTCAAGGGCGGGCGATGCGAAGCCTGCCAGGGCGACGGCCTCATCAAGATCGAGATGCACTTTCTGCCCGATGTCTATGTCACCTGCGAAGTCTGCAAGGGGCAGCGGTACAACCGCGAGACGATGGAGATTCTGCATAAGGGCAAGAGCATCGCCGATGTGTTGAACATGACGGTGGATGATGCGTTGGAGTTCTTCGAGCACATTCCGTTCATTAAGCGGAAGCTGGAAACGCTGCACGATGTCGGGCTGCACTATGTGAAGCTCGGCCAGTCCGCCACGACGCTCTCCGGCGGCGAAGCCCAGCGGGTCAAGCTCTCGCGCGAGCTCTCGAAGAGGCCCACCGGACGCACGATGTATATCCTCGATGAGCCGACCACCGGTTTGCATTTCGCCGATGTGCAGCGGTTGGTCGATGTGCTGGATCGACTGGTGGAAGCGGGCAATACGGTGCTCGTCATTGAGCACAATCTCGATGTGATCAAAAACGCCGACTGGATCATCGACCTCGGGCCCGAAGGCGGCGACCGCGGCGGCGAAATCGTCGTCGAAGGCCCGCCGCGCGAAGTGGCCAAGTCCAAGCGCTCCTATACAGGACAGGTGCTTAAAGAAGCCGGGTTATAGAGGGCAAGCTCCGCTGCCCGGCGGTGCCTGTCCCCGTCGGGAAGCGGGAGGGATGCGGGGCGGAAGGGCGGATCTTTCGGGAGTCGCCATGATGCGATGGGTAGAGGTTGCTTCTGGCTTCGTACACTCCGAGTGCGACTCTAAGGCGCGATAGGAATCGCATGTCGTCGCACTGCGGTACCATAAGGCTGTCATCTGCCCGCGCCCGCTATGCCGACTTCCGAACGATCCGCCCGTCTACCCTTGAGGGGAATGAAAAGGCAAGAGGACAGAGAGGACGCTTCCGGTTTGTGTGTGGGTAACAAACGATCGGGCGTCCTCTGCGCGACATTCCCCTCCTTCGTAAGGAGGGGTGAGGGGAGGTCGAAGACCGAGATGGCCACTATGAGCACAAGTGGGCAGCATGAATATGCAGTGGCGGTAGAGGCTCTACCCCGCCTGGCCTCCCCTTACAAAGGGGAGGGATTGGAGAATGGGCATGGACCACGATAGGCCGAAACACCAAGGCCCTGCCTACTCGAATTCCTGAAGGCCCACAAAAAGGAGGCCCATGCACACAATTCTTCTACTGACCATCTCCAACATCTTCATGACCTTCGCCTGGTACGGACATCTGAAGTACAAGGATTCGCCGTTGTGGATCGTGATCGTGGCGAGTTGGGGCATTGCGTTCTTCGAGTATTGTTTCCAGGTGCCGGCGAACCGGATCGGGCACTATGAATTCACGGCGGCGCAGTTGAAAACGATTCAGGAAGTCATCACCCTTGTGGTGTTCTGCGTATTCTCCGTCCTCTATCTCAAAGAGCCGCTCAAGTGGAACTATCTGGCGGGGTTCGGCCTGATGATCGGCGC
>CAYPOR010000041.1:1632-6579 GCA_964412445.1 uncultured Nitrospira sp.
TTTAAAAACCAGCGGTCGTAGAGATACAGCAGATCAAACGTCAGGCGGGCTCCGAAGGTCGGCCCGAAGTCCTTCTGATTGATCAAGTCATTCCAGGTTTCGAACGTCGCGGCGGCATAGCGGACTGCGACGGAGACAAACCGCTCTTCTATCGAAGATTTTCTCGTGTCGACGAACAAGCCCGAGTCGATCGTCGCGGCGACCTCGATTTCCCATGGCGTGCTGCAGGGACAGTTCCAGTCGGCGTAATTGCCGATCGCAACCGAGCCCTGGGCGATCCACGAGGAAGTCGCGACGTCCCGGAACGCTGCGCCGCCGAACGGCCGTCCCACGCGGCCCATCGCGGAGATCCGCAGATGGTCGGAGAGCCAGGGTATCGCGGCGAAGGGGGAGAGTCGGCGGAACCCGGTGTGGGCATAGGGCTCATAGTAGAGCGATCCGCCGGCGGCCCCTACTCCGGCAAAGAAGACGTCGTCCGACCCCCATAGGCTCATCCAGCGTGTGAGCGAACCGCTGATCATGAAGTCGTCCGTCTCCCGTTTGTTGCCCACGGGAACAGGATCGAAGCCGCGCAGTTTGTGGATCACGTCGTTCTGCAGAAAGCGGCTGAATCCATCGCGCGTCGGCCCTCCCCCGGCGGTGAAATTGGCATTCCAGCCCTTCAAGGTTTCCAGCCGTTCCGTCCAGCTGAGCGAGAAGAAATTGAATCCCATCGTTTCCCGGATGTCGTTGTAGCGTTTGCCCGCTCCGTCAAACTCCGTAAAGCGATCGACCACAGTGGCTCCGAGTGTGACGGTGCGGTCGTGGTCGGGGTAGCCGATCGCTCCCCAATGGATGCTCTGGGCCGGGGGCTCGGCATGGCCGGCAGCAGGCAGCGACATGAGGAAGGCTGCGGCGAGAACAAACAGCCTGACGGATTCTGGATATTTCATAGGGGGCATCTTGCAAGGGATCGGGAGTTCGCGCAAGGGGACAACGGGAAATGAACTCAGGCTTCCGCTTGCAGTGAGCAGTGTCGATTACTAGAATGGCGGCGCACATCCGTCTGGGAGGATCCGCATGGCGACCAGGAAGAAAGACTCAACCAAGTCCGCTGCTGCCTCGAAATCATCGAACACTGCCGAAGACTTCGAAAAGCTCGGCGTCTTCTATCTCGGCCGTCCCTATGACATGGCGGCGAAGCAGGCGAAGCCGGGCTGGCTGCTCTACGATTCCAAAGATCTTGTGACCCATGCGGTCTGCGTCGGCATGACCGGCAGCGGGAAGACCGGCCTCTGTCTGTCGCTGCTCGAAGAAGCGGCCATCGACAATATCCCCGCCATCATCATCGACCCCAAGGGCGATCTCGGCAATCTGATGCTGACCTTCCCGTCCCTCAAGGGTGAAGACTTTCAGCCCTGGATCAATGAAGACGACGCGCGCAAGAAGGGGTTGTCGCCCGCCGACTTTGCCAAGGCGCAGGCGGAACTCTGGACAAAAGGATTAGCCGGCTGGCAGCAGGACGGCGCGCGTATTCAGCGGCTGCGCGATGCGGCCGATGTCGCCATCTACACGCCCGGGAGCAACGCCGGTCTGCCCGTATCGATTCTGAAATCTTTCTCAGCCCCGGCCGCCGACGTGCGTGACGATGCCGAACTCTTCCGTGAACGCATCAGCACCACGGTGACCAGTCTGCTCGGCCTGCTCGGTATCGAGGCCGATCCGATTCAGAGCCGCGAACACATTCTGCTCTCGACGATTCTGGATCATACCTGGAGAAACGAGGAGGATCTGGATCTGGCCGCGCTCATTCATGCCATTCAAACGCCACCGGTGAAGAAGATCGGCGTGATGGACGTGGACTCGTTCTTTCCGTCGAAGGATCGCTTTGCACTGGCGATGAAGCTGAACAATCTGCTCGCCGCGCCCGGCTTTCAGTCGTGGCTCGAAGGCGAGGCCCTCGACATTCAATCCCTCATGTACACGCCGGCGGGCAAGCCGCGTCTGGCGATTTTCTCCATTGCACATCTGAACGACGCTGAGCGCATGTTTTTCGTGACGCTCTTGTTGAGTCAGATGGTCGGGTGGATGCGGGCGCAGTCCGGCACGACCAGTCTGCGCGCGCTCCTCTATATGGATGAAATTTTCGGCTACTTCCCGCCGGTGGCGAATCCGCCGTCGAAGCTGCCGCTGATGACGCTGCTCAAGCAGGCGCGCGCGTTCGGTCTCGGCGTCGTGCTGGCCACGCAGAATCCGGTCGATCTGGATTACAAGGGCCTCGCCAACACCGGCACCTGGTTCATCGGTCGGTTGCAGACGGAGCGCGACAAGGCGCGGGTGCTCGAAGGGTTGGAAGGCGCCTCCTCCAGCGCGGGGAAGAAATTCGACAAAGGCCGGATGGAACAGACGCTGGCAGGCTTGGGCAATCGTATCTTTCTCATGAACAACGTGCACGAGGATGAGCCGGTCGTGTTCGAAACCCGCTGGTGCCTGTCCTATTTGCGCGGACCGCTCACGCGGACGCAAATCAAGACCTTGATGGACCCGGTCCGTGCCGTTCATGCGACGGCCGGTGAGACTGGTGTGGTTGCCAAGCCGGCCAAAGCGCCGAGGGGCGGAGCCCGTCCGATCGTGCCGCCGGATGTGCCGCAACATTTCGTGCCGATGCGCGGGTCGAAGCCGGAAGGCAGCGAGCTGGTCTACGCTCCGATGTTGCTTGGTGCGGCGCAAGTCCGTTTCTCCGATACGAAGAGTGCGATCGATCAGGCGCAGGATGTCACGGTGCTTGCCCCGATCACTGACGGGCCGGTGCCGGTCGACTGGGACCATGCCGTTGCCGCGGACCTGGCGGTCGCGGATCTGGAGTCATCCCCCGAATCGGAGGCGCAATTCCTTCCGTTGCCGGCCGGTGCCGGCAAGGCAAAGAGCTATGCGGAGTGGAACAAGGATTTCGGCGGCTGGCTGTTCAGGACTCAGAAGCTTGAGCTGGTGAAAAGCCCGACGACGAAAGACGTCTCCAAACCGGGAGAGTCCGAGCGGGATTTCCGCGTGCGGCTCCAGCAATCCGGTCGCGAGTTGCGGGACAAGGCGGCTGAATCGTTGCGCCAGAAGTACGCGCCGAAGATCACGACGCTGCAGGATCGCATCCGGCGGGCCGAACAGATGAGAGCGAAGCAGCAGGCGGAGTCCCGTTCCAGCCAGGTGCAGGCGGCCATCAGCGTCGGGGCCTCGATCCTCGGGGCGTTCTTGGGCCGGAAGACGATCAGCGCCACGAATATCGGGCGGGCGACGACGGCGATCAAGAGCGCCGGGCGCGTGATGAAGGAGTCACAGGAGGTCGGTCACGCGGAAGAAAACGTGGCGGTGTTGCAGCAGCAGCTGGCGGATCTCGAAGCGCAATTCAAATCCGAGAGCGACGCCTTGGCGGCGGCGACCGATCCGCTGAACGAAAAGCTCGAGCCCCTGTGCATCAAGCCCGCTAAAGCCAACATTGCCGTGAAGCTCGTGACCCTCGCCTGGACGCCGCAGTGGCGTGATGGGCAGGGGGGGACGACGCCGGCCTGGTCCTAGCGACGATACACCGACGGATCCCTTGGGCCATCGAATTTGCTGCGGGCTCTGTAGAAAGGCTGATAAAAGCGCGGTGCTAGGGCAGTTCGACCCTATGGCACTAGAGGCATCAGTCTTGTAGAGTAGTTTCCTTCTCTTAGAGAGGAAGGCGGGCCATGATCGCTGCTCCGATCCCTTCCCGTGAGTCCGCCCGGCTCGATGCGCTCCATCGCAGCCACATCCTGGATACGCCCGCAGAACCGGCTTTTGACGAACTCGCCCAATTGGCGGCCTATGTCTGCCGGACGCCGATCGCGGTCATTTCTCTGGTCGATGCCACACGCCAGTGGTTCAAGTCAGTCGTGGGTCTGCCCTTTACGGAATCTCCACGATCTCTGGCCTTCTGTGCGCACACCATTCTGGGAACGGACCTCTTTATTGTGGAAGACGTCGATGCCGATGAACGGTTTAACGGCCATCCCTGGGTCATCGACTTTCCCTCTGTTCGTTTCTATGCCGGAGTGCCGTTGATCACGCCCGATGGTCATGCCATCGGTACGCTGGCGGTGATGGATGTGGTCCCGCGTTCGCTGACTCCTGAGCAGCGGACCGGAATGCACACTCTGGCAAAACAAGTGCTGGCGCAGCTCACACTACGGATCAGCCGCAGGGCCTTGCCGACATCGACTATTGATCCGGCGGATTCTGCGGCCTGCGCCGGAGGGGTGATCGATCGCGGGCGGGCCGTGGAGGGGGAACGGTCGAGGCAGGAAATGCTGTTAGCCCTTATGTTGAACACCGGACCGGGCTGCATCAAACGCGTGGCCGCCGACGGAACGTTGTTGCACATGAATCCCGCCGGCCTGAAACTGATTGAAGCCTGCCGCGAGGAGGAGGCGGTGGGCCGTTCGGTATTCGACCTGGTGTGTCCCGAGCATCGCGATGCCTTCATGCGTATGCATCACGACGTGATCGGGGGCGCGGCGCGAACGCTTCAGTTTAAAGTTCAAGGCCTCCAAGGAACCCGCCGGTGGCTGGAAACCCATGCCGTGCCGTTTCAAAATCCCGTCACCGGCGGCACGGAGCATCTGGCGATCACCTATGACATCAGCGAACGTAAAAAGGCGGAGGACGCGCTGCGACTCTCGCAGGAACGGCTTCATCAGGCTCTCCAGGCATCCAGCACCGGCTTGTGGGATTGGAATACTGAGACCGGTGAAGTCAGCTTTTCCAGGGAGTGGAAGAGCCAGCTCGGGTATGGCGAGTCGGAACTGTCGGACAGTTTCGAAACCTGGGCGTCTCTGTTGCATCCGGAAGACCGTGACCGTGCCATCCTGTATGCGCAACGGTATCGTGACAATCCAGTCGGTACATTCTGGCAGGATTTCCGGTTGCGCCACAAAGACGGGTCCTACCGCT
>CAYPOR010000041.1:6679-32946 GCA_964412445.1 uncultured Nitrospira sp.
GTCGGTACATTCTGGCAGGATTTCCGGTTGCGCCACAAAGACGGGTCCTACCGCTGGATCGATTCCCATGCCTCGTTTGTGACGGAGGCCGATGGCCGCCGGATACGACTGCTCGGCTCTCACACCGACATTACTGAGCGGAAGCAGGCGGAAGAAGCACTACAGTTGGCCAAGTTTACGGTCGACCATGCGACAGATGCCATGTACTGGGTCGGTGCCGATGCGAAGCTACTGGATGTGAATGAAGCGGCCTGTAACATGTTGGGTTATACGAAGGAAGAGTTTCGTCGGATGACGGTCCACGACATCAACCCGCATTCCCGGGCTGACTCCTGGCCGGCCTATTGGGAGGAGACACGGCGGCGCGGCGCAGTTTCGTTCGAGAGCTTCCATCGGGCCAAGGACGGCCGGCTCATTCCGATCGAAGTGAATGTCAGCTGTTTGAATTATCAAGGCCGCGAATGTCATTGCGCGTTTGTGCGGGACATTACCGGGCGGAAACAGGTTGAGGAAGAACGGGCGCGAGCGCTGAATAATCTTCAGATCATCATGGAAACTGTCCCTGACGTGATTTTTGCGTTGGATCTGGAAGGGCGTTTGAGTAAGTGGAATCTCCGGCTGGAAGTAGTGACCGGGTATCCGCCCATCGAATTATCCGGGAAACCGGCATTAGAAATGGTTCCATTCGAAGAAGCCGAGCGTACGGCGGCGGCGATCCGGGAGGCTTTCGACACCGGCTATGCGGAATTGGAAGGACATTTGCTGACTAAAGACGGTCGTATGATTCCGTATCATTGGACCGGGTCGCCGTTCACCGATTTGCAGGGCCGGGTCATCGGCATTACCGGGGTCGGGCGGGATATATCGGAGCGTAAGAAGGCGGAGCGCATGCTGGCGGCGGAGAAGCAGATCCTGGAGATGATCGGAGCGGATGCGCCATTGTCGGATGTGCTGGGTACACTCTGCCGGATGATCGAAGACCAGTTCGACGGCGCGCTCTGTTCCGTCTTGCTTCTGGACGAGGACGGGATTCATTTGCGCCACGGCGCGGCACCCAGCTTCCCGGAAGCGTATGTTTGCGCCATCGATGGAATAACCATTGGTCCGATGCAGGGTTCCTGTGGCACAGCGGCCTTTACCCGGCGTCAAATTATCGTCGAGGACATCGGGCTCGATCCCTTGTGGGATGATTTCCGGAGCCTCGCGCTGTCGCATGGCCTAAGGGCCTGCTGGTCGATGCCGATCATCTCGGCCGCCGGCAAGGTGCTCGGCACCTTTGCGGTGTATTATCAAACTATGCGGTCTCCCGTCGGCGAGTTGTCCGCCGTCGACCGGGCGTCATATCTCGCGTGCCTTGCCATTGAACGTGCCCATGCCCAGGCGGCGCTCAGGCTCACCCGTTTTTCCGTTGAGCGCGTCTCGGATGCCGTGTTCTGGATCGATTCGAATGCGCGCATTCTTGATGTCAATGAGGCCGCATGCTTCTCTCTGCGGTACTCGCGCGAGGAACTGTTAGCACTGCATCTGTTCGAGATCGACTCCCAGGTTACGTCGGACAATTGGTCCCGGCTCTGGAAGGACATGCTCGAACGCCACAGCCTGACGTTTGAGACGGCACAGATCCGCAAGGATGGCACCGCCTTTCCGGTCGAGATTACCTGTAACCATCTCTGTTTCGGTGAGCAGGAGTGTTGTTGCGCTATCGTGCGCGACATTTCGGAGCGGAAAGATGCTGAGGCGTCGTTGCGATTCAGCGAGGAACGGTTTCGTCTCGTGGCCGAAGCGCCGAACGACATTCTGTGGGACTGGGACCTTGTGACGGACGATCATTGGTGGTCGCCGAACGCGCGGGAGAAATTCGGTTACGATCCGAACGAAGAACCGAGTGTCGAGGCGTGGACAGACCGGTTGCATCCGGACGATCGCGATCGCGTGATGGCAATCGTCGATCAGGCGCTGGCTTCGGAGACCAGAATGGTCACGGCCGAGTATCGCTTCAGGCTGGCCGACGGTACGTACGGATATTTTTACGATCGCGGGCAGATCATCCGTGACGCGTCGGGGCGGGCGATCCGGATGATCGGGGCCATGATCGACGTCACCTTTTCGAAGCGGGCGTATGCCTCGCTGGAGACGGCCTATCAACGGCTTCAAAGCATGTCGCGGGAGCTGCATGCGGTAGAGTCGAATGAACGCCGCCGGCTCTCGCGGGAATTGCATGACGAGGTCGGACAGTTGTTGACGGGGCTCAAATTCGATTTACAGGCGACTCGCCAGGCGTTGACCGGCCGCCACAATGCGGCCGCCGTGGCGCGGGCTCATGAGCGGACGCGTCGCGCGCTGGAAACCACCGATGAACTATTTGCCCGGCTGCGGCGGATTGTTCGCGCACTTCGTCCGTCGGTGCTTGAGGAATTGGGCTTGAAAGAGGCTCTTGAGGCCATGGTATCGGATATCCAATCCCGATCAGACTTGGCGTGTGCGGTGTCTGTGGAAGGGGACGGTGTCGAGCACAAGATGGCCCCGTCTATTGAAACCGCGCTGTACAGGATGGCGCAGGAACTCGCCACCAACGTCGTCCGTCATGCGCAGGCCATGACGCTGTCAGTCGTGCTTACGGTGGATGCGCGACATTGGATATTGACGGTCCAGGATGACGGGATCGGATTCGATCCGAAGGCCGAATCCATCAGCGGGATGGGGATACGGGGAGTTTATGAACGGGCTGAAATCTTGGGAGGTTGGGTGGATGTCAGTTCAACCCCTGGAGCGGGCAGTACGGTGACGGTGTGGATCCCGGTGACTGCGGCCGGGGTGCCCGGGGAAGGCTCCGGTGGAATGTGACCCGGTTGCCGGATAGGCGCCGGAGAAAGTGTCGCCATGGGTGTGTGCCGCTGTCTCTTGGTTGATGATCACCCGATCGTGCGGCGGGGCGTGCGAGACCTGCTGATTGATGAGCGGGTGTGTTCTGAGATAGAAGAGGTCGGCAGCGGAGAAGCCGCTCTCGACGCGATTCGGCGGAGGTCCTGGGATCTGGTGCTTCTGGACGTCGCCTTGCCGGATAAGCACGGATTGGAGGTCTTGAAAGAAACCAAGCTGCTTCAGCCGCGCTTGCCGGTGCTGATGTTGAGCCTGTATCCGGAAAAGGAATTCGCGATGCGGGCGATCAGAGCCGGCGCGTCGGGCTATCTGACCAAGCAAAGTGCTCCGTCTGAACTGCTGGCGGCCGTTCGCCGCGTCCTACAAGGCGGCCGGTATATCACGGAGGCGTTGGCGGAGCAGATGGCCGAGGCGCTTGGAAGCGGGACCGAAGGGCCTCATCACGCGCGCCTGTCCGATCGAGAGCTGGAGGTGTTGCGGTTGTTTGGAAAGGGCAAGGCGGTATCGGTGATCGCTGAAGACTTGTCGCTCAGCGTGAAAACCATCAGCACCTACCGGGCCAGAATTCTGGAAAAACTCTCCTGCCGGACGACGGCTGAACTGATCCGTTACGCCATTGACGCCAGATTGGTCGAGTAACCACGCGCCGTTTCTCACGCCGGCTCGGCTGTTCCGGCGCGTGCGGAGTGGACAGGGGGTCGTAGCCGAATAGACCGGAGAGGTCCATCCTTCGTTTTTCACGGAAAGGCCGTCTCGGCTAGAGATGGGCAGGGTTGTGCCGCTCCTGAAGGGTGTCGAAGACAGCCGGCAAGCCGGCCTTCTTCGCGGCAAGGGAGGCGAACACTTCCCCTGCCACGTGCGCTCCCAGCCGGCGATACGATTCGAACTGCGACTCGTCGAAAAACTGATCCGACGTCGGTTCGTGAGGGAACGGTTCGTGATGGGCGGCATACTCCAGCACATCGACCGGTTCATCCCCGCTGAGCGACGGTTTGAGGTATATCAGGATGCCGTCGGGCGCGCCGGGATCGACGCGGCTGTAACGGATGGTTCCCATGGCGTAATGCACGCCTGAACGGCGTGGCGCCGACGGGCGCAGCGGCTCCACATTGATGTCGATATCGATGCCCAGATCGATCCGGATTTTCCGGATGGCATTCCCCAGATCCTGAAATTCCATCTTCTCATCGCAGCCGGCATCGCTCACAAGAATGTAGTGGCAGCGCCGCAGCACCATCTCGTAGAGCCCCAGATTTTCGAAGTGGCCGCCGTCGGAGAGGTACACGTACCGCTTCTGGTCGTCCGTAAAACCAAAGGCCTCGGCGAGCAGCGGGCCGACCGCAAACTCCGGGCACGCGCGCTGATAGGTCTTTTGCCCGGCCCGGCCGGGATTGCCCAGCCACCATCCGAGCCGGACATTGAACAGCGTCAGGAGAAAGGTAACGGCCGGCGAGGAATGATAGCCCATGTTCGGGCTGGCCGCTGCGCCTGAGATCGCCAGTGCGGTCCCGACGGTGATGGGCTGAGCGACGGCGGGATTCAGGCCGTATTCCGATGAGCGGCGATAGCCCAACTCGTTGACGAAACTGCCGCAATGCAGCGGCGAGACGGTAAACGACTGGGCTTTTCGTTGCTGCCAGGCCAGATTGTCGCCGTGGACCAGGTTCAGCGCAATGTTGATGACGTGAAAAGGCGTTTGAATCTTCCTGGTCTTTGCGCCCAGCTCAGCCATGGCGAGGTTATCGCCCGAATCAAATCCCGTGAAAAGATTGGCGGTCCGGGTGTTCCACCGGGACGCCCCGAGATAGGCGCGGATCAAACGATTGCGGTAGATCGAATGCAGTGAAAACTTGTTGATGTTGATGACGACCGACAGCAGGACGCTGAAGAGCGCCATCCCCGCGATAAATTCGCCCACCTGGAGCCAGGGGGCGTCGGCCACAATGATCCGGATGATCCGTGCCAGCTGGATGAGGATGAGCGCGACGGTCAACGGAGCCAGTAAGAGAAGATAGACATGCCGGCCCAGTTGTTTCCACCAGACTGGTTCGGCCCCGGAGGGTTTCGCGTCCGTCTTGGAGCTGAATCCGAAAATCACCGTCAAGATTCCCGTTACGCCTCCGGCTGAAGCCGCCCAGGCGGACAGGTCGGCCCACAACGCCGGACCGAAGACGGTGATGCCTCCCAGTCCGGCCCAGCAGACCGAGCCGATCAATATCCAGGATCCGGCGCGGCCCCACCATTCTCTGTCGCCGTCTCCGGTCGAGCGGCTGGCGATGCCGATAAAGAGCGTCGCAGCCAGGAGGAAGAGCGAGAGGAAGGCCGGGACCGCCGCGCAGGTGTACCAGAACAGATTGGGGTCGAGGCCTTTGATGCGATCGAGCTTCATAAGGGCGACCCAGAGGAGTCCGCCTCCCAACAGGCCGCTCAAGATAATCGTCAGCGATTCCAGCGCGCGCCACCAGTCCCGCCATGGCCGGCGGAGGATGACGGCGGCAAGGAGCCACGCGGCCAGGTGCATGGCGCCGGCACCCAGGGCCAGCGTGAGCAGGCTGGAGCGGCCGAACAAGGAGAGCTGATCGAGCGAGTAGTCCGGACGCCGGTGAAACCATTCCCAGGCGATCGTCAGGCCGCTGACCGCTGCCATCAGGGGAAGCAGGCAGATGAACAGAAATGCGCGTTGCGACTCGATGTGTTTCCAGACGGGGGCCTGCCGCAGTTTCCATAGGCTGGGCCGGCAGAGGTGCAGATACGTCAGGCTGACGAGTCCACACGCCGTTCCCAGGATCGCGCACGCCGTCATAATTGCCGGAGAGGCTTCGGCTGAAAGAATCGCGCGGTAAAGCAGCGGAAGCGCGAGCAGCGCCAGTAAAAACGGGACGAGCACGAGCCAGTTGAGCAGCAGATTCCGCAGATAGGTCCCGACAAGGGTCCAGGAGTCGGCGGACATCAGTCCTAAGCGAGGACTGAGATAATTGCTATAGGTGCGGAGCCAGCTGACCGGTTCCGGTTCGTGCGGCTGTTTGCCGGGGAGGGAGGCCTGTCCCAGTTGCGCGCATACACCGTCGAGCCCTTCGGGGTGGCGACGGATCCAGGCGCTGAGCCAGCTGCCGATATAGCCGCCGCCCGATACGGTGGAGAGATAATCGAAGTGCCGGAGGAGATGGCATTGAGCCAGTCCTTGCAGGACGCCGAGCCCGAACGTCGCGCTGCGAATGCCGCCGCCGGAGATGCAGAGCGCGGACCGTCCGGGCGTCAATTCGTGAATGGCCGCCCGGACGCGCTTCAGCTGTTCATCCGGCGACAAGTGATCGGGAAACGCCAGATGGACATCGTGCAGTTCCTTCACTTCTTCCGCGAGGACTTGCGCCAGCGGGATCGGGCCATCGGCTGTCTTGGGATCCATCCTCGTCATGGGCGCCTCACATCATTCGTTTCGGTGCTGCCCGGAGTCACTGTGCGGCTGCCGATTGCAGGAATTTCACGATCCGGTCCTGCTGTCTCGCGACCACCTTCCCGGCCGCGGCGACCAAAAGCGGCGCGTGGCATGTTTCGTCGATTTTGAACAGCGTGGGAATTTGCCGAATCACCCGCTTCACGTCCGCCGGAGTCAGGCCGGCCGGGCATCCGGCGGGGAGGGGATCGTCTTGCGTCCACTCGGCGTCGGTATGCCGGAGGATGATGAGTTTCAGATGGTCGTAATCCGGAAGCAGCACGCCTTCCGTCCGGAGGCTGTGCCAGAGCATCGCCTGATAGGCGTTGGCCCGTTCTTCCATGATGCCGACAATCCGCGCGGGGTCGTCGGCGAAGACCTCGAATCCTTTTTCCGTGTCGCTCAGGTCTGCCGCGCCTTCGTCGAACGGATAGGAGGCATCGATGACGATGATCAAGCCGCGCGCCGCCTTCGGGTGAGCCGGATTCAATTTGTTGAGAAAGAGCGTCGTCAGCGATTCCGTGCCGAGGTTGTCGAAGAGGCCGCCGTCGCCGACGTGCGTATAGGACGTCGAGCCGGCCGTCTGATAGGTCACCGGTCCGACGACCGGAGGGAAGGACGCGGAGGTGACCACGGCGAGTGACAGGGGGAGCGCACGATGGTCTGCGCCGATCCCCTCGATCGTCAACGGCAGGAATTGTGTCTTGGCCCGCTCCAGGCTCCGGTCAAAGCTCGCTTTCCCCTCCGGAGTAAACTGCTGTCCCTTGGCGATCAGATTGGCCCGCAATTCGCCGGTGAAATCGTAGGCGAAGTCCGCAGGGGCCAGCGTGGTCAGCACGAGCCTCCGGCCGGAGTTATAGACGGTGCCGTTGAGCATGACTTGCGGGGCATCCCCGTGTTGGGCGCGCAGGTACAAGTCGGAGAAGGTCATGTCGTGAAAAAAGTGGGTGTCCCAGACGTCGGCGAAGGAGTAGGCGAATTTTGTGGGATTGGCGACACGGAAATTCAGCACCTGGCGGCCCAGTGCCCGGATCTGAAAATTCATCTGCATGTCGGATTTGAATCGGGCAAAAAATTGCTGATAGGCGGGAGACAGGTGTTGCCCGGCGAACACGGGTTCAGTCCGGGCCGGTTTCTTCACGGCGTAGTAGGCGGTGGCCAGGCTTCCGCCTGAGACACTCGACATGTGGGTGACCGCTTCCAGGACGCTGTGCTCTGCGCCACCCTCTACGTATCGAATCTTCGCCAGGGCTTCCAGCGTACCGGCGGCGAAGGTTGCCGCCCGACTGCCGCCGCCTGAAACGGCGAGGCCGACCAGTGTGTTCCGATCCGGGAGCGCGGCGAAGACGGGAGTCTGTTGGGGGGTATGCGCGGGGAGTGTGTGAATCTTGGCAAAGCACCCGCTGAGTGTGAGCAGGCAGCCAAGGCTTAGGGCGAAGGAGCGTGTGCGTGTCATTGTGTCCTCATCAGTGCGTCACGTGCGCCGATGCGACCGGTCGGGCGTGATCAGTGTTGCTGTGTGGCTTGAAAATAACAGAAGCCTTCATGCTCGACGAGTTTCTTTGCAAAAACTCCCGCGGCGGTTTCGAGCGTGGCCGCGACGGTTTCGTTGTTCGTGCCGAACAGGCTTCCCCCGCGCACGGCTTTCCCGACCAGCGAGGTCACGACGGCTTCGGTTCTGAGGGCGTTGCGTGTGATGATGGCCAGCGCCTCCGGCGACACCGGCGAACGGGAGGCATCGAAAGCCGGATAGGGCGCGGTGTGTGTCGAGGCGCGTAAGGCGGTCGCTTCTTGCACGGCCGGAACCCGGAATGCCGCATCGAAGAAGGCTTCAAGAAACAGGCGGGTGAGATCGGCACTGATCCGTCGGGAATCGACGGACGTAGCGGAGAACTCAACGGTATGCTGTGCGTCGATCTGCGCGGCGGCGGCGAGGCCGGGAAACCGGATTGTGTTTCCGCTCCGGTCCACAAATCCGCGCGAAGCGACCTGGACGACGCCGCGCACGGTTCCGGCGGCGGAATCGGGGACCACGGCGAACTTCAGGTCGCCGAAGTAGGCCCGGGTGTAGGCGATGAGCAACCGGGCGAAGAGGGAGGTGTCCTGCGCGAGCGCGTCCTCGTCGAAGTCGAGATGCGCGTGGAGATGGCGGATCGTTTCGCTGATCCGGCGGAGCTTGTCCAGATCCAGGCGGCGGTACGCGGGATCGGCAAATTCGTCCACCATGTCGGACAGGACGCGCAGGGATGCCGTGTTGTTCCCGATGCGATGCTGAAGCTGTTCGACCAACGCGTGGACGGGGGGGCGGAGTCTGTCGCCGATGGCCAGGGGCAAGGCGGACGGCCGTGTCGCAGAAGCGTCTATCGTGATGACGGGCGGCAGGCTGCCGCTATCATGGGCTTGTCGGACACAAGCCTGGAATCGGTCAAGCGTTACCGCGTCGCCTGCCAGCTTTTCTTCAAAGGAGGCTCGCTGCACATCGAGCGGCTCCCGCAGATCGATGAACGACGGCGTGCAGGCGGCCAGAAGCGGAACGGTCAGGAGTGCCCTGAAGCCAAGGCGAACCATGCAGCTCTCCTCTCACAGAATGTGCCGCCGGGATCCGGCGCCGCGGCAGTAATATCCGCAAGGGGCATGCCCTGACAGGCCCGGGTGACACGGCCTGTCAGGTTTGTGTCGGAACGGATTCCGTGCAGATCGAACAGGGCGCGCGCCTATGGGCCGGAAGCGATCCAGCGCTGTATGGGGTTCGACCCCGGATCAGTGCTTCTTCTCCTTCTGCATGATCTTATCCGTCCAGGCCAGGAGAATGGCCGAGCCGAGGAAGGTGATATGGATGAAGATCTTCCACTTGATGTCTTCATAGTTTTCGTTGTGGATGTTCACGAATGATTTTAAAAGGTGGATGCTGGAGATGCCGATCAACGATGCCGCCAGCTTGATTTTGATCGTCCCAGGGTCGATGTGCGTCAGCCAGTCAGGCCGGTCCGGATGCTCTTCCAGATCCAATTTGCTGACGAAGGTCGCGTACCCGCCGATAATGACCATGGTCAACAGATTGGCGACCATCGTGACATCGATCAATCCGAGGACGCCCAGCATGAAGATGGTTTCTTCCTGCTGGTTGATGTGCCGGACCATTTCCCAGAGTTCCACCAGAAATTTATAGGCGTATAACAGTTCTGCGACGATGAGCCCGCCATACAGGGGCGCTTGAATCCACCGGCTGGCAAAGACAACGTTTTCAAAGACATGTTCGATTTTAGCAGCTACGGTGTGTTGCGCCGCTGCCGGCGCATGGGACGAATGCTCGCTGGACATCAGGCCTCCTCAACCATTCAATGGCCCTGTGTGGGCCGTGTACGCGAGGTATCCTAAAGCGCGTCGTACGACCTGTCAATTCAGATGAACAATGTGCGGGAGGCTGCGGGGGGCACGGGTTAGGCCGCTCGCGCAGCGACCGGGGGCGCGGGCGATTGCGGCGGCGATGAAGGGGCGTGCGTTTTCAACAAGGCTGTCGCGCGTTTCCCGGCCAGGCGAATTTGCGCGGCCCCCGTTCGCGCGGGATGGTCGGGCGCGAGTTGGGCGAGCAGGAGATCGGCGAATCCGTTGATGGAGGTCAGCAGATTGTTCAGATCGTGAATCAAGCGCTGCGGCGGAGTTTCGATGCCGGCGCGGGGCTCATCGGCTTTGAGCATCTCGGCCCGCCCATCGACTCGGGCCAGAGCCCGCTGGAGGACATGCGCATGATCCGTGTCGGCGGAGGGGAGCAGGCAGAACACCTCGTGAGCTCCTTGTCGAAGCATGTGACACAGGACCGACTCGTCCGGCTTCATCACGACGCCGATGATGGCGGTCGCGGGAGAGACGGTGTGGAGCGTGCGCAGTTCTTGCCGCGCTGCCGTATCAGCCGCGAAAACCAGATCGACGCGGTGGGATCGGAGATGGGCCAGCGCATCGGGGACGGTAGGGACGGAGGTGATGTCCAGCGGTTCAACCAGGCGCGTGCGTACCCAGGCCTCGAGAGTCCCGGCGAGGGGCGGGTTCAACCCGATGAGCACCACGGATGGTGAGGTCTGGCGTATCATCGCTGATTATGCCGCCGCTTGGCCGTCTGATCGATCCAGCCACCGGCTCAGTACCTTGCTCAGGTCCTGACTCTTGACCGGCTTGCTGACAAAATCATCCATGCCGGCCGACAGGCAGTGTTCACGATCGCCGTGCATCGCGTTGGCGGTCATGGCGATGATGAGGAGATGGTCGCCCGGCTGCTCGTGCGCACGAATCATGCGTGTCGTTTCAAACCCGTCCAATTCCGGCATCTGACAATCCATGAACACCAGAGTGTAGCGATGGCGGGCCAGCGCGGTCAGGGCCTCCCGGCCGTTGCCGGCCACATCCACGCGATGGCCGAGTTTCTCCAGCATTTTTACCGCGACCTTCTGATTGACGGGATTGTCGTCCACCACCAGCAGGCGGACATGCGCATGAACTTCCGCTACTTGATGACGGGTGACGAGCGCGGAACCGGCTGATCGGCTCTGCTCCCCGGTCTGCGCGGCCTCCGACTGTCCCATCACGAGGCGCAGACAGTCGTAGAGATGATTCTTTCGCACCGGCTTGGTGAGATAGCCGGCAAATCCAGCCGATTGGGCGATCTTGGCGTCTCCCCGGCGGCCCAACGCGGTCAACAGGACGAGTTTTGTGTGGTCGAGATGCGCATCTTCCCTGATCGCCCGGCCGAGTTGCAGGCCGTCCATGCCGGGCATGTGCATGTCGAGAATGGCCAGATCGAACGGTTTTCCCTCGGCTGCGGCCCGGCGAATCATGGCCAGCGCTGAGGGGCCATCCTCCGCGCTCTCGTACGGCATCTGCCAATCGCAGGCGTGGTATTGCAGCAGGCTGCGATTGGTGGCGTTGTCGTCTACGAGGCAAATGCGTAGTCCGCGGAGACTGTCGATGAGCGCCGATGTCGGGGCCGATGCGGCCGCAGGAGCCTGCTTGCGAAGCTGGATGGTGAACCAGACACAGGTGCCGGTTCCGGGATAGGACTGAAGGCCGATCTGGCCGCCCATGAGTTCCGTCAGCCGCTTGCAGATGGCGAGTCCGAGGCCGGTTCCGCCGTATTTGCGGGCGGTCGAGCTGTCGGCCTGCGTGAACGACTGAAACAGTTTGGCTTTGGCTTCTTCGGTCAGGCCCACGCCGGTGTCGACAATTTCCAGTCGCAGGAGGACGGATGCGGCGTCTTCCTCCGCTTTCAGGACCTGCACCAGGACTTCGCCGCTCTCCGTGAACTTGATCGCGTTGCCGATCAGATTGGTCAGAATCTGGCGCATGCGTCCCGGATCTCCGATGACGGCGTTGGGAGCCTGCGCATCGATCAAGCCCACCAGTTCAAGATGCTTGGCCTGCGCGGCAGGGGCGAGCAGGTCCAGCGTGTCTTCGACGGTCAGGCGCAGATCGAACGGGATGGATTCAATCGTGAGCTTCCCCGCCTCAACTTTGGAAAAGTCCAGGATGTCATTGATGATCCGCATGAGCGATTCCCCGGAGCCCTTGAGGGTCTGCGCATATTCCCGCTGTTCGGGGGTCAGCGCGGTGTCGATCAAGAGATCGGTCATGCCGAGCACGCCATTCATCGGAGTCCGGATTTCGTGACTCATCGTGGCGAGAAATTCTGATTTGGTCCGAGCGCCGGCTTCAGCGGCATCTTTCGCGTCGATCAGATCGCGCTCCATCCGCTTGCGGTGGCTGATATCCCGGCAGGTGCACAGAATCGTATGGCGATCGGTACCCGGGTCTTCCAGCCGCGTCAGGGAGAGATCGACATGGAAGCCTTCGCCCGATTTCTTTTTCCCGACCACCTCGCCTTGCCACTGTCCGTCGGCCTGGAGGATGGGCAGGTAGAATTGTTCGATCATCGCGGCCCATTCGGAGTGGTAGAGCGCTTCCCACTTCCGTCCGAGCAGTTCATCCACGCGGTACCCGTAAATCGCCGCATGCGCCGGATTCATATACGTATAGTGGCCGGTATCGTCGAGCAGAGCCATTCCATCCTGGGCATGGTTGATGGCCTGTTGCAGACGGAACTGGGTCGACTCCGTCTGCTTGCGTTTGGTGATATCGGCGATCGAGGCCAGAATCCGCAGTCCCTGCGGGGTGTGAATCGGCGCGAGCCCGATCTCGACAGCGAATTCGCTTCCGTCTTTGCGCCGTCCGGCCAGATCTCGCCCCGCCCCCATCGCCCGAGCCGACGGGGCGTTGATGAATACCTGGACTTGGTCGGGATGTGCGGCGCGGAACCGCTCAGGCAACAGAATTTCAATCGGTTGTCCCAGCAGAGCGTCTGAGGCATAGCCGAACATCTCGCTGGTGTGCTGATTGACCATGGTGATTCGGCCGGCCTCATCCACCATGACGATGCCGGTAGGCATCGCCTCCATGACCGTCTGGAATTGCGCGTCGGCTGCTTTGCGGTCAGTGAGGTCGAGCGCCATGGCGATATAGCCCATGATGGCGTTGGACGGGTCGCGGAGGGCGGTAACCGAGAGCATAACGGGGATGCGGCGGCCGTCTTTTCTGATGTAGATCCATTCATGTTGATTCGGGAGATTGCGGCGGGCCTTTACGACGAAGACCTCGAATCCCGGCGTAATCGTGATGCCGAGTTCCCTGCCGAACTCCGCGGCGCGGGCTGCGATTTCATCCCGATCATGGAAGACCGCCGGGGTCTGTTTCCCGATGATCTCTTCGGCCGAATAGCCGAGCAGTTGTTCGGCGGCGGGATTGAACAGCGTGATGAGCCCGGACGGATCAGCGGCGATGACGGCGTAGCCGGCATGGGTCAGGAGGGCTTCTTGAACGGTTAGGGATTGCCGAAGCGCGTCCTCGGCGTGTTTGCGCGCGGTAATGTCCTCCGTAAACATGATGATGCCGCCGATGTTCCCGGCGGCATCCAGCCAGGGGCGGACCTCCCATCGGAGCCAGTTCTCCGATCCGTCTGCGCGAACGAAGCATTGTTCTTCCCGCTTCTCCACGGCGCCGGCCAAACAGCGCTGATGGATTGCTTGCCACTCCTCCATGGCTCTGATTTCAGGAAACACGTCGTAATGATGCTTCCCGATAATGTGCTGTTCGCCAAGCCGGTAATCCTCCAGCCATCGGCGGCTGACCGCCACGTAGCGGAGATCTCTGTCCAGCATGGCGATGGAAGCCGGCGTATGTTCGACAAATAACTTCAGCCGGTCGTGGCTCCGCGTCGCCGCATCTTCCGCCCGCTTGCGCTCGGTGATGTCCGAGTGGGTGCCGACGACCCGGAGCGGAGAGCCGTCCGGCGTTCGCGAGACGACTTTGCCCCGGTTGAGAACCCACTTGTACGAACCGTCTTTGCACCGCATCCGGTGCTCGTTCACGTAGACCGGAGTCTCACCGCGGTAATGCCGGTGCACGTCGGCCATCGCCGTTGCGAGATCGTCGGGATGAATGCGCGAGGACCATTCATCGAGCGTGGCGCCGATCTCATCCTCGGCATATCCCAGCATCTCTTTCCATCGATTCGAGAAGAAGACGGTGCCGGTTTGGGTATCCCAATCCCATACGCCGTCGCCGTTGCCGGCAAACGCATAGGTCCAGCGTTCTTCGGTTTGCTGTAGTCGCTCAAGGATTTCCCTCTGTTCGGTGATATCAACGTGCGAGCCGGCCATACGATAGGGCTTGCCTTGTTCATCCTGAATGGAAACACCACGGGCCAATATCCATCGGTAGGAGCCGTCTCTGTGACGGAGCCGGCATTCAAGTTCGAAATCGGAGGCCTGGCCTGCCAGATACGATTCTACTGCGGCGAGTGCGCGGTCTCGATCGCCGGGGTGCAGACGGTCTTGCCACTCTTCGAACCGTCCCTGCAATTCATGGGCTTCATAGCCGAGCTGTCGCTTCCAAATGGGCGAGAAATAGACGTGATTGGTGCGGAGATCCCAGTCCCAGATTCCGGTTTGTGAGCCCTGCACCGCCAGGTCGAATCGTTGCTGGCTTTCAAGAACGGCAGCGGCGGCAGTCACTCGGTCGGTGATGTCTTCCGTCGTGCCGACATGGCCGGTTACCCGGCCGGTCTCACCCTTTAACGGGCGAGACCGCGTATGAATCCAACGGATCGCACCATCCGGCCGTTGCATTCTGAACTCCAGCGAAAACTCTCCTCCTGATCTCGCGGTTTGGTCCCACGCTGCGGAGACCTTCTGGCGATCCTCTTCAAGAATGGCTCGGCTCCATCCGTTGCCAAGAGCTGCTGTGGGCGTGAGTCCGGTAATGGCCTGCCAGGTGGCATTGGTATAGAGATAGCCTCCATTCGCATCGGTTTCGAAGATGCCGACGGGGGAGGTGGCGGAGAGTGTCTCAAAGCGGAGACTCTGTTCTTTCAGGTCCTGTCCATGCTTGATGGCGTCTGCCAGAGTCGCTTCGAGTCTGTCGGATTGGATTTCGACTGCCTGCTCTTGCACAGCCAGAATCGATTCAAGCGTTGCGACACGGTCCTGCAACGCGGCGAGCTGGTTGCCTGCCGTTGCCTGATCGACCGGCGCGGCGTTCACGGGTGAGGGAAGGATCAGCCGATTGTGCTCGAATGGCGCCAGGGCTAGTTTGGTTGAGAGGGCGAGCGTCTTCAAGAAGTCGGGGATTTTTTTCGTGACGGGAACTTTCGCAAACAGAATCACGGTGAACATCTCGCCTGTGGAGAGCAACCCTCCGAAGCCGAACACGGATTGAATGCCGAATGGCACGACGAAGTCGGTTTGCCCAGGCACGTAGGGGCTTCCGAGTGCCTGCGGGACATAGAAGGCGTTAAAGGTCGTGGCGTATGGATCCATCAGGAGGGAGGATCCGGTCTGTTCGAGAAACGGCAGATCAATGCGAAATTTGGCCAAGAGCTGCGAGAACATCGGCAATTTGGCCAGGGCGTCCGGTCCGTCCAGCGGGATGACTCGGAAGCGGCTGGAACGGGCAGGGTCGTTCCAGCCAGAAACCGAGCCCGTGCTGGCCAGCAGCGTCAGGCATTTCATCTCAAGGCTCGCGGGCTTATTTCCCAGGCGTGTATCGACCAGTCCTTGCAGCTCGGGAGTGAGTCGATTGTAGGGATGGGTTTTGAACAGACGTACGAGGGCGCACGCCGGGTCTTCAGCAGGTCCGGTCGTGAGGTTGGTATAGAGATATCGTGTGATCCGGTCGGCTGCGTTTTCGATGGAGGTTGCGCCGGCGCCGAGTTGGCGCAAGGCGGCGCTGCAGGCGGTCATGTCTTGGAGCCGGAACCGGGACAAATCGAACATGGTTTCCTCTGGACGGAAGGGGCGGCGTTGATGCGGAGCCCCTCGTCTTTGTCGGATGTTCGAAGTGGAAACTTGATGGGCGTGGATTGGGGCAGATGTGGAGGCGGTTGGAGCGGCGACAGGCACGTGTATCAGGCGGTCGGATCACCGTATCGGCATGCCCGGCCCATTCTTGACGCGGATGTCTGTCGCGCAATGGCGTAGGCCGGAGTTGCGGCGCGCGCCTCAGGAGGTTTTTGAGGCCAGCGGCGGCAGGGATCCCTTGAAGCTGCCGGCATACATGGCGGCGACCTGGGACCGCCGTCCGATTTGGAGCTTAGAGTAGATGTTCGCCAGATAATTTTTCACGGTCTTCTCACTCAGATCGAGGCGCAGCGCAATTTCTTTGTTTGTCAGGCCTTGGGCGACCAGCGGCAGAATACGCTGTTCTTGAGGGGACAGCAGCGAACGTTTCGACTGGCCTTGACCGGCCGACAGATTCTTGAGCCAGGAGAGCGTATGGGTGGTGAGGCGAGGGTCGATCAAGGGGTGTCCCGAGGCGACGGTTTTGATCGCGCGAACAAGGGCGGCGGAGGCGATGTCTTTGAGCACATAGCCCTGTGCTCCTGACAGGATTGCTTCGAGGACGGTGTGCTCGTCGGCAAAGCTGGTCAAGAACAAGATGCGGGTCTCGGGGTTCGAGGAAAGAATTTCCCTGGCCGCATCAATGCCGCTGCCGTCCGGCAGGCGGATGTCGAGCAAAATGATGTCCGGTTTGGCGCGCCGACTTTGGGTGATCGCATCGGCTTTGCTCCGGGCCTGGCCGACCACCTTCATTCCCGGCGTCAGATTGAGCACGGCGCTGAGTCCGATCCGGACGACTTCGTGGTCGTCGACGATCAGCAGGCGAAGGGGTGTCGATTTGGCTTTAGCGGACATGCGGACCTCCTGTCGGGACGTCGATGGTGACAACGGTGCCGCGGCCCGGCGCGCTGTCGAGCGTAAATTCCGCGCGGATGGTTCTGGCTCGCGCGGCCATATTGGCCAGCCCGTGACCGCGGCGGCGTTTGCGGGTTGCGTCAAAGCCAAGGCCGTCGTCGGCGATGCGCAAGCGGAGGCGGGTACCCGTCAGGCTCAGGCTCACTGAGCGATGGGCGGCCCTGGCGTGGCGCAGGCTGTTGCTGAATGCTTCGCGTGTAATGTTGAGGAGTTGTTCGCCGACGGCCGGGGTGACGGAGGCGATGGCCTCCGGATCGATCTCCAGGGCCGGCATGCCGTGCTCGTCGGAAAGAAACGAAGCCACCAACTGCTTCATGGCCACCCCGAAGTTTAATACAGGGGCCGTGCGCTGTGTGAGTCCGGTAATGAACTGCCGGACTTCCAGGACGAGGTGGTTCAACTGTCGAATGGCATGGGTGACATGCTGTTTCGATTTGCGCGGGGCTTTTCCCGCCAGCAGTTTGCCGGCTTCCAGCTGCATGCCGACGGCGTAGAGAGACTGGAGGATGTTGTCGTGCAAATCCTGGCTCAGGCGTTCGCGATCCGCCAACGCCTGCTTGCGGTCGGTAATGTCTTCCACGACGGCCAGCAGCAGCGGCGTCTCGTACCCGTGCACGGCCAGACGGCTTGCACGGATGGAGACCCAGATGATTTCCCCGTTTTTCCGGACATACCGTTTTTCGTAGGCATACTCGTCTCGCTGTCCTGAGAAAAACTCCTCGGTCAGTTCCAGGTTTTTCGGCAGGTCGTCGGGATGGGTGTAGAGCGCATAGGTATTGTCGATTACTTCCCGCTCGGAGTAGCCCGTGAGTGCGCAGAAGGCCTTGTTGGCGCTGATAATCCGCTTGTCGGCATCGACGACGACCAGTCCCACGGGGGCATCGGCGACGAAGCGCTGCCAGCGCTCCTCGCTGTCCCGCAGCGCGGCCTCAGCTTCTTTCTTCTCGGTGATGTCTGTGCCGACGGTGAGGATGCACCGGACGCCGTTCAAATCGATCAGCTCGCTCGATACCAGGCAGTCGCGCCGCCGCCGGTCTTTCGTGTGAAAGGAGAATTCCACGCCCCGCAAGGTGCCGTTCTGCAGCAGCTGGCCGATGAAACGGGCGCGATCGTCCGCGCTGGGCCAGAGATGGATGGCGAGCGTCGTGTGTCCGATGACGTCTTCGCGCTGAAATCCGAACAATTCCAGAGCGGTATCGTTCACCTCGATGCAGCGGCCGGTCGCCAGCTCGGTGATCACGACCGGATGCGGGCTCGACCGGAAGGCGATTTGAAAGCGCTCTTCGCTGAGGCGCAGGGCCTGTTCGGAGGAGCGCCGCTCCATTTCGCCGCTCACCCAGCGGGCCATCAATAAGAGGAAATCCTGCTCAGCCTGGGTGAACGGAGCCGGGTGGGCGGCCTGGTCCAGAAAGCAGATGGTGCCGAACGCCCGGTGTTCGCCGATCAGCCTGGCGCCCAAGTACGATTCCAACCCGAGCGTCCGGTAGCCGGGGTGCGTGCGCCATTCCGATCGGCCCGCATGGTTGATGGCCACCGGCTGTATTTCCGCCAGGGTGGTGCCGCAGTACGATTGGCACAGGGGCAGGTGCATGCCGGGGGCGAACCGGTTGCCGGGATCCCAGACGTGCGTGATGACGAGTTGATCGTCTTCGACTTTGGTCATCAGACCGATCGGAAGGCGGAACAGCCTGCAGCCCAGTGACAGAACCGAGTCGATCCGCTGGTCGAACGTGAGTCCCGACGCGGAGGTGGCCTCCTGCATCGCCCGAATCGCCTGTTCGCTCTCACGCAGCGCCAGCTCCGCTCGTTTGCGGTCCGTGATGTCGCGGGTGATGGCCAGCTGAACCATCGTTCCGTCGGCGGGATTGGGCAACGGCACGGCATGGGTCTCCATCCAGCGCCGCGATCCCCGCAAGCCGACGATCTCAAACTCGAGAGATTCCTTCTGGCCCCGGCAAACCCGTTCGTTCATGGCCCGGAAAGCATCGCGATGGGACTCGGTGACGATCGGATAGACGCATTGGCCGAGGAGGTCGTGAGCGTTGTCGGCCTCGATCATGGCCAGTCCGGCTGCATTGATCTGGAGCAGTATGCCGTCCGCGTCGACCAGTTTGACGCATTCCGGGGACGTTTCGATGATGCTTTTCAGGTGTTGCTCGCTCAGGCGCAGCGCTTCCGCCGCACGTTTCTGCGCGGTGGTCTCACGGACCACACAGGCCGCCGTCGCGGGCGAGTCTGCGCTGGCGGGGATCCGGCTGAGGACGGCGGAGAAGTGCCGCAGTTGTCCGCGGATCGTCAACACGTATTCGATGGTGTGCGGCTGTCCCGAGCGGAGGACGCGCGCGAGCGCGTCACGATGCCGTGCGCCTTCCTCCTGCCCATGTATGTCCGTCAGGGATTTCCCGATGAGATCCTGTTTCGGCAGCAGCAGGGTGTCCTCGTTTCTCGTCCAGACATTCAGGTACGTCCCCTGTGCGTCGAGCTCGAACGCCAGGTCGTCAAGGGCATTCAGAAAGGATCTCAGCCGCTCCTCACTGTGCAGGCGGGCCGCTTCCGCCTGGCGGAGTTCCGACTGATCGACATAAAGGCCGACGGCCGTCGTCAGTTCTCCGGCGGAATCCTCCACGAAGACCGGCCACAGCAGCAGGTCGAGCAATTTTCCGTCTTTCCGTTGGCGGCGGAGCGGGATCGGGCCGCGGAGCGAGGTGCGCGTGCGTTCGTTCCAGAGCGCCTCCGCCTCCACTTCGTGGCCGGTCGGCACATACGGCAGTTCCTTGCCCAAGACGTCGTGTTCGGTCCACCCGAACAGTTTCGTCGCGGCCTGATTCCAGCTTGTGACCCGTGCCTGGGCGTCGAGACTGACGATCGGCAGCGGGGATTCCCGAACCAGGGTGTGGAGAAACTGCGTTGTAGCCTGGAGTTGCCGCTCCCGATCCCGGATGCAATCTTGCGCGTTCCGCTGCTCCGTAATGTCCTCGCACACGATGAGGATGATCGGGGTCCGGTCAGGCCCGATGATGGCGCGCGCCCGTTCTTTGACCCAGAGCAGTGTCCCGGTTTTCCGCACCTTTTGGACTTCCCAATCGAACGTCCGGCCGGGGTCCTGTGCGCAGAGGGTGAGCTGGTTGAGCACGGTATGATGGTCGGCCTGCTGGAACACTTGTACTACCGACCGGCCGGCCAATTCTTCACTGCCGTATCCGAGTTCTTCTGCGCCGAACCGGTTGACGGAGAGGATGGTGCCGTCCGGGGTCAGGGTGAAGTACATGGTCGGGTTGTTTTCGTAGAGCGCGCGAAACCGTTCTTCGCTCTGCCTCAGAGTTTCCTCGGCCCGCAGACGCTCCAACTCGGCGGCGGCCCGTTCGGCAAAGGCGCTGAGAATTGCCGCGCCCTGGCCGCGATCGAAGCCGAACGGGCGCACATCCATGACGCACAAGTGACCGGTCGCCCGGCCTGCGCCGTTGAGCAGGGGCATACCCATGTAACTTTCGATGTTGAGGGCGATGAGATATTCGTCTTGAGGGAAATGCTGCCGGACATGACGCGGGAGGAATACCAGGCCGTCCCTGAAGACATTTTCACAGGGAGAATTCTGCAGGGCGTACTCAACGGAGTCCGCCGCTTTCCCCTGGCACCATCCGGCCACGGTCCGAACCCGGTCCGTGCTGCCCGGGACGAATTCCGTGACGAATACGCACGGGACCTCCAGGCTGGCGGACAATTGCCGAACCAGTTGCTGCAGGCATTCCTGTCCCGTGGCGGTGCCAGTGCCGAAAGCCAGCGCTTTCAGAGCGTGGTCCATCCGCTTTCGCTCGGCCGATTCCCGCTCCAGTTCATCGACGCGCGCGCGGAGGACGGCCAGCTCGTCTTCCGGGGAGAGGGTGATGCGATTGTCCGATGTTGCGGACACAGCATCAAACGGGCCGTTCATGATGGTCTTCTCATAGAGAGGCGCAACCTGTGTGCATGTTGCCCGCGAGTCTCCTCTTGCGCGTTCGTGCCGCCGGGAAAGCTCCGGAGCCGTGCCTGGGGCAAGCATAGGGCCGGACGTCCCCGAATTTCTAGAGGGGGCGGCGCGCAATGGAGAGGAATGCGTATCGGTCAGGGCCGCGGATCCGTCGACTGGGTATGGCCGGTCCGAATAAACCAGCTGACGGCTTCGGTGCGGCGGCGTACTTGTAGTTTATCGAAGATGTTGGCGAGGTAGTTCTTGATGGTCTTATCGCTGAGTCGCAGGCTTGCGGCGATTTCTTTGTTGGTTTTGCCTTCGGCGAGCAGGGGCAGAATCGCGCGCTCCTGAGGAGAGAGGCGCGTGAGGCGATCGGGAGAGGTGCCCGGGCCGGATTGGGATTGATGACGGATCCAATGCAATGTCTGCTGCGCCACGCGGGGGTCCAGGTAGCCGTGTCCGCTTGCGACCGTGCGGATGGCATGAATCAAATCTCTGGTGCGGACATCCTTCAGGGCGTACCCGTGGGCGCCGCCTTGAACGGCGTCAACCACCATGGCGTCGCTCGAAAAGCTGGTCAACATCAAGATGCGGGTGGCCGGCGTCGCCGCGAGGATCTGGCTGCAGGCGGCGATCCCCGAGCTGTCAGGGAGTTTGACATCGAGCAACACCACCCGGGGTTTGAGTCTCGCCGTGCCGGTTACGGCATCCGCCGCCGACGAGGCTTCTCCGATGATATGAAAATCCGGCTCAAGTTCCAGGAGCGTCCGGAGGCCCCGCCGGACCACTTCGTGATCGTCAACGATGAAGAGGGTAATGCGTGCGTGTTTCATACAGACGTTAAAATCGGCTCCAGTAAAAATTCCGCCGTAATCCGTGTCCCCTGGCCGGGTTTCGATTGCAGCAGCAAGTGGCCGCCGAGCTTCCTGGCCCGGGATTCCATATTTATCAGGCCATATCCTTTGGGGCTCGAGGCGGTGACGGTGAATCCCTTCCCGTTGTCTCGGATGCTCACGCGGATTCGGTTGTGGTGCGCCCGGACGGTTACGTCGATATGCGTGGCTTGCGCATGGCGGACGCAATTGCTCAAGGCTTCCCGCACGATGTTCAGAATTTCCTGCTCTTCTTCGCGCGTCAGCACATCGAGGGCCGCGGGTTGTAACTCGAGCGCAACCATGACGCCGCCGATCTGCTCGTAACTGTCGGCCAGCTTTCTGAGCTCCTCATTCAGATTGACCTCCTGAACCGATCCATCGGTGAGCCCCTTGATCATGCCGCGCACCTCGTGAATCAGGTGATTGAGCTGGTCCACGGCATGGGTGTAGGCGCGGCCGGCTCCCGGTCGCGGTGAACTCGCCGTGCGGTGGGACGTCTCGAGGCTGAGACCGATGGCATACAGCGATTGTAAGACGGAGTCGTGGAGATCCCGGCTGATGCGCGTCCGGTCCTCCAGGAGACTGCTCAAGCGCGCTTCCGTCGCCTTGAGAGCTACGGTCAGCTGACCTCCGGCCGGAGCGGCCGGATTCGCATAGAAGTCGCGCTCCCTGTTGTGCGTCAGGCCTGCACCTTGTCCAGATCCTGATGGATGACGGCGGTTTGGCGGCGGAGATTGCCGGAACCCATCGATGATGTGAAGTCTTTTTCCTTCGTTCACTGCGTCAGACCTCCTCTTCTTCAATCCGCACACAGGGTATCGGAACCATGCGTGATGCCTATCCCAACTAGGTGGAGAGTAGTACGTGAGTACAAGGTTATTCGTCACCTGGCGGATCCGCCAGGTGACGAAATCCGTGGATTCTGAGAATCCATCGCTCGGGATGCGGGTCTTGCAGATCCGGTCAGGCCAGTTTCCAGACCAATAGGGAGGTATGTGATGAGCGAAGTCCGGGATATTGCGTTTAGGGAAGAAGAGTTCGTAGTGAAAACGTTGTACGGAGAGGCGCTCAAGACGTCGTATCAACTGAGGCACAAAGTGTTTGCAGAGTCGCTGAAATGGGTGCCCGCTTCCGCCGACGGTGAAGAGGTCGATATGTATGATTTGTGGGGGGCGACAATTGGGCTGCTGCATCCTGACGGGACGCTGCTGGGGATGGCACGGCTCATTCCGTCATCAGGCCGCTTCATGCTGGAAAACGAATTCGGGGCGCTCCTCCCGCAGGACTATGTCATCAGAAAGGAGCGTGACACGGCGGAGATTACCAGACTTGCCGTGAACCCTGAGATTCGCGACCCGAAACTGTCGACGCGCATCATGCTGGCCGTCTTGAAGGGGGTCTATCAATGGGCGGTCGAAAACGAGGTGCGGTATTACTATCTTGAAGTGGAGCAGCGGTTTCTACGGGCGCTCCGGATGTTCGGATTTCCTTGCGAGCCGATCGGGCCGGCCGTCCAGCTGCCTCCGGCAGGAGCGACGGCCGTCGCAGCGTTCTATGACATGTGGCGCTTTGACGAGCGGAACGCGGAAAAACGTCCTGATTTTCTGCGGTGGATTTCCACCATCGAGACCACCGACGGCGCCGTGGTGTCCGGCAGAAACTCTACGCTGATTATGGCGGAGAAATTGGACATAGCCGGGATTGCCGGATCAGTCACGGCGTAGCGAAGGGGAAATCCTGGCCGGTTGCCGACCGGGCCTGCGAGAAAGGCTAGAAGGCGTCGCTACACGACGTTTGGCAGGCCGTGTTCCATAGCCGTAGCAACGGCCTGAGACCGGGATGTCACATCGAGTTTGGAGAAGATGCTTTCGACGTGGAAGCGTATGGTCCGCTCGGTAATTCCCATGATTTGAGCGATCTCGCCGTTTGTTTTGCCGTTTTTGACCCAATTGAGGATATTCATTTCGCGCAGGGTGAGTTGCTTGACGCAGCGATCAGTTGACTGGGGGTTCTTCGGGGCGGTGCGCAGCAGCGCCAGATGGATATGATACCCAAAATATTCGACGAGCGGCACATAATGCGCGGCATCGACGTTGTCGGAGGACGCGAATGAGCAGAATGTCGCGACTCTGCATGCAGGGTCGGCCGATCCGGTTGTGATGCCGTCGCCCAACCCGAACTCTTTTGCGGCGGCCATGAATTGTCGTTGCTTTTCCGACGCGGCTTCTTTGTACGTGGATTGCCAGTGTTGTGTGCCGGGTTTCTGCAACGCGGTTTGGAAAACAGGGTCGACCTCAAAATACCCTTCCTGCCAGTATAAACGGAGCCATTCTTCCGGATAACTTACATTGATCACATTGGTAAACCCTTCGAAGGCGCCCTTCTGGCTGAGGCGGGCAAGGCCGCCGATCACACGGGTAAAAGAGAAAAGATTCTGAAAGCGGGAGAGGGCGTCTTTGACCTCTTCCGGGTTCTGTGCTTCGGTTGTGTAATGGAGGGCTTCGATAAAATACTGGCACTCCGTCTTCGAGAGCTGCTCGAACAGTTGTTTGGGGAATGGGCGTTTTTGCTGCACGTGAGCCATATTCGCCTCCTATCTGAAGGACTGGATAGAAAAACTATCATAGAGATTGATAGTAAAGCGAGACGGGTCTATTTGGCTTCCGCGAATAGATCCGTTCGGACCTATTCGTGCCGTGATGAATACGCGCAAATACTGATCGCATTTCGGCGGGTCCGGGGTTCTGGCATGTAGCTGGCGTGGGGGATCGCATCGTCTATGGGAGTCTCGACTCGGTTGTTCGCCGGAGGTCTGCTGATAGGGTCGATCTGTCTCATATCGCCTGCGATGGGATCCGCCCAAGCGCTTCGTTTTCAGCCTCAAGGGGCAAGCGCAGCGGGCCAGGGTAATGCCTTTGCCGCTCAGGCCGATGATGCGTCGGCGATTCAGTATAACCCTGCTGGTCTGACGCAGGTCGAAGGATTTCAGGCCACGTTCGGAACCGCCTTCTTAGGCGGGTCGATCAAACATCAATCTCCGTCCGGAGCGGATACGCGGGGTGATTTCGGCGGCAGCGCCGTTTTTCCTCCTCCAAGTCACACCTATTTGAGCGCCAATCTGGGAACTCTTGGGTTGACCGGCCTTTCTCGGGTAACGGTGGGACTCGGCCTGACGTCTCCCTTCGGACTGAATACGCGGTATCCCGTCGAGGCGCCGTTTAATACGGCGGCCACGTCCGCGACCCTTCCTCTCCTCGATATTAAACCAACCGTGGCCTACAAAGTGACGGATGATTTGTCGATTGGACTCGGCGCCGACATCTACACCTTTGCCGGTTTTCTGGGGGAAGGTCAGGCGGAGCAGCACCAGATCGGGTCCGGTTTGGCTGGAATCCCCGCCGGGGCTTCGGTGGAATTGAGCGGGAAGGGGACCGGCGTGGGCATGAACGCCAGTCTGCTGTATATCCCGATCAGAAACAGCGACGGGAAACCGCTGGCCTCGATCGGGATGGTCTACCGCAGTCAGGCCGTGTTGCCGCTGCAGGGAGGGTTGCTGATCAATGGAGTCAAAGTGGCTGATGCGTCGACGAGTCTGGCCCTCCCCCCGATCTACACCGGAGCCGCGGCGCTCTGGCCCGTGCGTACCGAGGAACGGGAGTGGAAACTCGAACTCGATGTGGATTTTGTGGCCTGGAAGTCACACAAAGATCTGAACATCTATCTCTCGAACGGCACGACGCTGCCACAATCGCGGCAATGGAAGACCGTGCAGGTTGTCGCGGTGGGGACCGAGTATAAGTGGCTCAATCCGGCGTGGCTGCCGCATTGGGATGTGGCGGCGCGGGCCGGCTATACCAGGACCGAAAATCCCGTGCCGGACCTGACCTTCAACCCGGCGACCATTTCGTTGGCGTCCAACACCCTGTCGCTGGGAGCCGGTTTCCTGTGCAAGCAGGGAGGGCGGTTTCTGGGAGCGATTCCCTGCGGAGGCGGATCCGCGCTCTGGCCGAAGGCCATCGGGTTTGACGTGGCCTACCAGGAATGGTTTTACGAGCCGCACACGGTGGCGGGGAATGTGAATCCGACGGTCAACGGGACCTACCACGCATTCGTCCACCTCGGGACGTTCAGCTTCAAATTTCTTTTCTGACCGGGCCGGTCGCGTTTCACTGAAGAGCGCTGCGGAGGGCGGTGATGGTCTGGGCATCAAGGCCGGATTCTTGAAGCGCCGCATCGCTCGCTTCGATGAGCGCCTCGACGCTCCCGAACTTCTTGAGCAGTTTGGTGCGCGTGATCTCCCCGATACCGGTGATCCGGTCGAGTTTGGAGGCGGTGAAGGCTTTGCCGCGCAGCTTGCGGTGATAGGTGATCGCGAACCGGTGGGCTTCGTCGCGGATCCGCTGGACGAGATGCGTGGCGGGAGCGTTCGGCCTCAATAAGATAGGATTCTTGCGGCCGGGCAGAAAGATGCGCTCGTTTTTTTCGCCGCGGGCCTTGGCCAGGCCCATGATGGCCTGATCGCGATGGCCGACCTGTTTCAGCCCTTCCATGGCGGCAGCCAATTGCCCTAAGCCCCCGTCGATCAGAATCAGGTCCGGTCTGGCGAGATGTTCGGAATCGCCATACCGTCGTGCCACGACTTCCTGCATGCTCGCAAAATCATTGGCGCCGATGACGGTCTGAATTTTAAAGCGGCGATAATCCGCTTTCTTCATCTGGCCGTCTTCCCATACGACCATCGACGCGACCGACTGGTTCCCCATCGTATTGGAGATATCGAATCCTTCGATGCGCCGGGGCGCGTTCTCCAGATGCAGCAGCCGCTTCAGCTCTTC
>CAYPOR010000042.1:0-30779 GCA_964412445.1 uncultured Nitrospira sp.
ACGATAGTGCCCGGACTCTAACCGTCACTGCTACTCAAGACGGGGGGACGTCGCAGTGCCAGCCGGTATTCGTCGATCGCTTCCCGCAGATCGCCTTTGTCATACGCGATATTGCCCAGACCCGTATGGGTGCCGGCATGCCGGGGATCCTGTTTCAACACTCGCTCGAAGTGCCGTTTCGCCCATTCGTTGTCGCCGGTCTTGCGAAAGGCCAGCCCGATATTGAATCGGGCCGCGAGATGCTCCTGATCCTTGCGCAGCACTGTGCTGAACGACCGGATGGCGGCGTTATAGTCGCCGCGTTGTCCGTAGAGCAGGCCCAGGCGGAAGTGGCTGTCGAGGTGGCCTTGCGCAAATTTCAGAATACTTTCGTATTCGGCGATGGCCCCGTCCTGATCGCCGGCTTCTTCCAGCGCTGTGGCCAGGAGGTAACGGGCGTCTATGAGATTGGGCTGGAGCGCGACCGCTTTCCTGGCTGTTTCCACTGCGCCACGCAGATATCCACTGGCTTTCAGTTCACCGGCTTGCCGGAGTAGTACCATAGCGGGTTCGGCTGTCGGGGAGGGCTGGCCTTGCTGGGGCACCGCCTGAGCGACGATGAGCCGCTTGGCCTGAGCCTCCGGTGAAGTCATACCGAGATACGACCATAGTCCTATGACGATGACAAGGCCGGTGCGCAGGTGCCCAGTTGTCAGTAGGCGGCTGGCAGGACTGATCCGATGCGCGGTTCTAAGCCGTGCCGTAGACAACGTCACTAACTGCTCACTCCTCGATCGTGGAGATGTCGCCGGGATCCTGTCCGAGTTCCTTGGCCTTCAGGACCCGCCGCATAATTTTCCCGGACCGGGTCTTGGGGAGCGACTGGACGATGTCGATTTCCGACGGCACGCCGATCTTCCCCAGCTCTTTCATCACTTGATCCTTGATCGATTGAATCAAGGCGGGGCTGTCGGTCTCGCCCTGCTTCAGAATGATGAAGGCCTTGATGGATTCGCCCACGGTCTTGTGGGGTTTGCCGATGACGGCGGCCTCGGCCACGGCGTGATGGCTGACCAGCGCGCTTTCGACTTCCGCGGTGCCCAGCCGGTTGCCGGCGACTTTGATCACGTCGTCGGCGCGGCCCATGAACCACATGTAACCGTCGGCATCCTTGTGGCACACGTCGCCGGCTGTGTAGCAGTTCGGGATCGTATTCCAATAGGTCTTATAGCGCTCCGGATCTTTGTAGATCGTGCGCATCATGGAGGGCCAGGGTTTCTTGATGACCGCGAATCCTCCGGCATTGGCGGGGAGGCTGTTGCCCTCGCGGTCGACCACATCGGCTTCGATCCCCAGAAACGGCCGCGTGGCGGACCCGGGCTTCAAGGGCACGGTCGGCAAGGGTGTAATCAGGATCGAGCCGGTTTCCGTCTGCCACCAGGTGTCCATGATCGGCTTGTCGCCGCCGGTGACGCGGTGGAACCATTCCCAGGCTTCGGGATTGATCGGTTCGCCGACGCTGCCGAGGATGCGCAGAGTCGAGAGATCGTATTTTGCGGGCCACTCTTCTCCATAGCGCATCAGCAGGCGAATCGCCGTCGGCGTGGTGTAGAAAATCGAGACGCCGTAGCGTTCGATCAGATCCCACCAGCGGCCGGGATTGGGATAGTCGGGCTTGCCTTCGGCGGTCAGGATCGTCGCGCCGTTCAAGAGCGGGCCGTAGACGATATAACTGTGGCCGGTGACCCAGCCGGGATCGGCCACGCAGAAATACACATCGTCGTCCTTCAGGTCGAACACATATTTCGACGTAATGTAGGTGCCGACCATATAGCCGCCGTGGACATGCACGACGCCCTTCGGTTTGCCGGTGGTACCGGAGGTATACAAGATATACAACGGGTCTTCGGCATCCAGCTTGACGGCCTCGCATTCGGACGACTCTCCCTTGAGCCATTCGTGCCAATCGATCTCTTTGGGAGCGGCGAGCGCGACCTCCGGCTTTTGCCGGCGGACGACGATTACACGCTCGACCGTCGGGCAGGTCTTCAACGCTTCGTCCACGACCGGTTTCAAGGGAATGACTTTTCCCCGGTCGTAGCCGACATCGGCGGTGATGACCAGATGAGATTCGGCGTCGTGAATGCGGCTGGCCAGCGCCGGGGCGCTGAAACCGGAATAGACGACACTATGGATCACGCCGATGCGCGCGCAGGCCAGCATGGCGACGATCTGTTCGGGGATTTTCGGGAGATAAATTGTGACGCGGTCGCCCTTCTTCAGGCCCAGTTTCTTGAGCGCGTTGGCGCAGCGATTCACCTGGTGGTAGAGCTGTCCGTAGGTGAAGACGCGCTCGGTATCGTTCTCGCCGACCCAGATGACGGCGACTTTGTTTTTCCGTCCGTTTTTGACATGGCGATCGAGGCAGTTATAGGAAATGTTGCAGGTGGCGCCGACGAACCATTTGGCGAACGGGTAGTTCCATTCGAGGACCTTACTCCACGGGGTAAACCAGTCGAGTTCCCTGGCGACTCCGCTCCAGAAGGCTTCCGGATCGGCGATCGATTGTTTATATTCGGCCTCGTAATTCTGAATATGGGCTGCGGCTTTGGTCTTGGCGCTCGGCTGGTAGGTCCGGCTTTCCTTCAGCAGGGTCTCGATCTTCTCACTCATGACCACATTCCTCCTCGGTCGATAGCCGTCTGGGTTCGGGGTGATTATGGAGAAAGGGACTTCCCCCTGCAACCATACAATTGTACGGGGATCCGACGGGTATCGCGTGAGCTTCCGGGGTGAGCAGGTTCGGCCGGGCGGATTCCTTGACAGCCGTCACGGCGCAAGGGTAGGCTCACTTGGAGCCGGTCATGCGAATATTTCTTCGGTCGATCACATCTTTTCTTTCCTGGCGCCTCAACGCCGCAAGTCTCGGGCTCGGGCTGTTTCTGTTTGCCTGGTTAGGCGGAGCGCCGTCCGCTTCCGCCCAGTTGGGGAAACCCGAGGGGCTCTACTACAAATCATGGGCCGTGGTCATCGGCGTGGAGCAGTACCTGCTGGCTCCGCCGATTCCCGGAACGGTAGCGGACGCCAAAACGGTCGCTCAGGCGTTTCGCCGGATGGGCTTCGACGAAGTGGTCGAGGTTTATGACAAGGATGCCAGTTTTCGCCATCTCCGGCAGCTCTTGTCGGATATGTTGCCGCGCAAGGTCGGGCGGATGGATCGTCTGGTGCTGTTCTATGCAGGGCATACCGGGGTGACGCAGGATGCCGACGGGAAGGATCTGGGCTATCTGGTTCCGGTGGACGCCCAGCTCAATAATGTCGCCAAGTCCATCACCTTCGATCAACTCAAGGATTTCACACGGCGTCTGGCCGCGAAGCATATCCTGCTCATTCTCGACAGCGCGGTGCGGGGCTGGGACACGACGGCTCCGCAGCAGTTGTCGCTCGAGGGCCGGATATCGCCGGAGGCCGAGACGGAACGGCGGGCGATGCAGGTGATTACGGCGGGAGATAAGGGGGAGGTGTCCAAGCGTGTCGGAGATGCCAGCCTGTTCGTCAAGTCGCTTTTGACCGGGTTACAGGGCGCTGCCGATCTGAATAAGAACGGGTGGCTGATGGCGTCCGAGCTGGGAGCGTATCTTGAGAAAGACCTTCCGGGAGTCACGCAAGGGCAGCAGCATCCGGTGTCCGCCAGGCTGGACGGGGACGGCGATACCGTTCTGATTGAAGGACGCAAGGCGGCTTTCGTGCTCGGCTCCGGCCCCCAGACGCCGGAGGAGCGGCGCAAGATGGCTCAAGCGCAATACGAGCAGGCCTTTGCCCTGCTGCAGGAGGGGAAGCACGAAGAGGAAGTGCTGGAGCGGTTGAATCGCTCGATCGAATTGAATCCCGAATTCGGCGACGCGTATGTGTTGAAGAGTTATGTACGGCTTGAGGTGTTGCCTAATATCGAGGAGGCGCTCATCGCCGGCCAGTTGGCCGTCAAGCATGCGCCGCAGAACCCCGACTCGTACTATACGCTGGGATTGATCCAGGAAAAGCGCGGGAAGTTTCCCGAGGCCGAGCAAGCATTACTGCAGGCCTTGAAGGTCAACGCCGGCTATCAGGATGTCTATTTCTCACTCGGCACGCTGTATGCCGATCATCTGAAGGATCAGGCGAAGTCCGTCGAAGCGTTTCGCCGTTATTTGGAACTGGGCGGGACCGACTCCCGAGCCAGGTCGGCGGTGAGCCAGGCCGATGCGCCGGCGAAGCCCTAGTCTTTTCCCCCGCCTTTGAGATAACCCAATCCGATCTTCAGGGCGCGTCTGGTGATTTCCGGCCAGCGTACTTGAGGGTATTCCGCCAGAACCGCGGCCGCTTTCGGATCCTGGATATCCAGGCTGGCGATCTTAATAATGCCGTCCTCTATTTGAACATCGGCCACAGTGCGTGCCTCCTCTATGATTCGTCACTGAGTGGAGTGAATGCGAGCTGTTCCGTCAACCGTTTGGACGCCGTTGCGTTGACTGAACCAGGGACGCATGTTAGCATGAATTCACGCAAATTTTCGAACCGTCTCACGCACCACGTCATCAATTTCTCGTTATGTATGAAGGAGGTTCGCATGGCTACATCGCGCGCACGTGTTACGAGCCTGGCCGGCACCGGGTTGGCCATTGCTCTCTTGGTCGGTCTTGCCGCATGTGGCGGCCCTCCGAAGTGGGTGCAACAGGGGTCGGGTGCCTTCAACGAGAAGGACAGCAAGGCGTTCTATGGCGTGGGGGCGGTGGTCGGTGTGCGGAACGAGCCTTTGGCGTGGGATACCGCGGAGAACCGGGCGCGCGCTGAAATCGCCAAGACGTTTGAAACGTATACCGGCTATTTGATGAGAGACTATGCCGCGTCGACGACGGCCGGCGACTTTACGAAAAATACGGAAGAACAGAATGTCGAGCGGGCGATCAAAACCGTCACGACCGCGACCCTCAGCGGCGTCCGTCCCATCGACCGGTACAAGGACGAAAAGACCAACACCTACTACGTCCTCACCAAGCTGAACCTCGAAGAGATGAAGAACAATCTGGAGCAGGCCAAAGAGCTCAACGCGCAGGTGCGCGATTTCGTCCGCAAGAACGCCGACAAGATGTTCGACCGGCTGGAGAAAGAAGAAGACAAGCGGTTGGCGCGGTAACGCGCTCCGTTGCGGCGCTGATTCGATGTGATCTTTTCAGCTGGAGGGACTGGTGTGATGGCGATGAAGTCTGGGCTGGTGGCGCTGGGGGCTGTGACTGTATTGACGCTGGCGGGGTGCGGGAGCGAGACCAAGGTCACGCGGGTCGATGCCGGCGTGGTGACCGACTTGAGCGGGCGCTGGAACGATACCGACTCACGGATGGTGGCTGAGACGATGGTCAAGGAATCGCTCGGCTATCCCTGGCTCGGCAACTTTACCCAGGCCAAGCACCGGCAGCCTGTCGTGGTGGTGGGCACGATTCTGAACAGCAGCCACGAACATATCAGTGTTCAGACATTCGTCACCGATCTCGAACGGGAGCTGACCAATTCCCAGAAAGTGACGTTCGTCGCCGGCAAGGGCGAGCGAGACGAACTCCGGACCGAACGCAAAGAGCAGGCGATGTACTCCCGCGAGGATACGCAAAAGGCCCCCGGAAAAGAAATCGGCGCCGATTACATGATGAAGGGAACGATTTCGACCATCCTTGACGAGGCCGAGGGGACCAAAGCGGTGTTTTATCAAGTGGATCTCCAGATGGTCGATCTGGAGAGCAACGCCAAGGTCTGGTACGGGCAGAAGAAGATTAAGAAGGTCATCGAAAAGAAACGCACCATTTTCTAGGCTCCCGGACGTCGTTGAGCCCCTTCCTGACACGCTTTCCTCGCAGTGCGGTCGCAGGGTGGAGCGTTGTCTGCTCCCTCTTCCGGTATAGCGGGCTGGCCGGCTTGTTGTTGCTGGCCGCCTGCGGTCCTTCCATCAATCGGTACGCGCTCATCGAACAAAGTCTCGCCGCAGGCGATGCGAAGCAGGCCGATGCCATCGTGCAGCAGGCGGAGAGCGCCTACGGCAGCAAGAGCCGTCTGCTCTACGGCATGGACCGCGGCATGACGCTGCAATTGGCCGGAGACTACCAGCAGAGCAGCGCCGTGCTCGAACAGGCCGAAGAGGAGGTTGAACGGCTGTATACGCGGACGGTCCGGTCCGAAGCCGCCGCTTTTCTGACTAATGACAATGCGTTGTCGTACGAGGGCGATCCCTACGAACACGTGATGCTCAACATCGTCAAAGCGTTGAACTATGCCGCGCAGGGCCAGTTCCAGGAAGCGCTGGTCGAGGCCCGGCGTATCGATCACCGGTTGAATGTGCTCACCGACAAGGCCAGGGACAAAAACGGCTATCACGAAGACGGCTTCGCCCGTTATCTGACGGGCATTCTCTATGAGGCGGCCGGCGATGTGAATAATGCGTTCATCGCCTATCGGAAGGCCTATGAGGCGTATGAGGCGATGCGGGGTTGGGCGCGAACTCCGGTGCCGGGGCAACTGCACGCCGATCTGCTGCGGACCGCCGATGCCCTCCATCTGACGAATGAGTTTGAGGAGTACCAACGGCTCTTTCCCGACACCGTGTGGCAGCCCGGTGCCGCGCAGCGGGAACTCGCTCAAGTGGTCTTGATCAGCTATAATGGCCGCGCTCCGCATAAAGAAGATCGCTTCCTCGACTTGCCGATCAGCCTGGATGCGTTGCAGCTGGTGTTGTTGAACCGTGGATTCTCCCAGTCGTCGCGGCATCAGAACCGTGGCGTCGACAGCGTGTTGTATGGCCTCAATGGCCGTGTCGTGCGAGTGGCATTGCCGCGATTGGTCACGCAGAAAACACTGGTCTCATCCGAACAGCTCACCCTGGCGGGGGAATCCGGTCGCCGGGTGACGGTCCGCTCCGAGGTGGGGCAGAACATTTCCGCCCTGGCCGAAAAAAGTCTCTCGGATCGCCTGCCGGGCATCACGGTCAAAGCGCTGGCCCGCGCCGCGGTCAAGTTCGCCATGGCGGAGGGGGCGACGCGCGGCGCGCAACAGGCGGCGGGAAAAGATGCCGCGCCGTGGGTCGGCCTGGTCGTGGGGCTGTTGACGAAAGGTCTTGCCGTCGCGTCGGAAGAAGCGGACAAGCGGAGCTGGCAGACGCTGCCGGACGAAATTCACATCGCGCGGGCCTGGGTAGATCCAGGGCAGTATACCGCGTCGGTGCAACTCGCGGGGCGCGGAGTTGAGGCGGCCGGGCAGAGCGGGCGAACGCTCACGCTGGCTCCCGGGCAAACCGTGATCATGATTCAACGGGTGATTCAATGAGCATACTGGCCGGTGTGAGGCGTGATCTGGCGCTGCTGCTCGCGGTGGTACTCACCGGGGGCATCGCCCTCCCGGGCTGCAGCTGGTTCGGAGGCCATCCCAAACCGGGCTGGGTGGACGGGGCCAGCGCAGAGTTTTCATCGGCTCACTATCTCTTAGGGGAAGGCCAGTCCTCGAGCAAAAGCGCCGCCGCCGATCAGGCGTACGCGGCCGTGGCCAGAATTTTCAAGGCGGAGATTGCCGCGCAGGCGAAGGATTGGGAATCGTATCTGCTCGTCGAAAACCGGGGATCGGCGAATACCGAACGGCGCTTGACGCTCGATCAGGTAACGAATGTGTCCACCGACAAGGTGCTCGAGAACGTGAAGATTCTGGATACCTGGTACGACGCGCAGCAGGGACAGCACTATGCCCTGGCGGGAATGCATCGCGGGCAGGGCGAAGCGGCGATGCTGGAGAAGATGCGCGAACTGGACCGGATGATCGAGACCGATCTGGCCGAATCGAAACAGAGCGCCGATAAGCTGGCGAAAGTGCGGGATCTCCGGCGCGCCACGCGGAATCTCGTGCTGCGGGAGGCGTACAACGCGGATTTGCGCGTCATCCGCTCTTCCGGCCAGGGCGTGCCGGCCGCCTATCGCGTCAACGAATTGTCGAACGAGCTGGATCAATTTCTGTCGACCAACCTGGTCGTCGCGGTCGAGGTAGCCGGAGATCATGCGGAGCCCATTCAGCGGTCACTGGCCGAAGGATTGATCCGGGAAGGGCTGCATGTGACCGCCCAGCGTGCCGGCAGCGAATTGCTGGTGCGGGGCACCGTGCGGATCTGGCTCATCGATGTGCGGGATCCGCAATTTAAATATGTGCGCTGGTGCAGCGACTTCGATGTGGTGGAGTCCGCGACCCAGCGCGTCGTCGGCGCGGTGTCGCGGGGCGGGAAGGAGGGGCATCTGTCCGACCGCGAAGCCACTGCAAAAGCCCTACGGGTTATCCAACAAGAATTTTCTTCAGACCTTGCCAAAGCGATCGCATCTCATGTATTTGGAGAGGCGTCATTGCCGGCCCAGGCTGCGTCACCGGCCGGGTGTCCGCGAGAATCCACACCGGCGAATCCGGCGTTGTTGAGCCCACGCCCATACTAATGAGGAGGGAACCAGCACTGTGACACAGTCTACAGAGAAATCGATGGGCCGCGCCCCACGGAGCCGCGGACGCGGGCTGACGAAGCCAGGACGGAAACTGTCGAGCCGGTTGGCGAAGCGCAAACTGGGCGACCGGTTGAAGGACGACACCGCGTCGTTCAATCAGGGGAACCTGGCCGATACGCTGCGGAAGCAGGGGTATGAGGAAGTGCCGCTGGATGAGTTGCAGGACCGGCTGTCCAAGCTTCAGGGGCCGTTGGCCGCCCTGATCATGAAGGGGAGGGCGTGACAGCATGCCGTACTACTATTTCGATTCGACCGCGCTCGTCAAACGCTACAGCATGGAACGGGGCACCCGCGTCGTCAACAAGCTGATGGTCAAGCGCGGGAAGGTCGCCATTCTGCCGACCTGGACGGTCACGGATTTTTACGCCACGCTGTCCAATCGCGCTCAGCAGGGAGAGATCACCCGGGACGACTGTTACTCGGTATTGTATAAATTTGAGCTGGAATCCAAAGCGGGACTCTTCGAGTTCATCGCGCCGACGATGGGCACGTATCTGGCCACCAAAGAGCTGGTTTTGGAATATCCGTTTCTCCGGTCGGCGCAAGTCATGCACCTGGCACTGGCGCTGGAATTGAAGCCGTTGCGCCTGACGATCGTCAGTGGCGATACGCAGTTGTTGGCCGCGGCCAAAACGGCGGGACTGCACATCATCAATCCCGAAGACGACTGACGGCGGAAGGTCCGGTCAGAGGCACTGATATTCGGCGATCATCGCGTCGATCACCTGTCGCCAGTTGTCGGCGGATGCGTGAAGCCGCGCGGCTTCATCACGGAAGCGGGCGTCCTGCGGAGAAGGCGGTTCCAACCCGGCGACGTGGCTGAGGCTCGTTTGGGCGAGAGCCAGGCTGCCGCAGACTCCCGACGAAGCCGGGAGTTGCCCTCCGGCCCGCCGAAACAGCCCCATCGCCCGGTAGGTATGTTCCTGCGACCGGAACAGCGCCTCCTGGCTTCGACGGAATCCGGCAATCCATCCTGGTTGTCGTTTCGCCAGCTGGGCCGCTAACAGCGCAGCCCGCCCCATCATCATGGCGGCTCCGTCCGCATCGTCATTCCCGATCGCATCTTCGGCTTTCGACTGGAGCCGGCCCAGTTCGGCTTCGTCGCCGACCACCTGCGCCAGGCCGGGACCGGGGCTGATGCCCGGGCCGATCAGCAGCAGGAGCGCCGCGAGCGCGATGCGAAACAAACCGGCCATGGGGAATCTCCTCCAGGTCTCTACAACGTCCTGCCCTCGATCACGGTACTCTACCGAGGCATGGTCCCGGCTGGCAAGTTGCCACCGTCCGGACCGGATCAGTATAATCCGCTGGCTTTGAGGGGCCGGCCGATCCGGCCGGTATCACCGGATGTTGGGGAAGGAGCGGCACCGTGCACTATTGGGTGAAAGTCGTATTTGTGGACAATCAGGAATTGCTGATCAAGGATGCGGTGAGTCACCGGTTATCGGAAGACCAGGAGTTTATCTATCTGGAGTCGCCGCGGGAAATGATCCTGGTTCCCATCAAGCAGATCAAATATCTCTCCTGCGACGCTGCGGTTTTTGCGTCGAAAAAATAAGCCGCCCGGCGCGATCCTGTTGGTGAGCGCGGGCCGTCTCAGGCGGCAAGGTTCAAGAGATCCAGGATGGCGTGATTCCATCCGACCGGTCCGATGCCCGGAGCGTGGATCAGCTGCGGTACGTCGATGTCGCGGTCGTACGATCCGTCCGGTTTCTGCACCAGCACCGGATGGTCGACCGCCAGCAGGAGGGGCAGGTCATTCAGGCTGTCCCCGATTCCCACTGTTTCGACATCGTGCTGCTGCCCGTTCAGATTCCATTGCCGTTTGTAGCAGTGGAGCAGTTTCAACGCAGCCTGCCCCTTATTGTTCAGCCCGGTCAGATGAAAGAACCGCCCGCCCTTGGTCCACTGCAGCCCGCGCATGATGATCTGCCGGCAGACTTCCGCGGCGATCGTCTCGGGGCCTCGGACCAGATAGGGTTCGTCGTACTCGCGCAGTTTGGCCCGCAGCGCGGCTTCCCGCGACAGCCCGGTCAGCTCCATGATGTCGTCGATGGACAGATCCCCGAACCCGATCAGCGGTGTGCCGACGCTGTCCTCGATCTGTTTGAGGACGTCGCGCAGCATGGCATAGGGCGTACCGAACTCGATGACCTGATACGACGCCCGCCGGCGGGCTCGCTCCATCGGGAAATCGAACGTTCCACCCGGTACGAATACCGCCCCGCCGTTTTCGACGATGAACGGGTCCTGATGATCGAGGTGCCGGCGAAGCGGTTCGATCTCCGCCCGCGTTTTACTCGACACCAGGACGACTGGAATATGCTTGGACTGAAGTCGTTCGAGCGCCGGTCGGGCGGCGTCGAAGGAGTAGGTCCGGCTATCCAGGAGACAGCCGTCGAGATCGGTAAAGACCAGGTAGCGCGGCATCGTCAAACCCTCAATGGTGATGGACATCGTCGCCGGACTGTCTGCGTGCCGGTCCGGCCAGTCGGCGTTCAAGGAACGACCGGGCGAGATCTTTTCCTCCCAGGCCGAAGGCCAGCGCCGCCGCCAGCACGATACCGCCCCAGGTAATGCCGAATCCGACGGCCACGATATGTTCGGCGATGCCGAGCTGTTCGAACGCCATGGCGGCGCTGAGTATCCGTACCGTCCAGCGCGCGCCGGTCGCAATCAGGCGGGCCGGCGGCAGTTCGGCATTGACGGCGGCGATCAGCGCGGCCTGTGCGACAAAGTTGGAGATCAGATACCCGGCGATGACGATGATCGCGGCGATGACGAGATGGGGCACGTAGGCGAGCGTGGCATGAGTCAACTGCCGCACCGGTTCCAGGTGCAACGCTTCCAGCGAGGCCATCGAGGCGAACAACAGAATGAACCAATACACGGTGTGCCCGATCAGGCGTGACGGATCCGACTTGATCCCGCCGCGCAGCAGCGCGGCACAGAGTCCGAGGCGATCGCAAGCCCGGTCGACCCCGACGGCTCTCAGAAAGCGCTCGAGCGCCTGACTTGCCGCCCAGGCCACGGCGAGTCCCGCGAAAAAGAGAATCGTGGTGGCCAGCAGATTGGGCAGGATCGCCAGCACCTGTCGGCCCAGAAGCGTCACGGGTTCCAGCAAGGTCTCGGTCCATGTTGCGGTCATGGGGCCCTCCTTGGACGGGAGGTGCGGGCGCCAAGCGGCCTCACTCCCATCGTGTCACCAGATAGTCTTTGTGGGTTTCAAACGCCTGACACAAGGCTTCCACATGGTGCTCGGCCTCAGCGGTGGTCAGTCCCTGAGTCTGCAAGACAAAGGAGGCGGTCCGCCCGAGATACAGGGGTGTGAGCGCCTTCAGGAGATGTTCCCTGGGAAGTTGTCCTTTACGATACGCGAGGGCGGCGTCATAAATGATGCGGACCCAGAGGGGATCCGGCATCTGAAATGCCGAGGACGGCTGTCCGGTGAGTGCGTGGATACCGTTCATCGTCTCGGCGGACAGCATGCGGCTCCAGAGCGGTTCGAGATCCTGCATGCCCTGGAGAAAGACCGCCAGCATCCGGTCCACGTTCACCTGGATCGGCTCCACGCCGGTTTCGTATTGAAACCCGAAGATCGGAACCGGTCGTGATCCCGTGACCGGTTGCCAGGAGTCCGGATGGGCTTCCATCAGCCCGAATAAGGCGCCGGTTACTTCCGCCAGCATGGACGACAGGTCGGCTGCGGGATCTTTCGGATTGTGGATCTTGGCACCGAGGAAACTCTGACATATCCGGGCGCCGCTGGTCAGGGCCTCGGTCGTCATCCAGATATCGATGCCGAATCGGGCCACGTCGGACTCCCACACATGTTTGTCGAGATAATGGTCCGCCAGACGCCCTGAAAAGCCGAAGTCTCCGCCGATCGGCTGGCGCACGCGGGTACCGTAGAGCGCGCGCGTCAGCGGATAGGCAATGCTGTTGGTAATCGTGCCGTCGTACTTGTGCCGCTGGTAGTACGGGGCGACATATTCGAACCCTTCCCGGAGGATCGGGCGCAACAGCAGTTCGATCCATTCCGGTGTGATACTCCGGAGATCCGAGTCCACCACCGCGCAGGCCCGGACGCCGAGTCGCCGGGCGATCTCAAAGATCGTCCGGAAGGCGCTGCCTTTACCGGGAATCCCATGGTACGGGGTGACGATGCGGTGCAGGGTATCGGGTTGATCGCTGATCAGGAGGAGGTCGAGGTCCAGCATCGTGGTCGCCACGACGGTCGGCGTGCCGTCGGTCGATCCTCCGTCGGCGTTGACCATGACGGCGCGCTGATCCGGAAAGTACTTGGCCAGTCCGGCGCCGACGGCGCGCACGACGTGCCCGATCGTCGCGGCATTATTGAAGCTGGGAATGCCGACGAGCAGATCCGCCGTTCCGATCTCTTCGAGGCGCGATTCCGTACCGGCGGCGAGGGGAGTCGAAGAGGTACGCATGGCCATCTCCGCTACGTCGACCGCTCCGCCGCTGACAGCGGCGAGCGATGCCCGCTTGCGGCTTGCGCCGGTTCGACGGCCGGCTCCCATTCATGATCGCTCTCGACGGCATCGATCAGCAGGCCGAAGATGTCGGGAACCGCCGCAGCCACACGGCTCCAGTTCGAGATCATGGGGACGCCGAGGGGATCGTCGAGAAAACTGGCGGTGGCGAGCTTCATGCCTTTGAGAAACACCTCGACGGCGGTCCGCTCTTCATGGCGGTCGAACCGGAGCGAGTTGATCATGGCGTCGTTTTCATACCGGCTGATCGCGTCCTGCGCCGCCTGGAGATAGGTGGCCCGCAGCGTTTTGAGGAGGCTTTCCGACAGCACGACGCCGTCGCTCGCCAGATTGCGGAAGAGGGCTTTCGTAATGTCGGCGGACATCTTCAGCAGGCCGGCATCGGGATTGTCGGCCGACAAATCCTGGTGCTTGTGTTCGTAGGCATCGGCGATGTCGACCTGGCACACGCGGCGGAGCGCGCAGTTGCGGTAGACCTCGGCGAGCACGCCGATTTCGAGGCCCCAATCTCCGGGGATGCGGTTGATCCAGGCCAAGTCGTTGACCATCGCGAATTCTCCGGCGAGGGGATACCGGAAACTATCCAGAAACGTCAGCAGCGGATGGGTGCCGGCCAGCTGCTGGAGACTCCTGAGCAGCGGCGTGATAAACAGGCGGGTGACGCGCCCGTGGAGCCGATCGGTGATCCGGCTGTAATAGCCCTTGGCGAATTCGTAGCCGAGATTGGGGTTGGCGATCGGGTAGCAGAGTCGGGCCAGATAGTGCCGGTCGTAACTCAGGATATCGCAATCGTGCAGGGCGATGACTTTGCTCTGGTGCCGGGCCAGGAGATAACCGAAGGCGGTCCAGCAGCCGCGGCCCTTGCCCCGGAGGCCTACATCGATCGCATGGTCGGTCAACAGGGTGAGCAGCGATTGGATACGCGCGCCGTCGTTCCAGATGACGCGCACGCGTTGCGGGAGGACCGCGAAGAACTCCTTGGCCCGCCGGAATTCCAGCGCCGATGCGCGGTCCAGTGAGATGACGATCTCATTGAGGTAGGGGATCTGCGTCAGCGTTTCAACGATATGTTTGAGCGCGGGTCGCTGCAACTCCGAATACAGGGAAGGCAGGACCAACGCGATCGGGTTGGCGGCCGCGTAGCGCAGCAGTTCGGCTTCCAGCTGTTCCAGGTTCGGACGCCCCAGCCGATGAAGCACCGTCACGACGCCGTTCTGATGAAAGTCCGACATGATCGTACTCCCGGGCGGTCACGAATGAACTGGAGACCTGAGTTGTGGCAGGCCGTTGGTTACCGCCGTTCACTATCTTGTGCGAAGCAATGCCCGTGCCGCTCCGGCTCCCTAAGTAGTAACAGCGAAGGAGCGGCGGAAAGGCCCTGATCTCCAGGAGATAGTGCGGGGAAATCCCGTCCCGGCTGATCACACGCGCAAGTTGATGTCCGTAGGGCTTGTGGAGAGTTGACGGGGAAGCCCTTCACTCCGGGCCGTCGGATAAAATAGGAAGCATGAGTCGAGAAAGTCGGCATGGGTTCCTCTCTAGGCCGAGCTGTGATCATGTGTAATCCGTAGCGCGCGCGGGTGCGGGAAACAGCCGGTGTCATACTGTTACGATATTTTTAGAAGCGTAACAGTCCGGAAGACGACGGGGAACTAGGCGAACCCCGAGGGTGACAACCGGAATGCCCTGGGCGGGCTGTTGATGCCGCCTGTTGCGTGTGCGGTAGGTGGTGCGCTGATGTGAAAGCAGGCGGAGTGGTATGCCGGTTATGCGCTCAGCTTCAGTCCGATCATCCCCAGCACGATCAGACCGAGCGACACGATCCGTATAGGCGCGATGGTTTCGCCGAACAGAAGGATGCCGAGCAGGGCGGTTCCGACCGCTCCGATCCCGGTCCAGACGGCATAGCCCGTGCCGACAGGAACGGCTTTCAGTGCGTGCGACAGATAATAAAAACTGGCGGCCATCGCCGTGATCGTCCAGAGACTGGGCCATGGCCTGGAGAATCCTTCGGTATATTTCAGGCCGATCGCCCACCCCATTTCGAAGAGACCCGCGACGATCAGATAGATCCACTCCATTAATCGCATCTCCTTCGGTCTTGTTGCCGCAGGCCGTCCATTGTCCCGCCGCTCAAAAATAGAAACCATTTGGGGGCGTCGAGACCGTGTTCATGGCGGCTGCCAGGCCGGATTTCCCTTCGCGATGCGTCTGTCATAAGCCCGGTGCCCGAAGGGTCGGACCGTCCGGTGCACTCAGTCCCGTGCCTGGAAGGTGCGCCCGGCGGATTCAATGCTCGGCTGTTCGCTTGCGGGGCCGGAGTCCGGTTCGGCGCGGCCCTCAATCCATCGATAGAGGATCGGGAGGACGATCAACGTCAACAGGGTGGAACTGACCAGCCCGCCGATGACGACAATGGCCAGCGGGCGCTGTACCTCCGAGCCGATTCCGTGGGCGAAGGCGAGCGGCACCAATCCCAGCAGCGCGACCAGGGCGGTCATGAGCACCGGGCGCAGGCGGAGCAGCGCTCCGGACAGCACGGCTTCATCCAGCGTCGCGCCGTCATCGCGCAGGGCATTCATGCACGACACCAGCACAATCCCGTTCAGCACGGCCACTCCGAAGAGGTTGATGAATCCGATGGAGGCCGGCACGCTGAGATATTCCCCGGTCAGCCAGAGCGCGACCACGCCGCCGATCAGCGCGAAGGGAAGGTTCAGAATGATCAGCGTCGCCTGGCGCAGCGAATCGAAAGTGGAGTACAGCAACAGGAAGATCAGGCCGATGGTAATCGGAACAATGAGGCGGAGCTTGGCCATCGCCCGCTCCATGTTTTCGAAAGAGCCTCCCCAGGCGACGGTATATCCGGAGGGCAGCGCCACCTGGTCGGCGATCTTCGCCTGGGCTTCGGCGACCAGACTGCCGATGTCGCGTCCCATCGTATTGAATCCGATGGAGACATACCGCTGGAGCTTTTCCCGGCTGATCCGGCCAGGCCCCTCCTCAAGGCGGACGCTGCCGAGATCGGCGAGCGGGATCAGGGCTCCGTCTCTGCCCGTCACCAGAATGTTGCTGATGGTCTCGGCGCTGTTCCGGTACTGCTCCGGGAAGCGGACGACCAGCTCGAATCGCTGCTGCCCTTCGTAGACGCGGGTCGCGACGTCGCCGCCGATCGCCGTGCCGATGATGTCCCGGACGTCGGACACGTTGATGGCGTGGCGCGCGATCTTGCCCCGGTCGATATCGATGGTGAGATAGGGTTGTCCGAAGAGTTGCTCGATCTTGATGTCCCGCACGCCGCGCACCGTGCTCAGTTGGCCGGCGATTTCCTCGGCCTTGCTGCGCAGGACTTCCAGATCTTCTCCGAACAGCTTGACGGTGGCTTCCGTCCGGACGCCGGAAATCAGCTCGTCGACCCGCTGTTGGATCGGCTGGCTGATGAGGAAGGTCGCGCCGGGAATTTTCGTCAACCGCTCCCGGAATTTCTGCATCAGCTCGGGCATCGTGCGGGCGGTGGTCCATTGTTCCAGAGGGCGAAGACGGACCACCGGATCGCTTTCGTTCGGCTCCTGCGGATCGTTGCCCAGCTCCGTGCGGCCGATCTTGGAGACCACCATTTCCACCTCGGGAAATTCCATCATGGCCTGCTGCATGCGCTTTTCGATCTCGATCGAGGCGGGCAGCGAGACGCTCGGCAGCCGGATCGTTTGCGGGGCGACGCTGCCTTCATTCAGGATCGGGATGAATTCGCTTCCCAGAAAGGGAAACAGCGCCAGGCTGCCGAGCAGCGACCCGATCGCGATGCCGAGCACCAGAGCTCTGTGTTTGAGGGCCCATTGCAGCGAGGGCGCATACAGACGTTTGGCCCAGCGGACGATCCAGGGATCTTCTTCGCTGCCGCTCGTCAACATGAGGGAGCAGAGGACCGGCGACAGCGTGAGCGACAGCACCAGGGAGGTCAGCAGGGCGATCATGATGGTGTAGGCAAGGGGTTTGAACATCTTGCCCTCCATCCCGTGCAAGGATAGAAGCGGCAGGAACACCAGAATGATGATCAGGATGCCGAAGACGACCGGCTGGCCCACTTCCTTGACGGATCGGGTGATCAATTCCAGGCGCGGGACCGCAGCGGACGGGTGCTCGGAGAGGTGCCGGTAGACGTTTTCGACGACGACGACGGAGCCGTCCACGATCATGCCGATGGCGATGGCCAGCCCGCCCAGCGACATGAGATTGGCCGTGAGTCCAACCTGTCCCATGACGATGAACGTGGCCAGGGGAGCCAGTACCAGGGTGGCGACGACGATCAGCGCGCTGCGCAGATTGCCCAGAAAGAGCACCAGCACCACGACGACCAGCACGACGCCTTCCGCCAGCGATTTGTAGACGGTGTTCAATGCGGCGGCGATCAATTCAATCCGGTCGTAAAAGGGGACGATGCTCACGCCCTCCGGCAGCAGATGCCGGGCATGAATATCGGCAATGCGGGCCTTGATGCCTTCGACGACATCGCGGGCATTTCCGCCGCGCAGCATCAGCACGATGCCCGTGACCACTTCGCGGTCCCCGTTCAGCACGGTGGCGCCGTGCCGGACCGCATGATCGATCAACACCTGCGCCACGTCGCCGACAAAAACCGGCGTGCCGCCGGTTTCCTTGATGACGATGCGTTCCACGTCTTCGAGCGACCGGATCAGGCCGATGCCCCGGACGAGATATTTTTCGTCATGCTTTTCCAGGATGTTGCCGCCGGCATTGGCGTTGTTGCTCGCGACCGCGTCGAAGACCTCGCGGAGGGTCAGGTTGTATTTGCGCAACATCGCCGGTTCGACCAGCACTTGATATTGTTTGACGAAGCCCCCCATGGAGTTCACATCGATCACTTCCGGCGTGCTTTTCAGCAGCGGGCGGATGATCCAGTCCTGAATCGTGCGCTGATCGATCAGATTCTGGTGGGTCACGGCATCATCCGCGACGGGACTCCGGGCGTCGGCCAGGTAGTATTGGAACACTTCGCCCAATCCCGTGCTGTTCGGCACAAGCATCGGTTCGGTGCCGGGAGGGAGCAGCTCCTGCGCTTCAATCAACCGTTCGAGCACCAGCTGGCGCGCCAGGTTGATGTCCATCGTGTCGTCGAACACGATGGTGACCAGCGACAGGCCGACCTTGGTCAGAGACCGCATTTCCGTCAGAGACGGGACGCCGGTCAACTGGAGCTCGATCGGATAGGTCACCAGCCGTTCGACTTCGGCGGGAGATAATCCGGGCGCTTTGGTGACGACCTGTACCAGCACGCTGGTGACATCGGGAAACGCATCGATCGGAATGGTTCGAAAGGAGTACAGCCCCCCGATCCCGAGCATGAGTGCGAAGATCACGATGAGCATGCGCTGGCGGAGCGAGATGTCGAGCAGACGGGCGACCATAGATCTGTTTCTTTCAGCGTTCGGCAGTAAGGGCACAGGCGCGGAATGTCACGACCCGAGCGGTTTGCCCGCTTGTGCGGGTTCCGTGAGCAGTCGCGCGACCGATCAGACTTGTTTCTTCAATAATTCCGATTTCAAAATGAAGGCCCCGTGCGTGACCACGGACTCTCCTTCATTGAGGCCTCCGAGGATCGTCGTGAGTGTGCCGTTGGATTCACCGGTCTGAACTTCCCGGACTTCGTACTGGGCGGGATTGCGCTGCACGAACACAAATGTCCGGTTCTGGTCCCGCTGGAGCGCGGCTTCCGGCACGGTCAAACGGTCCGGCTGCGATTCTGAAAAGAGCCGGATCGTGGCGAACATTTCCGGCTTGAGGCGCCCTTCGGGATTGGGCAGCTCAAGCCGGAGTTGCATGGTGCGGGTGGCGGGATCCAGGACATCGCCGACATAGGTGATCGTGCCTTTGAAGATTTCCCCCGGGTAGGCGTTGATCCGCACTTCCGCCTGCCGGCCGCCGGAGGCATGGACCGCATGGACGAACGGGATGTCCTTTTCGGGAATGTTGGCCCGCACCCAGACTTCGGACAGATCGGCCACCACGAAGAGCTTTTCCGTGGTTTCGACGACTTCTCCCCTGGTCAGATTGCGTCCGATGATGCGACCGGCGAAGGGCGCGACGATCGGCACATGGGAGCGGATGGTCCGGCTCTTGTCGAGGCGGCGGAATTCGTCGTCGCTCATGCCGAGCAGCTTCAGATGATCGCGCGACTCATGCGCCTCTGCTTCCATGCTGAGCAGCTCCGCCTGCCGGCGCTGGGCTTCCGCCTCGCCGATTACTTTTTCTTCCAGCAGAAACTTCGCGCGCGCATAGGCTTGCTCGGCGACATGGAGTTTGGCCCGCGACTTCAGGTAGGAGGACTGAGCCAGCCCCAGTTCGCTGCTGTAGAGGATGGCCAGGAGGGCGTTGGCGTCAACCTGTTGGCCCAGATCTGCATAGACATCCACGACCCGGCCGCGCACGAGGGTTGTGATGTCGGCCATGGCGCGTTCGTTCGGTTGCACGATGGCGGGAAATTCGCGGTGCGTGCGAAACTCGCTCCGGGCCACCGGCTGGGTGACCAGTCCGATGCGTGTCGATTCTTCCGCCGTGAGGGGGATGATCCCGGCCGCCGTGGCGTCGGCGGTCGGCTGCGCTACGACGGTATCGCCGGGTGCGCGGTCGCACCCGGAACCTATCAGGAGCAGTGCGGCCAGCAGGCCCGGCATCGCACGGATCGAGAACTGAGTGTGACGCATCATGACTGAGTTTTCTCCCGTCTGTCGGATCGGCTGAGGCAGAGTGCCGGGGAAGTCATAGCGCTCCTCCCACGGCTCGTTCAAGGCGCGCCAGCGAGACGGACAGTTCATACCGCGCCTGGGCGTAATCCATCTGGATCTGGCGTTGCACCCGCTGGGCGTCGAAGACATCCAGGAGGCTGGAGGCTCCTTGCTGGAAACTGAATTGCGCGAGCCTCAAGGCTTCCTGCGCCTGTTTCAACAGGCCTTTGTCGAACACGTCGATCAATTCGGCCGTCGTTCGGGCATCCTGATAGTGCTGAAAAATCGCGCGAGCCAGCTCGTTGCGTGTCCGCAGCAGTTCGGCTTCGTGATGCCGTTTGGACCCCAGGGATGCGGCGATTTCACCTTGCTTGCGGTACCACAGCGGCATGGGGATGGACAATCCTCCCTGGACCGCTTCCCGGCCGATCTCGCGCCAGTAGCTGCCGTTGACGGTCACGCTGGGCATGCGTGACTGCCGCTCAAATTCGATTTTCCAGTCTGACTGTTCGACCGATTTCAGCAACCGTTCGATGGCCGGATGCTGGGTGCCCATGCGCACGATCAATCCGTCGAGGGGAAGGTCCTTCGCCATTCCCATGAAGTCGCCCTGAATGACATACGCTGATCCGAGCGCGCCGCCGGTCAGGGTATCCACGACTGCCCGGTTGATGCGCACGGCGTTTTCGGCGCGGGCGAGTTGTTGCTTGGCCTTCAGGACTTCGACTTCGGATTTGATCGATTCGAACTGGGGCGCTTCGCCGGACTTGACCCGCGCTTTGACGATCCGGGCGACGCTTTCGACGATTTCCAGGTTCTGCCGGGCGAGCGCGGCATCCTGTTGAGCCAGGAGCAGATCGTAAAAGGCGACTTTGACCTGTGTGGTCAGATTCAAGCGGGTCTCGGACATGCCGGCCGTCGCCGTCGCGAGCCCGGCGTCTGCTACTCCCTGCCTGGCTTTGCGCATCGCCGGCCATTCCAGCGGTTGTCCGATCGTCAGGTTGTATTCGGTGAGCGACTCACGGTCGAGGGACTCTCGAATGTTGGCGCGGCCGGTATCCCGCACTTCACCGTAGCCCATATAACCGGTGACGGTGGGATTCGGATAGGCGCCGGCGGCGGTTTGATGGCCGCGCTGCTGGTCAATGAGCCCTTCTGCGGAGGAGACCGCGGGGTTCCTGGCCAAGGCCAGGTCGAGAATCGACGCGAGCGTATAGGCCTGCGGCGCCGGCTCCAACGCCGGACTCTGTGCCGGGTGGAGAAGAAGAGCTCCGCCGAGAACGGCGCCCAGGAAGCCGAGAGAAAAACGGTTGCAACAAATCATGCGTGTGACTCCGCGTGTGACGTCGATGAGGATATGATCAGACACAGGGGCCGCACTCCCTCGCATGCGGACGATCGGTCCGACTGTAGCCGCGTAGAGTGTCATGCAGGCTCTGCAAACACAACGACTTTAGCGGTCGGGGTCATGCTTCCAAACGGATCCGCGGGTTTGAGCCAGACATTATATTGAATCGATCCGGCGCGGGCAAAGCAGAGGCTCACGTAGGCGTTGGGCGGGATGGTGGCCGTGTCGTCCAGCATGCCGAACCTCGAGAAGCCGGTTTGGCAGGAGATGCCGGCGCTGGAGAGATGGCTGAGCAGGCTGATTTTGACCGGCTCGTTCCGCAGATTCCTCCAGCGTACTTCATCCCCGACCCGGACATCCAACCGGTGCGGGCTGACGCTGTCCTGAATGTGGATGTAATGGGTCCGTAACGGAGTCGCGCCGGGTGATGCCGCCGCGCAGGAGGCCAGGAGTCCGGCCCCGATGAGGAGCCCCGCCAATCGGGTCGCATGAGGAGTGCCGGAGACGGTCAGCGTTCGTATGAACATCTCATTCCTTTTCTTTGCCGGATCAACCACGGCGGTTTTGTTTGCCGAGTCGGAACTTCACGGGCCTCTTCGAGCGCGAGTCGGAGCAGCCTGCGAATATCGGATTCGTCGTCGATCGCGAAAATCGTAGGGGCGTCATATCCGCACGGTCAGCCTTCATGTTCCTGCTTCCATTCCCTGCCGGGTCAATCCGGCCCGCGCTCGTCGAGCGCCCTAAATCGTTTCGTGAAGAGTTCCTGGACGAGCGTAGACGAGTCTGTCGGCAGGTCTGAGGACGAGATTCACGAGTTGGAACGTCATTCTCCTTCGGCGGTTCCGGGAGCCTCGCTCTGTCCAGAGCCAGACCAACGGGCGCACGATGTCAGCCGATAAATCCCGTTCAGGATGGCAACGCGATGAGTCGATGCCACGCGATCGATCGGCAGCCCTCGGTCATCCATTGATCTGACTGTGCCGGATAGGGCCTGTGATCGATGTCATATTCGATGCCGACGTTCGGAGAACACCGCGGTGCATTTCAGTTTCAAGAGCTCCGGGTCAAAGGGTTTCACGAGATATTCCTGCGCCCACATCCTGACCGCATTCCGAAGCTTGTCGATATGGGGCGTGCGCGCCATGACAATGACCGGGATGGCCGGATGGCGGTCTTTCATTTCCTGCAAGACCGCCATCCCTCCGAGGACCGGCATATCCATTTCGAGAAGCATGCCTGAAAACTCGGTGGCTGCCGTCGTGTGGGTGAGGCGCGCGAGACCGGAGAGGCCGTCGCGTTCCCCGATTGCGTCGAATCCCCACTGTGTCAGCTGCATGCAGGCTGACCGGCGTATCTCGTCGTCGTCGTCGATCACGAGAATGCGGCGTCGTTTCGATGGCTCTGCCGTTCTATGGGGTTTCTGCTCTGTCATCATGTCGTGCCGGACCACGGTGGCCAGTCTCATTGCGGGTAGTCCCCGCCGGAACGGCGCACATGGGTTGCTCCGGTCGACACGGCCGCGAGGGATTGCCCTCGCGGGGGGCGTGCTTTGCAGGCGCCTGGTTTGGGGCGGGTGGCACGATGGGACAAAATGAGCGAATCGGTGATGTCGCCGCAGAGCAGACAGCGTTGTCCCGGAAACGACAGATGGCCCCCTCCGGATGTCCAATCGACAAAGACTTCTGAAACAGTCGGGCCCTGACAGCGGGCGCAGGTGATGCCGGTGTGCGCGTCCATCTCAGACCCCTTTCTGTGCGTGGTCATAGCCATATGGATGAGATCCCTATCCCGGAAATCCCGGGGTCATCCCCGGCTGCGGGGTCTCATGGACCGGAGGTTCCGGCATGTTCCAGTCGGTAGAGAGAAGAGCCCCTCGGCCGAATGTCACGAGCTGGTGGTAGAACTGTTCACAGTCGCGGCAATAGGTTTCTTCGATCATCGCGTCGTCGGGCAGGAGTGGACGGTCGTTGACCGGCCCTGATTCCTGTCCCCTGTTTGCGGGACCGGTTTCGGCGTGTTCGGAGGTAAGGCGGCGGCAAAATCCGCAGTGAGTCATTCGTGCAGCCATCCTGGTTCCCCTTCAGGCGATTCGATTCGAAGGGTCATGGCTGCTGGACCGGTCTTTCTGCCGCGTGCGACGCGGATATTTTCCCCTGCGCCGGCGGGACATACGGCGCGGGTGCGTGCGCGTGAAGGCCGCCGACCATGGCTCGCAACGAGCCGACCAAATCGGTCGTCGCGCCTTTGATGAGATAGCCCGCCGCTCCTGCCGCAAAGGCGGCGGCGACATACGAAGGCGCCGCATGGGCGGAGAGAAAAATGATCCGCGCCCCCGGGGCGACATCTTTCAGAAGCCGTGCGGCTTGCAGACCGTCGACTTTCGGCATATCGATATCGGAAATGATCACGTCCGGGTGCAGGCTGTGGGCGTACTGTAGGAGCATTTCGCCGTCTTCCGCCGCGCCCACGACGTTGAATTCCGGCTCGAGGATGATGCGGAGAAGTTCACGGATCTGCGGATGATCGTCGGCGAGTAAAATGCGAATCCGTTTCATGGCGCACCTCCATGCCAGCGCAGAACAGAGATGGAACGCCATACGCGACGATCCTGCTGCGCTCCATACGGGAGAGTCTATGCCCAGGAGAGACGAAACGGTACTAGACAGGTCCCTAGGTGAGGCTGGGGAACCCCCTGGGTTCGACCTGCGAAAGCCCCGGAGGCCGGGACAGAACGAGGGTCAGGAGGAAATGAGCCCGTGGGCCAGCGCATAACGAGTGAGTTCGGCCGTGGTGTGGAGATCCAGCTGATCCATCAGTTGGGTTTTGTGGAACTCCACGGTTTTCGGCGAGATGTCCAGCGCCGCCGCGATTTCTTTCACGGTGTTGCCTTCCGCGACCAGTTGCAACACTTCCCGCTGGCGCGGCGTCAAGGGATCGCCGCGTTTCGCGGACGGCGTTCGTCCGGTCACGGCGGACTGCACCAATCCTTTGGCGATCAGCGGGGTAATGTAGTTGTGTCCGCTCATCACGGCATGAATAGCCTGGACGAGTTCCGATCCCGCCGAGCGTTTGAGCAGATAGCCTGTTGCGCCTGCCTTAAAGGCTTCGTTCACATACGCCTGGTCGGCATGCATGGTGACAACGATGATTCTGGTGTCCGGCAATTCCTTGTGGAGTTTGCGGGCGGCGTCGATGCCGTTCAGGTGGGGCATGGAAATATCGAGGGTGACAATGTCCGGCTGGAATTGGTGGGCCAGCTTCAGCAGCGTGCGCCCGTCTTCGGCGGCGCCGACGATGTCGCAGGAGCCTTCCAGTAATTTGCGGTAGCCGTCCAGGACCAGCGTGTGGTCGTCGGCGAGCAGCACCCGGGGTTTTGTCACGTCTCCTCCGTCAAAGGAATGCTGGCTTGAAGCGTCGTGCCGGTGCCGATGATCGAATCAATCGTCAGCGTGCCGCCGATCAGGGCGACCCGCTCTTTCATGCTCAATAAACCGAGGCCTCCCGCGTCGGTTCGCCGGAGGTCGGGGGGGAATCCTACGCCGTTATCGGCGATCGTGAAGAGCAGTCCCATGCTGGATTGCGTCAATGCCACCTCGATCCGCGACGCCTTCGCGTGGCGGACGACATTGTTCAAGCTTTCCTGTGCGATGCGATACAGGCAGGTTGCCACGTCCTGCGACAGCACTTTCGGTAAATCGTGGCAGGTGACGCGGGCTTCGAGATGGTTGCGGGAACCGACATCCTCCACCAGCCGCTGGAGTGCGATGGAGAGACCGAGATCGTCGAGGATCGAGGGGTGATAGTGATACGCCAGATGGCGCACGTCCTCGGACAGTTCGGCCACGCGGTCGGTAATTGATCGGACGGTCTGGGAGAGCGGCGGCGTGAGCGAGGGGAGTTGGCGCTGAAGCCCTTCCAGTTCGATGGACAGGAGGGCGAGCCGCTGGTTGATGTCATCGTGCAGATCGCGGGAAATTCTCCGCCGCTCATCTTCCTGGATCCGGATCAGTTGCGACGCCAGCCGTTTTAATTCGAGACGGCTGAATTCGAGGGAATGCTCGGTGCGCATGCGTTCGGTGATCTCGGCGACCAGTGCTTCGTTCACCATGGCGAGCTGCCGGGTTCGGTCCCGCACCCGTTCTTCCAGCTCCGCGTTCATCTGCTGAAGAAGGAGTTCGTGCTTGCGGCGCTGGCTGAAATGCCAGACGGGCACCCACATGGCCCAGATGCTGAACGCCCGATTTGAGATCGGTACCCACAGGGGAACGTTATGCGGGTTCTCGCTCAAAAGTCCTGCGACGATGATCAAAACCGTGACGGTGCCGGCGATGATACACGGATACCACCGCTGTGAAGACAGCAGCGACAGGAGTACCGGGCCGAGATAGAGAATATGATTGGCTAGGCCGAGCGGTGTGTGGAGGTCGATGACCAGAAGCCCGACCGTCAGCGCAGCCACGCCCGATGAGATGGCCCATTGTGGAGGTGTATGTTTCATGGACGTCAGTGACGTGAATTATCCTCCCCGTGGCCGGGCCGTTCAAGTCGGGAGCGGTGCGTGGGCGGAAACGGCGGCGCCGAACGAACTCTGCACCGGCTCAAGGCCCTCGCGCTTCCGGAGTCCTAGGGCTTATCCGTTGAGAGCTTTTTCCCCAGGCGGCGCGCCAGGCGGACCATGCCGGGAGAGCGATCGGCCTGGTTCAGCAGCACGTTGAGCACGTGTATCTGCGTGCGATCGGCAAGCGCGGAGGCCATGCCGCGCTCAAACTCCTGCTGCGTCGTCACGCGCGAGCCGGTCCCGCCGCCGACCAGATCGCAGATGCGTTCGTACCGCCACTCGTGAATGTCGTTGAAGGGGCCTTCGAGGATTTCCCGTTCGGTGGAATAGCCGTGGTTGTTGAGAATGATCACGATCGGGGCCTGTCCGTACCGCACGCAGCTGGACAGTTCCGTTCCGGTCATCTGAAACGCGCCGTCCCCGACGAGCACGATCGGACGGAGGGCGGGATCGGCGCAGGACGCGCCGAGCGCGGCGGGGATGGCAAACCCCATGGAGGTGTAATAGGCCGGGGAGAGGAATTCAAAGCGGCGATGGACATGGAGGTCGGCGGCGGCAAATAACGATTCTCCGACGTCGGCGATCACCAGCGTGTGGTCGTTCAGGACGGTGTCCAGATGGCGGAAGAGTCCGCGAAGGGTGACCGGTCCTTCTGGGTCTAAGGGAGGACTGGCCGGGATCGACTGAACCGGCAGGGCGCGTGACGGGAAGCCGGGGAGCGACGCCTCACCGAGCCCGCGCACAAAATCCTGGAACCGGATGGCTTCGTACCGATGGTGTTTGATGGCCACACGGTCGGCGGTGGCGTGGATCGTCCGGCCTTCCGTCATGAGCGGGGAGCGGGCATCCACGTCTTCGACATCGGAGAGAATCGATCCGAGAATCAGGAGACAATCGGACTCATTGATGAACCGTTGGACCTCATCCCGCCCGATCAGTCCTCCGTAGACGCCGACGTAAAGGGGATGGTCTTCCCGGATGACGGATTTTCCCAGCAGGGTGGAGGCAATGGGAATGTTGAGCCGTTCGACGAGACGGGCGAGGTCGTCATGCAGGCCGAACCGGCCGACCTCGGCTCCCACCAGGATCGCCGGGCGTTGTGCGGCCGACAGCATCGTGCGGACTTCGCCGATGGCTTCCGCCAGCGCGGCCGGGTCGCTGGGTTCGTCTTCGATGCAGACCGGCTTGCCGCTGTTCCGCAACGGGCTATGGACCATGTCGCGCGGAATTTCAATGTAGATGGGACGACGATAGCGCAGGAGGGCGGCAAAGGCCCGGTCCATTTCCCGTTCGGCCGTGAGGGGATCATCAAGCGCGACGGCGGCGACGGTCATTTGTTCGAAGACTTCCCGCTGGGTGGAGAAGTCTCTGACCATATGGTGCATGTAGGGTGTGCGTGTGCGTTCTGAGAGCCCAGGCGATCCCGTGAGCAGGACGACCGGGGAACGTTCCGCATACGCGCAGGCGACGGCGTTGACGGTGTTGAGTCCGCCGACGCAATACGTCACGCAGGCGGCGCCGATCCCGTTGATGCGGGCATAGGCATCCGCGGCGAAGCCCGCGCAGTCTTCCCGGGTCGTCGCGATATGCGTGATCGGAGAAGCCTCGATCAGTTTGTAAAGGGACAGGACATAATCGCCGGGAATCCCGAAGATATGGCGGACGCCGAGATTATGGAGCCGGTCAAGAACAGCGGTGCCGATCGTCGCCGGTCGCGTCATTCTGTATCCTCCGGGAAACGGTTGCGGGTCAGTCGTTACCCGCAGCACACCATACTGACCGGGCAGCGTCAAGCGTTGTCTTGAGAGGCGTGGGAGAGCCGGGGGAATCCCCTTGACCTTTGATAGTGCCAGATTGGATAAGTGACGCATGACAATACCACCTGAAGCATCCACTGCGCGTGTGACATTACTTCATCGGATGGGGCGGGAAGGGCCCGGCCATCTCTGGCTCTATGCCGGCCATGTGGCGAAGGTCGAAGGCCAGCCGGCTGCCGGTGATGTGGTCGATGTGGTGACGCCTGCAGGACGGTTTTATGGCCGGGGATTCTACAATCCGGAATCCAAAATCCGCGTTCGCTTTCTGACGTTCGAGGATATTCCGATCGACCGGCAGTTCTGGCTGGAACGGATGCGACAGGCTGCGCGGCTGCGGCAGCGGATCGTCACCAACTCGACGGGCTACCGGTTGATCCATGGCGAAGGAGATCGCCTGCCGGGTCTGATCGTGGATCGATACGATCAGGCGCTGGTCATGCAGACGCTGGCCTTCGGGATGGACCGCAGGAAAGCGATGCTGGCCGACGTGCTGGCGGAAGTCACCGGGCTGCAGACGATGTATCTCCGGAACGATCCCAAAATCCGGACGCTTGAGGGACTGCCGCAGGAGCGGGGCTTTGTGAAGGGCGGCGGAGCGACGACGGTCGAGATTACGGAGGGACAGGCGGTTTTTCGTGTGGACATGGAGTCCGGGCAGAAAACCGGGTGGTTTTGCGATCAACGGGAGAATCGGCTGGCGGCGGCGCGGTATGCCGACGGCGCCGACGTGTTGGAGGCGTTCTGCCATACGGGCGCATTCGGGATTCACGCGGCGCTGGCCGGGGCCGCATCCGTCGAGGGGCTGGACGTCAGCGAAGACTCGCTGGCCATTGCGCGGGAGCATGCGCGGAGGAATGGCGTCGAATCACGCTGCCGGTATCGCGCCGGCGATGCCTTCGACGAACTTCGGGCACTGAGCAAAGCCGGAAGGCGCTACGATCTGGTGATGCTGGATCCGCCGGCGTTCGCCAGGAGTCAGCAGGCCGTGCCGAAGGCGCTCGCCGGATATAAGGACATCAATCTGCTCGGAATCAGGCTCACGAAGCCGGAAGGGTTTCTGGTGACGAGTTCCTGCTCGCATCATATTTCTGACACGCAGTTTTGGGATGCCATCCGTCTGGCTGCGCGCGACGCCAAGCGCGAAGTCCGGTTAATCGAACAACGCGGACAGAGCGGCGATCACCCGATCCTGGCGAGCATGCCGGAAACGCGCTATCTGAAGTGCCTCATCCTGCAGGTCTTCTAAGAGACTGTGGATCCGGGTAGGAGATCTCAGTCGCTGGGTGGTTCGAAATGGCCCGGGGGACGTTGTTGCCAGGGAACGGTAGCCTGGCGCGATTGTTTGACGAGGCTGCGGAGGCTCATTTCCGCGGCTCGGAGCAGTTTCGGATCGCCGGCCTGCATCAGCGCCGTGAGCATGACAAAGAGCGACCGGTCCAGGCGTGAGCCGGTGAGAATGCGTTCGGTGACCGGATCCGTCCGTTCGGGCGGCGGGGGCTCGTCATCGCCGGACTCATTGAAGAGGCAGGCGAACGATGTGGGCGTATCGAACAGCCACGACGGCGGAACGCGGAGCGCGGCGGCGAGCGATTCAATCGTCGCTGCGGAGGGGTCGGTCCGATCGGTCTCGATTTCTTCCAGTTGAGCGCTCGAAATGCCGGCTGACTTTGAGAGCGCGTCAATCGATTGGTTTCGAGAGAGCCTCCAGGCCTGTATGAGTGCGCCGATCGGCATGCGGCAATGATATAGAAGCCGGGATGCTCCCGCAAGCGTCCCCAAGGTAACCATTCGACAAACTGCATACACATCAACAGCTTGCGGTGATTATTGCCTGGTGGCAGGCGAGAGGCGAATTCAGGTACAATATGCCCGTTCGAACTTAGGTCTTTGAAGGAGGGCGGGAACATGTTGGGAACAGATATTCGCGGCATTATGGCCGAAGAAGAAGAAGTGCAGCGGCGGCAGCAGGCCCTCAAGTCATTGATGACGATGCGGGCGCGCCAGCTTCGCGAGTCGCTGGATGCCCGGATCAAGCGGGCCGGCAGCACGGGCGATTGGAAGCATCTGTCGAAGGCCGAATGCGCGGATTTACATAAACAAGAGAAGGCCCACCTGAAATCTCAGCTTGAGAAACTGCAGACCGAGCAGGATCGCACCCGCGGGAAGCTCACGCTGCTCAAGCGCGCGAAGGCGAGGGCCCAGCGGATTCGCGCCGCGGAAGCCGCGTCCGAACGGAAACGGCGGTAACCTTCTGCCGGGGTTTCTCTACGAGCCCGTGGCGGAACGGTAAGAGGGTCGAACGTGTCTGCTTTGCTCCGCCCTCTTACTCGCGCGCACGGGTTGCTGATTCGGCATCTCCTCCACGACAAGAAATCCCGTCTCAGTGAAGGCGCCTTCGTCATCGAAGGCGCCAAGTTCTGTCTCGATCTGATCCACCGACATCCTGATGCCGTTCTCAGCCTCGTGCTGTCATCCGGGTATCTGCGGAGCGAGGAGGAGGCGGGACGAAAAGTCCGCTCCATGCTCGATGCTCCCCAGTTTACCTGTTCAGATGCGGTCTTTGAGAAGTTCTCGGATGTGGACAGCCCTCAGGGAGTCCTGGCCGTCGTCCGGCAACCCCGATGGAATGAAGAACAGGTGTTGAACCAGGCCAGGGTTCTCGGGATCTATGGAGATCAGTTGCAGGACCCTGCCAATGTAGGGACGATTATCAGGACGGCTGCCGCGCTCAATCTCACGGGCGTCTGGCTGAGTTCGGACTCCGCAGACTGGTTCGGCCCCAAAGTCATTCGCGCGACAGCAGGGGCGGTCTTAACCCTGCCGGTTTTTCGCGTGCAGGACATTCACTCCTTTCACACACATGGCTGTGTTATCTATTCGGCGGTCGTGCCGTCTTCCGATACGGTCATGATCGGGAGCATTCATGCGGTTCCCCGGCGTCTTATTGTCGCCGTGGGGAATGAGGGCCGGGGATTGGCTCCTGACGTGGTGGCGGCGTCCAGCGTTCGATTCTCGATCCCGCTTGCCAGGGACGTTGAGTCCTTGAATGTGGCGGCAACGGTCGCAATCTCCGCGTTCTATTTTAGTCAGCTCTCCACCGGCAGATGACATCCCCCGAATCCTGACGTCGGGAACGACGCTATCTCCATCAGGCAGAGGTAAGGCAGTTTTCCTTCTCGCTTGGGGAGAGGTCTGCAACTATTGGAGATACTGCGGGAGGTATAGGTCGGCGAAAGCTGAATCCGGACTTTTGTAGTCAGGAGATGTA
>CAYPOR010000043.1:0-26598 GCA_964412445.1 uncultured Nitrospira sp.
GGCTTGAGGGACGATTTCAGATTGCGGAAATAGGTCGATCGTTCCTCAAGATGATGGATGGTGTTGCAGACGAAGAGGAGATCGACTGATGCGAACGGCAGCTTGGGATTATCCGGCTGCGCGAGGATGAACTCCGCCGTGTAGGCGGTGTGCATGTGGATGACGCTCTCTTTGGCGTAGGCGAGCATCTCCGGTTCGACATCCACGGCGTAGACCATCCCGGTCTCGGTCACGGCCTCGATGAAGCGGCGAGTGAAGTAGCCCGATCCGGAACCGAGATCGGCCACGGCCATGCCCGGTTTCACCTTGAGCGCGTCAATCACCTCGGCGGGCTTCTGGTAGCGATCTCGCTCCGTACTGTCGAGATGCTCCAGATATTGTTTGATGTCGTCCGGACGGCGATGCTGGTGCTGCTCTTCAGCGAAGGCTTGCCCGGCAAGGCTGACGCACAAGGCTGTGAGCAGCAGAATCGTTTTCATGGCGAAGTCCTCTTGAGTGGTAACCGTTCACTGAGCACGGGATACGTGGCATCGGCTACGCCGAAGTTGCGGTTCAGGAGAGCGGCGCGATATCCCCAAGCCCGTGAGTGATTCGAGAGCTTGTTTGCGGGCAAGTCTCGATGCGCCAGGTACGGGGTTTTGATTATGGACCTAGCCGGCGGAGGATGACGTGGGGAGGTGTCGAAGGTTTGCGGGCATGGAGGAGCGAAGAATCGTAGGCGGGAGCGTTCCTTGACCCATGGAATGTTCGTATCGGACTCCAGGATTGGCCCCATGAAAGGGAATCTTGAGCGTCTGCCGGACGTCGGCCTCCAGCCAGTCGCGAAGCCGGACGAGATCAGGGCTCGACAGGGTGTCGGTATAGACATAGGCCGTATACTCGCCTGGGACGCCCTTATAGTATTCCGCCACTTTCCGATAGTCCACTTCGACACTATAGAGATGGTCCTGCGATTTGGGGCAGGTGTAGACCCAGAGGCCGGGCCGGGTTTCAACGGCTTCATCGAAGTATGGGGTCCCGGGGTAGGTGGTGATGACCGTGGCGTCGAAGTCATCAGGGCGGACGTCGACAAGCCAATCGCGAGTGGCCCGAACCGATTCTTCGGATTCTCCCGGATGTCCGACCGACATGAGGGCTTTGACCTTCAATCCGTGACGGCGTGCAATGTCCATGCAGCGGGTATTGTCGTCGCGGGTCGCTTTTTTCTGAATATTGTCCAGAATCCGCTCGTGGCCGGATTCAAATCCGACCAAGATCCATCGGAATCCCGCCCGGTACATGGCTGCGGCCTGCTCGTCCGTATACAGCTCCGCCTTGATAAACCCGCGCAAGCGAAATTCGACGCCGAGCCGTTGCTGGGTGTCGGTGATCAGATTCATGAGTTGAACAAGCTTGGGGTTCACATTCAGCTCATCGTCGTACAGCATGAATCCGGTCGTGCCGTAGGTCGTGTAAAGATGAATCATCTCCTGGACGATGTTCTCGGCTGAACGGGTGCGGATGCGCCGCAGTGAGGGGCTCATGCGCCCGCCGCAGAATCCACAGCCGAAGGGGCAGCCCAGTTGGGCAATCATCGAGAGGGCCGGTACCCCGTCGATGCTGTAACGATAGCTTGAGACGTCGACCAGGTGGCGGGCTGGGAAGGGCAATTCTTCGAGGGTCTTATGGCTCAAGAAGAGCTGCGAGCGAGGGTCGTCTCCGTCGATGATCTGTGCCGGAGAATCTTTGAGCGCCTCCAGCGCGGCGAGTTCCCCGTCGCCGGCGACGAGCACGTCGAACATCGATGTCAATTGACGAATCGCCCGTCCTCCTCGCCCCACGCGGCTTCGTTTGCGCTCCAGTTTGGCGGCGGCATGGACGAGTGTGACGTGCGGCCCGCCCAGTATGAGGCGCGCGGCCGGACGCAGCCGCCTGATGGCCGATTGGATGCGGGTCGCAGCCGGCATTTGCGGTGTGGTCGCGGTTATTCCGAAGCATTGCGCGCGGCTTCGCCGGAGGTGGACCATCAGGACCTCTTCGTAGTTGGTCACGCCGGAGAGGTCGAGGAGTTCCACGGTCACGCCGGTTTGTTCCAACGCCGCGGCCACTTTGAGAATACCGAGAGACATGAAGACCCGTTCGTCCAGGAGAAACAACGAGGGGGGAGTGATGAGGCAGATGTGGTTGAGCATAGCGCCTTGGGTGCGTGCTAGGCGGCGAGCTTCTGCTGCGTGAGTGCAGCGGTCTGCGCAATCGGATGCCACCGCCATTTGGCGATCGTCCACAACATGATGAGTCCGTGCCGCCACGTAATCTTCTTGCCGTGTTCATACGTTCTCGGCCGGTAATGAATGGGCACTTCGACGATTCGCGCGCCGGTCCGCATGATTTTGCAGATCAGCTCGTTGTCGAATTCGAATCCGTTGGCTTCGACGGGGGTGCGGAGGAGTAGCGGCCGCACGAATGCTTTATAGCAGCCTTCGTAGTCGGTGAACGATCGGCGGTAGAGGAAATTCGTGACGGCAATGATGCTCAAATTTCCCGCATAGTGGAGAAAGTAGGGAGAGCGGCGCTTTCCGAAGAATACGGGTCGCTTATGGAGAAAGCGGGATCCCATGACGGCATCGGCATGGCCGTCGAGCAGCGGTTGAATCACAGTTTGGTAGTCATCCGGACTGTATTCCAAGTCGGCATCCTGGATGATGACAAGGTCGCCGGTTGCCGCCGCAATCCCGGACTTCACGGCTCCTCCCTTTCCCGTATTTTTGACGTGTCGAATCACACGAACCCCGGGGGACAGCCCTGCGATCCGGGCCGTTTGATCGGAGGAGGCGTCGTCAACGACGATGATTTCCTTCTTTGTCCCGGCGAGCGGGGCGGCTTCAACTCGACGAAGAAGCTCGGCGATGGTGGCTTCTTCGTTATAGGCGGGGATGATGATGGACAGGATCATGGGGATTGGGGGACCTCAAAAATATGGACCCCGTTTCGCGCAAACTGTTCACGCAAGATGCGGGGCAAGTTATGGAGCTGTGCGTCGTGGGCGTCAGCTTGGAGCCCTGTGAATTGGAGTACATGGTAGTGCGCTCGAAGTCTACGAAATTCAGGAATATTGAGGACGACATGGGTGATTCCCTCACGGGCTAACCGGTGCGCCAGCTCTTCGGTTGTGGGACTCGACGCGACCCATTGCGCCAACGGGTGGCTTTGGAACGGATAAGGGGCAAGGGCTTCTCTGGAGAAATAGTAGGGCCGTGCTTCACCGATAAACAGGAGCCGGGAATCCGGCGGGATATTCGTGGCGACGAACTGTGCAGCCTCATAGTGCGGTAGCGTGCGGCGAAGATAGGTTTCCCGTTCTTCCCGCCCAAGAGCGACCAGCGTACTGGAGAACGCCTGATGTTGGGTCGTGAGGAATTGCCATGTTCCCCATCCGGCGAGCGGAATGAGCAGCGCTCCCAAGTACATGATGCCGGGTCGAGGTGCATGCAGGAGTATGATCATGAGCACGGTCGTGCTGAAGACAAACATCGGGGCAAAGAAGCGGGTGGTTGTCGATGTGGCGATCCACATGCAGCCGGATATAAGCGTAAATGCCACGGCGGCTTGTCCTAGCCGTCGTTGATGCGTGCCGCCAGAGAAGGAACGAAGGAGGAACGGGAGCAAAAGGACGAGGCCGACGGAGAGGATGGCCAGGATTCCGATCTCTGACGCAGATCCATGCTGTTCTGGGTGAAGGAGCAGGTCGAGCGGGAGTTGGAGCGTTCCCTGGAATCCCAAACTCTGGGCCGTGGGATGAAGGTCTCCCGAAAGCAGCGCTTGGGTTTGATCATTCCAGAGCGGTGTGGTGAACAGTTTGTAGGCGAGGGGGTACACGGGGTTGCCGGTCACCAGATAGGCCCGGATCCACCAGGGGGTCATGAGGAGCGCCATGACGCAGCCTGCACCCAAAAGGCGTTTCCAGGGCCAGCGAAGCACGAGACCGGCGGTCAAAAGCGCTGCGGCCCACCCGAGCCCGGAGAGCTTGACGGATCCGGTCATTCCCAGCAACAAGCCAAGAGGGATGCTTGCAAGAGATGTCTGGGGGGAACGGCTAAGCATGAGGATGGCTGACAGGATAAAAAACGTGAGCCCTGTTTCTGCAAACGACAAGGTGCCCAACCACCACCAGGTTGATGAGCCGGCCAATGCCAGTAGGAGGAAGGGCAATCCCAGTTGGCGGGTTTTTGCAGGAGATAGACTGTCGATCAAGGACCAGGCTGCGACGATGCAGGCAATCCAGACGCCCCAATGCATGGCCCGTGCGCCGAGGCCGCCCGCAAAGAACATCCCCCAGGCAAGCCAGATGTCAGAGGCATGCGGCATGAGTGTCAAGAAAACCCATGGGTATGTCGGGAGCGTGTCGGTGGCGAGTGTCCGTTCGGGAATGACGAGGTGATATGCCAGCTCATCGTAAAAGGTTGGGGGCGTGGTGGCCCATAACCAGGCGATCAGGCCGGTCAGGCCGAGCAGGGCGCCGGAGAACAGGCTGGACCGGTGAAGCGCTTCTTTCCATTCCTGCCTGGGAGCGAGTCGAATAGAGAGTGCCTGGTTCCACATGAAGATCACGAAGGCGGCTCCTACGACGAGGCCGGTGATCCAGAAGTTTCCGGCAATGCCGAATAGGAGCGCGATGGACGAGAGGAGGGCAAGGCCTGTGCTCATGCGGTGAATGATCTTGCCAAGCCATGGCGAGTCCCGGTGATCGGGGTACCCGATCACCCGGTCCAGGCTTGTGCCTGCTCCGTAACAGGCGAGCCAGGACGAGAGCGGAATCAAGAGGAGCGGCAGCCGGCTGAGGTCAATCGCCGCCGTGCCGATCGTCACGATACTGAATGCCGCCAAGAGGATCGTGCCCTGGCGGACTGAATCGGATGGAGGTTGGTTCATCGGGCCTCCCGGCTGAGCCGCTCGCTGATGACCGGATACGTGGCTTCGGCCAGGCCGAAGTTGCCGCTCGACGGATCGGCGGCGACGACACGGAGAGTGATGCCGTCGGGCGCGTCTTTGGGAAGCGGGACGAAGAAGGGGGCTTCGAAGCTGGCTTTGTCGCCGCTGTAGAACATCTGCAAGCGCTCCAGGACTTTCGTGCCGATGAGCAGTTCGCCGTAGATGTGGACTTTGCGCGAATCCCAATCGCCGTGGGGACGGACGAGTGCGCCGGAGAGGGTGCGGACGGAGGCGCGTAGGATCACATCGTCTTTCGCGATGAGGCCGCCGCCGACGGATTTTGGATGTTCGATCTGCACGATGTAGCCATACAGTGTCAGGACGATGCCGTCACTGGTCAGGTCATGGCCGGGAATCAGCCAGGCGCGAGTGGAGACGCGCTGGGTGGCAGCCGGGTAGGCCAACGGACCTTCGGCTGCAATCTCGACGAGCGTCGGCGTGATCAGGTCGAGGGTGGCGGTAAAGACGGCGGAAGGGCGGCTGCTGTAGTGGGCTTCTTCCATCAGGCGCGGGGTGCGCATGATCTGATTCTGGTCGCCGGCGTCGCCCTGCTGAATGCCGGTGGCGAGGATCTGGCCGGTCGCCACGTCGGTGATCGTGACGCGCGCGCCGCCGACCTCTTTGCCCAGTACCATGGAGCCATGGGCGACGACGCGCACGAGGATCGTCGTGGGTTTCGGGTCGTTCAGGTGCAGGTCGGCCGGCGCGTCTTCTTGCGCGGGAAGTGCGAAACAGGGCAGAGGCATCAGGAGGAGTGAGAGGACGAGAAGGCGGAGCCTGATACCCGCTTGGTTCATTTTACTTTGGTGCCTGGTTCCACGTCTTCCAGAATGGTGGCGACGCCGCGCACTTCGCTGTCGCCGGCGGCCAGGACCATGCCCTGCGATTCGATGCCCATGAGCTTCGCCGGTTTCAGATTGGCGACGATGACGATCATCTTCCCGACGAGCGCGTCCGGCTCGTATTTTTTGCCGATCCCCGCCACGATCTGCCGCTGCTCTGCGCCGAGTGAGACCTGGAGCTTGAGCAGCTTCTCCGACTTCGGCACACGTTCGGCGCTGAGGACTTTTGCCGTTTTCAATTGAATCTTCATGAAGTCGTCGATGCTGATCTGCGGCGGCGTGGCCGGTGCAGGCGCAGCTGCCGGTGCCGCTGTTGTTGCAGTGGCGGGTGTTGTGGCTGCGGCAGGGACCGGTTGCGGGGTTGCTGGTGTGTCGCTCACTGGTTTGGCTCCTTTTTTCGATGAATCTTTCTGTGCTTTGGCCGCATCTTTTGGCGTTGCTGTCGGGGCAGTTGCGGCGATTTCAATACGCGGGAACAGCGGGGCGCCTTTGGCGATTGCGAGATTGGCTGCGGGACTCTCCCACTGGTAGGCGGAGGCCGGGAGGGCCTTGGAAAAGTCGAAGTGGTAGCCGAGTTGCCGGGCCAGTTGTTCCGTCGTTTGCGGCATGAAGGGATGGAGTGAGACGGCCAGCAGACGCAAGGCGCGGGCGGAGTGATTCAGGACGGTCTTCAGCTTCGGCGCATCGTCGGGGTTTTTCGCCAGCTTCCAGGGCGCGGCTTTGTCGATATATTCGTCGCAGAGGCCGGCGAGTTCGCCGATCGCCTGTAGATTATCGCGGAAGGTGAGCGCGCGGAAGCCTCGTTCCAACGCGGCCGGTAATTGCGTGGCGGTCTGGGCGATCTTCTCTTCGAGTTCCGGCAGTGCGGGCGGGCCGCTCGCCGGAATCTTGCCGTCTGCGAAACGCTCGATCATCGTGAGGGTACGGCTGAGCAGATTGCCGATGCCGTTCGCCAGGTCGCTGTTGATGGCTGTGACCATGGCGGTCTGGGAGAAATCCCCGTCCTGCCCGAAGGGCACTTCGCGTAAGAGGAAGTAACGGAAGGCATCGACGCCGTAGGTCTCGACCATCTTGTTGGGATCGACGACGTTGCCACGGCTCTTCGACATCTTTTCGCCGTCCACGGTCCACCAGCCATGGGCAAAGATCGTCTCCGGCAGCGGCAGGTTCAAAGCCATCAGCATCGTCGACCAATAGACGGCATGGGTCGTGAGAATGTCTTTGCCGACGAGATGGACGGAGGCCGGCCAGTACCGATCAACTGAGGGCGTCGCCAGCTTGTATTCCAATGCGGAGATGTAATTCACCAGCGCATCGAACCAGACGTAGGTGACATAGTCGTGATCGAAGGGCAATTCGATGCCCCATGAGAGCCGGGACTTGGGTCTGGAGATCGAGAGGTCGCCGAGCTTCTGGGTGGTCAGGAACCCCAGGACTTCGTTGCGCCGGGACTCGGGCCTGATGAAGTGCGGGTGTTGCTTGATGTGGTCGATCAGCTGTTCCTGATACTGCCCCATCTTGAAGAAATAGTTATGTTCGCTGAGCTGCTCGATGGGGCGTTTGCAGTCCGGGCAGATCCCTCCGACGACGTCTTTTTCGGTCCAGAATCGCTCGTCGTATGTGCAGTACCATCCTGTATATGAGTCCTTATAAATCAGCTGCTTATCGTAGAGCTCTTGAAGATATCGTTGAACGACTTTCTTGTGCGGTGCATCGGTGGTGCGGATGAAGGCGTCGTTCGAAATGTTCAACCGTTTCCAGAGGTCTTGGAACTGCGGTGCCAGCTTGTCGCAATGGGTCTGCGGATCGATTCCGGCCTTCGCCGCCGCCTGTTGCACTTTCTGACCGTGCTCGTCGAGGCCGGTCAGGAACATTACGTCGCGACCCTGCAGGCGCCAGTAGCGCGCGAGCACGTCGGCGGCGACGGTGGTGTAGGCGTGGCCGATGTGCGGCACGTCGTTCACATAGTAAATCGGCGTCGTGATGTAGAAGGTGTTGGGGGTGCTCATTGCGATTGGGAAGATAGCAGGTTGGTGACTCTGAATTCTAGGCGGGCGTTCCGGCCGGTGCCAGCCCGAGGGCATCGCGGAGTTTGAGCAGGCAGGATTCCAGCGCCATGTGGAGATTCAAGTTGCGGGTGGCGTTCTGTTGCGTGCGTTCGACCTCTTTGATCAGATCGAGCAGCAGGGGGAGGTCGGTGGTGCGGGCATACTCTTGAAGTTGGCTCATTTGTTCGAGGTGGAGAATCTGATCCTGGTCGCCGCCGACATGGACGAGCAGCAGATCACGGACCCAGCGGCTGAGCCACGTCAATGTCTCAATGCCTCGATCGGATTTGGCGAGGCTCTCGGCCAGCGTCAGGATGGCAGTGATCGACCGGAGGGTCGTGGGGGCGACGATGGCCAGACATTCTTTTTGCCATTCGCGCAAGGCGGCGACATCCAGCGTGAGGGCTTCGCCGATCCGGCCTTCCGTGACGAGCGCCAGGAGTCGCGCATCCGCCGGAGGAAGTTCGCGCTTGAGGATGACGGCGGCTTCGACCTGCGTGCGCGCGGGTGCGGTGAAGCGGAGTTGCTGACAGCGCGAACGGATGGTGATCGGGAGCGCGTTGGGTCTGCTGGTGATCAGGAGGAAGAGCGCGTGTCCCGGCGGTTCCTCCAGTGTCTTGAGCAGCGCGTTGGCGGCGCCGATGGTCATGCGGTCGGCGTCGTCGATCAGGCAGATCTTCCGTTCGCCCATGAGGGGGCGATAGACAAACTGTTGTTCGATCTCCCGGATCTGTTCGATCTTGATGGCCGGATTGGCGAGTTCACGGTCGGGATCGATCGTGATGAAGTCCGGGTGGGTGCGCGCGGCGATCTGCAGGCAGGAACGGCAGGCGCCGCAGCCGTCCAGTACGTTCGATGACGGCGGCTGCTCGCAGTTCAAGGCCTGGGCGAGATGGACGGCCGTGAGACGTTTCCCGATCGCCTCTTCGCCGTGGAAAAGATACGCATGCCCCAGCCGGTCGTGCGAGACGGCGGCTTGCAACACGGTGATCGGATGCTCATGACCGGTGATGTCGCGAAAGGGCATGGTTACGTTCTTCTGCCCGTTTGGGGCCGGTGCTGTTCCAGCCAATCGAATACGAGCGTGCGTGCGTCATCCGCAATCCTGTCCGGGGTCCGCGCGGCATTGACCGGCTTGATGCGCCGGGGTGCTTTGCGCGCGAGTTCCAAAAACCCGGAGCGGACGCGTTGGTGAAAGCGTGTGGTTTCCCGATCCAGCCGGTTCTGTCCTGCGGCGTCGCACTGCCGACGGCGTAGGCCGGTGGCCACGGGCAGATCGAAGAGCAGGGTCAGGTCCGGCGTCAGGCCGCCGGTCGCCCAGCGGTTCATCGCGCGCAAGGTTTTCAGATTCAGTCCTCGTGCGTAGCCCTGATAGGCCAGCGTGGAATCGACAAACCGATCGCAGATCACGATCGCGCCCTGCCGCAGTGCCGGCGCGATCACGTGGTCCACATGCTGGCGGCGCGCGGCGAGAATCACGAAGGCTTCCGTTTCTGCGGCCAGCGATTCCGAATTGTTTTGAAGCAGCACCGCGCGGAGCTGCTCGGCTGCCGGTGTGCCGCCCGGTTCCCGCGTGAGGAGCACGGCGTGGCCCTCGGCTCGAAGCGCCTGGGCCAGGCGCGCGGCTTGCGTCGATTTCCCGCTACCCTCGGTGCCTTCGAGCGTAATGAACGTGCCGGCTGTGCGGTTGTGTGTTCTTGCCAAGAGAAATCCTGCCGGTGGTTCAACGATCGCGCGATCGTAATGCCCCGTTCACTGAATAGCAAGAACGGCCTGGCGCGGTAGGGTGTGCTCGTATGAGTTGGAAGGAGGCAGCGGAAGTTTCCAAAGTTCAGCAGCGTCCATCGCGCCGTCTGGCGCCAGTTTTTTGGTGTAACTCATTGAAAATACCCATAAATGGATTGCGGCACCTGGGGAATCTCTGTATGATGAGCCACCACATTATAGAGCCTCATTCAAGACCTGATTGACATGCTGAAAACCTTGGTGAAACGATATTTTCTGACGGGTTTGCTCGTCATCACTCCGATCTGGGGCACGATCCTCATTTTGAAAGCTCTTTTTGTGACGGTTGACGGGATCCTGGGCGAGGCGGTGGCTCGCTGGGTGCCCGAGTATTACGTCCCCGGGTTGGGGATCGTGGCGCTTATTGTGCTTGTGTTTTCCGTGGGATTATTCGCCGCGAATTTTATCGGCCGGCAGATTGTCCGGATTTGGGAAGACTGGTTGAACCGCCTGCCGCTGGTCCGCGGGATTTACTCGACGTTGAAATCGATGATGGATATCCTCTCCTTTTCGGACCGGACCTCCTATCACCGGGTGGTGCTGATCCAGTTTCCGAAGAACGGCCACTATTGTTTTGCCTTTGTCACGGGGATGACGAAATCCGAGACCGCCTCGCTGGCGCAGGAGCCGTTGATTCATGTCTATGTGCCGACGTCGCCGAATCCCACGTCCGGATATTTTCTCCTGGTGCCCGAGCGTGAAGTGACGTCGGTGGATATTTCGGTCGAGGAAGCCATGAAGCTCATTGTGTCAGGCGGGCTGTATACGCCGACGACGTCGATGGCGTCGGTGTTGAACGCCGATGCGAAGTGGAGCGGTGTGAAACAACCTGACGCGGGGGTGACCATCGGATGACGTCGCACAAATACGAAACAGCGATCGATGGGCTGGGTGTGGTGGTGATGGCGGCCGGACGCGGGACGCGGATGCGATCGGAGCAGGCCAAGGTGCTGCATCGGATCGCCGGGCGTCCGATGGTCCTCTATGCGCTCGATGTGGCCCGCGCGGTTGCCGGACATTCTGTCGCAGTGGTTGTGGGCCATCAGGCTGCGCACGTCCGTGCGGCGCTGGAGCCTGCGCTGGTGGGGCAGGCGCGCCATGCGGCGGTGCACATCGTCGAGCAGGTAGAGCAATTGGGGACGGGGCATGCCGTCCTGCAGACGCGTCCGGTGTTTGTGTCCGGCCGGGGCAAGGCGCCCGCAGCCTATCTCATTCTCAACGGCGATACGCCGCTGTTGCAGGAAGCGACGGTGCAGGAGTTGCTGCGGACGCATCGGACGTCCGGCGCGACGGTCACGATGCTGACGGCGATTCTGGAGAATCCCGGCGGCTATGGCCGGGTGGTGCGCAGGACGGCGAGGGGCGCCTCCGGCGCGGTTCATGCGTCCGCCGATGTGCTGAAGATTGTCGAGGATCGCGATGCCTCTCCGGAGGAGCGGGCGATTCGTGAAATCAATGTCGGGACCTATGTGGTCGACGGGGCCTTTCTCTTTGCGGCGTTGGACAAGGTGCAGCCGCATAATGCGCAAGGCGAGTATTACCTCACGGACATCGTCGATATGGCGGTCACGCAGGGACACCGGGTCGCGGCGCTGCCGCTGACGAATCCGGATGAAGGACTGGGGATCAATACCAGGGTGCAGCTGGCCGAGGCCGAGCAGGTAATTCGCCGGCAGATCCGGCAGCGCTGGATGGAAGCCGGTGTGACGATGGTGGATCCGGCCTCCACGTGGATCGAGGCCGGCGTCACGATCGGGAAGGACACGGTGTTGCATCCGAATGTGACGTTGGACGGACGGACGGTGATCGGAGAAGGCTGCGAACTCCGTTCCTTTACGAGACTTGCCAACTGTACGGTCGGCTCCCGTGTGACGATTCTGGATCATTGCGTCTGTGCCGATTCGCAGATCGACGATCACGCCGTGCTGGGGCCGTTCGTCCATTTGCGTCCGGGGGTGCGGGTACGTAGCAAGGCAAAGGTCGGCAACTTTGTCGAGATGAAGAAAACGGATCTCGGCGAAGGGGCGAAGGCCAACCATCTGAGCTATCTCGGAGATGCGACGATCGGCAAGGGCGTCAACATCGGCGCCGGAACGATTACCTGTAACTATGACGGCGTGCACAAGTACCAGACGGTCGTAGGGGATCATGTGTTCCTGGGAAGTGATACGCAGTTGATCGCACCGGTGACCATCGGTGCAGGGGCGGTTATTGCGGCGGGGACGACGGTGACGCAGGATGTGCCGTCAGATGCGTTAGCGATCGCCCGTGTCGCGCAAGTCAATCGGGTCGGGTGGGTTGCGAGGCGGCGTGCGCTGTTGGCGAGCGAGACGCAGGCTCCGCCGAAGCCGGCTACGACGCGAAAGGTGATCACCAAGGCGTCCAGCAAGAAGAAGAGGAGGTAGACCGTCAATGTGTGGAATTGTTGGATATGTGGGAAATCAAGAGGCGGTTCCGATTCTGATCGGTGGCTTGGCCAAGCTGGAATATCGCGGGTACGACTCCGCGGGGGTTGCCATACAGCAGGGAGAAAAAATCGATGTCCGGCGAAGTGTCGGTAAGCTGGTCAATCTTCAAAAGTCGCTGAAGGAAAAAGAGCTGAACGGCCTGGTAGGGATCGGCCACACCCGCTGGGCCACACACGGCAAACCGTCCGAGCAGAATGCCCACCCGCATCGGTCGAAGGGGTGCGTGCTTGTGCACAACGGCATCATCGAAAACTATCAGCCGCTGAAGCAGCAACTGGAAAAAGACGGCTACAAGTTTCAGTCGGAGACCGACACGGAAGTGGTCGCGCATTTGATCGACAAGTATCTCCAGAAGGGGCAGGGTCTGGCGGACGCGGTTCGTTCCGCCACGAAGGACGTGCGCGGGAGCTATGCGCTGGCGGTGATTTCCGAGAAGGAGCCGGGAACGTTGATCGCGGCGCGGTCCGGTTGTCCGTTGGTGGTCGGCCGCACCAAGCAGGCGTCGTTTGTCGCCTCTGATGTGATGGCCATGCTGGCGCATACGCGGGACGTGACCTATCTCGAAGAAGGCGATGTCGCAGTGGTCACCCAGCATGAGATGTGTCTGACCGATGCTGACGGCCGTCCCGTGTCCCGAAAAGCGACGAAGATTACCTGGGATGCGTCGGCCGTGGAGAAGAGCGGCTATCCGCATTTCATGCTGAAGGAGATTCACGAGCAGCCTCAGACCATCCTCGACACGATGCGCGGCCGGTATTCCTATGAAACAGGGGAAGCCGATCTGCCGGATATCGGACTCACGCCCAAAGAATTCGCCGCGGTTGAGCGGATCTGGATCGTGGCGTGCGGGACGTCCTGGCATGCCGGGTTGGTCGGGAAGTATCTGTTCGAAGAAATCGTCCGTACACCCGTGCAGGTCGATATCGGGAGCGAGTTCCGCTATCGGGATCCGCTCGTCGGGAAGAACGATTTGTTCATCACGATTTCCCAATCCGGCGAAACGGCCGATACGCTGGCGGCGGCGCGGGAAGCGAAGGAGAAGGGCGCGCGGGTCGTGTCTATTGTGAACGTCGTCGGCAGCACGCTGGCGCGGGAGTCGGACGGCGTGCTCTATACGCATTGCGGGCCGGAGATCGGTGTGGCTTCGACGAAGGCCTTTACGGCGCAGCTTACCGCGTTGTACTTGCTGGCGCTTCATCTGGCGCGGGTGCGCAAGGTGATGACGGTGGCCGACGGGAAGGCCTGGCTCGATCGACTGGTTAGACTGCCGGCTCTCGTTGAACGAGTGTTGGGCCGGGAGGCGGAGATTGTGGCCATTGCCAAGCGCTACTACAAGAAGCGAAACTTTCTCTTCCTGGGGCGTGGGATCAACTATCCGATTGCGTTGGAAGGGTCGCTCAAGCTGAAAGAGATTTCCTACATCCATGCCGAGGGGTATCCGGCGGGCGAGATGAAGCACGGACCGATTGCCTTGATCGACAAAGATATGCCGGTGGTGGTGTTGGCGCCGCGCGATCGCTTGTACGAAAAGACGGTGAGTAATCTGATGGAAGTGAAGGCACGGCATGCGCCGGTAATCGCGCTTGTGGCTGAAGGCGAGCGCGAACTCGGGAAAACGGCTGATGCCGTGTTTACGATTCCGGAGACGCACCCGTTGCTGTCGCCCATTCTGTTCACGATTTCATTGCAGTTGCTGGCCTACCATATTGCCGTGTTGCGCGGAGCGGATGTGGATCAGCCGAGGAATTTGGCCAAGAGTGTGACGGTGGAGTGATCGGATGTTGAAAATGGCTTCCAGCGGCGTTCTCGGTCGTCCATCTCCCTGCGACGTACCCCAGAGGGTACGCCTCGGTTGACGGACTCCCTGCGGCCTTGCCGGAAGACCATTTTGAACATCCACTGAGAGAGAAGAAGAAGGGAACTGAAGAGTGGAAATTACGAAACAAGAAGTTGAGAAAGTGGCGAAGCTGGCGCGGCTGCAGGTGAGCGAGAGCGAAGTGGCCGTGTTCGCCAAACAGTTGAGCCAGATTCTGACGCATGTCGAGACGCTCAAGAAGTACAATACGGACGGGGTGGAACCGACGGCGACGGTGTTGGGGCAGGTGAATGTGTTTCGTGACGATGTGGTGCGGCCGTCGTTGTCGGTCGAGCAGGCGCTTGCGAATGCGCCGGAGCGCGAAGCAGACGGTTTCTGTGTGCCGAAGATTATTGATTAAGACCCCTGCGGCGGCGGGGTCCAGCCATAAAGGAGTCTCATGTTTCGACAGATGCTGCGATCGAAAATTCATCGTGCGACCGTGACCGGTGCGCACCTGGAGTATGAAGGAAGTTTGACGGTCGATGAGGAGCTGCTCGAGGCAGCCGGCATCCTTCCGTATGAGGCCGTTGTCTGCTCGAATCTGAATAACGGCGAACGGTTTATGACCTACGCGATTACCGGAAAGCGGGGCGGCGGAGAAATCATCTTGAACGGGCCGACGGCGCGGAAGGGCGCGGCGGGCGATCAGATCATCATTTTCTGCTACGAGTATTACAGCGAAGAAGAGATCAAGCGACATGCGCCTAAAATTGTGCGTGTGGATGGAAAGAACCGCATCGTCGAGGCGGCGGCAAAACACCTATGAGTCTGCACAAACTGACGCTCTGCGAATTGCAGCGGAAATTCACGGCCGGGGAAGTCACCGCCAGGGAAATCGCGCGCGCCTATTTCCTGCGCATCGGGCAGGTCGAGCCGAAGGTGAAGGCCTACGTGACGATGCAGAAGGAACAGGCGATGGTGCAGGCGGCGGCGATCGATGACTCGCTGAAAGGCTGGCGGAAAACACAGCCGATGATGGCGATGCCGCTGGCGATCAAAGACAACCTTTGTACGGAGGGAGTCACGACCACCTGCAGTTCGCGGATGCTGCAAAACTTTGTGCCGCCCTATGATGCCACGGTCATCGCGAAATTGCGGGCGCAGGGCTATATCCTGTTGGGGAAGACCAACCTCGATGAGTTTGCGATGGGCTCCTCCACGGAAAACTCGGCCTTCGGTCCCAGCCGCAATCCCTGGAATCTGCACTGCGTGCCGGGGGGATCCAGCGGCGGCTCCGCGGCCGCGGTGGCGGCGGACGAGTGTGTGGCGGCGCTGGGGTCGGATACCGGCGGATCGATCCGGCAGCCGGCGGCGTTCTGCGGCGTGGTCGGGTTGAAGCCGACTTATGGCCGGGTGTCGCGCTACGGGTTGATCGCTTTCGCGTCGTCGCTGGATCAGATCGGTCCCATCACGAAGGATGTGGCGGATGCCGCATTTCTGTTAGGCGTCATTGCCGGTCACGATCCGATGGACTCGACCTCGGCGGATGTGCCGGTGCCCGACTATACAAAGGCGCTCAAGAAAAAAGACCTCAAGAAGTTGAAGGTCGGGATCCCGGCTGAGTTTTTTGCCGAGGGGCTCGATCCGGAAGTCGAACAGGCGGTGCGCGCGGCGATCGAAGAATTGAAAAGCCTCGGCGGCGAGATCAAAGAAATTCAGCTGCCCAGGACCGATGCGGCGGTGGCGGTGTATTACGTCATTGCCACGGCGGAGGCGAGCTCGAATCTGGCCCGCTTCGACGGCGTGAAATTCGGTCTCCGTTCAAAAGACACCAAGGATCTGCTGGACCTCTATACGAAGACCCGGCAGGAGGGGTTCGGCCCCGAGGTGAAGCGCCGCATCATGCTGGGCACCTATGCGCTGAGCTCCGGCTACTACGATGCCTACTACGGGAAAGCGCAGGCGGTGCGGACGTTGATCCGGCAGGATTTCGACGCGGCGTTCAAAGAAGTCGATCTGATCGTCACGCCGGTGACGCCGACGCCGGCCTTTAAGCTGGGCGACAAAAGCGACGATCCGTTGCAGATGTATCTGTCGGATATCTTCACGATCTCCGTGAATCTGGCCGGCTTGCCGGCGATCGCGTTGCCGTGCGGATTCAGCAAGGCCGGACTCCCGATCGGGATGCAGCTCATCGGCAGGGCATTTCAGGAAGACACCCTGCTCAGAGCCGCACATGCGTATGAACAGTCGACGCAGTGGCGTGCGAAGAAGCCCGCGGTCCGGTAAGGGGCGAGGCGTAAGGGGTACAAGGAAAGAGAGGCCGTCATGACGATGGTTGAAATTGCCGCTCTTGTGGTCGCGCTGGCCTTCGCGGCGCTGGTGGGCTATCTCGTTCCGGTGTTGATTCAGCTTCGGAAAACCGTGGCCGAATCCGAACAGCTGCTGGCGAAGATGAACGCCGATCTGCCCCCGCTCGTCGCCGACCTGCGCAGCATGAGTCAGAATTTGAACGATCTTGCCGATCAGGCCCGCGGCGGTGTCGAACATGCGGCGGTTTTGCTGCATGCCGTGGGCGAAGTCGGCGAATCCGTTCAGCAGGTGCATAACGTCGTGCGCGGCACGAGCGGGACCTTGCTCACCAATGTGGCAAGCGTGGTCGCAGGTTTCAAGGCGGCGACGCAGGTGGTGCGCGAGCGGATGAAACATGAAGGAGAACCGCACAATGGCGGATGAACGGGGATCTGCAACCGGTGTGCTCCTGGCTTTTCTGAGCGGCGCCGCCTTGGGCGCGGTGGCGGCGCTGCTGCTGGCGCCGCAATCGGGACGTGAGTCCCGGGAGCAGCTTCGTGGCTATGCGCGCCGCACCGAAGACAATCTGCGGGACTTGGCCGGCCAGGCCGGCGAGACGTTCGAAGAGGTGGTCGATCAGGGCAAGGAATTCGTCGACGCACAAAAGTCGGTGTTACGGGAGGCCTTTGAGGCCGGTCGTGAAGCGATGAAGCGTGAGCGCGACCGTATGCGTGGAGAGGAACAGGGCTGAGGATGATCTACGAAGTTGTGATCGGGGTTGAGGTGCATGCGCAATTGCGCACGAAGACCAAAATGTTCTGCGGGTGCGGCACGACGTTCGGGCGTTCGGCGAACAGCCAGACCTGTCCGGTCTGTCTGGGATTGCCCGGCACGTTGCCGGTCATCAACCGCGCCGCCGTCGAAATGGCCGTGCGGGCCGGGCTGGCGTTGAATTGCACGATCGGGGCGAACAATCAGTTCGACCGGAAGAACTATTTCTATCCCGATCTCCCCAAGGGCTATCAGATCTCCCAGTACGAGTCGCCGATCTGCGAGCACGGCTGGATCGAGATCGCGGTCGGCGACGGCAAGAAGCGCGTCAAGATCCGCCGGGCCCATCTGGAGGAAGATGCCGGAAAGAACGTGCATGAGACCGGCACCAGCGGCAGCCGGGTCGATCTGAATCGCGCGGGGACGCCGCTGTTGGAAATCGTGACGGAGCCGGACATGCGGTCGGCCGACGAAGTGGTCGCCTACTTGAAGGGCTTGCGCGATATTCTGATGTATCTCGACGTCTGCGACGGCAACATGGATGAGGGCAGTTTCCGCTGTGAGCCGAATCTGTCGCTTCGTCCGCTCGGCCAGAAAGAATTCGGCACGAAGGTCGAGTTGAAGAACATCAATTCCTTCAAGTTTGTGAAGGATGCGGTTGAATACGAGATCAAGCGGCAAACGAAGGTGTTGAGCGAGGGCGGGAAGGTTTTCCAGGAAACGCGCCTCTGGAACCTTGAGCGGGGTGAGACGGCGGTGATGCGCTCGAAAGAGGAGGCGCACGACTATCGCTATTTCCCCGATCCGGATCTGGTGCCGCTGACGCTCGACAAGGAATGGATCGAGGGGTTGCGCGGGAGCGTGCCGGAATTGCCGGCGGCACGGGTCAGCCGGTTCGTTCGCGAGTATGGGTTGCCTGAATATGATGCGGGCGTCCTGACCGTGTCCAAGGGAATTGCAGATTACTTTGAAGCCTGCGTGAAGCTGTTCAGTCAGCCCAAGACCGTCAGCAATTGGGTGATGGGTGAGCTGACGAGGGAGTTGAATCTTTCCGGGACTGAGATTGCAGCGTCGCCGGTCACGCCTGAGCGGTTGGTTGCGCTGCTGCAACTGGTCGAAAAGGGCACCGTTAGTTTGAAGGTGGCCCGAGAGATCTTTCCCGAACTTTACCGCAGCGGCAAGACGCCGGAGCAGATCGTTCAGGAAAAGGGATTGACGCAAGTCTCCGACGAAGGGGCGCTGGACAAAATCATCGATGAAGTGTTGGCGAAGAATCCGGCTCAGGTGGCGCAGTTCAAGGAAGGGAAACAGCAGGTGTTGGGATTCCTGGTCGGGCAGGTGATGAAGGCCAGCGGCGGCAAGGCGAACCCGGGCAAAGTGAACGAGTTGTTGAAGAAGAAGTTCAGCAGTTAGGACGTGATACTAACCGAGGAGCGTAGAGACGTATGAGCGCGATCAGAGAGATCAAAGGCAGGCAGATTGTCGATTCTCGCGGCAACCCCACGGTGGAAGCGGACGTGCTGTTGGAGAGCGGCGCGATGGGCCGGGCGGCGGTGCCGTCGGGAGCCTCCACCGGCGAGAAGGAAGCGATCGAGCTGCGGGACGGCGACAAGAAGCGCTGGATGGGTAAGGGGGTTTCCAAGGCGGTGGCTAACATCACGAAAGTGATCGCACCGGAGTTGCTCGGCTGCGAGGCGCTCGATCAGGCCAACATCGACCATGCCATGATTGCGCTGGACGGGACGAAGACCAAAGGCAAGCTGGGCGCGAACGCGATCCTCGGCGTCTCGCTGGCCGTGGCGAAGGCGGCGGCGAATGAAACGGGGCAGCCGCTCTACCGCTATCTCGGCGGCACGAATGCCCGGGTTCTGCCGGTGCCTCTGATGAATATCATCAACGGCGGCGCGCATGCCGACAACCGGCTGGATCTCCAGGAGTTCATGATCATGCCGGTTGGCGCCAAGACGTTCAGCGACGCGCTCCGCATGGCGACGGAAGTGTTTCACACGCTCAAAGCCCTGTTGAAGAAGAAAGGGCTGAATACGGCGGTGGGTGATGAAGGCGGGTTTGCGCCGGACCTGCAGTCGAATGAAGAAGCGCTCAGCCTCATCTCGCAGGCGATTGAAGATGCCGGCTACAAGACCGGTCGGGATATCGCCCTGGCCTTGGATTGTGCGGCGAGTGAACTCTATCAAAAGGGCCGCTATGTTCTCGAAGCGGAAAAGAATCCCGAGCGTTCTTCGGAAGAAATGGTCTCGTACTACGGCAAGTTGCTGGATCGTTATCCGATCCTTTCCATCGAAGACGGGTTGAGCGAGTTGGATTGGAAGGGCTGGAAGATGCTGACGGAGAAGCTGGGGAAGCGGGTGCAACTGGTCGGCGATGATATTTTCGTGACCAACGTGGAGATTTTTGCCAAAGGGATCAACGAAGGCATCGGGAATTCGATCCTGATCAAGTTGAATCAGATCGGGACGTTGACGGAAACGCTGGATGCGATCGAGTTGGCGAAGCGGTCCGGCTATACGGCGATCATTTCGCACCGGTCGGGTGAAACCGAGGATACGACGATCGCGGATGTGGCGGTGGCAATGAACACGGGATTGATCAAGACCGGTTCGTTGTCCAGGACCGACCGGATTGCCAAATACAACCAGCTGTTGCGCATCGAGGAAGAGCTGGGAAGCGCGGCGGTGTATCTCGGCCGGGATGCAGTGCCTGGTCGGGTGTAAGAAGTCGTTGGGATTGCATGATCATTAAGCAGAATCGCGGGCGGGTGTGGCTGGATTGGCAGCGCCGCATGGGTACAGTGGCCCAGGCGGCGGGTGTCGTGGCCTGCGTCTGGCTGCTGTTGGCCTTTTGCTTCGGCGAAATGGGGCTGCCGCGGTATTTGGCGATGCGTGAGCAGGTGGCGCAATTGGACCGGGATTTACTTGCGTTGCGACGGGATAACGGCGGGTTGCGCGGAGAAATCGCCCGGCTGCAACATGATCCGGCCAAGATCGAACAATTAGCCCGCGAACGATTGGGGTATGTGCGCAAGGGGGAAACCGTGTATCAGCTGTCCCCTGACCCCGTGAGAGATCGATCGCTTCAGGAGACCCCATGAAATTCGGGACAGTGGCGATCATCGGACGTTCCAATGTGGGAAAGTCCACATTGTTGAATCGATTGCTCGGGGAAAAAGTCGCGATCGTGTCGAGCAAGCCGCAGACGACCAGGACGCGCATTCTCGGAGTGGTCCATGCGCCCGGCGCGCAGATTGCGTTTTTGGATACGCCGGGGCTGCATAAGCCGGATCACCTGCTGAACCGGCGGATGGTACGGACCACGGTGGAAGCGCTGGATGACGCCGATCTGCTCTATGTGCTGATGGAGTGTCTCCATATGCCGGGGCCCGGCGATCTGGCCGCAATCACTCATGTGAAAACAGCGATCGCGAAGCATCCCCGCCCTGTCATGCTGGTGGTGACGAAGGTGGACGCGATCAATAAGATCAAGATGCTGCCGGTGCTGGAGGCGTATGGACGCCTGTTCCCCTGGACCGAGGTGGTGCCGGTCTCCGCGGAGACCGGGGATAACATCGATCGTTTGCTGGAGGTGACCGTCTCCCATTTGCCCGAAGGCGAAGGGGTGTATAACGAAGATATGCTCACGGATCAATCCATGCGTACCCTGGCGGCTGAATTGATCCGCGAAAAAATCCTCGCGGCGACGGAACAGGAAGTGCCCTATTCTGTCGCGGTCGAAATCGAAGAATTTGTCGAGGAGAGCAAGATCACGCGGATCCGGGCCACGATTCTGGTCGAGCGGGAAACGCAGAAGGGGATCGTGATCGGCAAGCACGGCGAACGATTGAAGCTGATCAGCACGCAGGCGCGGCAGGATATGGAACGCGTGTTCGATATGAAGGTGTTTTTGGAAGTGTGGGTGAAGGTGCGGGAAGACTGGCGCGAGGACGAGCGTACGCTGGTGGAACTCGGGTACTGAGGATCCGGTCATGCTGCCTACGGAACAACCAGTCGATCCGCAATCGCCGGATACCCGTCCCCGGGCCTCCGAACGGGATGTCTTGCGCGATGCGCTCCGGGATCATTCGGAGCGGGGGCAAACGAAGTCGGACATCATTCTGCTCTCCGTGCAGCGGCTCTTGCGGCGCGGCGCCATCACGAATCTGTCGAAGATGCTCGGCCGCATGCATCCGGCCGACGCGGCCAGAGTCATCACGCATCTGAGTTCCCCCAAAGAAAAGCGCGAAGTCTTTGAGCTGGTTCGCGGCGAAGCCAAGCGCGGACAGGTGTTGAGCGAACTGGACGGCGACAGTATCCAGCAAGTGCTGGCCGACCTGCTGCATTCCGATATCGCCTGGCTGCTGAAAGATCTGGGGCCTGACGACGTCGCCTATATTCTCGGGTTCCTCCCTGAAGAGCGGGGCAAAGATATTCTGGCTCTGATGAAGACGGAAGACTCGACGGAAGTCGCCGATATTCTCAAGTATCCCAAGGATACGGCCGGCGGCATCATGACCACCGAGTTCTTTTCGCTGTCGGAGGATGCCACGGCACAGGAGGCCATCCGGCGCCTGCAGCAGGCGACCGATGCCGAAATGGTGTTCTATATCTATGTGACCGACAAGGACGAACACCTGGTCGGAGTGCTCTCGCTGCGCCAGCTTCTGACGGTCCCGCCGGCCACACCGTTGAAGAACATCATGATGCGCGACGTGATGAGCGTCGCGGTCGATATGGACCAGGAGGAAGTGGCGCGGCAGGTTGCGAGTTATAACCTGTTGGCGATCCCCGTCGTCGAGAAAGACGGAAAGCTTGCAGGAATCATCACGGTGGATGACGTCGTGGACGTTATCCGTGAAGAAGCGACCGAAGACATGTTGAAGATGGCCGGCGCAATCGAGGAGGACTCGGTTTCGAAGTCGTCCAGTTTCGGCGCGGCGAAGTTGCGGTTGCCCTGGCTCTTTACTAATTTGGTCGGCAGTCTCATCTCCGGGGCGATCCTCTGGTACTTCCGGCTCACCCTGCAAGAGGTGGTGGCGATCGTCAGTTTTATTCCGGTCATTGCGGCGATGGGCGGCAACGTGGGGTTGCAGTCTTCGACCTTGATCATTCGGGGATTGGCAACAGGGGTGGTCGAATTATCGGATGTGCGCACGGTGTTCTTTCGTGAGGTCAAGGTCGGGTTATTGATGGGGGCGGCCTGCGGCGTGATTCTGACTCTGGTCGGATGGGCGTGGCACCAGGCCTTTTTGGGCATGGTGGTCGGGACCTCGTTGGTGATCGCGTTTCTGGTCTCGACCAGTATGGCGACGATTATGCCGGTCGTCCTGAAGCGAATGGGTGTCGATCCGGCCGTGGCCGCCGGCCCCTTCGTGACGACGGCCAACGATATTACGGGCATCACGATCTATCTCTCGCTCGCCACCGTGTTTCTGGATTACCTCCGGTGACGAGTGATTCCGCAGGGGCATCCCCGTTGTTGCCTGTGCGAAAGGGGCTTGGGCGATGCCTCTCGTAAAGACCGCTGCGATTATTCTCAAAAGCCGCAGGTGGGGAGAGGCCGATCGGATCGTTACCTTCTATTCGAAGAAGTTCGGGAAAATCCGCGGCGTGGCGCGCGGTGCCCGGCGATTCAAAAGCCCGTTCGGTGCCGCGCTCGAACCGTTTACCCGGTGCCATCTGGATTTGTTCGAGAAGCCGGGCGATTCCCTCTATCGGATTTCTCACGTCGATCTGATCGAATCGTTTCAGCCGCTTCGCGAAGAGCTGGTGTTGATGGCCTGCGCGGCGCGGATGGTGAACGTCGTCGGGGCGGTGACGCCGGACGGAGATCCTGATCCCCGCCTCTTTGAGACCTTGGAGCAGGGGCTGGGGTCGTTGAAACACAGTCGCGATCCGGTTTTGACAGCGTTGCTGTTTCAGATTCGTTTGCTGGGGTTGACGGGGTTTCGCCCGCAAACCGATCACTGCGCGACGTGCGGAAAGATCGGTGTGGCGGGAGACCCGCAGTTCTCGCCTCTGGCCGGCGGGTTTGTCTGTTTGGCTTGTGCGGCGCGCCAGATGGCCCGGTGTGTGGTGATGTCTCGCGGGAGCCTGTCGTTTCTGCAACAGGCGATCCGGCTGAATCCCGAGGTCGTCACGAGGTTGACGGCGACCGGGCAGGTACGGGCTGAAGTGGAGCAGGCGATCGAAGGCTATGTGACGGTGGTGGCCGGCAGGCGATTGCCTCCGGTAGATTTTTTGAGTTCGATGACGCCGGTCTGAATGAACGGGGCGGAAGGAATGCAGAGGGCGACAATGGCGACTGCGCTGGTTCCGATCGATATGCAATGGCTCGAGAAGGGCGTCTTGGGCATTGAGTGGAGCGACGGGCACAAGGGAGTCTATCCCGTTCGCGTACTCCGGCTGCATTGTCCCTGTGCGGCCTGCGTAGATGAATGGACGGGCGTGCGCCGATTGAAGCCCGATGATGTGCCCATGTTTATTATGGCCCAGGATATTCAACCGGTCGGGCGGTATGCGCTGCAGTTTACGTGGAGTGACGGGCACGACAGCGGCATTTACTCCTACGGACTTCTGCGGCAGCTGTGCCAGTGTGATGTGTGTGTGCCGGTGAAACCGGCCGAGCAGAAAAGCCGGCGGCTCTTATGACGGTGAAGAAAGGGGATGGAGCGATGGAGCCGTATCGATCAGGTCGGGGAAAGGCGCGACGTGCGGGCTCTGTCGTGGCGGGGCTGTGGTGCGCGCTTGTGATGATCGGTTGTCAGAGTCTCCCTCCGCTTGGGGAGCAGGAGCGCCTGGTGCGGAACAATCAGCTCACTGTCCATGAGATTTCCCCCAAGGCGTTTGTGAATGTCTGGGGGAAACCGGTCTATCACCATAGTGCGTTCACTCAATTCTTTGTCATGCCGGATAAGTCGATGATTCCGCGTTCGCGGGTGCCGATCGGCGAAGCGCCGGAGGGATGGGAGGCAAGTTTCGAGGCCGGCGATGGGGTGTTTCTGGGCTATCCTGAGCAAGGCTGGATGCTGGTGTTTTTAGATGATCGGCTGGTCTATCGGGAAGAGTTGAAGGCCGACAAAGTCCACGAGCTGGGGAAGGCGTGGCAATTCGAAGACCGGTTTAAGACAAGCCTGGAAGGAGCCCCGCTCCGCTAGGGCTTTCTGATTCTTCACATCATGGCGAGATCTCACCACAACGATTCATTGAATATTGTGATGGCCGCATCGGAGGCGGTTCCCTACGTGAAGACCGGCGGGCTGGCCGACGTTGTCGGCGCGCTCCCCGTGGAATTTGCCAAGCTGGGGCATGCGGTGACGTTGATTGTGCCACGCTATCGAGGCTTTCAGACGGGCGGGAGGTCCTTGCGGAGTCTCGGATCGGTTCGTGTTCAGACGTCCGGAGGATATGTTGACGCCGGACTCGAAGAAGATCTGATTCCTGTCGGGAGGGGCGGTCGATCGGTTCGGGTGGTGGCGGTTCGGTACGATCCCTATTTTGATCGGGTCGGGCTGTATCAAGGGCCGGAGGGGGATTTCAAAGATAATCTCGACCGCTTTGCATTTTTCAGTCGTGCGGTCGTTGAAACGGTTGCGTTTTTTGGGCAGCGTGCCGGTGAGCCGGTCCCTGTTTTACATTTGCATGACTGGCAGACGGCACTTGCTGCTGTCTATCTGAAGACCACGGACCGTGACAGAACGATCATGCGCGATATCAGAACCCTGTTGACGCTTCACAACGTCGGGTATCAAGGTGTTTTTCCCGGACATCAATTTTCTGAAACCGGTTTGCCGGTTGGTTTGTTTACGCCTGCCGGCCTGGAGTTTTACGGGTCGGTGAATCTTCTCAAAGGCGGGATTGTGTTTGCCGACGCCGTATCGACCGTCAGTCCAACCTATGCGAAAGAGATCATGACTCTTGACGGCGGGTTCGGATTGGAGGGGGTGTTGGCTCACCGCCGAGATGGCGTCATCGGAATCACGAACGGCATTGATGTCGAATCTTGGAATCCCGAGACGGATCGCTATCTTGCGGCTCACTACTCACAGGCCGATCTATCGGGAAAACCAAGGTGTAAGGCCGCTCTTCAGCGTGAGCTGGGTTTACCGAGCCGCGATGTGCCGCTCATCGGGGTGATCGGACGGTTGACGTCGCAGAAAGGCTTCGATCTGCTGGCGGAGATCGTTCCGGAGCTGATGGCCGTTGGCGTTCAGATGGCTATTCTCGGTACGGGTGATCGGAGTCTCGAAGCCCGGTTTCAATCGGTACAGGAGCAGTACCCGCAGCAAATTGGTTTGTCGTTGCAATTCGACGAGGCCCGGGCGCATCGAATTGAGGCCGGTGCGGATATGCTGGTAATGCCGTCCAGGTATGAACCCTGCGGGCTGACACAGCTCTACAGTTTGCGGTACGGAACCATTCCGATTGTCCGTAAGACGGGCGGGCTTGCCGATACCGTTGTCCCGTATCGGCCTTCGACGGCACTTGCGGGAAAAGCCACCGGCTTTCATTTTTCTGATATTTCAGAGGATTCTTTGTTGTCGACAATACTGCTGGCACTCACGGTCTACACAGACCGGAGCATGTGGAAATCGATTCAGCAAACCGCGATGGCGGTTGATTGTTCTTGGGAGCGGTCGGCCCGGCAGTATGTAGATGTGTTCAAACGGTTGCAGTCTGAAGGGTAATTTACGGTCTCTGAAGGGAGATTTGGACGCCCGTTTCGATTTCATTCAATAGTTTGTGGGCTTGTGCGAGATAGTAGTTCGGTTCGTCGTTCTGCTTGTGAAGTATGATTACGCCGGTCAGTGCTTCCCGGGCTAAGTCAACCCTCCCATGGCCGAACGCGACTTGCCCTGCGTGCAAAGAGCAGGAAGCTGCCATTGCCTGAACATCTACGGAAAGTCGATTCGCCGGGGTGGAAACGAGTCGCTCAAGCTGTTGCGGCATCGGCAGCACAAAGCCTTCATCGCCCTGACGTGCCAAGGCGGCATGTGTGAGTTTCCCCATATCCAGCTGAGTTTCATCAAGATCAGAAGTGGACTTGCAGTGAGTATAGGTACCCCAAAGGTTCATGAAGCCTGGATTGTCTAAACCCGCTGTTTTGATGGGTGTACCACTCTGACATCCCGAGATAAGGAGCATCAGGCTAAAAAGGCCACCGATGGTCTGTGTGAAGAAGGAGTGTTTCAAGTCTAGGCTCCTCAGGGATTGCGAAACACAAGTTTATTTACCGAGGGAAGATTGCAATCGATGGACCTTTGTTATGTCGATCATAAGTTGTTGTTATTATTGACTCTAATTAATCTGCATGCTGGAGGCGTGTTGTGAAGATCGCTCAGTGTGGTGTCTTTGCAACAGAAAGGGGGTGGGTTAAGAGTTGAAGATCTGAACGAGGATGCCTGTGCGGGTAGTCGCCGTCGTTTTTCGCATAATATGTTTGATGTGTTCTTTGACCGTTTGCTCAGTAATGAGGAGAGCGTTTGCTATTTCTTTATTCGTCCACCCTTTGGCCAAATGCTCGACTACGGCTTGTTCACGATTGGTGAGCTGGAATTTTTCCCGAGCATGGTCTGTATTGAGATTCTGTCTTCTCCCCAGTTCCTCCATGGTGAC
>CAYPOR010000044.1:0-22304 GCA_964412445.1 uncultured Nitrospira sp.
GGGCCGTGGTCAGCGCATCGAAGTTGTCGGCGATGGAGGCGATCCGGCCTTCGATGGGAATGTCCTCGCCCTTCAGTTTTCGGGGATAGCCGGTCCCGTCGTAGCGCTCGTGATGCGTCCAGGCGATGATGGCGGCCACCTTGAGCAGTTCCGAGTCCGATCCGGAGAGAATCTTGTAGCCGATCTCCGCGTGCTGCGAAATGACGTCGAACTCTGCAGCCGTAAATTTCCCCGGTTTGAGCAGCACATGATCGGGGGTGCCGATTTTTCCGATGTCATGCATCGGACTGGCCGTCTTGATCAGATCGCACCGTTCCGGCGACAGGCCTAATTTACGGGCGAGCAGTTCACAGTAGTGGCTCATCCGCTGAATATGCTGAGCGGTTGAACTGTCGCGAAACTCCGCGGCGATGGCCAACCGTTCGATCGTTTCTTCCCGTGAGAGGCGAAGCTCTTTCTCGCTGCGTTCCAGCCATTCCAGTGCCTGCTGCAAGGCCATCGTTCTGGTCCGGACGATATCTTCAAGATTGTCGCGATGGAAGCGGTTTTCCATCTCCAGGCGGCGCCGGCGCAAGGCATTCGCCACGTCGATGAGAACTTCGTTCGATTCAAACGGCTTGATGATGTAGCCGAAAGCGCCCATGTCGAGAGCGGCATTGGCCAGCACGGAGCTGTCCAATCCGGTGACCATGATCGCGGCGGTGTGGGGGTGGTCGGCGAGCAGGTTGCGCACGAGATCCATGCCGGATTCACCGGGCATATTGACGTCGCAGAGCATCAGGGCATAGGGCTGCTCATCCATGCGCTGTCTGGCTTCCCGAGCGTCGGCTGCGAGCGTGACGGTGTAGCCGTGCGTTTGGAGCATATACCCGAGCAAACGGCGGATCGGTTCTTCGTCGTCGACGACCAGAATGTTCCGGTTTTCGAGGAGCGCTTGCTGTGAATCCTGAACGGAGAAATTAGGCATGGGGTTGTTGCGGCCTGGCGGTTGAGTTGGAAATGCTGTGCAGGGACATTATCGGCATGTTTTCTCGGCACTTGAGAGCCGCTGAACTGCCCGTGGTTGTGCACCTTCTATGCCAATCAAGTGATGAAGTCGGAGTTGTTGTGTTTGCGAATTCAATTCATGATGCGCATGTGAAATACCTCTCCCAGAGAGTTGATTTGAAGCGTGGAGCGGTTTATTTTCTGGCGGCGGAACGAACGGAGATGGTTGAGGAACCGCTTGAGTGTACAGAATATGTTCGGGATATGGTCGTATTTCGTACAGTCAGACGGATGTGGTGCAATGGAGCAACTAAGGAATCGTCGAAAGGAAGCGCTGAGAGCGGTTTGCGCTTTGGAGACTGCTCCACTATAATCCCACCCTCACATTAGAAGAATAGAAGGGGACGAAGTGATGAGCGCGCTAGCCGGATTAGTGCGATTTGACGGGCGACGGAAGGACCAGCATCGGCCGGTCAAGGTCACTAGAAACTTCACCAAACATGCCGAAGGATCCGTCCTGATTGAGATGGGGGATACCAAGGTCATCTGTACGGCGTCGATCGAAGAAAAAGTGCCGCCGTTTCTCAAGGGAAAAGGGAGCGGGTGGGTAACCGCTGAATATTCCATGCTTCCGCGCGCCACTCATGAGCGGACTTCCCGCGAAGCCGTCAAGGGAAAGCAGGGGGGGAGGACGCTGGAGATCCAGCGGTTGGTCGGCCGGGCCTTGCGGTCCGTGACTGATATGACGCAAATGGGCGAGCGGAGTATCTGGATCGACTGCGATGTGATTCAAGCCGATGGGGGCACCAGAACGGCGTCGATCACCGGGTCGTTCATTGCATTGGCGGATGCGTTTTCAGTCCTGAAGAAGAAGGATTTGATCAAACGGTTGCCCTTGACGGATTATCTGGCGGCGATCAGCGTGGGAAAAGTCGGCGGAGAGGTCATGGTGGATCTGGCCTATACCGAAGATTCGATGGCCGAAGTGGATATGAATCTGGTGATGACGGGGCGAGGCCGGTATGTCGAAGTTCAGGGAACCGCTGAAAAGACTCCGTTCGCCAAGCAGGATATGGATGAGTTTTTGAATCTCGGCTGGCAGGCGATTCAACGGTTGACCGCCATTCAAAAGGAACTCATCGGGTCATTGGACTGACAGGGCTTCTGTGATTGTCGAGTTGGTGCTGGCCACCAGAAATCGCCATAAAGGCGAGGAACTCACGGCGTTGCTCGGTGATTTGGGCATCCGGATTCGCACTCTGGCCGATTTCCCCGAGGCGCCGGAAGTCGAAGAAGACGGATTGACCTGCGAAGCCAACGCCATTAAGAAAGCAACCGAAATTTCCCGGGCGACCGGTCTTCCCGCTGTGGCAGACGATACCGGGTTGGAAGTGGATGCGCTGGGCGGGCGTCCCGGTGTGTATGCCGCCCGCTATGCAGGCGAAGATGCCACGTATGAAGACAATTGCAACAAGCTGATTCAGGAGCTTTCCGGAGTTCCGCGGGAGCAGCGCACCGCGCGGTTCATGACGGTGGCCGCCATCGCGGTTCCCGGCGAGCCGGTCCGGGTGGCGCACGGCGTGTTGGAAGGCTCCATTACCGAATCTCCGGTCGGGTCCGGTGGCTTTGGATACGATCCTGTTTTTTATGTGCCGGAATTGAATGCGACGTTGGCCGAGATCTCTGCGGATCGGAAGAATCGCATCAGTCATCGCGCGAAGGCGTTTCTGCAGGTCAAAGAACTCCTTCGTGCACGGCAGTCCGAGAACATCGTCGGGGCGTAGCGCAGCCCGGTAGCGCGCCTGCTTTGGGAGCAGGATGTCGGAGGTTCAAATCCTCTCGCCCCGACCATATCGAGCCTGTTCGACCCGGAGCCTCATACGTGTCGGCGACGGGAGAAACACATCCGGTGTGTGCGCCCGTAGCTCAGTTGGATAGAGCATCAGCCTTCTAAGCTGAGGGTCGCTGGTTCGATTCCAGCCGGGCGCACCACATGAATGATTGAGCATGCCACGGATTCTACGTCCTCGCGTTCTCCTCATCGTCTCTCTTGCCAGCGTGCTTCTCTATAGTCTCGTCGGATTTCTGGGTGTGCCGTATTTCGTCAAACAATACGTGGTTCCTGCGGTCGCTGAACAGATTCGGCACCCCGTTGTCGTCAGAGAGGTGGCGCTCAATCCGTTTACACTTTCGCTCACAATCGACGGACTGGAGATTCGCGAATCAGACCAGACGCCGATTCTCGGCTTCGAACAGTTCTTCGTGAATTTTCGTGCCAAGACTCTCCTGTTTCAATCCTATGCCTTCGATGAAATACGTCTGGTCATGCCGTTTGTTTCGATGAAAGTTGACCGCGCAGGAAAGATGAATCTGCTGGGCCTGGTGCCGCCTGCTGCTCCGGCCGAGGCGGCGCCAGCCGACACGAAGACCTCTGCCGATTCCGGTCCGGCAAAGCCGCTCGAAATTGGACTGCTGAAAATCGAGCAGGGGATTATCGAATTTCGCGATGAGTCAAAACCCAGGCCGTTTGAGATGACAATCGTTCCGATTCACATTTCTCTCCGCAACTTCAGTACGGTGCAAGGCGGAGAAAATGCCTATGCCTTTGCCGCTGAAGTCGGAAAAGGTGAAACGCTGGCGTGGGAAGGGCGCGTCGCGCTGGAGCCGGTTGAATCAGACGGAAAGTTGACTCTGGCAGGGGTGCAGTTGAAGCCGCTCTATCAATATGTGCAGGACCGGGTCGGGTTCGACGTACGTGATGGACAGCTTTCCGTCGGAGGGCGGTATCACTTCGATTTGAAGGGGGCGGCTCCGAACGTCACCGTACATGATGCCACGGTATCGGTGGCCAATCTAGCGATCGGAGAGAAGGGACCGGAAGATCCGGTCATCCTGGTTCCTTCGTTTTCAGTTGAAGGGATCTCGTTTGATCTGGGCAAAAAGCGGGTTGATGTCGCGCGCGTGCATTCGGCTGATGCACGATTTGAAGCGTGGATGAATCCTGACGGGGTGTTGAACTTCCAGGAGCTGTTTGCCTCGCCGGCCGGACTCGATCACGGCCCGGCGAAGGACAAGCCGGCTCCTGCTATCTCACCACCGGTGACGGAGAAGCCCTGGACTGTGCAGATTGGCAACGTTGCACTCAGCAACTATCGTGCGCTGTTTGAAGATCGAACTTTGGAGCGGCAGAGCCATATTGAAATTGAGGGGATGGATTTCACGGTCAAAGGGCTCTCACTTCCGGCGAAAGACCCTCTGCAGATCGATCTCGCCTTGAAGCTGAATCAGGCCGGGCGGGTTGCTGCAAAAGGGACGGTACAGGTAGAGCCATTGGCCGCTGATTTGGATCTGAGTTTGCGGGAGATCGGTTTCCGGCCCTTTCAGCCGTATGTCGATCCTTTTGTCGATGTCGATATTCGCGACGGCGCGCTGGATCTGGCCGGGAAGCTGCATTTTTCCAAAAATCATGGAAGTAAACCGCTTCTGACGTTCGAAGGGAATCTCGCAGCCAATCGGCTGGCGATCACTGACCGGAAAGACTTTGACGATATCCTGTCCTGGAAAATCCTCGGGCTCAATCGCATGGTCTTGGGAGTCGACCCCACGTCAGTCAAAATCGGGGAAGTTGTTGTACAGGAACCGTCCGTCACGGTGGTAATGAACGCTGATGGAGTGATGAATCTCTCTCAGATTGCCAAGCGCAAGCCCCCGGAGGCAGCGCCGCCTGCAGAGAAGCCTCGTCCGGAGTCTGCTCCAGCCAAAATGCAGCCTGGTCTGACCGCGATGATTGATGTGGTGAAGCTGACAAAAGCAGCGATGACATTCAGGGATTTGTCCATTCAGCCCTCGGTAAAGATCGGCATTACGGATCTGACGGGAACCGTCAAAGGTCTGTCTTCAAAGGAAATGGCAAAGGCCGATGTCGATTTAACCGGCAAAGTGAATCGGGTTGCACCGATGCGGATCACCGGCAAGATCAATCCGTTGAGTGGCGACGCGTACTCGGATGTTATGGTGAAGTTCGACAACATTGATCTGTTAGCCGCGGCTCCGTATGCCGGGAAATATGCGGGGTACCCGATCTCAAAGGGCAAGCTCTCTCTGGACCTTGCGTATAAGGTGGCCAAGAAGGAACTGGTGGCGGAGAACAAGGTGGCGATCGATCAGCTCACGTTCGGCGAGAAGACGAATAGTCCTGATGCCACATCGCTTCCGGTTCCGCTGCTTGTCGCGCTTCTGAAAGATCGGAAAGGCTTGATCGAGATTGATCTGCCGATACGCGGCGATCTCAAGGACCCTGATTTCAAGTACGGTAAAGTGGTGGTTTCGACCCTGCTGAATATCCTCGGGAAAGTCGCCGCGTCGCCGTTTTCTCTTATGGGCAAGCTCATTCCGGGAGAAGCTGACGGGGAGGCTCTGCAATTCATTGAATTCCCCTCTGGATCCGCGACGATGGCGCCGGCTGAACTCAAGAAGCTGGAGGCGCTGATCAAGGCGATGGAGGAGCGGCCCAGTCTCCGTCTCGACGTTGCCGGAGCTGCTGATCCTGTGCGTGATCGGCGGGCGTTGAGCCTGCAGAAGCTGATGGCAGAGGTTCATGCCAGATGGCGGCAGGAACGGGACAGACCTTCGGCAGCAGCGGAAGAACCAATTCCAGCTGATGACGAACAGCGTCTGATCAAGGGGCTTTACGACGCGCAACAGAAGAAGGCGGCGGTCGGTTCGTCAGTCAAGACCGAAGCGCAGGAGAAGCCGCCGACGACGGAAGAGATGAAGCACCTGTTGGTCGAAGCCATGCCGCCGGATGAAGAAGGGCTTCGCCATTTAGCCAGCCAGCGGGCCGACCAGATTCGCGATTATTTGACCGGCGAGGGAAGACTCGCCGAAGAGCGGGTATTTCTGCTGGATGCCGATGTCACGGCCTCGGGCCACGAACTCATTCACAGCCCACTCACAATTGCAGCTGTACCCTGAGCGGAATTGGAGATTGGTTGCTCCTAATAAACGATCTTGGCTTTTGACTAATTGAAGTCGAGCTTATTTCGAGTAGCGCATCCGGGTGCCCTGGAGAAGGGAAAGTTCGATCTCTGAGGCCGTAAGTTCCTCGGGAAACAGCACGCCGGAGATTTTACAGGCGTTGATCGAGGCGCCTTTCAAGTTGGATCGGCTGAAATCGATGCCGCGAAGATCGGATTGGCGGAAGTAACAGTCTGAAAAATCGAGGCCGGTCGCATCCAGCCCTCTCAGGTCAAGTCCGCGCAGGTCGCAACTCTTCAGGTCGCATTTGTCGCCGGCGGACTTTTTGGCGTTGAATTCCTTGATGCAGCCTTCGCGGAGCAATTTATACATCGGATCGTTTGAAATCCGGAGTGCGATCGGACTGGGTTTCGGCTGATCCATACGACCTCCTGTACCGGTGGGCTCTGGACTGTATCGGAGGGATATGGCGCGGGCTTGAGTGGGCATGGCCAGGTGGCCTAAGTAGAGTTGTGCGGCAGTATTAGGAGCGGCTTTCCGGCGAACTGGAGCTGAATAGTCGGTCGAAGAGGGGTGGGGTTGAACTCTCTGGCCTGAACTCAGTAATGTAGCGCCATATGTGTGTTGTTCAATAACCGAACTCATTATTCTCTAAATTGATGAAAGGAGTGTCCTATGGCAATCCGCTTAGGAGATGAAGCCCCGAACTTTACGGCTGAGACAACTGAGGGCACGATCAACTTTCATGAGTGGCTGGGTAATGGATGGGGTATTTTATTCTCGCACCCCAAGGATTATACCCCGGTCTGCACGACGGAACTGGGTACGGTGGCGAAGATCACTCCGGAGTTTAAGAAGCGGGGAGTCAAAGTGATTGCGGTCAGTGTCGATCCGTTGGATTCGCACAAAGGGTGGATCAACGACATTAACGAGACGCAGCATACGACTATGAATTATCCGATCATTGCTGATCCGGATAAGAAGGTTGCGGCTCTGTACGACATGATCCATCCCAATGCGATTGATAATATGACCGTCCGGTCCGTCTTCATCATCGGGCCTGATAAAAAGGTGAAGTTAACCTTGACATATCCTGCCTCATGTGGCCGTAACTTCGATGAGCTGTTGAGGGTAATTGATTCACTTCAGCTCACTTCGAAATTCAAGGTCGCGACACCGGCCAACTGGAAAGATGGGGAAGATTGCATCATTACTCCGGCGGTGAACAATGACGAAGCCAAGACGCTTTTCCCGAAAGGCTTCAAGATAGTGAAGCCGTACCTGCGGTATACCCCGCAACCAGACAAGTAATTGGTCGAGTTTGAGCGGATGCAGGGGGCGAGGGGGGCTCAACACCCCCTCGCCCTTTTATTTTCTAAGAGGCCTATCTGGTCGATGTTAGATCAGTAGCAGGCCTGCAGCGCGGGCTGCATTCCAGCCGGTATCTTTCAAGAAATCTGTAAAATCGCCGGGATGGCCGGGAAAGCCGGCTTGTACGTCCCTGAGCCAGGGATATGGCGTGGATTTGTTCTTGCGCGGCGTGGCCTGTTGGATGATCGTACGCAACCACCGGCCTTGCGCTTGTGGAAGTTGAAGATTAGTGACGGCAAACCGTCCGTGCAGAGTCAGTGTTGCATGCCCGGTGTGTCCGGCTAATACAGGACGATTGCCGAGCCATACCAGCCGACGTTCTAGCGGCAGACAATCTGCCTTCGCTCGTGTACGAAGCAGTGTCCGTACCCAGGTTCTGGGGACGTCGGGTTCTGGGACCTCATGGTCAAACCACTGACGGACGTCCATGTTCAACCCGCGCCCTTCGAGGAAATTCAACATAGAGCGACGCAATCCCTCGCCGAGCCAGGCCGGTGTCTTACCGATACGGTCGCGGTGAATCAGGTCATTGTCGGCGAAGCCTTCAAATGCCGGGCCGAGGATGCGCAGTCCGTTGGCCTTCGGATTGAGGCCGACCGGACTGTGCGCTGTCGTCGTAAAGCGATGCCAGAAGGCTGATTGCATCAGGCCTGCATGGAAAAGCTGCCGTACACGCTCCAGGGCGTCGACAGTTTCCTGGACTGTTTCCGAGGGGAATCCGTACATCAGATACGCATGAATCATGATGCCGGCGTTTTTGAAGGCGGCGGCGACGAGGGCGGTCTGATCGACGGTGATTCCTTTTTTCATCTTTTCCAACAGGCGATCCGAGGCCGCTTCAAGTCCTGCCGTGACGGCGATGCACCCGGAGGCGGCAAGTAACTTACACAGGTCCGGTGAAAAAGCCGCTTCGAAGCGGATATTGCTCCACCATGTAATACGAATATTTCGCTCGATCAGCGCGAGAGCCAGTGCTTTCAAGGCGGCAGGCGGAGCCGCCTCATCGACGAAGTGAAATTCCCGCCGGCCCGTCTCAGCGATCAATTGTTCGATCTGTTGGATCAGCCGTTCGGTCGGAGTCATTTCATAGCGGCTGATGTAGTCCAGCCCGACATCGCAGAACGTGCACTGTTTCCAATAGCAGCCGTGCGCGACCGTCAGCTTGTTCCAGTGTCCTTCCGACCAAAGGCGGTGCATCGGATTTGTACTGTCGAGGATCGTCAGATATCGCTCCAGGGACAATCCTCGATAGGTCGGACAGCCGGTCTCGTTCATGCTGAAATTAGCAACCGATCGGTCATCGGCAAAGAGGACTTGTTGACCTTCCCGGTAAAATGTGCGGCAGAGGCCTGCTCGAGAGAGCTTGCCGTTGAGGTGTTCGAGCAGCGAGAGGATCGGCCGTTCCCCGTCGTCCAGGGTAATGAAGTCGATGTAGTCGAACACCCGGGGGTCGCGGACTCGGCGCAGTTCGGTATTGACATAGCCGCCGCCGAGCACAATCGGAAGCGCAGGCCGGCGCTGCTTCATGGCTTGGGCGAGGCGAAAGGCTCCATAGAGGTTGCCGGGGAACGGAACCGAGAGGCCGACAACGGTCGGATTGACCCGATCGAGGTGAGGCCAGAGCGCATTCAGTAAGAATTCATCCGTGAGACTGAGCGGCTCGGCAAGCGCTGATGCCAGCCGATCAAATGAGGATGCAGAGTGGGCCAGATGCTCGGCATAGCGGCTGAGGGCGAAAGAAGGGCTTATGATGGCCTGGACCAGATCCGTGAGATCTTCGAGATAGAGGGTGCTCCAGTGCTTTGCCCGGTCTTCGACCGAAACGGATTGCTTAAATCTGGTTTTACCGTGGAATCGTGGACCTTGTGGCAGAACGCCAGGACGGATCAGTTGTGCGGCTGCTTTAGGATGCTTGCCTTGTAGAAAAGCTACAACCGGTTCGATGGTGTCGATGTAGGCCTGTTCGGCCTCGAGCATGGCCAGCGCTTGATCGGGAAGAGCATCGTACTGTTGGCGCACAAGACGAAACACCTGCCGTAGGCCATCGCGACTGAACAGGCGCAATACCATTTCAATCCCGAGATCCGCCTGTTCGCAGGTGATCCCGCGTGACTGCAGAAACCCTGTCAGATAGGCAGTTGAGGGGTATGGTGTGTTGAGTTGCGTGAGAGGGGGAATCAGTAGCAGAACTCGCGGCGCGGTCATGACGTCGACATAGCATACTGTCGGGCGGGAATGCTATGTCGCCGCGTCCGATGGCACGGCTGGCTGGTGCTGAACCCTACCGCTTGGTGTCGATGATGCTGCCCAGCATATCGTCGGCGGTTTTCAGCGTGCGGAGATTGGCTTCAAATCCGCGTTGCGCCACGATCTGGATTACGGTTTCTTCTCCGAGGTCGACATTGGATAATTCAACCTGGGCAGCGCCATAGCCACGGTCCTTCAACACTGCCGGGCCTGCAGAGTCATCTTTTTGGACGACCGGCAGAACCCCTCCGGTTCCCGCCTCAACAGACTCCACTCTCGATTTGTGGAATCCGTCAGTGTTCACATTGGCCACATTATTGGCGGAGACGTCGAGTTTTTTGGCGAAGGCCGTTAGGCCCGATAAGGCGGTATCGATAGCGGACATCATAAGGCACCTCCCAGTCTTATTCCGAGATGATCGACCTCGGGGCCGCTGACGAAAGACTGTTCGGAGGGATGCCTGGCATGCCGGAGGCGCTGAAAGAAGACTGCGCTGTGGCGGCTAGGCTGACCCTGGAACATCCGTCCCTCACTAGGTCCCTTGGCTTTGCGTCCCACCCTCTCGAGTGGTTTGCCTTTGTCACATGGCCGGCATTGATCGGGATGATCAACCCAGCTCCTGTTTCAACTGGTGTAAGTGTAGCAGATTCTGCTGCGCCTCAGTGCAGCCGAGCTGCGAGAAAGCCGTAACAACCGGCCTCAATGAACAGCGGTTATTCCGGAAAGGTTCTGCATGAAACGCCGGCAGGCCGAGACGATTCCATCAGGAGTCTCTCGTATCTGGCTCCCCAGAATGAAGATAAACTCATGTCCATAGAACGCACGCAGTTCGCTGATGCGGTCTTCTCCTATGCGGCCTGCAGCGGTCGGGAACATGGTCCGGAGCGGTCCCCACCGTTGAGTGCAGGCGGATCCGATCAGCGCACAATCGTGCGGGGTGATCGGAAAGGTGAGCCCATAGGTCGGATAAATGGTAATATCCGCGCCGGCAAGTCTCGGCAATTGACCATAGAGTACATTCGGAGCCAATCCGTTCTCCGGGTTTATGGCATAGGTGCCGAGGAAGGCCGGATGAGACATAATCGGCAGCGCTAGATCATCGCAACGACTCAGATCATGCAATGCTTCGTAACCGACGAGGCCCGGCGAGAGAAGGATTCCGTCAGCTCCCGCCTGCTTGGCGAATGCGGCTTGCCGCCGGATGTCATCGAATGATCCGACGACGTGAGGAAAGTAGAGGCAGGAACGGACGGTCGAACGGGTTGCGTCCCGGATTGCCTCGACGGTGAGGCTGACGCGCTCGTTGAATGGGCAGAATGAGTGATTCCCCAGCCCCTGATCATCTTTAATCACGTCGACCCCTCCGAGAGCGAAACTGCGCGCGAGTTCGGCTAGCGCTTCCGGGGAATATCCCAAGGGTTTTAGTACCGCGCAGACAAGCGGGCGGTCCGGCACACGGGTCAGTTTGCGGAGGCCCGCAATTCCGAATCGAGGGCCTGACCAACCGTGCGGCAGTGTCTTAGGAAGATGGATGTTGGCAACCTGAATGGCGGGAGTGAGGCTCGCTGTTCCGAAGAGCGTGTGCAAAAGCTGCGCGCAGGAATGTCCGAACAACTCTACAGGGAAACTGAGTGTGGTGCGGTAACGGGACGCCGCTTCTTGAATAAAGTCTTCTACTGTGCCCAGAAGTCCGGTCGGGATCGGGGAAGAACGCAACAGCGATATGGGGGCTTCGATCGTCTGATCGGCGCAGAGGCGCTCGGAAAGTGCACGCGCATGGGCTTCAGTCCCGGTGAGACGATATTCAACGGCGAAGCGATCGCCGGACAGCGGATTGGTGGTCATGCGCATAGCCTCGTAACTGGGTCGATCATGTGAGCAGGGCATTAATTCGGACATCATACGTGTCTGCAGGAAATCCGTAAACGCTCAATTTCCCTGTGACGGTGAGTCGGAGACGCGGATATCTAAAAATAGAACATAGCCCTGCGCGAACACGCTCAAGTTCGATGGTAAATCTGCCGATGCAGTAGAGCTGATAGTTCGCTGTTTGCTTAAAAGGTATGTGACGTCATGGCTCACCGCTCAATCCCGTTGTCAGCTCTCAAGGTCGGGATGTATTTGGTCGGGGTGGATCGCTCGTGGCTGCATACGCCGTTTCTCCGTCACAAGTTCATGATCTCCTCTTCTTCGGAACTGGAGGCTCTGAGGCGAGCAGGAATTCAACACGTCACGATCGATACCGATTGCGGACTTGACTTGGAGCCTTGTGCGACACCCACTGAGATTGCCTTGTGCCATGAGGAAAGACCGGATACTCGGGCTTCTGCGGGGCGGGATCCCGGCTTGCAGGAGCATTCGGCCGTCATATTGGCTGATAACCTGGCTCTGGCCAAGCAACGGCGGGCGGAGTGGATCAAGCGACTCGATCATATATTCGAGGGAACGCGAACGACAGGGCTGGTGTCGTATGGAGAAGCCTGCCGGCTGGTCGATGAGATGATCGGCTTCATCTTCGAGCGGCAGGCGGCCTGCTACGCCGTCATGGGTTTGCGCGAGCAGGATCCGACCTTGCATGAGCATGGACTGACGGTGTGTACTTTATCCGTCATCATCAGCCAGGCGTTGCAATATCCCAGAGAGGATGTGCAGCGGATGGGAGTGGCGGCGCTGTTGCACGATCTCGGTCTCGTCCGACTTCCGAGAAACATTCTGAAACGCCAGAAGTCGATGCCGCCGGCTCAACAGGCACTGTATGACAGTCATCCGGCGCAGGGCATCGTGATGCTTGAAAAAAGCGGCGTGCATGACGCGGATGTGCTCAGGATCGTGAGATCCCATCATACGGTGCCGGTACATAGGTCTGATGATTCGGGGAAGACGGGAAAAAGTTTCTCGTTTTCTGCACTTGTGGCCATTGTCGATCAATACGATGAATTGATCACCGGGCAAGCCGGCTCGCAGCCGATGTCCTCCAATCAGGCGATGACGCAGCTGTATCAACGCTACCGGGATCAGCCGCATCTGCTCGATCACGTCTCCTATCTGATCAGAGCGATCGGCGTGTTTCCTCTCTATAGCGTGGTCTCGTTGAATTCCGGGGAAGTGGGGGTCGTGGGAGCCATCACGCCCGGTAAGGCGCATCTTCCGATTCTCTATCTCTGCCGCGATCAGCGGGGAGTGTCCTGTGCGCCTCCTCAAGAAGTGGATCTCGCGCAGGAGCCGGACGGCGGACGCTGCATTCATGATATCCGCGATCCCCGGCGTGAAGGAATCGATGTAGAATCGATTCTGAGGCAAGTGGCGGCATGAGCGCAGTTCCCTATCCGCAGCAGGACCCCATGAGTCAGGGGCAGCTGTCATGGCTGCCCACGCGTGACGATGCCTACCTGCTGATGGAGTCGGCCGGCGATGCCGTCTTTGTCACCGATCGTGCCGGACATATCCTCTCCCTCAGCCCGATGGCCCAGCAGCTCGTGGGGCGGACCCATGATGTCGTGGGCCGGGTGTTTCACGATCTCATCGGGTGTCAGTCGCCGAAGGCGAACGGACAGGACGGCTGTCCCTTCGAGCGGATGATCATAACCGGTGAAGTCACGATGCTCTCCTCGCATCGTTGGACGAGAGGGGACGGGACGACATTCGAACTGTCCACGACATTCTGGCCGCGTGTGCAGCTTGCCGAGCGTGTCGGCGCCGTGATCGTTACGCGCGATCTGACTTCCGAGATGGAAGTACAGCGGGACGTTCAGCGGGTGGCGCGACTCGCCGAGGAAGCGCCGAATCCGATCGTCGAATTCGATGGCGCCGGCGGAATGCTGTTTGCCAACACCGCGATGGTGGAGCTCCTTACGCAGTGCGGCGCGCTGACGGAAGGCGTCGAGGTCATGCTCCCGCCGAACCTGACGGACATTCTCAACGATTGCCTGCGCACCCGCGCCGCGATCTGCCGGCTGGAACATGCCGTCGCAGACCGGGTGATCGCCTGGTCGTTTTTTCCGCTGGGCGATCTCGATCAGATTCGAGCCTACGGTCTCGATGTGACGGCCGATGTGGCGCTGCGCCAGGCGAAGGACGTGGCCGAAGAGTCCGCCCGTGCGAAGGGAATTTTTCTGGCGACAATGAGCCATGAACTCAGGACGCCCATGAACGGGGTGCTGGGCTGTACGCAGCTGCTGCAGGACACCACACTCACCGACGCGCAACGGCAGTTGCTGCAAACCATGCACCGGTCGGCGGAAGCGCTGCTCGCGCTTGTGAACGATATCCTCGACTTTTCAAAGATTGAAGCGGGCAAGATGACGCTTGAGACGGCCGATGTGCATCTCAGGCCCCTGATCGACGACGTCATCACGTTGGTGACGGAATCGGCGAAAAAGAAGGGGCTGGCTCTGACGATCACGCTTGCGCCCGATGTTCCGGAGCTGCTGCGGGGCGATCCGGTCCGGCTCCGGCAGATTCTGTTCAACCTGGTCGGCAACGCGATCAAGTTCACAGAGTCCGGTGAGGTGCGGGTGTCGGTTGAACGGTGTCCGGCTCCGCTGCACCTTCCGGACGGTGTGCTCCTCGGGTGGCGGATCACAGACACGGGAATCGGGATGACGAACGAACAGCTGACCGGATTGTTTCAAGCCTATACACAGGCCGAGGTATCGACTGCGAGAAGGTTCGGCGGGACCGGGCTCGGCTTGATGATCTGCCGGCAACTCGTCGAACTGATGGGTGGAGACATCACCGTGCACAGCGCGCCAGGAAAAGGATCGACGTTCTCCTACACCACGTTGCTTCTGCCGGCAATTTATCGTGAGAGCGGCGCGAAGGAATCGGGAGCCGACCGGGAGTCTGCCGGCGACCGGAGGCGGATATCACGGATCCTCGTCGCCGACGACAATGAGATCAACCAGGTGGTGGCCTGTAAGTTCCTTCAAAAACTCGGATATGAAGTTGAGGTCGCGCGGAACGGGCGGGAGGCGATAGTCGCGGCGGCGCGAGCGCACTATGACGCAATTTTGATGGACTGCGAGATGCCCGAGATGGACGGGTATGCCGCCACCCGCGCGATCCGGCAACGCGAAACCGGGTCTGCCCTGCACATACCGGTCATTGCGCTCACCGGCCATGCCTCTTCCGAGGAGGAGCGCGTCTGTTTCGAATCCGGCATGGATGCCGTACTGACGAAGCCGGTCACTCTTCCCGCCTTGCGCGCGACGCTCGATCGCACATTGCGGCGCGATCCGGATCCGTCTCGATAACCTCTCCGAGTATGACGATCTGTGCAATGGACTGGACGAATCCGGTCTGCTTCGGGTAGGTTTGCACCGCACAACCGGGAACAATCAGCGGTGCCGGACTACCTTCTCTATAGCGACTTCAATTGCCCGTTCTGTTATGCGCTCCACGAGCGGTTGCACGAATTGCAGCTGATCGAGCGGTGTGAATGGCGGGGCGTCCAGCATGCGCCGCATCTGCCGCGACCCATGAAAGCCTGGCAGGGTTCGTTGGGTGCGGAGCTGCGACAGGAAGTGGCGCTGGTGCAGCGGCTGGCGCCGGGGCTTTCGATCGAGCTTCCATCCGGCAAGCCGAATACCGGACCGGCAATTGCCCTGGCCGCATCGCAGCTCCAGCGCGGTCGTGAGGCAGGGATGCAGATGGTGCGCGCCTTGTACCGCGCCTTCTGGGTCAACGGACAGGATCTTTCGAACCCTCTCGTTCTGGACGAATTCGGGATTACCGACGGGAGTGATCTCGACCAGGTGATGGGTGAATGGAACACCGCCTGGCATGAGACTGGCCAGGCCGGAGTGCCCGTGATCGTTTCGCCGCAAGGAGATCTGCTCGTCGGCTGCGTGCCGGCCGAACAGGTGCGGCGCTTCTTTGCCTGACGGGCCCTACGCCACGTCGAGCGTCATCACATAGCTCTGCAAGTCTTTCCGTTGCTCCTCTTCCGTCCCTTTGAGCGACTCGATCTCCTTCCGGAGTTTCTCCAGTTCCGTCTCCTGACCATCCAGCTTTTTGACATAGCGGGTGTAGAGGTCCGAGTTCTGCTGAAGCCGCTGCATGTTCTCGCGGATACGGTGATGCTCGGCGGTGATTTCGCCGATCCGCTGTTCGAGCCTGGTCCGTTGCGCGCGGGTATCGTCCAGCTTGCTGCGGAGGTGCACCACCCGCTGGAGCGCCTCTTTCACTTTCGGACTCACTTCTTTGGCATGTTGGAAGTAGGCGATCTGATCGAGTCCGCTATCCATTAATAAGATAGATTCCTGCACCGGCAGCGTCTCTTTCACGCGCAGGGTTGCCGTCTTGCCGACCTCGACCGGGATGCTGAACCGGTACTGGTCGCGCGTCCGTTCCGTCGCGTCTTTCGGCTCGACCAGCTTCCAGTCGGCCCGATACGGCTGTTCGATCAGGACGGTCTTGGATTTCCGGTCGCGATTTCTGATCAGATAGCTGCGCTCCTCCACCAGGCGGCGGGAAACCAGCATCGTGCCTTTTTTGAGCGAGACGGTTGCGAGTTCCTGTGTGCCGCCTTCAAGCTTTGGCTCCACTTCCGTGTTCAGATCGAGGGCATAACTGATCAGGCGATTCTGACCGGGCGGCAGATCGAGAATGTGCGCATCGCCTGCATAGGCGCCGCCATCGAAGACAGTGACGGGGCCCTGCATCAGATGGAGAGCAGAGTTGTTCTTCAGCTGATAGCCGTTGAGCGGATGTCTGGCATTCACGGACTGGTTATAGACCGCCACCTTCTGCCCCTGGAGCGACTGTCCGATGATCGGCAACAGCGCACTCTGGTGTTTGCTCAGGGTCACCGGTTGATCGAGGCGGTATTCGAACAGCTCGCCCTTGTCTTCGGCCATCGCCAGCGTCGAGACGCCCTGGTCGAGTCGTCCCATCTCCAGTTCAGCGGCTATTGGAGCGTCAGCCGCCGCGCTGGCCCGGTTTCCCGCCAGGCTTTCGGCCAGCTTGCCAGGCGACCTCTCCTTCTTCATCTCGCTGCGCATGGACGGAGCCGGAGATGCCGGCCTGGGTTCGTCCATGGTTTCCTCATAGGTCTGCGGTTTCAGATTGGCGTAGAGCTCCGGTTGGACAACCGGCCGGGGATTGTAGAGCGGCTGATAGAGGTCCATCGTGAAGGAAATCGGCCGGCCCGACACGAGCGACAGTCTGACCTGATTCCAGTCCTGGAGTGTCTGATTCTCCACGATCGCCCAGCCTTGCAGATACGGCGCTTTCTCTTCATCCAGGACCAGACGATAGGTCGTTTTCCAGACCGGCGTTTCAGTCAAATAAGCGACGCGGGCCTGGCGGCTGCCGGTGCCGTCGAAGGTGATGGAAACGGTCTTCTGCTGCGCGTCGTGGTTGGTCGCCAGGGTGGCCAGCGCCTGCTGTAGTTCGACGTTCAACGCCGCATCCAGCAATTTGATCCGGTGGATCTGTGTGAAGGGAAGCGAGCGAAAGCCCTCGTCGGTGAGAAGGTTCAGGTATTCCTGTTCGATGACACGGCGCGCTGGTCCGTCGGTGATGGATTCCGTCTTCTTTTCGACCCCCAGAATCGTGCCCGTCAGGGGATTGGGAGCGGAAATCTCGACCCGTTCGCCACGGATCTGTGTCAGGATCTGACCCAGCGTCGGGTTTCCGTTCAAATTGATCCCGAAATTGCCCAGCGTTTTGGTGACGGGATCCCGCGATCCATAGGTGACGGTTGAGATCCTGCCGCCGCCGAAATCCTGGACCACGAGACTTTTCAACAGATCGTTGATTTGACTGGTCTGGAGCCGCAGGTCCAGTTGCGCCCGGTCCGTCACGCTGCCGTCATGCTGAAAGTAGCCGACGCCGCTGGAATACAGCACGATCTTGGAGAGGGGCAGGAGCGCGTCCGGTTCAGCGGCGAGGCCCGGTTGAGGGGCGAGCAGAGAGAAGAGACCGGCACAGGAGAGCACTACCGGGGAGATCGCCGCACGCCAGCCAGTTCGCATTAGAGCCTCCATCGTAAAGTGATGCGCCGAGGATTTCCTCGATCCGGCGCAGGTGGTATGACCTATCCCTGATATGTCGTCAAGGGGCCGATCCTTTCACCCGTTTTCCGGGAACCGGCGCGCATGGTAGGGTGGGGCTATGTCGTGGTCTGAAGCGGATACCATCGAGCACATTCTGGCGACGTGCCGAACGATCGCCGTCGTCGGCGCTTCGTCGAATCCGGCCCGCGCCTCCAACCATGTCGCCGCCTACATGAAGGCGCAGGGGTATCGCGTCATTCCGGTCAATCCCAACGAACGGACCGTCGTCGGCGAACAGGCCTATGCTTCGCTCAGCGAGGTGCCCGGTCCCGTCGATCTGGTCGATATCTTCCGTCGATCGGAAGATGTCCTGCCGATCGTCGAGGCCGCCATCGCGGCAGGAGCCAGCGCGGTCTGGATGCAGGAGGGGGTGATCAATCATCCCGCGGCGGAACGGGCTCGTGCGGCAGGCCTGGCCGTGGTCATGGACCGCTGTTGGCTGAAAGAACATGCGGTGCGAGAACGCCGTGACTAGCCCGTCGTCTTTTTCCGCACAGGAGCCCTCCGGGACGGAAGAGCAGCGCCGGGCGTTGGTCGCGGCGGCGGAACTGCTCGCCAGAGTCCTGGATACCACGGTCAAAATTCCTGGAACCTCGCTCTATCTCGGCCTCGATCCGCTCATCGGGCTGATTCCCGGTCTCGGCGATGTGCTGGCCAATCTCATGGGGACGGTGATTCTGGGATTGGCTGCGCGTCTGGACGTGCCCCGCATCGTCATGACCAGAATGAGCCTCAACCTCCTGATCAACGGAGTGGTCGGAGCCGTTCCGGTCCTGGGCGATCTCTTCTCCGTCTGGTTCCAAAGCAATATGCGGAACGCGGCGCTGCTGCGCGACGCGGCGACGCAGCCGGCGGGAACCACCCATCGGGACTGGACCTATGTCGTCGGATTGATCGGCGGGACGGTTGTGCTGCTGCTGGCGCTGGTCGCCTTGGTCGTTTGGCTGGTAATCAGCCTCTGGAGCCGGTTTGCCGGATTTCAGTAAGGCGCAGTACGTGGCTGTCGAAACGCATCTCTTCCTTGGTGCCTTCCGGCTTCCATGGTACATCTGGAGCGGTTTGTTCAAGGAGGTGTCATGCAGAGTTCCGATTGCACGCAGTCCGGTGTCGCGCCTTTACCGCTCCATCAGGGGAAAATTCTGGTTGTCGATGACGATCCGGCCGTTTGTCATGTGACAGGCCAGATGCTTGAGATGCACGGCTATCAGGTGCTCTACGCGGAAAACGGGGAGAAGGCGCTGTCCCTGTTCGATGAATATGACGATCAGGTCTCGATTTTGGTGGCGGATGTCGTGATGCCGAAGATGTCCGGTCCGCAGCTCGCCCATCTGTTGCGCATCCAGCGGCCGGAACTGCCGGTTCTGTTCGTGTCGGGTCTGGTGGCGTATCAGGATTTCGAGGGGCTGCTGGGGGCCTGTCTGTTGAAGAAGCCCTATTCGCCGTCGGTGCTGGCGTCGAAAGTCCGCGACGTCCTGGCGACGTTCGAACCCAAATCCGGCCTGGCGGCCTGACGGAACCTTTCTGGGCTAGCGTGATTCCTTCAGCCGGTCGTTAAATGTCAGTTCGGCGATCGCCGACTTATCCAGCTCGCCTTTTCCGCTCGCCACCAATCGCTGATATTGCGCCAGCGTCGCTTCGGCGACCGGCAGCGAAAGTCCGGCTGCCCGGCCCAGCGCCAGGGCGATTCCGGAATCCTTCACCGCATGGGCGGCGGAGAAGTAGCAGTCGTGCGCGCGTTGCTGCATGTCTTCGCCGTCGGTTTCCAGCACACGCGAATTGGCGCCGGTCTGGCTGAACACCTCGCGGAGCATCGTCAGATCCAGCCCGAGAGCCTGGCCTAACCCCAACCCTTCCGCCAGTGCCGCCGTGTTGCAGTTCATCACCATATTCACCAGGGCTTTGACCTCCGCCGCGCTGCCGCTGGCTCCGATATAGCGGACGGTTTTGCCCAGCGTCTGCAACATGGGCTTCGCCCGTTCAAACGTCAGTTTCCGGCCCGCGCACATTAGATAGAGCGTGCCCTGGCGCGCCTGCGGAATACTGCTCGCCATGCAGGCTTCGAGTGAGGCGCCGCCGCGCGCGGTGACCCGCTGCTCTACCTCCCGATGGATCGACGGAGAGACCGTCGCGCAATTGATGAAGAGCCGGTCCTTCGCGTGGGCTAAAAGACTGGTCGGGTCATCCAGGGAAAAGATTTGATCCATCGCCGCATCGTCGGTGACGACGGTGATGACGGTCTGTGAGGCTTGCGCGACGGCCGCCGGATCGGCCGCGGCCTGACAGACGAGCTCCTTCGCCAGTTCTGCAGCGACGGCCGTCTGCCGGTCGTAGACGGCCGAGATCGGGAAGCCGAAATCTTTCAACCGGCGGGCCATGTTTGCGCCCATGCGTCCGACGCCGACGAATCCGATAGTCTCATGTGTGCTGGACATGGCCGTCTCTCCCTGCGAGGGCACGGCCTGAGTCGTGCCCGGGTATGACTACAATGGTTGTGGGGAATCCGGTTGGGGAACGAGGCGGGTCCAGCGAAGGCTGGATTTTCCGTCGCTCGTCGTGAAGCCGCCGTCCTGAGCGGCGACGATCCCGATGCTGCGCTGCCGTTTCTGCAATGGCTGCAACTGGGTCACGCCGCCTTTCGTCACGACGGTGCCGCGGGTCTGATCCATGATGAACAGATCCGACGCTGCCGACGCGTTGATCGTCCAGACAAACGAGGCCGGTCCTCCGGCATAGGTGCCGGTGCTTTCCCACGTGCCTACCAGCGCGTCATCGACGCTCTTAAGCTGAAAAATCGGCACGCTGGTCGTGTTCTTCCGCCGGCTCCAGAGCTCCGCCGGAATTTTACTCGGGGGCTGATCGGCGGCCAGCTTCGTCCAGGTGCCCTGGAGACTGCCCGTACTCGAAAAGGAGTCAGGCTGCGCGGTGAGGTAGGTGCCTTTCCAGGATTGTCCCTTGAATGAGTTGGCGCGATCGAGCGACCAGCGTCCGGAGGCCGCATCGAGCACGCCGTCGAATTGCGTCAGGGAGGACAGGGTCCAGGACTGATCGGGCGCAATCTCCAGCAGATAGTGATGTCTTGTGGTGCCCTGCATCGTGTGCGCCTGCCAGGTGCCGACGAGCGCGCCGGTGTCGGTCGTCGAGGCCTTGGTCGGGCCGGTTGAGCCGGCGCGTTCGACGTTCCTCGTTTGTGCCACGGCGACCGGCGAGGTTCGCAAGGTCGACGAAGAGGTCCCCTGGCGATCCGCCGGTGAGTCGGCTGAGGCGGTGACCGTGGAAGCAGGGGGAATCTGCGACTGCGCGACGGTGGCGCCATAGCGTTCCGCTGCGCGTTTCCCGATCGTCATGATCGAGGCCTGAAGGTTGGTGGCGTGAATCGACGACACCATGACGGTGACCAGATTTTCGCCGCGTAAGAACGTGAGGCGGGAGAGCGACGGGGGCGAGTCGATCCTGACCGCGCCATCTCCCAGTCCGGCGATTAGAATGCTGTCCCGCCGCAGCCGCTCCTTATTGAATCCCGCACGCCGGTCGATGCCGGGCGCTTCCTCGACCTGCACGGTGACGGCATTGGCACTGTCGCGGATGGATTTGAAGATGCAGGTCTTGGAGTCGACGCGCTTGCCTTCCTGCGCCGGCTCGCCGAGCGCGGCTTCGGCCTCCGCCGGGGTGATCAGCTGACAGGGGTCGGTGTCCCACGCAAAAGGGGAGGCACCGTTGCTGCACGAAATGAGCGTCAGACTCGACAGGCACAGACTGCCGAACGAGAACCAGCGTGACATACAGACAATAACTCCAGAAAATGTGAAGAGGATTGTACATGGATCAAGGGGCAGGCGCTACCCGCTCTCTTGAGGGGAGCGGGTAGGGACAGAGATGAACAATCGAGGACAGGGTACTGGATCGCGCCGCAGGGAGGCCGGTGATCAGCCCGCCACGAATTTCAGCGAGACGCCGTTGATGCAGTAACGCAGACCGGTCGGTTTGGGGCCATCATCGAAGACATGTCCCTGATGGCCGCCGCACCGGGCGCAGTGGACCTCAACGCGGGTCATGAAGAACTTGGTATCGGTGCGCGTCTCGACCACCTTCTGGTCGATCGGCTGCCAGAAGCTGGGCCAGCCGGTGCCGCTGTCGAATTTGTGTTCCGACGAATAGGCGGGGAGGTCGCAGCCCGCGCAATAATAGATGCCGGCCTGGTGATTCTCATGGAGCGGGCTCGTAAACGCACGCTCGGTGTCCTCGTGGCGCAGGACCTGATAGGCCGCTGGCGACAGCAGCTTTTTCCATTCGTCGTCAGCCTTCGTCACTTTGACAATGGCGGGGATGTCAATCTTGGGTGGCATAGGGTGTCTCCTTTATCGGTCGAAGCGGGTAGATGGCTGTCAGTCGGATGGCAGGGATAATCCTTACATAAGGAAAGAGGGAAGGGCAAGGAGAGGGAGGGCGGGGCTGGGGCTCAAGTGCTCTCGCGCCTCCAGGAACGACCCGTTCGGGTTCTGCGAAGCGGAAGCCTTCGGAAATTCCCTCGCGGACTCGGTCAGTTTCCGCTTTCCTTCTTAGCAGAACCTCGAACGGGTTCCCGCTCCTCCGGCGATGGTCGCGTTGAGCCTCAGCCCCTTGGGAGAGGAAGGGGGAGAGATGGACTAAGAACACGCTGGTTATTTA
>CAYPOR010000044.1:22404-25783 GCA_964412445.1 uncultured Nitrospira sp.
CAGCCCCTTGGGAGAGGAAGGGGGAGAGATGGACTAAGAACACGCTGGTTATTTAGTGGGTGATGAAGTCTCGGCGTCGGTGGCGAGGTCGTGGAGGAGGCGTTGGTACTCTTTGTCGTTGCGGAGGAGTTTCGTTGCGGCGAGGAGGAGATGATCCAGTTCGTCGTCGGTCAGCGCCAGGTTGGTGGGAATGTTCATGAGGCGCGCCTGCTCGTCCGGATCCGCGATCTCTGCCAGGCTGGCGTTGATGAAGTAGACGTCGGCATCGGGCGCAAAAATACTGTCCGTTCCGGGCGGGCGCTGGCGGAGTTCCCGCTGCCATCGCGCGACGGCCTGACGCATGAGCTCGGCGGTGTCGGTGGAATAGCGGTTGATAGGAATGTCGACCAGCGCCCGGCTCACCCGCATGAGGCCGGGGATTTCGTTCAGCGTGTACTGGTGCGGATCCGGCGTGGTCTCGGCGCTCACCATTAAATAGACCAGCTTGCGGATCTTCTTTGCACCCAACGACCGGAAGGTCGATTCCAGATCGCCGATGTAGGCCGTGTTCTCCAGCACCGCACGCATGCCGATATTGTCCGACAGCCCGCCGTCCAGCAGATGGATATAGGGGCGCTTCTTGGGATCGAGGTACGACCGCAATTCATTCGCCCGCTGCCGGCCCCACGTCGAGGTTTTCTCCTCCTGCAAGACCATCGGCGGGACATAGCCGCATTGCCCGGCATAGTTCGTCATCGAAATCGGACTGAGGATCAGCGGGAGCGCGGCCGAGGAGGCGGTCGCCACCGAAATGGGAAGCTGGCTGAGGTCGGAGCAGATCAGGTCGAACTGCCGCTGATTGAACTCGAACCGCGAGAGGCTGGCCATGTCGGAGGCATGAATGAAGACCATCGGCCGCCGGCGTTGTGCCACGAGATCGCCGAACGTGTGGCCGTCGAAGAGCGCTTCATCCAGCAGTTCCGAGAAGACATGGGCCCGGCCGAAAAAGGGAGACCAGAGCCGGAGCCAGTTGGAGGGCGACCGGAAAATCCGCGACCGGAGTTCGCTCTCCCAGTCCTTCCGGAGAAAGCGGTATTCGAAGTCGTGAAAAATCCGGTCGCCGTAGAGGGCGTAGTAGGCCGCCGTGAAGCTCCCGCCCGACAGCGCATTGATGATGTTGAGTTCATCGACCAGCCGCTTCTCGACCCCTTCCCACCGGATCGGCGTCCTCGCCAGCTCCCGCAGCACACCATAGGAAAGGGCCGATGCCCGGGCGCCGCCACCGGAAAAGGAGGAGACGATAAAGAGCCCGTCCGTGCTGCCGGTTTTCGACGGAGGCAGGTTGGTGGAACGATAGCCGTAGTCCGTGTCGTACTGATCCAGCGGCGCATTCATCGTTGGCCGCACGTACTCGCAGCCGAGCGTCAGGCTCGATAGGAACAGAAACAGCCACGCAGCCGCCAACCGGCCAATACCTAGGAGTTTGTGTGAAGCAGCGGTCATGTGTGGCGCAGGGTACGCAGGAGGGAGAGGGGAGTCAAGGACGGAGCGAAAGAACTGCTTCGTGAGTAACGTGTCGCAACGTAGTTGTTCTCAGCTGGCTTTTGCCGTCACTCGCAATTTGACGTGAGTCTTCTTCTGAAGTGCGTTTACGATGCTGAAGAAGTTGTCAGTACTCGGATTCCCGCGAGGGGTCAACATTCGATGCAAGCTTTTGCTCGGCTTCTTGAGCGTGAGGGCCAGTTCTTCAAACCCTACAGTGGCATTGACGAGATCCCGGAGAATGGCTTTGCCCACGGCGGTGTCGCCTGCGAAGTAGGCGTTGAGCGCCTCTGTAAACAGCGCTTCCCGAAATCGCGGATCCCGTTCCACGCGCGCCGCGATGGTGTTTCTAAATTCCCGTGTGAGTGCCATAGCTTGCTCCGTTCTGTGTTACGTCTTCTTAGTGGTAGCTCGGCGGCGATAGTCAGCCCAACGTTCTTTGGCCGTCTCGATAGCCTGTTGCTGACGTTGTTTCGTGCTGCCGCCCAGCAGGATCACGAGGCGGTTACCGTCCTTGCCGAAATAGATTCGATAGCCCGGTCCCGCATCGATCTTTCGCTCAAAGACTCCAGCCCCAACCCCTTTCACATTCGACCAATTCCCCGCGCTGAGCTGATACAGCGCCGTCGCAACTTTTGCCGAGGCAACGGCATTGAGCCCTTCGAACCATGCGGCAAAAGGTGAACGTGACTGGAGATCGAGATATTCGAGTACGCGTATCTCTGACATAGATATAGTAACGAATAAGTTACCATTGCGCTCAGGTGTCCTGCAATTGTTTTTACCTGATGTTAGGAAAGGAACTTCTTTGATGGATGAACGATAGATCGTGAGTGAGAGGCAGTGGGACGGTCATGTGTGGCGCAGGGTACGGCAGGGTACGCAGGAGGGAGAGGGGAGTCAAGAACGAGCCGGAGCGTATGCAGTCGCTAGGATTGTTGTTGTGCCAGGAGGTCGAGAGTCAGTTGGTCGGGCTGGCCGTCGAAGTATTTGAGCAGGGCGGCGTTGAAGAGGGCGTTGTCTGTCGTGGCGGTCAGAAACAAGGTCATACAGGAGCGGAATTTGAGATGGTCGGGATGGCCGAAGATCTCCTCAGCGCTGCGCCCTTCCACATCGAGAACCAGTTGCGTGCATTCGCGGAATCGTGGACCTAAGACAGAGTGTTGGAGATAGGCCTTGGCTTCGTCGAGAGAGGTAATGGCGAACTTCTGTGCCATTCCACTGTGACCAAGCCCTTTGATCTGGGGAAAGACAAACCAGATCCAGTGACTAGACTTTCTCCCGGCCCGTAGTTCATCAAGGACTGTGTGATAGACGCGCTCTTGCGCTTCGAGAAAGCGGTGCAGATTGTAAACGTCAGCCATGGACTGTGCCTGCCGACCCCCTTTGTTCCCTGGTATCGCCACGGGCTGATCAAGGGGTCTGACACCTTTTGTCAGTTAGCTAGATGGCTAGGTCGAAGGGGATGTCTGAAATGTCACGCAGACGACGACCGGAAATCAGGGTATCTAACATTTCCGCTTGATCAGAGTTGCCGCTCTCATCTACAGCCTCTTTTAATTCATAGAGAGCGCTATGGTAGGTGCAATCGACGTCACCGGTTCCCATGGCAATCGATGCGAGCCGAGTTGGCATCGGTTCAAGCGTTACAGCTACGATATGAGGGACTTGCCCCTTTCGGTTTCTGATGAGATTCAGTGCTTCTGTCCTTGTGTTCTTAGAACGGTCGCTACGCGTTGACCGTTTACATGAAATACTTGCATGCAGATAGCGCAAGGGCCATCAAAGTTTATTTTCGCTGGGTGCGACGTCCCCCCGTCTTGAGTAGCAGTGACGGTTAGAGTCCGGGCACTATCGT
>CAYPOR010000045.1:0-24917 GCA_964412445.1 uncultured Nitrospira sp.
TCGCTCAAGTTATCCAGTTTGTTCACTTCTTTGCAGAAACCGGAGAACGTGATGTTGTCGAGATGGTAGTCGGCGATAATTAACGCAGGGCTGATGCGCCGGGCCGCCTCAAGGGCTGCGGGACCGTCCTGAAATCCGACGACGTCAAACCCTTCGGGTGTTGAGATCTGCTCAACCATTCGCCTGACGGCCGGACTGCTATCGACGATGAAAATAGAAGAAGGCACGTAACTCTCCAATTGTATTGAAGTATTACGAAGCTAGCAGGGGGGGTATTCTTTGTCAAGAAAACGCAGGATAGTGTTTCGTTTTGACTCTGCGTTATCAGCGCCTTACAATCCGGCACGTTTTCTGATGTGGGACGATTCTGATGGGAGACGGTTGTAATGGGATCGTATCAAGTCATTTTTTTCGATGCAGCCCAGACACTCTTTCACATCAACGGATCGGTTGCAGAGATCTATCTGCAGTATGCCGTGCGGCATGGGTTTCGGCAGACACCGACATCGCTCGTGTCCATCACGCAGGCTTTCAGCCGGGCTTTCAAGGATGCATCGCCTCCAGTATTTGCACCGACGGAGCCGGCGGCCCTCAAGCAAAGTGAGCGGCTGTGGTGGTTTGACATCGTTCACAATGTGTTTTATCGCGTGGGAATGTTTGAAGGGTTCGATGATTTCTTCGAGGAAGTCTTTCAGGTCTTCGAAGATCCGAAAACCTGGAAGCTCTATCCGGAGACAGAAACGGTGCTGCGTCGGCTCAAGACAGAGGGATTGGAACTGGGGATTATCTCAAACTTCGATTCCCGACTGTTTCCTGTGTTGCGCGGGCTGGGCATTGAACAGTTTTTCGACACCATCACGATTTCCAGTTTGTCTCAGGCGGCGAAGCCCGCTCCGAAAATCTTTCATCTCGCATTGGACAAACACGCTGTCGATCCTGAAGATGCGGTGCATGTCGGGGACAGTGTAAAGGAAGATGTGGAAGGCGCGACGAAAGCCGGGCTGACGAGCGTACTGATCGACCGGTCAGAGGCCGAGATCGCGCCGGGGATTCATCGCATCCGCTCGCTGGATCAACTTCAACCGCTACTCGCCCGTTTGTAGCAACAGGGGCACGAGATCCTTCGCGCGTCCGCGCAGTGCGATGTCGACGAGATCTGATTGCGGCGTCGGACCGAGATTCACTTCAATCACATAGGCACCGGCCTCTTTCGCGATCGAGGCAAATCCCGCCGCCGGGTAGACCACGCCGGATGTCCCGATCACGAGCAGTACATCACAGGCCTGCAACTGATTTGCGCAGCGGGCAAGATCCTCCTCATGCAAGGATTCGCCGAACCAGACGATATGGGGGCGCAACAACCCTCCGCATTGTCCGCAACGGGGCAGGAGCGACAGCGGTACCTGATGATTATCCGTCACGGCGGCGCAGGCCGTGCAGCGTACCATCCAGATGTTGCCGTGAATTTCTGAGAGCCTGGTCGATCCTGCCGCGCGGTGCAGTCCGTCCACGTTTTGCGTGATGAGCCAGAAATCGTTGACGCGCGATTCCAATGCGGCGATGGCGAGGTGGGCGATATTGGGATGTTTCGTGGCGATGAGTTCCCGCCGCCAGTTATACCATTCCCAGACGAGCCGAGGGTCCCGCTCAAAGGCTTCCGGTGTGGCCAGGTCTTCCGCTCGAAAATTGCGCCATAACCCGTCGGTTCCGCGAAACGTCGGCACGCCGCTGTCGGCGGAGATGCCGGCGCCGGTCAGAATCGTGACGGCTTGCGCAGATGCGAGACGGGAGCGGGCGTCTGAGAGACTCATGAGTTCCTATTTTATCCCACTCGCCGGTCTTGCTATAGTACCGATCTTCACGACGAAGGAGTTGCTATGAAGAACATTCTGGTGGTCGGGGCCGGGTCGGTGGGCGGGTTTTTCGGCGCGCATCTGGCCAAGAATAATCCCGATGTGTCGTTTCTGCTCAGACCGAAGACGCTGGCGGCGGTGCAGCAGAACGGATTGACGATCCGGAGTGCGAACGGGACATTCACGGTCCATCCGCGGGCTGCGGCGGATCCCAAGGAGTTGCCGAAACCCGATCTGATCATTCTGGGCGTGAAGGCCTTCGACCTCGACGAGGTCATGACGCAGATTGAGCCGGTGTTGACGGAGAAGACGGTCATCCTGACGTTGCAGAACGGTATCGATACCGAAGACCGGATCATCGCGCGCGTCCAGCGCGACTGCGTCGTCGGGGGCGTCGCGTTCATCTATTCGAAAATTGCCTCGCCGGGGGTGATCGATCACTACAAAAAGGGCGCCGTGGCGATCGGCGAATTGATGGGGCATGAGAGCGAGCGTGTCCTGAAGATCAAGGAGCTCCTCGCGGCCGTCGGCATTCCCTGCCATCTTTCCAAAGATATCCGCCGGAGCAAGTGGGAAAAGATGTGCTGGAACTGTGTCTTCAACCCGATCACGGTGTTGATCGACGACAAAGTGGCCAAGGCGTTGGACCACCCGGAGATGATGCGTGTGATCTATCAGATTGTCGATGAAGTCGCGGCCGTTTCGGCGGCGGTCAAGGTGCCGTTGCCGGCGGATATGGCGGAGCGGGTCGTCAAAGCGACGCAGGAGATCCGGGACATCCACACGTCTATGTATGACGATTGGAAGGCGGGCCGGCAGACGGAGATTGCGTATTTGAACGGGTATATCGCGCAGAAAGGGCGGGAGTTGGGCATTCCGACTCCCGTGAACGAGGTGATGACGGCCATGATCAAGACAATCACTGAGCAGGAGAAGAAGGGAGCCGGGGTCGTGCGAATCGACGGGGCGGTGGTGCAGGCGGTGTCACTTGATCCCGCGGCGCTCCGGCAGCTTCCGGCTGAGCATCATGTCGCGGACGTCGGTGCCGTGATGCCGGGCATGACGGGGAAGGCGATCAAGGTGAAGGGTCTGCTCGATGTACCGGCGCTGGCGATCGAAGCCGATCATGTCACCTTTCATTCGCTCGACGGAAAGTATGCCGCCACGCTCACGCTGCAACAGGCGAGAGAGTTCGGCCTGCTGCTCTATGAACTCAACGGGGAGCCGTTGCCAGACGGCAAGGGCGGGCCCTATCGCCTGATCACGCCGGGCCTCGGCGATCTCTGCGCGAACGTGAAAGGCGTGGGCCGGATCGAGGTGCGTGTGGGAAACGGAAAGGATACCAGGCCGCCCGCTGAAGAACGGACGCACTGCTAGATTGTGGAGTCTGACGATCGTTCAACTCATGCCGTGCGCGCGGTTTTGATGACCCGAATCGCTTTCCACCGTTCTGATCTATAGCGCCAGAGCAGCAACGCCATTCTCACGGTCCAGTCCGTGATCATTGCCATCCAGACATAGAACACCGGGAGGTGGAGCCAGAGGGCGGCGATCAGTGCCAGCGGCACGCGCACGCCCCACATGCCCACCATCGTGGCGCCCATAATGAATCGCGTGTCGCCGGCTCCGCGCAGTGATCCGGCAATCACCATCGTGAGCGCGAGCGGGATCTGGAGGAGGGCCACGATCTTGAGGAACACTGTGCCGAGTTCGATCACGGCCTCGTCGGTGGTGAAGGCGCGCAGGAGCAGGTAGGGGAAGAAGAAAAATAGGATGCCCATGCCGGCCATGATGACGAGGGCCAGGCGGTTGGCTTCCCAGTTTTCCAGTTTCGCTCTCGTATATTTGCCGGCGCCGATGCTCTGGCCGACCATCGTGGCGGCGGCGATGGCAAAGCCGTAGCCAGGCAGAAACGATAGCGACTCGATTGAGAGACCCACCTGATGGGCCGCATAGGAGACGGTGCCGTAGAGCAGCACCAGTTTCGTATAGATGAGGATGCCCGCCTGCTGCACGATCCGCTCACCGGAGACCGGCGCGCCGACATGCCACATGGTTCGAATGAGATCAAGGCGGAGATGTGTGGATACGTGCAAAACCGGGCGGCTGTGCCACCAGAGAAATGCCACACCGATGGCTTCGGCGATCCCCACGGTGATAGCCGCTCCTTTGACGCCCAGTGAGGGCAGACCCCAGTATCCGTAGACGAGGGGGTAGGCAATGCCGATATGCAGCAGATTCACCAGAATCATGGCATACATCGGGGTGCGGGTGTCGCCGGTGCCTTGCAGGATTGAGGACAGGACCTGCAACAGTACCGTGAAAGGGATTACCAGAAAAATGATCGTCGAGTAGGGAATGGCGAGGGCGATCACGCCGGATTCAGCGCCCAGCAATTCCATTGCCAGATGATTCAGCGTCATTCCCAGTGCCGCCAACGCGAGTGAAACGGCGATGGACAGACCGAGAAAGTGACGGGCGGCTTCTCCTGCATCGCGTTGCCGTTTGGCGCCCCACAACTGCGCAATGATCACATTCGAGCCCACCGAGAGCCCTGAGACCAGAGTCGTGGCGATGAACGCCAGGAGTTGCCCCAGGCCGACGGCGGCAATGGGAATGGCGCCCAGTCCTCCCACCAGAAAGACGGCAACAATGCCTTCGGTTCGTTGAAGCAGGCTGCTGACGGTGACCGGCAAAGCCAGGGTGAGCACGGATTTTCGGATGTCGGCGATGCGGGAAGCCATGGGCGCCTATCCTAGCAGAACTGAGACGCTGCCCGGCTAGACAAATACGGCATCGTTCGTTAGGGTCAGACTATGGAGAAAAAAATTACAGAACTTTCTCAAGATAACGAGCAGAAAATTCCCCGCCTGTCGAAGTCCAAGTATATCTCCGGTCTGCAGTGCCATAAGCGCCTCTATCTGGATATTTATCAGCCCTATCTTGCAACACCGCCGGATGCGGGGACCCAGGCGATTCTGGACATGGGAACGGAGGTGGGTGAACTGGCTCGATGCCGCTTTCCCGGCGGGCGGCTGGTGACGGCCGGCTACCGGCAGACCGAGGTGGCGCTTGCGCAGACTGCGGCGCTGATGGCCGATGAGGCCGTCCCGTCGATTTATGAAGCGGCGATCATGGCCGATGGCGCGCTGGTCCGCGTGGATATTCTGGAACGGGTGCAGGCGCAGGACGGAACCACGGCGGGATGGCGGCTCATCGAAGTGAAGTCATCCACCAAAGTGAAGGATGTGCACCTGGACGATCTGGCGTTGCAACGTCACGTGCTCGCGGGGGCGGGGCTCAACATCGTCAGCTGTCATCTTATGCGTATCAACACGGCTTACACCTATGCCGGCGGCGAAGTCGATCTGAAGGAGTTGTTCGCGATCGAAGACCTGTCTTCAATCGTGCTGGAGCGGCAGGGAATGGTACCGGAGCAGCTTGCCGCGATGAAGGTCATGCTGCTGTCGCCGGCAGCACCGGCGATCGATCCGGATCGCCATTGCTTCTCGCCGTATGAATGTCCGTTCTGGGCTCACTGCACGAGTCAGAAACCTGCACGATGGATCTTTTATTTGCCCGGCGCCAAGCAGATCGCCGAGCAACTGGCCGGTCAGGGTATCGCGACGATCGACGCGATTCCGGAAAACACGAAGCTCTCCTCCGTCCAGCGCAAGGTGAAGGAGAATGTGGAGTGGGTGTCCGGGAAACTGGAGGCCGCGCTCAAGACCGTGCGGTTTCCCGTCCATCATTTGGATTTTGAAACGGTCATGCTGGCGGTGCCCCGCTTTCCCGGGACGCGCCCTTACCAGGCTCTTCCCGTGCAATGGTCGAATCATATCGAGCAGGATTCCGGCGAACTGGCGCATCAGGAATTCCTGCACACGGATGTGACGGATCCGCGAAAAGCACTGGCCGAATCCCTCCTGGACTCTCTGGGAAGCAAGGGGAGTATCTGTGTCTATTCCCCGTATGAACAATCTGTGATCGAACAACTGGCGGAGTTTCTGCCTGAACTCAAAACGGCTCTGAAGGCCTTGGTGAAACGGATCTGGGATCTGCATCCGGTCGTCAAGGAACATTACTATCATCCGGAATTCGGCGGGTCGTACTCGTTGAAAGAAGTCCTGCCGGCACTGGTGCCTTCGTTGCGGTACGACGACCTCGCGATCAGGGAGGGCGGCCAGGCGGCATCCGAATATTACAAAATGGTGTTCGTCGAGACCGACTGGATTGAGCGGGCAAAGATCCAGGATGCGCTGCTGGCTTACTGCAAGCGCGACACGCTGGCGATGGTCGAGTTGCGGCGGGTCTTAGGGGAGAAGGCAACGAGCCGGTGACATGCCGGCGAGCTGTCTCCCGTCGCCGGGAATCATGAGAAAGGCTCAGGGGCGGGCAGGTGTGGTATGGCGGAGAGGGTGGGATTTGAACCCACGGTCCCCTTGCGAGGACGCCCGCTTTCGAGGCGAGTCCATTCGGCCACTCTGGCACCTCTCCGGACTGTGTCTGTACCTGTCGGCCGGAGCTTGGGTAGCTGCGACTTCGGGGGCGAGCTTAACGTGGGGACGGAGATTTTTCAATTGGTTTTCTTCAACGTCGCGCCGCAGGTATGATCTTCTCCGGAATCCGTAGCATGTTCTTGGGAGGCCCGGTGGGATTTCGTGATTCAGGACTGACATTTCTTTCGGTCCCGCAGCTGCTGCAGAGCGCCAAGCCGGTTGTGAAGGCAGACCTTGAGCCGGGCGTCGACCTGTGGGGGTATTTGCTGGACGGGGATGCGCAGGCCGTCGAACAGTGCGGCGCCTGGCTGACTGTCGAAGAGCGCACGCGCGCCTCCCGATTCATTCGACCGGAGGATCAGCGCCGCTACATCGTCGGACGCGGCGGCTTGCGGAAACTGTTGTCCGGCTACACCGGGCTCGATCCGGCCGCCGTGATCCTTCAAGCGGGACCGGAAGGAAAGCCCGCATTGGGCAATCAGGCCGGCGAGGCGCAGCCGGTCCGGTTCAACCTCTCCCATTCCCGCGGTCGGATGCTGGTCGGCATCACGAGTCGGGGGGATGTCGGCGTCGATCTTGAGCAGATTCGCACCGGGACAAACATCATGAAGCTCGCGGAGCGGTTTTATGCGCCTGCGGAGTTCAACGCGATCGCGTTGCAGGATGCGTCGAGCCGGCGGGAGTCGTTTTATCGGCACTGGGTCGCCAAAGAAGCGTTTCTGAAGCTCAAAGGCGTGGGACTGAAGTTTCCGCTCGGGCAGTGCCGGGTCACGATGGCTTCCGGTGGCGCAAGCGCCGCGATCGACTGGCAGAAAGGGCCTGCCGACAGTGAGCGCGGTCTCGTCAAATTTCTGCCGTTGCCGGACGGGTGGGTCGGGGCGGTGGCCGCCGAAGGAAACGATTGGACGGTGCGGTTGGGTGAGTGGACGTTCGACTAGCGCCGGTTACTCGGTGGCCCGGGCGGCGTTGTGCTCCGACCGCCGGTTTCGAAAAAACTCCTGCAAGAGCCGTTGACTCTCTTTCTCCAGAATTCCTCCCGTCATTTCGACCCGGTGATTCAACCGTGGATCGGTCGGAATATCCATCAACGATCCGCAGGCGCCCGCCTTGGGGTCCCAGGCGCCGAAGACGGTTCTGGCGATGCGTGACAGGACAATGGCCCCGGCGCACATCGGGCAGGGCTCGAGCGTGACATAGAGCGTACAATCGATCAGCCGCCAGGTGCCCAGTTTGGCGGCGGCCTCCTGGATGACCAGAATCTCCGCATGCGCAGTCGGATCCTGCCTGGTCTCCCGCAGGTTATGCGCCTGCGCCAGCACCCGCCCTTCGTGCACGAGCAACGCCGCGATCGGCACTTCCCCGGAAGCCGGCGCGAGCGCCGCCTGTTCCAGCGCGAGCCGCATGAAGGCGTTATCTTGTGCTGAGTCGAGGATCATGCGCGGGGGAGTCCCGTCGGTGCAGTATTCATTGTCGCTCACCCTTGTCGGGTCCTGTGGGTCGGAGACGGCGCGCGACGCGCTACGATTGGCTGACCAGGTAGATCGGACCGGTCGGCGTCGGGCGTCCTCCCGAAGGTTCGAGGCTGACGGCAAACTTCTTGGTCTTGGAAAATTCCGCGACCCGGCCGACCAGAAGATGGGCGGTGTCGCCGCTGTCCATGTGGAAGGTTCCCACGCTCACCGGTTTGTCGTTGATCGCCCAGAGCTGGTAGGTCGTGCCGTTCGGACACTCCGGAAGGTTCATCGCGTAGAGCCAGGCTTTCTTCGTCCTGGCGTCATAGACGAGCATGCCGGACGCCTGTCTGGCCATGTCCGATCCGTTGAGGGAGACGGCTTTGGCATTCGGCACACGCAGCAGCGCGGCCAGCTCGTCCTCAGGTCCGCGGGGAGCCGGCGCGGTGCCGCCTCGCGACGTGAATTGGAACTTGAGATCTTCGAGTTCGGCATCACGCTGGATGAGCTGATCCTTGAGTTCGGTTGAGTCGGCGGCGCGCTGCTGCAGCTCTTCTTTGATCTGGGCGATCGTGCGGTCCCGTTCCTCCAGCTGGTGTTGTAAGGCGGCGACTTTCTTCGTCTGGTCTTCGGAGGCCGCCTGAAGTTGCTGGACGGCGGCGGTGCCGGTGACGTTCTGGTTGTAGGATGTCCAGGCGAGATAGCCACCGATCGTGACAACGGCCACGGCGGCGAATCCCAGCACCCATCCGAAGGACCACGAACTGGATGCGGATTCCGGAGGAAAGAGATGGTTCATCCATTCTCCCGGCTCCAGGCTCGGCTTCGGCTCGGCTTTTTCCGGAGCGTCTTCCGCGATGGCGGCCGGCGTGCGCGCCGCCATGATTTTTGCCTTCAACGTGCGCGGCGGCGGGGTCGAACTCAATCCGAACGGCAGAATAGCGGCGACCGATTGAAACTCCTTCAGCGCCGTATGACAGGAGACGCAACCGGAGAGCAGATGGGCTTCCAGCGCCTGCCGTTCAGTCCGTTCCAGGGCGCCCGCCGCGTACAACGGGACGGCTTCTTCAAGTTCTTCGTGGGTCATGCGTGGTCACCTTGATCCCAACAGCGCCGGAGCGATTCCCGCAGCTTGGACATGCCGAGCTTGATTCTGGTCTTGACGGTGCCGAGCGGCTGGTTCAGCCGGGCGGCGATTTCCGCGTGGGAGAGTCCTTCGTAGTAGGCCAGCTCCAGCGCCTGTTGCTGAGCCTGCGGGAGGGCGGCCATCGCGCCTCCGACTAACGTACGGATTTCCTGGTCGGCCTGCGCATCGAACGGGCTGGGGCCTCGATCCTGTACCTGTGCGGCTGAGACGCTGTCTAAAGAATCGGCCGATTTCTGTTGCCCTCGTGAGGCTCGTGCCCGGAGCCGATCGATGGCCCGGCTGCGTGTCAGGGTCACCAGCCATGCCACGGGGGTGCCCCGGCCGACATCATAGCGCGAAACCTTGCGCCATACTTCCAGATAGACGTCCTGCAATAATTCAGCGGCTTCATCGCGATTACCGAGAATTCTCAGTGCCATCGTATACAAGAGCGTGCTCGATTGATCGTAGAGCTGACTGAACGCCTGGTGATCTCCCTTGACCACGCGGGCGAGCAATTTGGGATCAATGTGTGAGGCGGCGTGTTGCGACGAGGCGTCCATATTGGGTCAGCTGGGTAACGACATTCCGGCTTCAGTCTGAAACACGCCCCAATATAGCACTCTACGGACGGATCCGGCAAAAGGATCTGTATTTAACTATGCGGGATTCAAGCTGAATTGTAGAAGCGACGCGGTTGTCAGCGTTCCCGACGGCCAGCGGCTCTGCGAGCGAGGGCAGGTTCGACAGGTGTGCCGGCCAGGATAGGCCGGATATCGAGCGTGTTCGTGCCCGGGTCGAAGACTCCCAGATAGACCGGTCCCAGCCTGATGGTCAGCGTCGAAGGCCGTTCGCGATCATGGGTCAGGTCAGACGGTGGTTCCCACGGGCGTCTTTCAGCGGCGGCGGCGATCGACCGCAGGGGGCTGGCCTCAAACCGTTCGATCGTCGCATATCGCGCAATCTGCCGCGCGATCAATCCTCCCAGCCGATGAGGCCGTAACACCCGACGAATCAGTTTTCCGGCGATCAAGCGGCTGGTCTTCCTGAGCGTGAAATACAGGGGATCGAAGGGGCGTCTCCATGGGGACGGAGGTGTGAGTCCGGACAGATTGTTTACATCGGTGCGAGACGATCCGCGCGTCACGGCGACAACGATGCCGAGCACATCCCGGGGCAGCACTTGTTCCGGAGGGCCTGAACAGGCGTCGCCCTTGGTAAGCAAGAGATCGTCGTGCCGCGCGACCAGCCGATGGCACACCAGACCGAACGGTCTCCGGAAGACCACCAAGTCTCCAGTCTGGAGCGTTCCAGCCTGGCCCAATTCCAGACGATCGCCCGGGTACAACGTCGGAGACATGCTCCAGGATGCCACGCGCGGAGTCACCACATAGTGCAGGATCGGGCCTTGACAGCTTTCCGGGAGTGCGGCGGCGGAAAAGCGGGCGGCAGTGCGGGAACTGAGTGTGACGATCATGCCGGAACCCGCTGCGGCCATCGGATCAGACGGCGGGCGATCCGGGCGGCCAGGAGAAGCGCTGCGCCGGCAAGATCGATCATGCGCCGGCATCGCGTCAGGATGGGACGCCGAGCCGCGGAAGCTCCGTAGCGATATCCGAGAAAACTGCTTGGTGGAAAAAACGTCAGACGGAACGACGACCACCTGCCGCCTGCCGGCCTGGTCAGCCAGATCAGGAAATGCCCGAGTTCAGGGATGGGCTGAGCGGTCACCAGGCGTTGGAGCAGCCGAAAGAGGCTCTCTTCAAACAATCCGGCCGGAGTCAGGGCCTGGAGAGCGGATTCCGGAATAGGAAGCGTCGGCATGCGCTGGCGGAGATAGGTGAGTCCGTACAACAGGGGGACAGAGAGCGAATATTGTCCGGCCTTGCGCGTGACGGCGGCCCAATCGATCGATTCCCGCAGGAGCAGCAGGCGCAGGTCCTGCTCCCACGCGGGGGTGAGTGCCCCGCGATGGATGACGGCATAGGCGGTCAAATGAATCAGGAGGTCGTCGTCGGCCAGGAGTAAGGCGGTGCCCGGATGAAGGGCATGCGGTCTGGCGTTCGCCCACAGTTCGGCCACACCCTGTTCATCAAGATACCAGAGCGAAGTCACGAGATCGAAGGCGAGGCCGTTCCCTGGAGACGCATAGCAGGGATTGCCGTCGATCTGTCTGGTATAGCCTGCTCCGGTGAGGAGGCGATCGATCGCCACGAGGTCGGCTTCATGGACGAGCAGATCCACATCGGATAACGGGCGCGTCCCGCGAATGCCATAGAGTTGCATGAGCACGGCGAGTCCTTTCAAAACCACGAAGGGAATGCGGGCTCGTTCGAACAATGCGGCGAGGGCATGGTAGTGATCGAACGCGGCCGCGTTCCCGCTGCTGACCCGGCAGTAGGCGTCAGCGAGGTCGTCGAGGGTCAAGGAGGTCATGGCTCCGATGCTCCAGTTGTGCCCATTCTTTGAAATGCGGCAGACAGGCGCTCATATCGCCGGTTTCCAGCCAGGCGTCGCTGCGGCCCTGACGGCACAAGCGATTCACATCGCAGGCGGCACATGCATACTGGGCCGTCGGTTCTGCTTGATCCACCGTGTGCTTAAGGATTTCCCACCCCTCACGGATGGTTCCGGTCCGGAGATCATACTTCGGAGTCGGAAAGGCCACGCAGAGGTTCATCTCGCCGTAGGGTGTCACGGCAAAACGGCTCCGGCCGCAGGCGCAGGAGATGAACGGTTCCTCCGGCGCGCAGGCATCCGGATCCCGGTCGGAGAGCGGGGCGCCGAGTTTGCGCGCGTCGAGTTCCGCTTTCTTCTCCGGACTCAGCCGGTAGGCAAGCGGTGCAGGGTCGCCGTCGGTCCGCGGATGAATGTCAAGACTGTATTGAAACTTGAACCCGCGGGATTCGACGAGTTGCTGGCAGGCGTCGACCTCCGGCCGGTTCACCGTCGTCACCGGCATACGAACGGTGACGGCGAAGGCGCGGCGGCCGAGGCAGGCAAGTCCCCTGAGAAAGTGTGCGAACGATCCGGGGATTCCGGTCATCCGTTCATAGACAGGGGGAGTGGCGCCGTAGATGGAAACGAACAGCTGCGAGACGCCGATGTCTTCCAGCAGCCGTGCAAATGCCGGAGTCATGCGGGTGGCGTTGCTGAGCAGCGAGACGAGCAGTCCGGCCTGACGCGCATGGCGAAGAATTATTTCGATGTCGGGTCTGAGTGAGGGCTCTCCTCCGCTCAGGCTGACGGTCAGGACGCCCAGCTCGGCCATCTGCGTCAGGATCGCGCAGACTTCGGCCGTGGTGAGTTCATGAGGCAGGGCCCGATGCGTCGGGTTATAGCAATGCAGGCAGCGCAGATTGCAGCCGTAGGTCAACTCGATCGTCGCATGATCGGGCTGACGGGTCTGTTCCGCCCGGGTCGAGACGGCATCGAGATAGGCCTGCGCGTTCAGCTGTCGCATCGGGCGCCCGTCAACGGAGCGTTGAGCTGATGTTGCATGATGGCATCGACCACGTCCGGACTCTTCAAACAGGCCAGGCCGATACAGGGAATCCGTTGCGTCAGGGAGATCAGGCTGTCGACCGTGGCGTTCATGGCGGCGCGATCCCAATAAGGAAGAAACGTTTGCTGCAGGAGCAACGACACGATGCGCGACGCCGGGAGCGACTCGAAGCGATGTTCGCCTCGTCCGTGACTGATGCAAAACAACCGGGCCAGCGGCGCCGAGGCATTGGCGGCGAACGAGCCCGAGCCGATCCAGGGAGTCCCGAACATTCTCACTGAGTCGGAGTCCCGGCGCAGGATCATCCGTTCATCGCTCAGGACTCCGGCGCCCGCCCCGGCAAACCATCCGGCCAGCGTCGATTTGCCGGTTCCCGATGCGCCGGTGAAGACCAATCCGGCGTCCCCATAGACCAGGCCGGAAGCGTGAAGCAGGACTCCGCTTTCACGAGCCAGCATCGAGAGCAGGCAGACTTCCAGAATGGGATTGAAGAGCTGCATCGGAGACCAGCCGACCTGGCCGTTCTGAAAGTCCGGCAGGATCCAGGCCTGCACCTGGCGATAGTCCGGCGACAGGCGTGCGCGCGCGCGCGATGCCAGCGTCTTGGGACTCGCGCTGTCCAGGATGAGCCCGTGAGAGGACTCGAAGAGTTTCCAGTGGCCGTGATTCGAATCGAATCGCAGCCGGTCCATCGGCAGGTCAGGGAGAGTCGGAACGATCGCGACATCCACGGTGATATCGGCGGGACGGTTCCCATCGACGAGAAAGGCCTCGAACGGGCGGATGGGCCAGACGAGGCAGGGATAGCCGTTCGGTTCATGGACGGCGAGACGGTATCCGCCGATCTCAAGCGTGAAGCGCATCCCGGCTCCTACGACGCGCGCGGGCCGCTGTCGTGGCAGACTCGGCCCATGTATGTGAATGGAATGACCGATCGTTTACAGCCCACCGGGCTGGCATTCGGATAATTCCCGCATCCGTTCGGTGCCCGGCACCCGTTCGAGCCGCCGGCTGAGGCTGAAATAGTCGCGGTGCTGCAGGAGGTCAGGATGGCCTGCTCCTGATCCAGCGGCACTTCGAAGAGCTGCGGCGTGGCATAGGGTTTCTTGTCGCTCAAGGCGAGGTTCCTTTCTTCAGGACGGACGCGGTCCACTATCTCGGTTTCCCCGCCCCGAGCGGTTCTTGCAGTTTCCTAAACCTGCAGGCCGGCAGCCTCCTCCACCGCCGTTGGAAAGACTGAGGGCCGAGAGACTGCACGAGGAGAGGATGGCTTGCTCCGGATCGAGCGGAACGCGATAGAGTTGAGGCGTGGTATAGGGTTTTTTTTCGGTCATCGGGAAGTCCCTGGTTGTAACGGATGCATGACGGGCGAGCCCTGTGAGCCTGAGGCCCGCGCAACGGCGATATCGCAGTCATAGGGAATGGGGGATTCCGGATGACCGACCTCCCACCGGGCCTGCGTCGGCTGTTTGTCGCAGAACGTGTGCAGCGTGCAGGTCCGGCAAGCCGAATCCGTGTGATAGGAGAGAGATCCTGTTGCGGCGAAGGCCCGGTCGATCGCGTCGCGCAACGGATGTTCACGCAGCGAGATTCGCGTCTCGTATTGGAACGTGCAGGTGCTGAGCTCGCCCCAGGCGTTGATATGGATCGTGTCGGTGCCGCAGCCGCAGCGGAACAGGCGTTCGTGCGAGGGGGGCGACAGGAGTGCGCGCGTCTCGCAATCGGCATCGTTCCGCGCGGCCTCGGGGTTCGAGGAAAGGCGGCGAATCGTCTCCGGATCGACGCGATAGTCCAGAGACGAGCAGTCTCCGTTCAGTCTCGGCGAGAGTGACGTGGTGAACCCGAACGGCTGACCGTGAGTTTCCGTAAATCGCCGCAGTTGATCCACCTCGCCTTCATTCCAGTTCATCAATTTGGTTTTGAGCGAAAAGGGAAGGCCGCCGCTCTGCAGCAGCTCGATCCCCCGCAGAAACGCGCGATAGGAGCCGGGCACCTGTGTGAACCAGTCGAAGCGGGATTCGTCGACGGAGTGGCAGGAGATGTCGATCGAAAACGGCGGGCGGGCCTGCAGCCGTTCGATGATCGCTCGGGTGAACAGCGTGCCGTTCGTATAGAGCTGCAACAGGAATCCGTGACCGGCCGCGGCGTCGTAGATGTCGAAGAAATCCGGCCGCATGAAGATGTCGCCGCCGGTCAGGTTCAACCAGACGATGCCGAGTTCGCGCATGTCGGCCAGCAAGCGGTGAATATCCGCGAGGGACAGTTCGCGGGGAAAGTAGGCGTGGTCGTTATACGGATCCGTGTAGCAATGCCGGCAGTGCAGGTTGCAGCGATAGGTGAGTTCGAGTTGCGCCTTGATGACCCGGTGATGGACGGCGGCCTGCGCATGGACGTTCCGGCTGAACGTGCCGTAGGGGATGGTGGCCAACGGGCGATGGTCAGGCATGGTGCGCTTCCGGTTGAATGAGCGTCGTCGCGGCTGGCGTTTTCCATTCGCAGGGGAACGCAGGCAGCGCGCCGTAAAAGCCTTCTCGGAATGAGCCGTGCCGCAAGTCGTACGACTGCCGCCGGTTGCCGGAGCAGAGCTGCAATCCGCCGTAGGCATCGATGTGAAAACGGCGCATGCCGCTGGTGCAGGGCGGCAGATCGGTCCGGGATTTCCGGCAGGCTTCGTTCCAGAGGTCCTGGTCCTGCCGGTTCAATTCCTCCAGCTCCTGCGGGGAAAGCGCATAGCGAAACGGCCCGGCCCCGCCGTCGAGTTCGGGACGTAGATCTTCCCCCAGGCGGAAGGGCACCGGTCCCAGCGAGGCGGCATAGGCTTTGACCGCCAGAATCTCCTCACGATTGAGCGTCAAGGCCGTGGTTTTCACGAGGAGGGGAATGCGCCGGGCGAGCAGAAGGCGGATGGCGTCCAGGCAGCGCACATGAGAGCCGGCTCCCTGCGTGACTTGTTCGAACGTGCCGGCGGTGGTGCCGTGGAGGCTGATCTCGACCCGATGCGGCGGAAGGGCCGCCAAACGGTCGGCGACGGATTCGGTGATGAGCGTGCCGTTGGTGAACAACGTCACCAGGAGGCCGCGGGAGACGGCGTAGTCGTAGATCTGGAAAAAATCAGGCCGGGCCAGCGGCTCGCCGCCAGTCAGGCAGAGTTCCAGCAGTCCGGCGTCGATCAGCTGGTCGAGAATGCGAACGATTTCCGCGGTGGTGAGTTCGCGGCGCACGGAGTCAGGGTTGTTCCGGCAGTCGGTGTAACACATGACGCACCGGAGGTTGCAGCGGCAGGTGAGTTCCCACTGGCAGGCGAGGGGATACCGCTCGGGCAGACGGCTGAGTTTAACTTGTGGGACCATGGGCGACCGCTACCTCGTGGATGGCCTGGATCGAGAGAAGGTCTGCCAGCAGGGTGTCGAAGTCCTGATCGAATTGGTCGGGCGTGACGTCGTATTCTTCGAGGAACGCCGCGCAGATGTCCCGGACTGTGGATATGCCGTCGAGACGGCGCCAGAGGGCCGCGCCGGTTTCATTCAAGACATAAATGCTGTTGGAGTCTTTGAGAGAGCGCCGAACCGGGACGAGAATACATTCTCCGGCCACGTCCCGCTGGACATAATCAGGATGTTTCGCGTAGACGGCCGCAGGATTCATGGCGGGAGGATAGCAAATCCTCTAAGGGGCTTCCAGAGGTATTTCGGCGGACGCGCGCGGGAGGCCGCGTGCAAACCGGATCAGGACAGGACCGCATAGCCGTCCGGCCAGTTCAGTTCGAGCAGGGATAGGTCTGCCCCGGCGATCTCCGTCCGCAGTTCCTCCTCGTCGCGGAAGATGTGCATGAAGTGGCCGTTGGTGCAGGTGTCGCCGTCCTGGTAGGCCCGGTTGGATCCTGGCCAGCGGAGGATCATCCGGCTGCAGAGCTGAATCCTCCGCGAGAGCGCGGTTTCCGGCTCCCGGGCGATCAAGAAGTTCAGAACGATTTTCCCGCCCGGTACGAGGCACTGTTTGAGGCTTCTCAGCCAGGCCTGCCGCCGCACCCGGCCGGGCACGGCACTGTACATGACCCCGGAGAGAAGAATGTAGGTCACTGACTCAGCTCGAACCGGGAGAGTCAGAAAGTCCGCCTGTACGAAGGAAACCGGGAGGGTCAGCGGTGCGGCCTGTCCGGCTGCGATGGCCAGTCCTCCACGAGCGATGTCCAGCGCCAACACGCGATAGCCGCGCCGGGCCAGCACGAGTGACTCCCGGCCAAGTCCGGAGCCAAGAATCAGAACGGTTGCAGGAAGCGGCAGGTGCTGTGCCAACACCCGTTCCTCCCAGGATTCGAGTGACCAGGAATAGGTGGTGAGGGGAATATGGCTGCCGGTCTGCTCATAGCTCCGGTCATAGTAACGCCGCATGAGAATTCCGAGCCGGTCGGACGGCAGGAGTGCCGGCAGGATGCCATAGAGAAACATGTGGATTTGGGCCAGTAATCTGACAAGGACGCCCACGAATTTGGCGCATCCTGTCACGATCATGGCCAGGAGATGCATGGCTATCCTTTTGACGGCTGCAGCAACGGCAGCAGATGCCTGGCCGCATCGGCCGCGCCGGTACAGGCAGGGAGAGGGGCTGCAGGTTTGGGCATCGCCAGGGCTTGCCGAATGGAGAGAGGCCAGTGCGCAAGTTCGAAGTCTGTTCGAGAAAGCTCGACGCCGCGGCCGTGCCGTTGCAAATAGCTGACGAGAGAGTCCTCGTCGCCAAAGTTATGCCGGCGAACATAGATGATCGGGGTCTGAACCGCGACGGCTTCAATGGTGGTTCCATAGCCCGGTTTTGTCATGATGGCATCAACAGACGACAGCACAGTGCCAAACCGTTCTGAGAGGGTCGCAAGGGAATGGACCCGTCGGCTTGAGGAGGGAACAGGTCCATCGACCAAGAACTGAAGGCCCGGCATCGTTTCCATGTGGTCAAACGGGAGCGCTTCAAGGCGGATTCCACCGAAGGCTACCAGGATAAGCGCGTCGCGAGCAGGGATGCGCAGCTGTTCTCGAATCTGTGTCCTGGCAGGGGGGAGCGGCGACGCGATCGGCCCGATGTCCTCGGCGCGAGGAAAGGCCGGCATCGGCAATCCCGGTGTGAGGCGGAGCAAAAGAGTCGCCTGTCCATACGCACGTCGCATGTCTGCAAGAATGGCGGCCTGCCATGGCTGCGTCGAATCGACGTGCTCTTGCAGAATCTCATCCCAACTCAAACTGGCGAGCGCCACGGCCGGTACTCCGGCGGCTGAGCCGGCTGCCAGGGCCAGGTAGGGATTATTGCCGAGCACGAGATCCGCGCGGGACTCCCGAATCACGGCGGTTTCTTCCTTGAGTCTCGCCTCCCAGGTTTCATGAAAGAGGCGGTGCGCCTGCCAGGTGGCGTGCCAGTCCATCGTCAAAGGGCCATGTTGCAGGCAGCCGATATCCATCTGAGCCGGGCGCAGTTCCCACGGCACGGACAGACGCGACTCGAAAAACTGACGCGGGACGTTTGTGCGAAGAATGACTCGTAAAGAAGGAAGCTGTTTGCCCAATTCATTCAGCACGGGGACGACTTGGGCGGCGTGGCCGTAACCGTGAGCGGAAATGGCGGACCAGATCAGTGGCACAGGATAGTGGCTCGTTAGCTGTTGGAATAATCGGATTCGAGCGGCGCGATGTTGTATTCCAATTCCAGATCGAACTCATCGACGAGCTCATTGAAGGCGGATTTGCCCATATCGGAGCGCACTTCGTTCATGACGAGGTCGATCATCGGCGCGGCCCGCGGTCCGAACTGCGCGATGGCCGATTCGATCCGCTGTCTGGCTGTATCCAAGGTCATGGGAATACTCCGTGGTTAGCCGAGCCCTTGGAGCATCATCTGCATTTCAGGCACCAGGTCGCGGCCGCCGTTGGCGCGCCCCGAAGCCGAGGCGTCGATGCCGGCTTTGAGCACAGGCTTCGCCTCCTCAGGTCGTTTCAATCCAATGAGCGCGCGTCCCAAGGCCAGATGCGATGCGACATGCACCGGGTCCAGCCGCACGGCGACGCGGAGATGTTCCACGGCTTCTTCCAGATTGCCGCCCTCTTGGAGAATCTTATTGCCCAGTCCGTAGCGGCCGAGAAATCCGTTAGGATTTTTGGCGACCATTTGACGAAACGCTTCAATGTCCATGTGTGCTCCCGCGTGAGGAGCCTATCATAGCATTAGCCAACGGCGGGAGACCAGGCCACCGCCGATGGGGGGGAGGGGATGCGCGGATTGTTCGGCGGCGCGGGACGGGCTGTGTTTACCGGGGTACGTTCGGTGCGGTCGTGGAGATAGTGATTGCCGCCGATGCGGGACGCCGTGATCGGATGCTGACGCTATGGATCGTCCGTTCAGTGACAGGGGCGCTGCTGGCATTGTAGAAGGCGGTGTCTTGCACAACCTGATTCAAGAGCTCTTCGATACCGGCTTCCATAACATGGCCTTTCAGCTCCGTGATCATGGAGGGGCTGGCGCTGAATAGATTATATCGAGCGGTGCCGGACGACTCGGCATGATAGGTCTTGACGGTTCCATCCCAGCGTTCGAGGTCCAACGTAAGCGAGGTGCCGTAGTCGTAATGCAGTTCCATCACCGGAGCCAGGAGAAACATGGAGGTGCCGATGATGATCCCTTTCCATGCGGCTTCCCCGGGGTGAGAGTCTACGGCGTCATCGATAGTCATGCGGGCGACAACCGTTTTATCGCCCGCGGCGGACGTCTCCTGTTCGGCCAGAGAGAGTTGGGAGAACAGGTTCAGGCCCTGCAACGAACCAAGCAAACGGCGCTCGAATTCTGTAGAGGGATTCTGAGGCGCGCCGTTGTGGCGGATCGTGACCTGGTCGAGGATCAGGGGGACGCGCTCGATGCTCGCGATGGAGGCGGTTGCGCCGTCGGCGCGGGAGGCGGTCGATGGCAGGACCTCGATCCAACGGGTGCAGCCGCTTGCCAGGGCGCTTGCTGCCAGCAAGGCGGCGAGGATTCGGGGAGCTGTGCGCTGCGTCATGATGTCCATCCCTTCGTCAGAAGAAAAACGAAAATCCGCCGAACGGCAAACTGGAGTTGAGCCCTAAGTTAGGATAGCGCGTCCCGGCATTCGAGATATGGTGAAATCGATAGCCGACATTGAAGGCCAACTGGGGCGTGATGAAATAGGAGCAGCCGAATCCCGCGGTCAGGATAAAATTGAACCGCGAGGACTCTTCCGGAATTTTCCCGGCCAGGTCGGTCCAGAACGGGCCGCCGGCGAATTCGGCATAGGGTCGAACACGATCGAAGGCGACCATGGTGTATTTGATTTTTGGCGTAAATCCCATGCCGTGGGTGAGAAAGGGTTCTTGAAACTGGATGTAGACGACTTCGGCGCCCAGCGATATCTGCCCGCGGTACCAGCTGTCCCCCATGGGGTCCGTGACCGTCATCATCCAGGAGGGCATTAATGCGACGCCTTGCTGTTTCGTTGTGTGGTCAACTGTCAGCCGGTGAGGGAGGAGATAGCCTGCCGAGAGGCCGACTTCCTGAGTACCGACCGTGATCTCGGGGGAGACGGAGTCCGCGGCTTGAGCAGGGACGATCATGCCGCTCACCAGGAGGAGCGACCAGAGCACACGCAAGAGCAACATTTCACCTTGGGCAACATGTGTATGTCAGTATCCTGTCGGTTGTTTGAAGATGAAACTTGATGCAACCGGCGTGATGCCTAAAGGTAGCAGAGGATTTATATCTGTCCAGAAATGCAGGGAAAACGGCCGGCGGGAGCCGGCGGCGTTGTGATGCTACGGATGTGAAATGTGTTGACGAAGCTCCGCAAGCAATCCGGTGTCTCCGGCGAGTTCCGGGAGCTGATAGTGCTGGTCGAGCGAGAGGACGCGTTCAAGACAGCGAATCGCAGATGCGGGGTTCTGTTCACGGATATAGAGCGCGGCCAGCAGTCGTAAGACCGCGGCTTCGCCCGGCGCGTTCCCCAGCTTGATGAAATGTTCCGAGGCGTTATTCAAACAGCTTTCGGCCTGGCGCAGCGCGCCGGATTCGAGAAAGGTCTTCCCCAATTGGCTGTAGGTCAAGGCCAGCCCTTCTTCGTTCCCGATGCGGCGATGGCATTCCAGCGCGTCGGTGAAGTGGACCGTCGCCTGGTCCCAATGGGATTGTCTCGCTTCCTCCATGCCCAGGTTGTGATAGAGAATGCCGAGCGCGCGATGGTCGTTGAGCGGCTTCAGGAGATCCAGCGCCTCGAGATAGTAGGGACGGGCTTTTTCCGGACGGCCGGCGCCGATGTGGAGATTGCCCAGATTCACCAGCGTGTGAGCAATCGCGTGCCGGTTGTGTTCCGTCCGCTGGATGGCGAGCACTTCTCGGTAGCAGGTCTCCGCCTGATCAAGATCGCCGGACAAGGCGCAGACGTTGCCGAGGTTCCCGAGCGAGGCGGAGAGTTCCTGCGGGCTGTCGGCGAGGCGATCGTCCGCCACGGCTTGTTCATAGGCAGCCCTGGCCTGGGTCAGTTGCCCGCGGTGGAGGAAGATTCTGGCGCGATGCTTGTCGTTCTCAGCCATAAGCGTTCGGCCGCCGGTCTCTTACTCAGCTTTCGGCTCAGTCGCCGCCTTTCGGCGTGTCTTTTCTGAATTCGACCACGATCTCATCTTCTTCATCCAGGCCCAGCCCCGCGCGAAAGGATTCCAGGAGTTCAGCGACGTCATCGAGGTGCCGTCGGTCTTTTCCATCCGGGGAAGCGAGGTAGGCTTCCGAGAGCCGCATGCCGGTTTCGAAATGGTGCGCGATGGTTTGTTCCGTCACCTGTTGCCAGGTGATGTAGATGCAGAAGGCTTGAAAGGCATGGGCCTGCGGATAGCGGGTCGCCAGCGCAAGCAATCCCTCATAGGCCTCCCGCGCCGTCGCACCGGCGTTGGATGAAAAGATGTCCTCCAGTTCCACGGCGTTCTCCCAGTCGGCGCCGAGTTCGGATTCTGCTTCGTCAAACGCCGCTTGCGCGGCAAGCGCTGCATCGAATTGCATGATTACCTCAATCGTTTTCTGACCCAGGAGGGATTCCGACGGCAGTCCAATACGGCATGTACCCGAACGACTTCTTTATCCAGGCTGTAGTAAATGGCAAAAGGGAAACGCTTGGATAGGCAGCGGTGATAGGTGTTCGTCACAGTGTGGACTCCAGCATACACAAGTAGGGAATCGATATCCGAGAACAGGCAATCCAAAAAGTAGGCGCCCAGTCCGGATTCTTGATTTTCGTAGAAGCGGAAGCCTTGGATCAAGTCTTCCTGAGCGTCATCCAGGATGTGGATGTTCACGAGAGCTTGCTGCGGATATCCGCTTTCGCGATCTCCCAGTCAATGAATTGAGACGTTCCTTCGGCGACGCGCTGGCGGCGCTCATCGAGGACCCCTTTGTGCCAGGCAGGGGACTCAATAGCCTCTGGAGTGCGGGCGAGATCTTCCCACAGCGACTCCATGGCCGAGAGTTTTTCGTGGAGACTCATATCTTTGAGAGGAAGATTGAACGCCATGGGGAAAGTATACCGCAGGGGGGGATGGATTCAAATACGAAACCGACAGAGGGCGCGGGATCTCTCGTTTACTTTCCTCCCCGCTGCTCTGTAGACTGCCGCAGTCACGCCATGAGCACCGAACCGCCACGATCCACCGCCGAAACAGAGTCCACGTCGACCGATCCGGTCGATCAGGTCATCCGGTATCACATTCAGACGAAGCACCACTTCAACCGCTATGCCCGGTCGATGGGGTTTCTGGATTGGGCGAACCAGCCCAATCCGTTCCGGCGCTTTGCCGGAGCGGATCTGTTCCCGCTTCCTTTGCTCAAGCCGGACGAGGAGCCGGTCTCGCCCGCGTATGACACGATCTATCATCCGGACGCGGTCGCCTGTCAGCCTGTGAGTCTGCGGACCTTATCGCGCTTTTTCGAGTTTGCTCTGGCCCTGTCGGCCTGGAAAAGAGGCGGGGAGACGGAATGGGCGCTCCGGAGCAATCCGTCGTCCGGCAATCTGCATCCGACGGAAGGGTATGTGGTCCTGCCGCAGGTCGACGGACTCGACTTGCCGCCGGGCTTGTATCACTACGCGCCGAAAGAGCACGGGCTAGAGCGGCGGGCGGCATTTCCGGCTGAAGTCCTGGCGCAATTGCTGGCGCCGTTCCCGCCGGGCGCGTTGCTCTTCGGCCTCTCGTCGGTGCATTGGCGGGAAGCCTGGAAATACGGCGAGCGGGCCTTTCGCTACTGCAATCACGATGTCGGGCACGCGCTTGGATCTGCGCGGGTTGCCGCTGCGACGCTCGGCTGGAACATGGTGCTGCTGGACAGTGCGGATCAAAATACCGTGGCGATGTTGCTGGGCACCCATCGGGTGGAAGACTTTGCCGGTGTCGAGCCGGAGCATCCCGATTGTCTCTGTGTGCTGTGGCCGTGCGGACACGTGAAAGGTGCAACCGGACAAGCGAAAGATTTGGATGCGGAGATCCCGCTCTTTCTCGATGCGGCTTTGGTCAAGGAGCTGTCGAGTGCGTCCTGGTATGGGAAGGCGAATAAATTGAGCGGCGAGCATGGCGTGCATTGGGACGCAATCGATCAGGTCGCCGATGCTTCATGGAAATTATCCGGTGAACCACAGGCCTTGTCAGGTATTCGTTCTCTCGCGAATGACGCGTCACGCGTGACGTATGACGCAGGGACTCAGGCCGGACAAATCATCCGCCAGCGTCGAAGCGCCGTGTCGTTTGACGGACGGACGGGGATCTCAGCTGCGACATTCTTCCGGATCCTGCAGCGTGTGATGCCCTGCGCCGACCGTCCACAGTTGGAGCGATCGATGCCCTGGGATCTGTGGCCTCATGCTCCGGCGATTCATCTGATGATCTTCGTGCACCGGGTCGAGGGGCTGACGCCGGGACTCTATGTCCTGGTGCGGGACCAGGCGAAGTTCCCGCTCGTTCAACAGTCACTCAATCCCGAGCTGGTCTGGACGCAGCCGTCCGAACGCCCCGGGGATCTGCCGCTTTATTGGCTCCTGGAAGGTGATGCCAGGCGCGCGGCGGCGCAGGTGAGCTGCCATCAGGATATCGCTGCGGACAGCGCCTTTTCGCTGGGCATGCTGGCGGAGTTCGAAGGGCGCTTGCGCCGGGCCGGTTCCTGGTTTTATCCTCGGCTGTTCTGGGAGGCCGGGTTGCTCGGACAGGTGTTATATCTGGAGGCGGAAGCAGCCGGCGTACGCGGGACAGGGATCGGTTGTTTCTTCGACGACCCGGTTCATGAGATGCTGGGGGTGCAGGGGTTGTCCTTCCAGTCGCTCTATCATTTTACGATCGGCGGGCCGGTGGAGGATCGACGGATCATGACATTGCCCGCCTATCATCATTTGAATCGATAGCGTGCGAATTCCATCAAACCAATAGCTTGAATGGACATCACGGATGTTTAAGATTAAGAAAAAGGCGGAGAAGCCGAAGCTCCCGGTCCTCTATAACGTGATCGAAGACTATTCAGAAGCCGATGCGCCGGGGAACGTGACGGCCTGCGCCATGACGCTTCCGGAAGATCTCCCGGGGCATGCCAGAATTCTCTCGGAGAGTTACGGCGTACCGCCGGCGACGATGACCGACTTGCTGTCCCAAGGCGGCGTGTACGTCTATCCGGCGGAGGGCGGGCTGCTGACCCGCGGTCTGTTTGCCTGCGTGATCGATCCGTCCGGCGTCCTGCCGAAGCGGACCTTTGTGCTGGATCTGATGCAGTTCGCCGAGGCCGAGCATCTGGCCCGGGCCCGGTCGCTTCCGATGGCCGAGGCGGCCTATGAAGTGTTTCACCGGACATTGCCGGATGAGTTGAAGGAAAAGCTGGACCAGAAAAATCTCGGATTGGACTACCGGATGATCGATCGCGCCGTGGCCAAGGGGGGCGATATCAAATACATCGACTTCCGCAAGGACTGGTCGCCGCATTTCAAACGGCTCTGTATCATGCCGGACGGCCGGCTGGTCGAGACGGGCGGGCTGGAGGAGTTTGCGCAGTTACACGGCATCACAGTCGCGCAGGCTAAGCGGCTGATCGAAGAGGGCGGCACGCTGGAGGTCGGCGCGGAAGTGCTGGCCTGTCAGATTGTGAACGGCCAGTCGTCGGTCGCGCGGTTCGGGGCGAAGAATTATCTGAAGGCGAAGGAGCTGGCGGCCTCCAAGGGCATCCATATCCTGGATGCCTTGAGCGAGGTCGCGTACAACGATCCGGTGATGATGCGAGGGCTGGTGCGGAAGGAACTATCGGGCGGACGTTAGCAGGACGGTCAACGGATTTCGAATCCGTTCGTTGACCTGTGCAATATGATGATCTCACGCCGGTTGCGGCTTCTCCTCTTCGGCCTCGTTCTGTTAACCGGTTGCGCGGCGCCGAAGCCGATTCTCTATCCCAACGCGCATTTTAAACAGGTCGGGGAATCCGTTGCAG
>CAYPOR010000046.1:0-24130 GCA_964412445.1 uncultured Nitrospira sp.
GCGAAGGGTTGGGGGTAATGGGCCGGACAATTGCGATCGACGTCAATCGGCTCTGCAAGAGCTACGACAGCCATAAGGCCGTCGATGATCTGTCATTCCAGGTGTATGCGGGCGAAATCTTCGGCCTGCTGGGGCCGAACGGCGCCGGGAAAAGCACGACATTGCGCACGCTCATTACGCTGCTGCATCCGACGTCCGGCAGCGCGTCGGTGCTCGGGCACGACACGGTGCGCGAGGCGGATCTGGTCCGGACGCTGTTCGGCTACGTGCCGCAGGAGCGGGCCATCGACCGGTTTCTCACCGGGCGCGAACATCTCGAATTGCTCGGGGCGCTCTATCACCTGACGAAAGAAGAAGCCGGGAAGCGGATTGCCGAGTTGCTCAAACTGGTCGAACTCGAAGCGCATGCGGACCGGCCGGCGAAGACCTACTCGGGCGGCATGAAGCGGAAGCTGGATATCGCCTGCGGCCTCTTGCCGAATCCGAAGATCCTTTTTTTGGACGAGCCGACGCTGGGGCTGGATGTGCAGAGCCGGCTGCGCATCTGGGACTATATCCGCATGTTGAAAGCCCGCGGCATGACGGTGGTCATGACGACGAACTATCTCGACGAGGCCGATCAACTGTGCGACCGTCTGGCGATCATCGATTGCGGCAAAGTCAAGACGATCGGCTCGCCGGCCGAACTGAAAGTGGCGCTCGGCGGCGATATCGTCTCGCTCACGATCAAGGAAACGGGGCGGCTCGGTTCGCTGGCCTCTGCGCTCAATGGTCAGCCGGCCATTCGTACCGTGAATACGACAGAAACCGGGCTCGACATTCGCGTCGAATCTGCTGAGAAGGCCCTCCCGGCTATCCTGGAGGCAGCCAACAAGCTGGACTGCCGTCTCGACTTTATTGACTATCACCGTCCCCGGTTGGACGATGTCTTTATCGCCCACACGGGACGTTCGTTAAAAGACGCGGCTCCGGCGGAAGAAAATAATTAGGAGATACATGGCGCACTATTGGCAGGAAATCGGGGCGTTGACGTTGCGGTGGGTTCGTCGCTTGAGCCGGGAAAAGTTCAGCATGCTCTTTACGCTGGTGCAGCCGATGCTGTTCTGGCTGATCTTCTTCGGCAATCTGTTTCAGCGGGCGGCGGATGTGCAGGTGACCCAGGCGCCCAATTACATCAGCTTCCTGGCGGCGGGTGTCGTCGTGATGACGGTGTTGAATAACGGGCTGGCCGGCGGCGTCGATCTGTTGTTCGACAAGGAGAACGGGTTTCTCGAACGGCTGATGTCCGCGCCGATCCACCGGAGTTCGGTGATCCTCAGCCGGTTTATCTTCGTGATGACCATCACGTCTCTGCAAGTGTTGGTGATTCTCGGCATCGCCTTCCTCTTCGGCGTGCACCCGGCGACGGGGTTGCTCGGCGTGGCCATGATCCTCTTGATCGGGATGCTGTTCGGTGTGGGGCTGACGGCCATCTCGATGGCGATGGCGTTTTCGGTGAAGAGCCACGGCGACTTCTTCTCCGTCCTCGGGTTCCTGTCGCTGCCGATGATTTTCCTCAGTTCGGCGCTGGTGCCGCTGACGGCCATGCCGGGCTGGATGAGCGTGCTGGCGCAGTTCAATCCCATGACCTGGGCGATCGACGCCGTGCGGCCGCTGATTCTTACCAATTGGGGCGATGCCCTGCCGCATGTGGGGATGGCGGTCGTCGTGATGCTCATTTTCGACGCGCTGTGTCTGTACGGCGGGGCGAAGGCGTTCCGCCGCGCGATGGGCTAATAGGCAGGACGATGAACTTGCCGCCCAGCGGCGTTCTCGCGGCGCTCAGAGGCTCTACGTACCACAAGGGTAGGCCTCGCCTCTTCGCTTGCTGCGGCCTTGCTGCCCGCCAAGTTGACCATCCTGCCGATTAAGAGTAGAGAAGGATTTCAATGATGGTGATTCCAGAGAGTCAGATCCGCGCCCTCATCCGGCTGCTGTCGGATGAAGACGCGCGCATTGTTGAAACCATCCGCGACAAGCTGATCGATATCGGTCCCGTGGCCGTGCCGCTGCTGCAGGAAGCCGAAATCGAGCAGCCGGAGATGGCGGATCGCATCGCGGCGATTCTGGAAGAGATTCGCTGGGGCAAGCTCGAAGACGAGATGCGGGTCCTGGCTGCGGGTCCGGACGAGACCATGAGTCTGGAGGAAGGCGCGTTCCTCATCGCCCGCTATACCTATCCCTTGCTCGACACCGCCGCGTATCGCCGGATTCTCGATATGATGGCGCAGGAAGTGCGGGAGCGCATCGGGCCGCGCGCGTCCGGGGAAGAAACGGTCAATGCGCTGAATCGCTACATCTTCACCGAGCAGGGGTTCAAGGGGAACACCAAGAATTATTACGAGGTCGAGAACAGCTATCTGAATCGCGTGATCGACCGGCGGGTGGGGATTCCCATCAGTTTGTCGGTGGTCTATCTCCTGATCGGGAAACGGCTGGGCCTGCCGCTGTACGGCATCGGGATGCCGGGCCATTTCCTGGTGAAGTACGAGTCGGACCGCTACAAGATTTTCATCGATTGTTTCAACGGCGGCGCGTTGTTGACGGAAAAGAACTGCGCCCGGTTTTTAACGGAAGCCGGCTACGGCTTCGACGACAAGTACCTCCAGCACAGCCCGGTTCGCGCCATTCTCTCCCGCATGGTCAAGAATCTCCTGGCGATTTATTCGAAGCTGGATGAGCCGGTGAAGACTGCGCGGTTCACGGCCTTGATTGAAATCCTCGGCGGAGAGCCCCGCGAAGAAGGTTTATAGTTCGGCGGCTGTCTCTTCACACTCGAATCGTCAGTAGATCTTTTCCCTTTATCACCGTCCCGCAAAAATGTTCTGCAGCCTGCGCGTTCACGTCGGCCCGGTCGGCGGGCGGGTAAAAGTGCGACAGCACGAGCCGATCCACGCCGGCTTCCTCCGCGACCTGACCGCATTCTCCCGCATGCATGTGCACCGGTCCCGGCTTTGTCGCCGGGAACGAGCAGTCCAGCACAGCTGCGTCGGCGTTTTGGCACAGGCGGATCAGGCTGTCGCAATACTGGGCATCGCCTGAGTACACCAGCGTCTTCTTCTTATATTCGATTCGATAGCCCACGCTATTCAGGTCCGGAACATGGACGATGCGGCGCGGCGTAATACGCGTGTCACCGATCTGAAAGGCGCGGTCCGTCACTTCTTTCAGGTGGACTTTGAACGGCGGGTCGGAAAAGCCTGGAAACGTGGCCATGATGCTGCGGAACAGGGTTTTCGTTCCGCGCGGGCCGATCACGGTGAGATCAGGGCGCCATCCGCCGCCATGTTTCATATAGATCAGGGCGTCAAAAAAATAGGTGATGAAGTCAGAGAAATGATCCGCATGAAAATGCGAGAACAGAATGTGGGTGATGCGATGGCGATCGATGCCTGTTTTCAGGAGATTGGACAACGTTCTGGGGCCGAAGTCCAGCAGCATAGTCTGGTCGGTGTGCACCAGATAGCCGGCGGCGGCTCTGGTCGGGTGAAGATTTGTACCCGAGCCGAGAATGGTCAGCTGCATATCTAGGCGGAGCCCCGTTTGAAACTGTCGCGAAGCTTGAGCAGCAGCCGCCGGGCGTCATCGATTTCTTTGGGGGTCAGCGCCTCTTCGAAAAACGGTTTCAGAAACGCGATATGCGCGGCGTAGGCTTTCCGGAACACGCCGTCGCCCTTCTCGGTCAATTGAACGTGGATCCGGCGGCGATCGCTGTCGACGGTGTCACGGCGGATCAATCCTTTGGTCACCAGCCGGTCGAGTACGCCGGTCAAGGTGCCTTTGGTGACCAGCGTTCTGGCGGATAACTCGGAGCAGGTCATTCCGTCGGTATCGCCCAGCGTAGCGATGACGTCGAACTGCGAGGGCGTCAACTTCAACGAGCGGATATGGCGGTTATCGGCGAGCCAGAATGCCTGGTAGGCTTCCACCAGGGGTCTGACCAGCTTGAGATGCGGGTCGTCTTTCAGATCGGGAAGATCCATGGCCGGAGCATATTCTGCCGCGGCCATAGGGTCAAGAGACGAGGAAACGGTGTGCGTTCCCGCGGGTATGGCGGGAGGATCCTTCATTGACGGCGCGAGGGATGCGCCCGTATGATCCGCTCCCATGCTGCGACGCGATGACCGGGGCCAGGCCAATCTCACCGCGATTGTCATCCTCTTGGGGATCATCATTACCTCCGTGTGGGTGTGGAAGCGGCTGTCTCTGGACACTCAGGAGTATGTGATCGACCAGGCCATTCCGCTTGCTGCGGCGGTCATCGGTATCGGCGTGCTGGTGATGGTCGTCGTCAGAAAGATCCGCCGGCGTCAGCAGCAAAAACACCGACGGGACCGATTGTTGGCGGCCTTTCAGCGGGAAACCGTTCGCGAGAAGAAGCTGGAGCTGGCCTTTGCCCTGGCCGAAGTGAACGGGTACCGGGTGGACGGGCTGGAGGCGGTCGTGCCCGAACTCAAAGAACTCTGGGTGAGCACGTTGCGCCGCGCGGTCGGGGAGAAGCAGCATCGTATCCGCGGCATGGCCGCCAGCCATCTGGGTGTGTTGCAGGATCGCTCGGTCATCCCGCTGTTGCTCGCCGCGCTCGAAGACGATCATGCCTACGTGCGGTCTTGTGCGGCCTTGGGGTTGGGGCGTCTGCGGGCGTCCGAGGCCCGGGCGAAACTGGAAGAAGTGATGAAGGAAGACTGGGATCAGACCACGCGCAGCCGCGCGAAAGAAGCGCTCGAACGACTTACGCCGCCATGACCGCCGGCGCGGCGGATTCGGCCGTCCACTCGATCACGGCGATTTCCGGCCGGCAGTTCCACCGCAGCGGGATAAACGACCAGCCGAGTCCCCGATTCACGTACAGCGGATAGCCGCGTTTCTCGTGATGTCCGGCAATCCGGCCGTTGCAGCCGGGCGGCAGCCAGATCGTCGGAATGCCCGGAATTCTCCACTGGCCCCCGTGGCTGTGTCCGCACAGAATCAGATCGGCATGATGCGGCGGTTCCAGCTGATCGAGAATATTCGGCGCGTGCGCGAGCAGCAATGTATACCGGTGCGGCGCCTGCGCCGGCAGGCAGCGGAGATCGGCGCGATGCAGCGACGGATCATCCACCCCGGCGAGAGCGAGTTCGCCGCCGTTCGCGGGGATCGTCGCCGTTTCGTTGACGAGCAGCGTAATCCCATGCCGCTCCGTCCAGTCGCGGAACTGTTCGACGGGAATGCCGCTGTAATGGTCATGATTGCCCAGCGTCACATAGACCGGGGCGGTGGTCCGCAGTTGCGCAAGAAAGCGAAAGAGATGGGGCAGGCCCTCGGGAACGTTCAGCAGGTCGCCGGTAATAAAAATCCAGTCCGGATCCAATGCTGCGACTTCGCCGGCGATCACATCGTGGCGGGGCTGGTAGCGGTCGAGATGCAGATCGCTCAAATGCACGGCCCGGTGCCCGGCCAACACCCGATGGGGAACGGTCAGGCGGGTCACGGCATGGTGCGCCAGACCGATTTCACATTGCGGAAACAGGCTGAAGAGCCGATAGAAGGGTTCACTCAGGCAGGCGCCGACAAACGCCCGGGCGCGATCGGGCCACGAACGGGCGACGCTCATTTGGTGACCCGGTCGATTTCAGCCCGGTCGGCCGGTGAGACCCGGTAGCCCTTTTCGTAGAGCTGGGCCATGCCGGTCATCAGGTGTTCCAGGTTGCGTACGCGATACCAGTCGTCGAACCGTCCGGTGAGCGAGGCGGCCTGGGCGCCGGGACTGCGGCCGGGATCGAACGTGAGGGCGAGAGCCAGAAATATATCTTGTAGTTCCTCGCGGCTGTAGCGCCCGTCGTCGTTGCGATCGCCCACGAGGGCATATTCGTAGAACGTCAGGCTGACGGACAGCGACGTTTGCGTGCGGTGAAAATCCTGGCGGACGGACTCCAGCCCGCGCGGATAGGCCCGGAGGCATTCTTCCCTGCCCGGAGGTTGCAGCACCGGATGGAAGACGATCGGCTGCGCGGCCGGCGGCGCCGGGGCCTGCTTCTCCTGATGGTAGAACCAGTTGGTGCAGCCGCTGGCCAGTGCGAAGGCCGTTTTATCCAGCTCGATCTGCCGTTGAATATGTTGCGTGAACTGGCGGAAGACGTCGGATGGTTTTGCCGGCCGGTCGGAATCGGCCGACGCAGTGAGGGGAGACCAGCCAGCCAGCAGCGCGCAGGCGGCCGCGATGAGCAGCGGTATCCTCGCGCTGTTTCGGGTATGATCGGCCGGAGTCGATTGTTGGTGATGAAACATGGTGCAGTATACCACGGGCTTCGGTCACGCCCGAAGAAAGTGCGGAGATTCTGACATGGCGCAATTCGCGGATGGTGGACAGTGAGCACGCAAGTCGAACCGTATCTCACCGCCTCGATTCCCGGCATCGGCGGGGTGATGCGTGCGACCCACGAAGATTTTCAAGTCGACGAACGTCCGCTCTATCTTCCCTGCGGGGAGGGCGAGCATCTGTATCTGAACGTGACCAAGCGGGGCTTGTCGACTCCGGATCTGGTGAAGAACTTTTCGGCGGTCCTGGGGGTAAAAGCGCAGGCCATCGGCGTGGCCGGGCTGAAAGATGCGCGCGCGGTGACGACGCAGATGGTTTCGATTCAGGGAATCGATCAGGACCGGGTCTCCCGCCTGGCGATCAACGAACAGCTGTTGAAGGTGGAGATTCTGGGGCGGCATCGCAATCGTCTGCGGACCGGCCATCATGCGGGCAACCGGTTTCGCCTGGTGATTCGGGAGGTGGCTCCGCATGCGGCGGAATCGGTCCCGGCGATCCTCGCCGAACTCGGGCGGCGCGGCGTGCCGAATTACTTCGGCCCGCAACGGCAGGGGAAAAGCGGCGACAATTTTGAAGTCGGCGCCGCGCTGCTGAACGACGCCCGCCGGCGCGACAGGATGAGCCGCGCCAAACGGATGTGGTACCTGAATACCTATCAGTCCTATCTCTTCAATCGCATCCTGGCCCGGCGCATCGACCGGATCGACCGGCTCTTCGTCGGCGACTGGGCGATGAAGTCGCAGAACGGCGCCTGTTTTTTGGTCGAGGATGCGGAGAAAGAACAGATCCGGGCCGACTGCTTCGAGATCAGTCCGACGGGCGTTTTGTTCGGTTCGCGCGTGTCCTGGGCGGAAGGTGAGCCGGGAGTGATCGAGCAGGCGGTGGTGGCCGAGGCGGGGACGACGCAGGAGGCGCTGGTCACGGCGGCCAAAGCCTGCGGCTTCCGCGGGGAACGACGTGCGTTGCGCGTGCCGCTGGTTGAATTGGATTGGTCGCTGGAGGGGACGGTCCTCACGCTCACGTTCGCACTGCCTCCCGGAGCCTACGCGACGAGTGTGTTGCGGGAGATCATGAAATCCTCGCTACCCGGCTGAGCGCAGGCCGGGAGTGGGGTCCCGTGCGTTCCGGTCCTTCGGGCCGGTCCGGATCCGGCCGGTGGTAGAATAGCATCAGGACGTTCAGGAGCCCCGATGACGACCGTTCAAGAAACCATCGTTCTGCGCGGCCACATTATCGATTCGCTGATCCTGGCGAAGGTTCTGGATCTGATTCTGACGATGGGAGGGGCCTTCGACCTCGATCAGGTCGAGATCGGCCGCACCCGCGAAGATCAGTCGTATGCCCGGATCGTCGTACGGGCTCCGACGGTTGCGACCTTGACCCACATCCTGCATGCGATTCAGCCGCACGGAGCGGTGGTCGAGCGGGACACCGATTGTGTGCTGCAGCCGGCTCCCGCCGACGGTGTCTTTCCCGAAGCATTCTACTCCACCACACACCTCCCGACCGACGTGCGTTTGAACGGGGCGTGGGTCGATGTCGAGGGGGTGGAGATGGATCTGGGCATCAAGGTGGATAGCGGACATATGACCGCCGGGACTGTGCCGATGGCCGATGTCCGCAAGGGCGATCTGATCGTGACCGGCCAGGCAGGCGTGCGCGTGATGCCGTTGCAGCGTCCCCGCGAACGCGACGTTTTTGCCTTCATGGAATCGAAAGTGTCCGCAGAGCGGCCGCATGGCCATGTCATTGCCGACATCGCCCGGCGGATGCGCGCGCTCCGCGACGAGCATCGCGCCGGTGGCGTTCGAGCCAAAGTGCTGCTGGCCGGCGGCCCGGCCATTATCCACGCCGGCGGACGGGATGCGTTGACCTGGTTGATCGAGGAAGGATTCATCCGGGTGTTGTTCTGCGGGAACGCTCTGGCCGCTCATGACATGGAAGCCGATCTGTACGGAACCTCCTTGGGCTATGCGATGGATGCCGGCCGCGCGGTCCCGCACGGCCATGCCCATCATTTGCGGACCATCAACCGGATACGGGCGATCGGCAGTATCCGGACCGCCGTGGAAACCGGGGTCATCAAGAGCGGCATCATGGCGGCCTGCGTCAGGACCGGCGCCGAGGTGGTCATGGCGGGCACGATTAGAGACGACGGGCCTCTCCCCGGGGTGATGACCGATTCCATGCGCGCGCAGGCCGCCATGCGCGCGGCCATTCCCGGGGTCGGACTGGCCCTTCTGGTCGCCTCCACGCTGCATGCGGTGGCCACCGGCAATCTGTTGCCGGCATCGGTGCCGACCGTGTGTGTCGACATCAACGCTTCGGTTCCGACGAAGCTCGCCGACCGGGGGAGTTTCCAGGCCGTTGGACTGGTGATGGACGCGGCGTCGTTTTTAGGCGAGCTGTCCAGGAATTTAGGGAGAAGTGCGTGAGCCGTCTGCTGGTCTGTCCGCCCGACTACTTTGCCGTCGAGTACGAAATCAATCCATGGATGCGGCGCGCGAACATCGTTGATCATGAGCGTGCCACCGCCCAGTGGCATCGCCTCATGGAAGTGCTTGAGCAGAAGATGGGAGCCAAGCTGGAACGGATGCGTCCGGCGCCGGGATTGCCGGACCTGGTGTTTACGGCGAACGCCGGAGTGGTCGTCGGCCGGAAAGCCGTGGTCAGTCGCTTTCGGTACCCCGAACGTCGACGGGAAGAGGCGCATTTTGACCGGTGGTTTCGCGCCGCCGGCTACGAGGTTGTCACGTTCGATCAGGAATTCTTTTTCGAAGGCGCCGGCGATCTGCTGGGATTTCCCGGGTACTGGTTCGGGGGGTACCGGCAACGGTCGGACATCCGTGTTTTCCCCGTTCTGAGCGAGGTGTTCTCGCGGGAAATCATTCCCCTCGAACTAGTCGACGGCCGGTTCTATCACCTCGATACCTGTTTGTGTCCCCTGTCCGGGGGAGAGCTGCTGTACTACCCTCCGGCATTCGATTCGTATGGGCAGCAGGCGATCCTGGAACGGGTAGGCGAAGATCAGCGGTTGACGGTTCCGGAAACGGAGGCGCTGAAGTTTGCCTGCAATGCGGTTTGCGTGGGCAACCAGGTCGCGCTTCCCGAAGGCTGTCCGGCCACGATGCGCGGACTTCAGGAACGAGGCTATCAGGTGCATCCGGTTCCGCTGGACGAGTTTATGAAGTCCGGCGGGTCGGCCAAATGCTTGACGCTCGCGCTCGACTGAGCTTAGGCAGCTCCTGAAAATGATCTCCAGCAGCGTTCTCAGCTCGCCACAATCCTCAACGTACCCCACCGGTGAAACGCTGCGCTAGCAGCGAGGGGCGGGCGGGTGAGACGGGTACGCCTCCGGTTGGTGTCTCGCCTGCGGCCTTGCTGGCGACCATTTTGAGTAGCTGCAACGGGAGCGGGTCAGCGTCTTCTGAAAAAGAAGGCGGCGTAGAGGCCTCCGATGGTCACGGTGGTCAGTTCGATCGTGAGCAGCATGCGGCTTACGATGGCGTCCGGCGCTGGCGGGGACAGGATGAAATGAAGACCGAGGAATTCCGGAGGCTGCGCCGGCGGGGTTTCCCAGGGAGGAAAGAGCACAATAAGGATCAGCATGCCGACCATGCCGTAGAGCACGTTCAGGTTCAATTGCTCCGGCGTTGCCGGTGGTGCGGGCTGGGGCGAGGCCGATGAGGGTGGCGCGGAGACGGCGAGGCGTTGGCCGCATTGCGTGCAGAAGCGATTGATCTCCGGCAGGGACTGGCGGCATGCGGGGCAGGTCTGCATGACCTGCATACTACGGCGAACGAGTGTTCTGCGTAAACCGGCTAAAAATGGTAGTTCAGGCCGATCGAGACGAAAATCATATCGTAGTCGGCTTTGAATCCAAATCCACCGGTACTGGTCGGCTCAAAAGTAAAGTTGGCTTTGTTATACCGTCCTTCGAGTGAAGCGCTCAGATGTCGGGTAATGAAGTATTCGGCGCCAAGCTTGGCATTGAGTCCAATCCGTGTGGAACTCTGAGTTCCTTCAAATCCTGCGGCAGTCGTCTTGACCCGGGCCATGAACAGTGCCGGACCAAATCCGAAGTAAGGCTGGAGTCTGGTTTTGTGGTAGCGAAACATTGCATTCACGGGCACCCAGGTTCTGATACGAAACTGGTCACCGGAAAGGACCCCGGTTGTAGTGCCGCCAGGGACAGTGCCGAAGTCGCGCAGGACCGAGCCGGGGGCAATAGAGATAGTGGTGGGTTGTTGCTTAATATGAGGATTGGTTTGGTAAAATTCCGTCTCCAATCCGAACCACCGAGCCCGGGGGAAGTAGTAGCCGGCTTTGAGCCCTACCACTGCTGAGTTGGCGAGGCTGCGGTCTGACATTGATCCGGGAGGCGAAAACTCTGTCAATTCGACTCCTGTCAGTTTCTTGCCGGCAATAGTACTACCAACTTGTCCTCCGATGTAGGCTTCAGGATACGCATAGGGGGCGGTCATCAGAAATGATACAAGGCCTGCCAATAGAACTCCCCCCCAGGTACGTTTCGTATGTATTCGGTGCGTCATGGGCTTCCTCCAGCTGCGGCTGCGCGTGTTCTATCCTATGTGTTTAAGGTCTTCCCGCGAAGAGTTTTCTCTAAATCATGCGGAGAAGGAGCAAGGCATGTGCCATCGATGCCTGGAGATTTCTCGCTCCAGCGCTCCAGGCTTGACAATTCTGATGGCGGCGTTCCGTTCGTTGACTCCTGGACGGGGGCTTCCTATAATCCGCGCCGCCTGTCCGTGTGAACGGCAGCCGCGTCGAGTTTCACCATAGGAACCATCCCGGATGCAGGAGATCAGATCGCTCGGAGTCATCGGAGCCGGTGCGTGGGGGACTGCGCTGGCCAAACACCTGGCCGAGAAGGGGCTGGAGATTCGCCTCTGGGCCTATGAACGTGAAGTGGTCGACTCCATCAATACGGCGCACGAGAACCGGGTGTTTCTTCCCGGAGTTCCGCTCCCACGGACGCTGACCGCCACCACATCTCTGACGGAGGCGATCGAGCGGTGCGACGGTCTGCTGTTTGTGGTCCCCTCCCATGTGACGAGGCAGGTGCTGCGCAATCTGGCGTCCTGTCTGTCGCGTCCGATGCCGCTGCTCAGCGCTACCAAAGGAATTGAAGAAGACAGCTCCAAGCTGATGACCCAGATCATGGACGAAGTGCTCCCGGAATCGATGGAGCCCTATCTGATGGCGTTATCCGGTCCGAGCTTCGCCAGTGAACTCAGCGCCGGCAAACCGACGGCGGTCTGCCTGGCCGGGCGGGATCCGCAGCTGGTGGCGCGGTTTCAAGCCGCGCTGATGACCCCGGCCCTGCGGGTCTATGCCGACGGCGACCTGATCGGGTTGCAACTCGGCGGGGCGCTGAAGAATGTCATGGCGCTGGCCGCCGGAGTGGTCGATGGGTTGGAGCTGGGGCATAACGCGCGCGCGGCGCTGATCACCCGTGGGCTAGCGGAAATCGTGCGATTGGGTATGGCCATGGGGGCGGATCCGCGCACGTTCTACGGGCTCTCCGGAGTCGGCGATCTGGTGTTGACCTGTACCGGTTCCTTGAGCAGAAATCATACGGTCGGTGTCCGGCTGGGACAGGGTGAATCGCTCGATGCCATTCTGGGCGGGATGCAGGCCGTGGCGGAGGGCGTGCGTACGGCCCGGGCGGCGCTGGGTCTGGCGCGGCGGCACCAGGTCGAGATGCCGATCACGCAGGAAATCAATGCGGTGCTGTTCGAAGGGAAATCCTGCCGCAAGGCGGTGAGTGATTTGATGGAGCGGGATGCGAAGCCCGAGAAGGGGCGGCTATGAGTCCGGAGGGGATTGAGCGACTCTTGAAAGGCGTGCAGGCCGGCCGGGTCACAGTCGACGATGCGGTGCAGCGGTTGCGGACTCTGCCGTTCGAAGATCTCGGTTTTGCGTCGCTGGATCATCACCGGTCGCTCCGCCAGGGGTTTCCCGAAGTGCTCTTGTGCGAAGGGAAGACGGCGAAGCAGTCCGTGGCCATCGCCCGCTCATTGATCAAGAAGGGCGGTCCGTTTCTGGCGACCCGCGCCGAGCCGGCGATTGCCAAGGCGATCCTGAAGCTCGATCGCCGGGCCCGCTATCATGCCGATGCCCGCATCGTGGCTATCGACGGCAAGCCCGCCCGCCGTGCGGGACATATTCTGGTCCTGACCGCAGGAACCGCCGATGTGCCGGTGGCCGAAGAGGCGCGGGTGACGGCAGAGGTCATGGGGAGCCATGTCGAAACGCTGTATGATGTCGGCGTCGCCGGGTTGCATCGGCTGCTCGGCCGGAAGGATCGGCTGTTCGAAGCGCGGGTGGCAATCGTGGTGGCGGGGATGGACGGGGTGCTGCCGAGTGTCGTCGGAGGATTGGTCGATTGTCCGGTCGTCGCGGTGCCGACGAGCCGGGGCTACGGCGCGAGTTTCGGCGGTCTGGCCGCGCTGCTCACGATGCTGAATTCCTGCGCGGCCGGTGTCGGGGTGATGAATATCGATAATGGATTCGGCGCCGGGTGCCTTGCCCATCGCATCAATATGCTGGACAATCCACGGACCAGGCGTCCGTCGGCTACTTGACGGTCAGTTCCCCGCGCTTCGGCCAGGCCACCATCATCGTGCGCAGTCCTTTCTCGCCGTTGGCCAGCAATTTGACACGGACTTCGTACGCATAGGTGCCGGGACCGGCCAATTGCTTTCTATGGTCCTGGCCGTCCCAGGACAAGCGGATCGGGAGCGTGGTGCGCGCTTCGCCAGGCTTGATCGACTGCGGCTGAAGCGCCTGGCGATGGGTCAGAAAGCGTAGTGAGGTTTTGGATGGCGAACTGATGAGGGAGGAGACCTCGAGCACGGTTGCGCCGTTGAGTTCTTTCGGGAGTTGCACGTTCACGGAAAATTCCAGGGGTCCGTTGCCTGCCTCGTACGGCGTCGGGGCGATGTTCAAGTCCAGGATCTTTAACTCCGGCTCAGGGCGCGGGACGCGCGGAGGTTTTGTTTTAGCGAATCCGTCGACCGGAGTCAGCGCGATGAGGCTGGTGATGCCCAGGAGTAACAGGCAGACGGTTGCCAAGCGGCCGGCACGCCCGGCGATGCAGGTGCCTATGAAGGCGGCACAACCGGTTCGCGAGGCCGAGGAAACGATCTCAAAATATGTGTGCGTCATGTACGGGGGATAACATAGCCCCTGAAACCTGTCAACGAAAGAGCTGAAGCGATTGCTGTGGCGGAGCGCCTTGGGTAAGATGAGCGGCCTTTTTGCGATGCGTCGATAAGGAGCGGGAGTGGGACGACGGCTGCATTTCGATTGTTTCTCTGGTGTCAGCGGCGACATGGTGCTCGGCGCCCTGGTCGATGCCGGTCTTCCGCTGGCCCGGCTCCGCGGCGAATTGAAGCGCCTGAAGCTGACCGGGTATCGGCTCGAACAGCGGCAGGTTCATCGAGGCGCGCTGCACGCGACCAAAGTTTCGGTCGTCATCCAGCGGGGATTCGATCGGCCCCTCTCGCTCTCCCGCATTCAGAAGATCCTTGCCGCCAGCACGCTGCCGGCTGCCGTGAAGGAACAGAGCCGGGCTGTGTTCGATCATCTGGCGGAGGCCGAAGGGCTGGCACATCGAGTCGCGAAGAGGGATGTCCATTTCCATGAAGTCGGTGTGATTGATTCGTTTATCGATGTTGTAGGGGCGGTGTTGGGCTGTCATCTATTGGGCGTCACGCAGGTCACGGCTTCTCCGGTGAATGTCGGTGCCGGGACGATTCGAACCGCGCATGGTCTGCTCCCGGTTCCCGGCCCGGCCGTTGCTGCGCTCGCGAAGGGAATTCCCGTCTATTCGGAGGGACCGCGCTGCGAATTGGCGACGCCGACGGGGATGGCGCTGTTGCGCACGCTGGCCGCCTCGTTCGGGCCGATGCCGGTGCTCGAGTCCGCGCAAGTCGGATACGGTGCGGGTGATGCTGACCCGGAGGGCTGGCCTAATGTGCTGCGGATTTTTCTGGCCGACGAGGCGGTCTCGGTCGGCCGGCCGGTCGACCGGGTGGTGCAGATCGAAACGAATCTCGATGACCTGAACCCCCAGGCCTACGAGCATGTGATGGCGCAGCTCTTTGCCGTCGGGGCGCTGGATGTGGCGTTGATTCCCGTCATTATGAAGCGGAGCCGGCCCGGCGTCATCCTGAGTTGTCTCGCGCCGCGCGAACAGACCGATGCGGTGTTGGAAGTGGTGTTGCAGGAAACCACGGCGCTGGGTGTCCGGATTCAGGAACTCGACCGGCAGGTGCTTCCGCGGCGGTTTGTGACGGTGAACGTGACCGGTGGCCCGGTGAAGATGAAAATCGGCGAAATCGGAGCCGGGTGGGAGAAAGCGGCGCCGGAATATGCCGATTGCCGGAAGATTGCCGTCCGGACCGGACGCCCGCTGAAAGATGTGATGGATGAGGCCCGGGTGGCGTACTCCCGGTCGGCGCCACGGAAGGGCAAGAAGGGAACACGTTCGTGACAGTGCTCTTTTACGTGCTGCTGTTTCTCGTGTCGGTCGCGGTGACGCTGGGCGGATGCGGCCTCTTCACCAATGCCATCGAGTGGCTGGGGAAGCGGCTCGGTATTTCCGAAGGCGCGGTCGGCAGCATCTTCGCGGCGATCGGCACCACGCTGCCGGAAACGTCGATCCCCGTCATCGCGATCTTTTTCGGGACAAGCCGGCAGGAAGCGGAAGTCGGCCTGGGCGCAATCCTCGGCGCCCCTTTTATGCTCAGCACGCTGGTTCTGCCGATTCTCGCGCTGTTACTGATTCTGTTCGCCCGGGCGGGCAAACGGACGGCTCAGTTTCATTTAAACTACGGCGAGGTCCGGACGGATCTGACGTTCTTCACGATCGGGTATGCGGTCGCGCTGGGCTGTGTGTTTATTCCGTCCCGTGCGGTTCACGTCGCGGCGGCGATCGGATTGATGAGTCTCTACATCTACTACATGAAGATCAAATTCAGCGCCGAAGACGAAGAAGGCGGCGACGGTTCGCTGGAACCGCTGTTGTTCGCCAAGCAGGCCAAGACGCCGTCCTATACGATGATCGGCCTCCAGGCTGCGGCGGGTCTCGGTGGGTTGATCGCGGGCGCGCATCTGTTTGTGACCGCTGCGGAAACCGTGGCCGCCACGTTTGCCGTTTCGCCGCTGATTCTCGCCCTGCTGATTGCGCCTCTGGCGACGGAATTGCCGGAAATGTCGAACAGTTTTCTCTGGCTCTATCGAAAGAAGGATCGTCTCGCGATCGGGAATGTCACGGGCGCGATGGTGTTCCAGGGGACGTTTCCTGTCTCGGTGGGGTTGATCGGAACCGAGTGGGCTCTGGCGTCCTCCGCGATGATCGCGATGGTGCTGGCCGTCATTGCAGCCGGACTCTGCCTGCTTCAAATTCTCGTCGGCGGCCGATGGCAACCGTGGTTGCTGGGCGCCGGCGCCATCCTTTATCTGGGGTATACGGGGTATCTTTATGCCTTCTAAACGTGCCGTTACGACAGAGCCGTCATTGCCGCTGCTCGGCATCACCATGGGCGATCCCGCCGGGATCGGCCCGGAGGTGATCGCCAAAGCGCTGGCGGGCCGCGAGGTGCAGCGCCTTTGCCTGCCGCTGGTCATCGGATCTGTGCCGGTCATGGAGCGGACGATCAAGGCGTTGCGGCTCAAATTGAATGTGGTGCCGGTGCATGGCCATGACCCGGTTTCGCTGAAGGGCAATACGGTGGCGGTTCTTGATCCGATGGAGACCCCGCTGAAAAAGTTTACCGCCGGTGTGGCGGCGGCGGAAACCGGCGCGGCCTCGATCGAGTTCATCAAGAAGGCCGTGCATCTGGCGGACATCGGCTGCATCGACGGTATCGTGACGGCGCCGATCAATAAAGAAGCCATCAACATGGCGGGCTGTCATTACCCGGGGCATACCGAACTGCTGGCCGATCTGACCAACGCCAAAGAGTCCGGCATGATGATCGTCGGCGGCCCGCTTCGCATCATGTTTGTGACGACGCATGTCGCGATCAAGGATTTGTCCAAGTTGCTGACGCAGGCGAAGATTGAAAAAGCGATTCGCCTCGCTCATCAGGCCCTTACCCGGCTCTACGGAATCAAAAAGCCCAGAATCGGCGTTGCCGCGTTGAATCCCCATGCCGGGGAACACGGGCTCTTCGGCAACGAGGAGGCCCGGGTGATTCTACCGGCCGCCCGCGCGGCGCAGGCCCGGGGCATTCTGGCCAGCGACCCGCAGCCGGCCGATACATTGTTCGGCAAGGCGGTGAAAGGGCAGTATGACGGTATCGTGGCGATGTATCATGATCAGGGGTTGATTCCGTTGAAGCTGGTGGCGTTCGGGACTTGCGTGAATCTGACGGTCGGACTCCCCATCATCCGTACGTCCGTCGATCACGGCACGGCGTTCGATATCGTCGGGAAAGGCGTGGCCGATCCCGGCAGCCTGGTGGAAGCGATCACGCTGGCCGCCAGAATCGCTCAGAGTCGCGCGACGGCGCGCGCGAAATAGGAAGGACTTCATCGAGTATGTCACAGGAAGCATCCAACGGGCTTGCCGTCGTGCAACAGCAGATCAAGGAACTGGACGCCCTCGCCAAACAGACCCTGGCGGATTTGAACACGGTGGCCGGTGACGAACGGGTCGCCAAGTGGAAAGCCCGCACGGTCGCGCTGATCACCGAGGCGGTAGGGCCGGCGGAGGGGCAGAAGTTTGCCGCGATTCATCCGGGCCCGTCGTTCACGAACGATCTGGTCGAAGAGTTCAGCGACACGATCGAGGGCTATCGCACCCCGCTGGCGGCGCTGGCCAAGCAGTTGGCGCAGGCTCCTCCGCCGGGCCGGTGAGCTGTGAATCCGCTCGATCCTCCCGCCGCCGTCAAACGACTCGGACAGAATTTTCTCATCGATCCCAACATCATCCGGAAGATCGTGGCCCTGGCCGAAATCGGGGCGGGCGATCATGTGCTGGAGATCGGTCCGGGGCGCGGCGCGCTCACCGATCTCTTGTGCAAGACCGCCGGTCGAGTGACCGCCGTCGAAGTCGATCCACGGCTGCATGCCTACCTGGCCGAACGGCAGCAGGAATATCCCAACCTTGATCTGATCCTGGCCGACGCGTTGGCCTACCCGTTGGAGTCGTTGCCGGCCGGCACCATCGTCGTGGCCAATCTGCCGTACTACATTTCCACGCCCCTGCTGTTTACGTTGCTCGATCAGCGCGATCGCTTCCCGCGTCTCGTGTTGATGCTGCAAAACGAGGTGGCCGACCGTCTGGCGGCCAAGCCGGGGACGTCGGACTACGGGGTGCTCTCGGTCATGGCGCAGTATGCCGCCGAAATCACCAAAGCGTTTCGAGTCTCCGCTCAATGTTTCCGGCCCAGGCCGGAAGTCGGCTCCGCCGTGGTACTGTTACGAACGAGAGCAGAGAGGGAACTCAGCCCTGAAGAAGAGCCGAAGTTTGCGACGCTCGTGAAAGCTGCCTTCGCCCACCGGCGGAAGACCCTGGTAAATTCACTCCGAGACGAAGGGTATGACCAGATGCGTATTGCCGACGCACTTGAGCAGTTGGCCCTTTCGATGTCCGTCAGAGCGGAAGTACTTTCGCTTGAACAACTGATCCGGCTCATGCGCATCATGCGTTCTCCGGCATAAGGCATAATGATGGAGCGTCCGGCTCACGGGATGGTCGATCGAGTTCCGCTCTCATTCGTTTGAAACGATTCCCCCCCTGTGTTAGCATCCGCGGCATGGGTGCTACGACGCCGGCGAAGCGGGGCGAAGCCCGCCGCGCCCCCGCTCCTCCTTCCCATATCCAGCGTGAAGTCATCGGCGTGATCTTGATCGCGCTGAGTCTGCTCACGTTCTTAAGTCTATTGTCATTCGTGCCGGGCGAAGCCGAAACCGTGGCCTCCGGCGCTCCGGCGGCGGCTCCCCCGCGCAATCTGATCGGTTCTTTCGGAGCGGTACTGGCCGGAGGATTCTTTTTCCTGATCGGCGGGGCTGCGTATCTGTTTCCGCTGTTGCTCGGCAAGCTCGGCTTGCGCTGTTTTTCTCAAAGTCCCGTCAGCATCCGGTTGCGCACGGCCGTCAGTTCGCTCGCGGCGGTGTTCTTCCTGAGCGCCTTTCTCCATCTTGAAGCCACCGCGGTTCCTACGGTGAGCAGCGGATTTGTCCATCGAGGAATGGCGGGCGGCGTATTCGGCCAGGTCCTGGCCGATGGACTCAGGTCCTGGTTTGCCAGCACCGGCGCCCACATTGTGATTCTGGCCGGTTTTTTAGTGTCACTCCTGTTCACGACCCCGCTGTCATTGACAGAGCTGGTGCAGGGCTTCCCGGAACGCTGGGCGGCCTGGCGTGAGAAGCTGGCGGCGTTGATGCCGGAGCCGGCGCCTGAGACGCCTGTCGAGTCCGGTAACCGGCGGCAGCGGAGCCGGGCGGTGAAGGAACGTCCGGAACCGGAGCCGGCGGCGGAACCTGCTTCAATCGCGACGGAGCCCGCTCAGACAGAATCGGCTGCCGCGGTTGAATGGCCGGTGATCCAGCCGCCGATTGCGGCAACGTCTGCTCCAGCTGAAGCAGCCGAACTGGATGTGGAGCCGGTCACCACGTCGGTGGATTCCGGGGATTATCAGCTTCCCGATCCGGATGAGTTGTTGAGCGATCCCACCGGTCCGATCACGCGCATGTCGGACGACGAGTTGAAAGCGCAGTCGGATGTGCTGACCCGCGCCCTGGCGAGTTTCGGGATCATCGGCAAGGTCACCGAAGTGCGGCCTGGTCCGGTCGTGACGATGTATGAGTTCGAGCCGTCTCCGGGAACGAAGGTGGCGAGGATCGTGAATCTGGCTGACGACCTGGCGCTCGGGCTCAAGGCCATCAGTCTGCGCATCGTCGCGCCGATTCCGGGGAAGTCGGTCGTCGGCATCGAAGTGCCGAACATGGCTCGCGAAACGGTGTCGATGAAGGAAGTCGTCATGAGCGAGACCTTCACGAAGGCCCGTTCGAAGCTCACGCTGGCGTTGGGCAAAGACATTTTCGGCGCGCCGGCGACGGCGGATCTCAAAACCATGCCGCATCTGCTGGTGGCCGGCGCGACCGGGGCCGGGAAAAGCGTCGGGCTTAATACGATGCTGTTGAGCATTCTCTTTTCCGCGCGGCCGAGCGAGGTCAAGCTCTTGTTGATCGATCCGAAGATGCTGGAGTTTTCGGCGTACGACGGCATTCCCCACTTGCTGCGGCCGGTCATCACCGATGCGAAGTCGGCGGCGCGCGGGCTGGGCTGGGTGGTGGCCGAGATGGAACGGCGGTACAAGTTGCTGTCGGAAGCCGGCGTGCGGAATATCGATGCGTACAACCGTAAGGTCGCGGGACTCCATGAAGCGTTTGCGGAGGAGGCTGCGGCGGCGAATCAACCGGAACTGCCGATGCAGTTTCTGACGGAAGAGCAGCGGCTTTCTGCCGGTGAATCGACGGATCCCGAAGTCGATCCAGGCCCACGGGATCGCCCGACGCCGCCCGAGCCGCTGCCCTATATCGTCGTGATGATCGACGAGCTGGCGGATTTGATGATGGTGGCGCCGAAGGATGTCGAAGACAAGATCGCCCGGCTGGCGCAGATGGCCCGGGCCTCCGGTATTCACCTCGTTCTGGCGACGCAGCGGCCGTCGGTGGATGTGCTGACCGGTTTGATCAAGGCGAACTTCCCTGCCCGGATCGCATTCCAGGTGTCATCCAAGACCGACTCGCGAACGATTCTTGACGCGAACGGCGCGGAAGCTCTGCTGGGTCGGGGGGACATGCTGTATCTGGCCTCCGGTACGGGGCGGCTGGCCCGGTTGCACGGTTCGTTCGTTTCCGACGACGATGTGCGGTGCGTCGTGGACTTTGTGAAGAAACAGGCGTTGCCCAAGTACGATCCCGAGCTGCAATCCTTGAAACAGGAGGAAGCGGCGGAGGAGGAAGCGAAGGACGAAGTCTATGAGCAGGCGAAAGACCTGGTGCTGTCGACCGGCCAGGCCTCCGCGTCGTTGATTCAGCGGCGATTGCGCGTCGGCTATCCCCGCGCCGCCCGGATGATCGAACAAATGGAAGCGGATGGAATCGTCGGCGCGGCTGGACGGGACGGGCGCCGGGAAGTGTTGGGACGACGCGGCCCGGTGGGAGCGACCGAAGCATGATGAGCTGGAAAGTCTGGGTGTTCGTCGGGATGATCGCCTGCGCGCCGGTCTGGCCTGTCTGGGGCGTCGATGGTGTACCTGATGAGAAGGCACTGCAGGAAGTGCACGAGGTCGTGAAGCAGTTGCAGGCCCGCTATGAGAAAACGAAAGACCTTCAGGCAGACTTTACGCAAAAGACCAGAATAGAGGGATTCGAGCGGCCGGTCACATCGTCTGGGAAGGTCTATATCAAGAAGCCCGGACGGCTGCGGTGGGATTACCTTGACCCGGCGAACGAACAGATTTATGTGAACCATGACGACGTCAAAGTCTATGTGCCCGAGCATAAGCAGGTGCTTATCGGTAAGTTGACGCACATGGCGGCATCTCAGGCGCCTCTGGAACTGTTGCAGGGAGCGGCGAAGCTGGAAGAGTCATTTGAGATTTCCCCGGCGACCGGGAAAGAGCGTGGTGCCGGCGGTATCCGCCTCCTGAGTCTGGTGCCGAAGGGGCGCGAGTCGGATCCGACCAGACATGTCCAACGGATCGTCGTGGAGGTGTTTCCGAAGACCTATTTCATTCGCACGGTGTGGCTGCATGAAATCAGCGGGAATGTGGCGACGTTCGAGTTTTCATCGCTGAAGCCGAATCTCGGGTTGGGGGAAGAAGTCTTCGATTTCAAGGCCCCGGCCGATGTCGAGGTGGTCAAGGCGCCGGTGTTGAATTAGCCGCCTGTAATCCGGCGGGTTGAATCGGCGGGAACCTGGCGGGGAGGAAGAGGACGACGAGATGCAATCCACCAGCACACAGTCAGTGACGGAAGCCGTCGACCGGGCCGTTGCGGCGCTCGATTTCGACCGGTTGCACAACGCCTACTGGGCGCAGAACGAGTTTCTTGTCATCAAGCAGTTTCTGCCGCGGTCGTTCGTCGAATCGACGTTCGTGCCGCAGGTGGAAGGGCTCAAGCCGCGCATCAACCGCAACTATATTCCGGGCCATAAGAAAGGCGGCAGCGTCAGCTATTATACGGTGCAGGAGCAGGCGCCGGTGTTTCTCGACTTGTACCGGTCGTCCGCCTATCGCGGTTTTCTGAACCGGCTGGTTCACGCGAATCTGCTGCTCTGCCCCGATGACGATCCGCACTCCTGCGCGCTCTACTATTACACGGAGCCGGGCGACCACATCGGATTTCATTACGATACGTCGTACTACAAAGGTGCGCGCTACACGATCCTGCTGGGAATGGTCGACCGGTCAACGCACTGTAAGCTGGTGTGCGACCTGTTCAAGGATGATCCGGCGAAGGAGCCGCAGCATCTCGAACTCATCACCGAGCCGGGGGACATGGTGATCTTCAACGGCGACAAACTCTGGCATGCGGTGACCCCTCTGGCGGAAGGCGAGGAGCGGGTTGCGCTGACGATGGAATATGTGACGAATCCGGAGATGGGCCGGTTCAAGCGGCTCTACTCAAATCTGAAAGATTCGTTCGCCTATTTCGGGTTGAAGACCGTGTTCAAACGGGCATTCTCCGGCCGGTAAGCTTCTTGATATCCTTTTCCTGAATCCCTTTCCGATACGGCGGAACTGCGCGGCAAATCGTTCGCCGGTGTACCGTCCCGGTCTGTCGGGAACCGGGTGATACCTGCGGTCCTGCGAGCGCGGGAATTGTGCGGACGGACGCCGGGTTATCTCAGGGCAGAGGCGGGTTGCTCGCCCTGTGTGTCTACGGGCGGCGCCTCCGGTATTCCGGGCGGGATCACTCCCTTCTTCCCATTCCGCATCGCCGTCAACTGGCGAACCAACAATATCCTGTTTTTTTCCGCTCCTCGCCTCATGCGGGGACGTCCGGCCTTCAATTCCTGCTCACGAGGCGGAAATGGCCCGCGGTTGGCGATCTCCATCTGACCGAGTGTCGCCCGGAGCGCATCTTCAACCAGCCACGCCAGCGTGGTCTGCGGAGTCCAGTACGCGGCATCCCGAAGTTGATCGACCAGTTGCCGCGGAAGCGTGATTGTCAGCCTGGTGGTCTGACTATGGCGGACGGACACCCGGGGTGCATTAGTTTGAGTCCGAGGTTGTCCGTTTCGTGAGATTTTCCCTGACATCGATTCTGCTCGAGAATCAGAATTCAACATGTCTGCCCTTTCATGGTGAAGGCGGTACGTCAAGATCCGATAATGATGCTGACGCGCGGAGTGGTTGTAAGAGGCCGTGCCTCCTTTCGGAGGCACGGCGCTCATGGCTCTGGCCGAAGGCATCAGCGTGTGTCCGGATGGGCACAATCCGGACACAGCGTCATCCTGCAGAGGGGAACCCTCAGAGACAAGTTGCGCGACTGACGGCTCCGAGCCATGCCATATCTGACCGGATGGAGAAAAGATGGAACAAGTCATCATAGCCAACAAAGATTCTCTATGAGAATCTACCTATGGGTGAATAACTTACTTGAGGTACAGCAATGGGCGTACCAGGACGACCACATCGCTTGATTGTGCGAGTGAGTTCTAACGCGTTGATTTCTTGCGATACAGGGCTGTGTCGACGGTGATCGGGAGCCAGAGGAAATAATTCAGCTTACATCAACGTATCTGAATCGGTACGAGTGCCGGCTATTTTGATACAGTGTGTGAGTGGGAGAGGGGAAGCTGTTACAGGTGGAGGTGCTTCATCGCTGCCGCGCAGAGGACGATGAAGAAACCCATCCAGAGAGCCGCACGCTGATAGGGAATGACTTCATAGTCCTCCTCATCCTCCGCATCCTCATCGGATTTGAAGATGACGGTATAGAGGAAAAGCGTAAGCAGGCAGAGGACCAGTCCGAGCTTGATAAAGAAAATGGTCAGGTACTTGACGTTATGCTGCATGCCCAGTTGCGTCTGTGAGGTCATCACTTGATTGACGTAATGTAGATTGACGCCGCCGGTAAACAGGAGCACCACCAGCAGGATTCCGGCGATTTTCTTATAGTGCCGGTAAAACACGTCGCTGATGGGCTTGATCTGTTCTTTCGCCACGGCTTTTTTCAAGCCCGGGGTGACGGCCATCACGAGAAACGCCAGCCCGCCGATCCAAATAATGGCCGACAGCAGATGGAACCAGTGGTTGACGATCGGAATCAGAGTGTTGAGATCAGTGACGATACTCTGGAGGGCGTCCATAGAGCGTTTATGAGGCAACGCGGCGAAAACGCGCCGACGCTATCCCCTCAGTCCTTACCCTTCATGTCGAAATTGAAAACCGGCGCGTCGTTGCCGAATCGCTTCTTTCTGAGTTCTTCCATCAGCTCGATAGTGATGAGAGGAACCTGATTTTCGCGGGCGTGTTTCTCGACGCCTTTCTTGACCATGGCGCGGAGAAAATAGGGAATGCGGCTCAAGCGCAAGGCCGATGCTTCGTCCCAGGCGACTTCCGATTCTTCCGGGATATTGAACGCCACTTTGATTTTCTCGCCGCCTTTCGGCGTATAGAGGCACCATTCATCCTCGTCCAGCCAGTCGCCGTGGTCCACGTAGGGACGGGCGCGGCAGCCGCCGCAGATGTCGGTATATTCGCAGTCGCCGCACTTCCCTTTGAGCTGCGGGTAGCGGAA
>CAYPOR010000047.1:0-24005 GCA_964412445.1 uncultured Nitrospira sp.
TCGGAGCCTCGCGTGTGCGCGATTTATTCGAACAGGGCAAGAAGCATGCGCCCTGCATTATTTTCATCGATGAAATTGATGCGGTGGGACGGTTGCGCGGCGCCGGTTTGGGCGGCGGGCACGATGAGCGGGAGCAGACGCTGAATCAATTGCTGGTCGAAATGGACGGCTTCGATACGACGGAAGGCGTCATTCTGATCGCCGCGACGAACCGGCCTGATGTGTTGGACCCTGCATTGCTGCGGCCCGGCCGGTTTGACCGGCAGGTCGTCGTAAACCGCCCGGATCTCAGAGGGCGGTCGGAAATTCTCAAGGTGCACACGAAGAAGGTGCCTGTAGCCGCCAATGTCGAATTGGAAAAGATCGCCAGAGGGACGCCGGGATTTTCAGGAGCCGACCTTGAAAATCTTGTGAATGAAGCGGCCTTGTGGGCGGCCCGTCAGAATAAGAAAGAAGTCGAGGTCGTCGATTTTGAAATGGCCAAAGACAAGGTGCTGATGGGGGCCGAGCGCAAGAGCATGATGCTCACGGACGAAGAAAAGCGCACGACGGCCTACCATGAGGCGGGCCATGCGTTGATGGCGAAACTGCTGCCGGGAACGGATCCGGTTCACAAAGTCACGATTATTCCGCGCGGGCGGGCCTTGGGCGTGACGATGCAACTGCCGACCGACGACCGGCACAACTATTCGAAGGATTTCCTTTACAATAACCTCGCTATTTTGATGGGTGGGCGGGTCGCTGAAGAGCTGGTGCTCAACCATGTGACGACCGGAGCGGGGAACGATATTGAGCGGGCCACTGATTTGGCCAGGAAGATGGTCTGCGAGTGGGGGATGAGCGAAAAGTTGGGACCGCTTACCTTCGGACGGAAAGAAGAAGAAATTTTTCTGGGCCGTGAGATCACGGCGAAGCGTGATTTCAGCGATCAAGTCGCACTCGATATCGATCTTGAGATCAGGCGGCTTGTGACGGAAAACTATGAGCGAGCCAAGCGGATTCTTACCGAGAATATGACCAGTTTGAAAGCGTTGGCTGAAGCATTGCTCGAAAAAGAAGTGCTTGACGCATCAGAAATCGATGCAATTTTGTTGCAATATTCCTCTCAGACGGTTCCTGTCTAACTCTACTTCAGTACACAAGCCGCACTTCTTGTTTGGGCGCAGATAAGAAGTGCAGCATTCGTTGCTACGGCACCGCTGGATGAAATGAAAGCGGGCGTTTGCTCTTTCGGCGCGGACGGAAATCTGGCATTCCTATTTTCCCGCTGGATAGAATCCTGTGATATCCATCTTTATGCGGAGTACGTAGGTGATCGACTACACAATAGTTTCCAGGGGGAGGTCGATCCCGATCCATGGCTGTCCGCTCATGATGGGGATTGTCAATATTACGCCGGACTCCTTTTTCGATGGAGGTCGTTATCTCTCGGCTGATCGGGCTGTCGCGCATGCCCTAGCACTCGTGGAAGAAGGAGCGGACATTCTCGATCTGGGGGCGGAATCGACGAGACCGGGAGCCGCTCCTGTATGTGAGCAGGAAGAGATGGCTCGGTTGCTTCCGGTCTTGAACGAGGTGGTTAAACGGACGACCGTCCCTATCTCTGTGGATACGATGAAGTCGCGGGTGGCCCGTGCAGCACTCGAGGCGGGCGCATCAATCATCAATGATGTCACCGCCATGCGTTTCGACTCCGAGATGGCGTCTGTGGTCGCAGCGTATGAGGCAGCGGTCGTGTTGATGCATATGCAAGGCGTGCCTGCGACTATGCAAAAAGCTCCCAGGTATGACAGCGTCGTTTCAGAGGTGCGGGAGTTTTTTGAGGAACGGATCGGCGCAGCGGAACAGGCGGGGATTGTGAAAAACCATATCGTGCTTGATCCGGGAGTGGGGTTTGGTAAGCTGCAGGGGCATAACTTGGAATTATTGAATCATTTGTCGGTCTTTCGCGGATTTGGATGTCCCCTTTTGACGGGACTTTCACGGAAGGCGTTTCTGGGAAAGATTCTTGACCGGCCTGTGGAGGGTCGGGAATGGGGCACCGCTGCTGCCGTAGCCATGGCGGTAGACCGTGGGGCTGCGATCATTCGCGTGCATGATGTCGCCAGTATGAAGGATGTCGTCAAGGTAGTCGCAGCGATTCGTTCGGCACCTCTCACCTTGAAACAGGATCACTATGCGTAAACTTTTTGGAACTGATGGTATTCGCGGTGTCGCTAATCTTGAACCGATGACCAGTGAAATGGCGATGCAGCTTGGACGAGCCGCGGCACATCTGTTTATGCGTCGTGCCGGCCGTCATCAAATCGTGATCGGAAAGGATACGCGTATTTCCGGCTACATGCTGGAGTCGGCGCTCACGGCAGGCATCTGTTCCATGGGGGTGGATGTGTTGTTGGTGGGCCCGATGCCGACGCCGGCCATTGCATTTCTGACCAGAAGTCTGCGGGCGGATGCAGGGGTCGTGATTTCGGCGTCGCACAATGCCTATCAAGACAACGGCATCAAATTCTTCTCGAACGACGGCTTCAAATTGCCCGATGAAATGGAAGCCCGCATTGAGGATTTGATCGTCTCGAATGAGATCAGCCATTTGCGTCCAACCGCGGATTTGATCGGGAAAGCCTTTCGCATCGACGATGCGGAAGGGCGGTACATCGAGTTTGCAAAACGGTCGTTGCCGCGGGAACTGGACTTCCAGGGGATCAAGCTGGTCGTGGACTGCGCCAACGGTGCTGCGTACAAGCTGGCTCCGAAAGTGTTGCGCGAGCTTGGGGCGAAGGTCGATGTGATCGGCAATGAACCGAACGGCATGAACATCAACGCCGGATGCGGGGCCGTGCACCCGGAACAGCTGCAGGACGCCGTCCGTCGCCACAAGGCTGATATCGGCATTGCCCTCGATGGCGATGCCGACCGCGCGATCTTCGTCTGCGAGCAGGGGACGATTATCGACGGCGACCATGTCATGGCGGCGTTGGGGCTCGATTTGCATCAAAACGGATTGTTGGCCAAGCACACGATGGTCGGGACCGTGATGAGTAATTTCGGGCTTGAACTGTCCATGGCGAAAGCGGGAATCACATTATTGCGGACACCCGTCGGAGATCGGTATTTGCTCGAGCGCATGCTTGCCGAAGGGTATAACTTCGGCGGTGAACAATCGGGGCACTTTATTTTTCTGGATCACAATACGACCGGCGATGGACTGATCTCCGCGCTCCAAATGATTTCGCTGATCAAACGGACCGGAAAACCGCTGTCGGAATTGGCGCAGGCCATGTCCGCGGTCCCGCAAATTCTCCTCAATATCACCGTGAAGCAGAAACCGAAGCTGGAGACCGTGCCGGATATCGATCGGGCCATCCGCGAAAGCGAACGCCGGTTGAACGGGAGCGGCCGGGTGGTGGTCCGCTATTCCGGGACGGAGCCGCTGCTCCGGATCATGGTCGAGGGAGAGCGGGACGCAGTGATCCGGGAAGTGGCCGAAGATCTCGCACGACTTGTGCGCACGCATCTCACGTAGCGACATATCCGTGACAGGGAAGGCTTATGCTGCCATCCCTTTGTGCCGCCTTTCTTGCCGGGCTTGTGGCCGGTGCGTTTTTCCCCTTCTTCCCCGTCGTTGTACTCTCCGTTTTGCTTGTATTTGTTTTGATCCTTTCTATCGCCGAGCGCTTCGGAATTCTGGAGCAGTCAAGAAGTCTGTCCTGGTGTGTGTTGCTCTGTCTGGGAGTCATATATTGGATAGGGGTGACGCCACCGGTCGCGCCTCACGTCCGCGATGACTTTTCGGCGGAATCCAGTTCGGAGTATGCGGGTCGCATCGTCGGTCTGGTACAGCATGCGCCCTCGCGTCTGACGATGCTTGTCAATGCGGGCGCGACTGCTTCGCACACATCGTCCCGTAAAATCATTCGGCTGACCTGGCGAGAGGCGGGACACGCTGTCTATGCCGGCGATCAGGTCGTCTTTCGCGTAAAACTCCATACTCCGACGGGATCGCTCAATCCCAGAGGATTCGATTATGCATCCTATGTCGAGCGGCAGGGCATCGAGGCTATCGGAACGGTTACCGGTCCGGACGCCCTCCACGTCGTGCACTCAGATGACACGGTGGACTGGCGGTGGCGGGTCCAGGGATGTATCGACCGTTGGCGAGGTGTTATTCGAGAAGCTGCAAGCCGATCGCTTACCCAGCCGGCCCTCGGTTTATTTTTGGGGATTGTCATCGGAGAGCGCGGGTATGTCGAGGAAGAAGTTCAGGACGTATTCATGACGACGGGAACCATTCATCTGCTTTCCATTTCCGGATCGCACCTGGGGCTCATCGCCATTGTGGTCTTCGGCGCACTCCGCCGGGGACTCACGCTACTTCCCTCGCCGGTATTATTGAGAGTCACGAGGTTCGTGATTCCGACTCGCCTGGCGATTCTCGGCACCTGGATCATCGTGACGGGCTATGCGCTGCTTGCCGGCGCCGAACTCGCAACCATGCGGGCATGGATCATGATTTGTCTGGCGTTCGCGACTGTCTGGATCGGCTCGGAGCGACATCTTCTGCATGCGTTGGCTGGCGCGGCCATGTTGATTCTGTTGCATGATCCTCGAGCGATCGGGGACATCTCTTTTCAGTTATCCTTTCTTTCTGTGCTGGCGATTATCCGGGTGATCGCCGCGGCATCGCGCCAGACAAAGAAAGAGGAGCCTCTCGACCCGCGGTGGAGGAGTTGGGGTGTGCATGTGATTGAGGCGGTTGTCCTGGGAGCAGCGGTGACTCTGATCACAATTCCGCTGGTGGCCTGGTATTTCAATCAGGTGCCATGGCTTGGCCTGATAACCAATCTGGTCGCGGTTCCCTTCACGGGGATCATTCTTGTCCCTGTGGGGCTTCTGTCGGCGATCGTAGCGCTCCTGCATGGCACGGAAAATCTTCCGTTTGCGTTGTTTCAACAGGCCTTGCTGGAGTGGATGGTGAACGCGCTTCACTGGTGCGCAAATTTGACAGGGGGAGAGTGGCGAGTATCCGCCCCTCCGCTATGGGGCCTGGCGTTGTTCTATCTAGGCGCGCTGCTCGCAGCCAGTCTGGCTCGGTTTCGGCACCAGCGGAGCGTCGGCGCAGGGTTGATGGCGGTGGCGTTGGGCGGATGGATGTGGTCCGGAAGTTCATTCGTAGACGGGGATCATTGGCGCGTCACCTTTCTTGATGTCGGGCAGGGAGACAGCGCGTTGCTGCAACTGCCTGACGGGAAGACGGTGTTAATCGATGGCGGGAACAAGTATGAACGGTTCGACATGGGGCGCGGCGTCATCGGGCCGTTCTTATTGAATCAAGGCATTCGCCGGCTGGACCACATCGTTGCGACTCATCCCCAACAGGATCATGTCGGAGGCCTTCCCTGGCTGATCCGACATCTGGAAGTCGGAGAGTTCTGGCACACATGGATAGAACGACCCGAGCCCCTCTTCGAGCAATTGCGCCAGGCGGTGAGTGCGCGAAAGGTGACGGACCATGTGGCGGTCAGAGGGCAGAGTATTGTCGACGGAAACGCCTGTCGCCTGCTGGTACTCAATCCGGTTACGGGCAAGGATGGCGGAACTTCCTTCCAAAACAGGAGCGGCACAGTCTTAAACAACGAGTCTGTTGTGACGCAGTTGATGTGCGGCCGACAGAACATTGTGTTTGCCGCCGATATTGAAATCGACGGACTTCACCGCCTTGCCGCACTCGGCCAAGATCCGGCGACTGTGCTCAAAGTGCCCCATCACGGGGCGCGAAGTTCGTTGGCCCCTGAGTGGATTGCACGGGTTCGCCCCCGCTACGCGGTGTTTTCAGCCGGCGTGAATAATTCCTATGGACATCCCGTTCGTGACGTCGTTGAAGCGTATTCAGCCGTGGGAAGCGACATCGCCAGAACAGACCGGGACGGTGCGGTGATCGTAACCGGCCGGGTTTCCACTTCTGAATTGCAGGTGCGACGGATGCGGGACAGTGTATTACGGCCGGTCGTCCTGTGGGATTGCTTCTGGGCCTGTGAGCGGGACAATTGGCGCCGGGCATGGATGCGGGCGTATGAATTCTAGAGCGTAAGATATTCAACCTACAGCGTTATCCCGCCTCGATCCTCACAGAGGTCTTAGCCAATTTTGTACATTGATGGTGCCGGAATGGCTGTTTGTGTCCATTCCCGTCCACAATGACAAGATGTCTCAGCGTAAGTCAGCGAGTTTACTCACTATTATCACAATGCTAGCAAGGCATAGCATGTGCACACATGCTATGCCCTGGGAACCTATGATCAGAGGAGTATTACCATCATGGCCAATCTTGTTCGCATTGTTATTCAACTGCCGCTTGAACTGAAGGAACAGCTGGATGCTCTGAAATCGCAAGGCTACACGACCAGCGGGTTTATCCGGGCGATGTTGGAGCGTGAATTGAAGAAACCGGAACTGAAGCTGGTGGTGAACGGCCGTCGGTCGTCCGGCAAGTCGTCCTAGTGATCCACGTTACTGAGGAATACCTCATGCGGCTTTCAGATTTAGTCCGGGCCCAGGGGCCCGACGTACCGGGTGGCCCGGTTGTGCGACAACGGGCTGAGCCGCAGTCGGTAGAGCTGCAAGGCTCAACCGGCAATGCGGCATCCCCGTCGGCTCACGCGCCTTCGTGCGCAGATTGGTACACCTCGGCGCAGCAGGACATGGCCAAGGTCGGAGCGATGGTTCGGGCGAATGGCGTCGTGCCGATCGATCAGTGCGTCAGCCTGGCGGAAGATGTGGTCAGACGCCTGCACGCCGGCGATGACCTGATTCAATGCGTGATGGCCGGAGTCCCCGATGATTATCAGGCTGCGAACGCGGTCCATGTGGCTGTTTTGAGCGTCAAGATCGGCACCGGACTCCACTATGAATCCGACGTACTTCACCGCCTGGCGTTTGCAGCGCTGGTGCACGATGTCGGCATGTGGCAGGTCCCGCCGGGTATCTTGGAAAAAACCGGTTCGTTGAATGAGGAAGAGCGGGCGCGTATCCATGCTCACCCGGAAGAGGGCCGGAGGATTATCGCCGGTATGGGCGAGTCCTATCACTGGCTGGCGACAATCATTGCGCAGGAACATGAACGGTGGGACGGGAGCGGCTATCCCTGCAGGCTGAGGGGGGGAGATATTGATCAATCGGCGCAGATTATCGGGTTAGCCGATGTGTTTGATGCGCTGATCACACCGCGTCCCTATCATCCCCGGGTGGTCCCGCACCAGGCTCTTCGAGGGTTGCTGGTTCAGTATAAACAAGTCTTTCAGCCGCGTCTGCTCAAGACCTTGGTTGATCAGCTGTCGCTTTATCCGATCGGGACGGCCGTCCGGTTGAACGACGGTCATATCGGGGTGGTATCCAAAGTGAACCCGCGGTTCCCGCTCCGGCCCGTTCTTCTTGTACGACGGAGTCGGGATGGAGGAGCGACCGGCGAGACGGCGCCGCTGGATCTCAGTCACGAAACCACGACGCATATCGTCGAAGTGTTGCCGGCGACGCAGGTTGCGTAAGGGCGTCAGGAGGACCCATGAGAGTATCTGTGCGACAGTCGATAGGATGGTGTCTGGTAGGGCTGGGGATCGGATTGGCGGTGTTGCCGGGCTGCCGGAACCCCGGTCAGTCGTCACTCCCTCCGTCGGCGATCAATACCACCGCGCAAACGTTGCCGCCCATGCCCAGGGGGGATGTGTATGCGGATGAGGCCGTGCCGACGGCGGAGACGCCGATCGAGCCCGGCGACATGCTGGATATCGTCATCCGTCGAGGAGCCGGCGAGGAAAAGTTTACCGGTGTGGTGCGGGAGAACGGAGTGATCGGGGCCTCGTTTCTGGAAGTGACGGTCGGCGGATTGACGGCGCAACAGGCGGAAGGGCGCATTCAGGAACAGGTGATCCCGTACATGCGCAATCCCAGAGTGCAGGTCGTCCTGAAGAAAAAATCGCTCAAGATCAAGCGCGTGTTCGTGTTCGGCGACGTCCGGAAGCCGGGACCCGTGCCGATGCCGAGAAATATGACGGTGCTCCAGGCGTTGGCGGCGGTGGAGAACTATAACGAAACGGCGTTGCTGGAAGAGATTCGCATCGTCCGCGGATCGCTGGATCGTCCGTACATCGTTACGGCAGATTTGGCCAGAACCTTTACCTACGGGGATTTGTCCCGCAACGTGGCGCTCGAGGAAAACGACGTCATCTTCGTGCCACGTGAGCATCTGGGAGATGCCACGGAAGCCGCCAAGAAAATTATGCCGATCGTACAAGTGGCGATTGCTCCGTTCTATCCCGCGTATTTGATTCCGGCGTTCTTCCCCACCGCTACGCTACGTTAGTAAGGAGACGACGCTCCGATGGCACAATATGAGCTGAATGTAATCGACTACTGGCTGATCATTAAAAAACGGAAGTACCTGATCCTCCTTGCCACGGCGCTGGTCGTGGGATTCACGGTGATCTTTTCGCAGCTGTTGCAGCCGCCGCCCGTCTATGAGGCGTCGGCGCGGGTCAAGTTCGATCGCTCAACCACGGTGGTGCAGCAGTTGCTTGAGTCGATGTCGTTTTCCAATGCCAATGATTTGGTCACTCAGTCGGAGTTTATCCGCAGCTTTCCTGTCATGGAACGGGTCGCGGTCGAATTGGGCGTCGTGCGGGCGGACCTGACCCCGGAACAGAAGCGGTCGGCCGAACATCTGAACGCAATTTACGATTTCGGTCAGCAGGTCAAGACGCAGCGGGAAGGCGACACCAATATTATCCGGATCACGGCCGCTGCCGGCGACGCCAGAACGGCCGAGCGGATGGCCAATCTCGTTGCCGAATCCTATCGGCAGGAAAATATTGCGGCGCGTAACCGCCTGGTGACCGAGTCCCGCCGGTTTGTGGAAGAACAACTGGGCGAATTGGAGCGGAAACTGGCGGAGGCGGAAGAAGCCTTGCGGACGTTTAAGGAACGGGAAGGACAGGTCTTTCTCACCGATGAGGCGAAGGCCGCGCTCGACACGTTCACGAAACTGGAGGAGCAGCACAATACGGTGCTGCGTAATCGCGGTGAAGCCGAGCGTCAGATCGCCGTGTTGAGCCGCAACGAGGGGACTCTTGAGCATGACAATATCCGTATCTTTACAGAAGAACAATATGCCCAATTGACGGCCTTGAATCAGCGGTTGCTCGATCTCGGCCAGGAGCGAACCGCGCTGTTGATTAATTATACGGACAGCCATCCGGTCGTGAAGGAAGTGTCGCAAAAGATCGCCGGGGTGAAAGCCGAGATGGTCCGGGAGCTGCGTTCGAAGCAAAAGACGCTGGATGAGCGGGCGGCGGCGTTGAGCCAGCAGATCCGGCTGTATCGGGAACGGTACATGGCGTTTCCAAAGGCGGCCATTCAGATGAGCCGGCTTGACCGGGACGTGAAAGTGAACGCCGATCTGCTGGAGTCGTTGAAGGTCAAGCATCAGGAATTGCTGATCAAGAGCGCGGGCCAGATCGAAGAAGTGACGATCATCGCCCCCGCCGTGACCCCGATGGCCCCGATCAACGCCTCGAATATGCCGCTGAATGTCATGGTCAGTTCCTTGATGGGATTGTTCATGGGGATCGTGCTGGCCTTTGCCAGGGAATCGTTCGATACGTCGATCGGCACAATTGAAGGCGTGGAGGAATTTCTCAAGGTGCCCGTCCTGGGAATCATTCCGCAGTTCGATCATCGTGAACTGGTGGAGCAGGCGAAGGCCGCGCTGCCGGCATCGACCCCGCCGGCAACGGTGGAAAGTCTGTCCCGGCTGATCTGTCTGGTGGATCCGAAGTCGGTGCTGTCGGAGAGTTTGCGGTCGCTGCGCACGAATATCCAGTTTGCCAGCATGGATCGAAAGGTGAAGACCATTCTCTTTACCAGCGCCGGGCTGGGCGAAGGCAAGAGCACGTCGGTCATCAATCTTGCCGTGACGATGGCCCAGGAAGGGCAGCGGGTGCTTCTGGTCGATGCCGATCTCCGGAAACCCATCGTGCATCAGCGGTTGGGGTTGGATCGTGAGCCGGGCCTGGTCGATGCCTTGATCGGGACGACATCCTGGCGCGCCTATGTGCGGTCCGCATCGGACTTGATGCTGGGACCGATCGGCGCGGATCGGATGATGAATACGCCCGGACTGGATAATCTGCACATCCTGACCAGCGGATCCGAGTCGGGCAACCCGAATGAGTTCCTGAACCTGAATAAAATCAAAGTGCTGGTCGATGAAATGCAGCAGGACTATGACATGGTGTTGTTCGATACGCCGCCGATCCTTCCCGTGACGGATGCCGTGGCCTTCAGCTCTCGCGTCGACGGCACGATTCTCGTCTATCAAGTCGGCCGGATCGGACGGAACGCGCTGAAACGCGCCAAGTTCCTGCTGGATCATGCGCAGGCGAATATCATGGGCGTGGTCTTAACCAATGTGAAATCGGAAGTGACTCCTGAATACGGATTGTACCGGTACGAATACCGGTGAGTGAGACGGGAGTCTGGATTCTGTGTATTACGCCGCCGTCAAACCCAACGAGGTGATCGCCGTCACGGCGCTGGCCGTGATCCTTGCGCTGGGGCTGACCCTGACCACTCCGATCGTCGGATTGCAGGCCACGTTAGGCTTGCTGATCGTCGTCATTGCGTTTACCTCGGTGCCCGCCGCGTTGTACCTGCTCATCTTCTCCATGTTGCTGTCTCCGGAAATCGCCGTGGGCCGTGTCGAGGGGCGGGGCGTCGGTGCGCGCGAATTGTCGTTTCGTTTGGACGATGTGTTTCTGGTCATTATCGGGTTCGGCTGGCTGGTCAAGATGGCGGTGTATCGGGAGCTGGGTGTATTCCGCGAGACGCCGCTGAACCGGCCGATCGCGGCCTACATGATCGTGTGCGTGGTGGCCACGCTCGCGGGCGTGCTGGCCGGTCGGGTCCAGCCGGTCACCGGTTTCTTTTTCGTCTTGAAGTACTTCGAATATTTCTTTGTGTACTTCATGGTCGTGAATCACGTGACGTCCAAGCAGCAGGTCGTAGGGCTGGTGGTCGCGTTGCTGCTGACCGGCTTCATCATCAGCCTCTATGCCATCTATCAAATTCCCAGCGGGCAACGGGCGACGGCGCCGTTCGAGGGAGAAGTCGGCGAGCCCAATACGCTGGGAGGCTATCTCGTATTTTTACTCGCCATCGTCACGGGGCTATTGATCCACATGAAGAGCGGTCCGATCCGCGTGACGCTCCTGGTCCTGGGAGGCTGCGGCCTGCTGGCCTTGATGGCCACACTCTCGCGCTCCTCCTATCTGGCCGGAGCCGTTCTGGTGTTGGCCGTCGGAGCGTCTCAGTGGAGAAAACCCCGGGTGGTGGTCCTGCTGTTGCTCGCGATGGCGCTTTTGCCGCTCTTCGCTCCGGAGAACGTGAAAACCCGGATCAACGAAACCTTTTTCGGCCGCCAGTACGGCGGGGAAATTCAAGTCGGCAAGGTAGGGCTGGATCTGTCGACCTCGGAGCGTCTCCGCTCCTGGGCCTATGTGCTGCAGGATTGGGTCCATAATCCGATTCTTGGACGAGGGATCACCGGCTATGCGTGGGCTGATGCGCAGTACGTCAAGATCATCGGTGAGACGGGCCTGGCCGGACTGCTCGGATTCATCGTCATCACCGCGCGATTGTGGATGAGTTCCAGGCGGATTTATGCGAGGGAAGAGGATCCGTTTGCGAAAGGCCTGGCGTTAGGTGTCTGGCTCGGTCTTGTCGCGCTGCTGGCTCATGCGGTGGGGGCGAACACCTTTATCATTATCCGGATCATGGAACCGTTCTGGCTGTGCGCGGGGCTGATGATGATTCTGCCGCGATTGTCGACAGGCGAAGAGTCGGCGGCCGGTGACCCGAGGCTCGCATGAACTGGTGGGTTTGTTGCTACTGGTACGAACCGGATGCGCCGGCCGACCCGGTCGGATTGGTCCGGATCTGGGCGCTGGCCGATGCGTTGGCTTCCGCCGGAGACGACGCGACGGTATTTGCTCCCCGGTACCGGTCGGCTCTGGTGCCGCGGCGGTCACGGGTCGTGCCGGTTCCCATGCTGCCGGGATCGATCGTTCGTCCGGTCAGTTACGCCGTGCTGGCATTCTTCTCCGGGCTCCGGCAGGGCCTCCGGAAACGGCCGACGGTGGTGTACTACCGCTGGATGGAAAGTCTGCACCCGTTGCTGTTGGCGCGTCTCTTCGGCGCAATCTGTATTTGTGAAGTGAACGGCGAGCCGGTGCCTCCGTGGGGGGCCGGCGGATGGCGCGGCCGGTTGACGCATGCGCTGGCTTCGTGTGCGCTTCGCCGGTGCGATCGGGTGGTCGTGCTGACGGAGGGATTGGGCCGGCTCGTGCAAGCCGAGTATGGGGTGCCTGCCGATCACGTGGTGCTGCTGCCGAGCGGAACGGATGTGACGTTGTTTCATCCGGTCGAGAAGAGCCGCTGTGTGCAAGAGGCGGGGCTGGAACCGGCCTGCGAGTACATCGGATTTGTCGGGAGTTTCTATCGATATCAGGGATTGGCGACCTTGCTTGAGGCCTTTGCGCACATCCGCGCAAGACGACCGTCCGTGCGGCTGTTGATGGTCGGGGACGGCGAGGAGGCAAGTGCTCTGCACGAGCAGGCCGCTCAGCGGGGCCTCTCATCCGGGATCGTCTGGACGGGCCGGGTTGCCTATTCGCGTGTTCCGGTGTTGATCGGTGCCATGGATGTGTGTGTCGCGCCCTTTTGCGCGGACCGGGGAGAGACGTCGCCGGTGAAAATATTCGACTATCTGGCCTGCGGAAAACCGGTGGTCGCCGGCGCGATCCCGTCCGTCACCGCCTTGTTTTCCCGATCGAATGGAGTGGTGCTGGTTGAGCCGGATCGTGCCGAACTTCTGGCCGATGCCGTCATGGCGGTACTCGACCGGCCCGACGAGTCCCGCCGGCTTGGTCTCGCCGGCCGCACCTTTGTCGAAGCGCGTTTTGGATGGGAGGCGATCGCGCGAGACCTGCGCAATCTTGCCGGGCAGACGGTGTCCTATCCTCAGAGTCAACAACGAAGTCTTATCAAGAATGCAGGTGAACGAGCATGAGCCAGCGTATGACTGAACCGGCATGCGGAGCGACCCCACAGGATTTGTATCTGCAATTGATGAAGCACTGTCTGACGAGAATGCTCTGGCGGGAAAAGTACCGGCCGCTGGAGACGTCGCTCCCCGGCTGGCGCGGCGCCGTGCTGGGACCGATTCAACGTCTCGTACGCCGGGCTCATCTGGAACTGGTCCATGTTGAGCCGGACCGGTCCGATGCGCGCGAGGAGGGGCGGGATTGGCCGCTTGAAGCGGAAACCATGGTCGGGTTGAAACGGCTCGACAATCTTCAGGACTGCGTCACATCCGTGATTCGGAACGGCGTTCCCGGCGACCTCATCGAAACCGGTGTCTGGCGTGGCGGATCCTCGATCTTTATGCGGGCGATCTTGAAAGCGTACGGCGATACATCCCGGAAAGTGTGGCTCGCCGATTCATTCCGTGGGTTGCCGCCGCCCGATCCCGCCCGCTATCCGGTCGACGGAGGGGACACGCTCTGGACGTACGCAGAGTTGGCCATTCCGATGGAGCAGGTGAAGGCAAACTTCTCGCGCTACGGCCTCCTGGACGAGCAGGTGGCGTTTCTGCCTGGGTGGTTCCGCGACACGCTGCCGACGGCGCCGGTTGAACGGCTGGCGGTGCTGCGGCTCGACGGAGATTTGTATGAGTCTACGATGGAGGCCTTAGTCGCGCTCTATCCCAAGGTGTCGGCGGGGGGATTTATCATCGTCGATGACTACGGGTTGCCGACCTGCCGCGCGGCGATCGAAGATTTCCGTCGGGATCAGGGCATTACCGATCCGATTCATCTGATCGACTGGACAGGAGCGTACTGGCAACGGACGACGGCGGAATGTGGTGCGACAGCGGCCGGGCGGGAATCGGCACCGCTCAGGGCCGTGTCCTAGGGCGAGATGAATATTCTGGTCTATTGCGATGAGGAGTTGAGTGTTGCCGGCGGCGGGAGCCGTCAGGTGGTGGAGTTTGTGCGTGCCCTTGCCGCGCGAGGCCATGCGGTGCGTGTGGTGGCGCCGAAACCCCGGATTGAGACGAAGGCCGCCGTCGAGTTAAACGGCGCGCGTCCGGTCTGGGTGCGGGTGTTGCGACTCCCGGTCTTCAGACCCTTGATGTATCTCGCTGGTTCGGCGGTCGCGCTCTTTCTGACTATGTGGCGGGAGAAGCCGGACGTGCTGTTGTGGTTCGACTCGCCCGGCCAGATCGCGCCCTTGTGGTGCAGCCGCCTGCTGCGCTGTCCCTATGTGCTGTTTGTGAATGGGTTGCCTGCGGCGGAATTGACCGGATTGTGGGGGTGGGCTCCGATTCGCGGGCTGATGCAACGGGCGTTGCGGGTGTCGGCACAGCAGGCTCAGGCGGTCGTCAGCGTCTGTCGGGAGATCCCGCAATGGATGCAACACGAGTGGGGCATCGAGGAGGCCCGGTGTCGCGTGATTCGAAACGGCGTGGATCCTGCCGCCTGTGTCCCCCGCGAGAAGGCCGAGGCCCGTCGCCGATTACGCCTGAATCCGGATCGGCCCTATATCGGATTCGTGGGCGGCTTCTTTCCGTGGCACGGGCTGGATACGCTCGTGGAGGCGATGGCGCTGGTTCGGCGCGAACATCCGGACGCCGTGCTGTTGTTGGTCGGCGATGGTCAAACCAGGCCGGCGCTTGAAGCGCTGGTGCGGCAACGGGGCCTTGAGCCTGCCGTGACGTTTGTGGGGCGGGTGGAGTTTGCCGAGGTCTCCTGGTGGATCGGAGCCTGTGATCTCTGTGCGGTGCTCCACCGGCCCGTCCGCTTCTATCCCGGCGACTCGATGAAGCTCTGGGAATATCTCGCCTGCGCTCGGCCGGTGGTGGCGACGGCCGGAGCGGGCTACGGCGATCTGGTCGAGGCGCTGGGGGCGGGTGTGTCGGTGCAGGGGGAGGATATGCCGTCCCTTGCAGCGGGATTGTGCCGCCTGATCCGGAACCCGGAGACTGCAATCAGAATGGGACAGTCCGGGCGCGCCGCTGTCGTGGAGGCCCATACCTGGGAGGCGAGAGCGGTGGAATTAGAGCGGGTCTTCGGGATTCAGTCCGTTGAGCCGCTGCGTGAACGGGTGTGTGCATGACGACGTCATCATCGGATCATGTGCCGGGGACCTCGGGCGAGTCGGATGCTGCCGCCGCCGGCGGGGTGCGCATCCGCCATCGGGTGTTGGAAGCCGGCGGATGGGCGATGGCCGGCTTTGTCGTGGAAAAAGGCATCGGGTTTCTTCAGCTCGTCGTCCTGACGCGGCTGCTTCTGCCGGGCGATGTCGGTCTGATGGCGGCCTCTGCCGCCGTCCTGCTGGCGATTCAAACGTTTTCCGAGTTGGGGCTTGAGCCGGCGGTCATCACCAAGCCGAAACTCACGGAGGAGGATCTGCGTGTCGCCTGGACGCTGTCGGTGATTCGGGGTGTCGTCCTGACCATCGGACTTTGGGGATTGGCGGACGTCATCGCCGGCGGCATGCGGATTCCCGAGCTGGGATTGTTTCTCAGGGTGCACGCGGCGGGTGTGCTGCTGCAATCGCTGCATAGTCCGGCGCTGTTCGTGCTGCTCAAACGGCTGGATCTCCGGCGGCGGGTGTCGTTCGATCTCAGCCGCCGCCTGGTCGAATCCGCCGCCACGATCGGGTTGGCCTGGTGGTGGCAGAGCGCCTGGGCGTTGCTGGGGGGGCAGTTGGTCGCGTTCCTCTTCGGATCGCTGCTCTCCTTCTGGGTCGCGCCCTGCCGGATTCGCTGGTCGCTCGACCGGGCGGCGCTGCAGAGCCTCTGGAGTTATGGCCGGCATCAGAATCTGACGGCGTGGTTTCTGTTTACGGTGATGAGCGGCGGGGATTTTGTGGTGGGACGGTTACAGGGGGTTGCGGGACTGGGGCAGTATCAGCTGGCCATGGCGATTCCGACCATGATCGGAATCCGGGCCATGAGTGTCATTTCTCAGATCAGCCTGCCGACCTACGCGCTGATGCAGAACGATCGCGCCGGCGTCCTGCGGGCCTTGAGCCTCCAAATGAGTCTGACCGGCATGGTCGTCGTCCCGACCGCGATGGCGGTCGCGATTCTGGCTCCGTATCTGGTTCCGTTTGTGTTCGGTCCGTCCTGGACGGCGGCGGTGGAGCCGCTGCGGGTGTTGTCCTTGTTTGCGATTGCCGCGGCGTTCTGCAGCGTCATGGCGGCGTTTCACTGCGGAGCCAATCGGCCGGACCTCCAAACGAAAATCTGGGCCGTCATGTGCGCCTGTTACGTGCCGACGGTCGTGACGTTCACGATGGCCTGGGGGCTGGTCGGCGCCGCCTGGGCGTTGGCGCTGACCTTCCTGGTCGGGCTCGGCCTGCATCTCAGGGCGACGGTGCACATCCTGGGCGTGGAAGCCGTGCCGGTGTTCGAACCGTTGCGCTGGGCCGGAGGCCTGGTGCTTCTGGTCGCCTGCGGAATGATTCTGAGCCAGGCCGTGCCGTCGATGTGGATCGCGCAGTGGTTCGGCGCGTTGTGCGGCCTTGCCGGCGTGAGCGTCTACGGCTGGCACCTGTGGACGCGCGAGTCGCTCCGGTTACGCATGTTGTGGGGCTCATAAGAGGATGACCACGGTGCATCACAATGGCCCGATGGATGTCTCGATCATCATCGTGAATTGGAACACGCGGACTCTTCTGGAGCGCTGTTTGTCTTCCATTCGGGCTGGCGTCGAAGGGCTTGCGGCGCAGGTGCTCGTGGTCGACAACGGGTCTAGAGACGGAAGCGCCGACCTGGTGGCAAACGGATTTCCGGAGGTCGAACTGGTGCGCAATCAGGAGAATGCCGGGTTCGCCAGAGCGAACAATCAGGCGTTCGCTCTGGCGCGGGGCCGGTATGTGTTGCTGTTGAACCCCGATACGGAACTGCGGCGCGATGCCGTGAGGCAGATGGTGCGGTTCCTTGATGCCGACTCCCGGCGGGCCGGTGCGACGGCGGTGTTGCGGAATCCCGACGGAACGTTGCAGCGGTATCACAAGCGACTGCCTCGCTGGCCGTTCATCCTGTGGTCCGAAACAGTGTTGCGGAACGTGGCCCCTGGGAATCGATGGCGGCGCGAATTCTATATGCTCGATGAGTCCTTCGATGTTTTGACGGAAGTCGAACAGCCGCCGGCCGCGTGCCTGATGTTGCGGCGGTCGGTTCTCGCGCCGGAGCGCCTGTTCGACGAACGGTTCCCCATTTTTTACAACGATGTGGACTTGTGCCGGCGCCTGCGGGATTCGGGACATCGGCTGTTTCTTCTGCCGCAGGCCGAGGTGATGCATCACGGCGGCGCCGGAGGAGTCGGCGCCATGCCGGATCAGGGGGTGGCCGACAGTGTGATCGGGCTGATTCGCTATTACCGCAAGTATGAAGGCCCCGTCAGCGCCGGACTGTTGTGGCTGATGTTGAATCTGAATTCAGTAGTCGTCCTTGCCGGAGGGCTCCTGAAAGTGCTGGGGGGCTGTCGCCGGTGGCAGTGGTGGAAACGCGAGGCGGCGAAGCGCGCGCGTCTGGCCCTCGGTCGCGAGGCGTTTCACTATCCGGCAGACATGCGGACTGAGCCGATGACCGGAGCCGTCGTATGCCGGCCGTAACGACCGAGCGCATCGTGCCCTGCGCATTATGCGGCACCCCCGGTGCGACATTATTTCAGGGGTTGCGCGACCGGCTCTATTCCGTCGAGGGCGAGTTCGGGTTTGCCCGTTGTGCCGCCTGCGGGTTGGTCTGGCAGAGTCCCCGGCCGGTTCCGGCGGATATCCCGAAGTGTTATCCCGATGACTACGAACCGCATGAGGGGGCGACGCAGAGCGATGAGGCGGTCCGGCCGGCGGCCGGCATCCGCGATGCGCTGCGGGCCATGATTTTGAGCGAGGTCTTCGGCTATACGCGGTTCAAGCGGAAGGAATGGTGGGCGCCGGCGGCCGGGCGCGTGTTCGGCCGCATTCCCGCACTGCAAGATCGGGCGCGCTACGGCCGCGATGAGTTGTGTCCTCCGTTTGTCGCCGGAGGGACGTTGCTGGATATCGGATGCGGAGCGGGCGGATATCTTGCGGCGATGAAAGCCCTGGGTTGGAACGTATTGGGGATCGATCTCTCTCCGCTGGCGGCGAGAATCGCGCACGACAGTTACGGGGTTCCGGTACGGGTGGGGACGCTGGAGACCGCCGGTATTCAGGACCGGAGCATGGCGGTGGTGACGATGGTGCATGCCATCGAGCATGTGCCCGATCCGATCGGCCACTTACGCCAGTGTCGTCGGGTGCTGCAACCAGGCGGCCGATTGGTGCTGACGACGCCGAACTTTTCAGGGCTGATGAGCCGGCTTTTCGCCGATCACTGGATGGCGCTGGAGCCGCCCCGGCATCTCTGGCTGTTTACGCCCGAGACGTTGCGGGCCTGCGTGGAACGAGCGGGATTTCGCGTCGAACGCATGTTGACCCGTCCGTTTCTCTCGCAGGTCAACTATGAAAAAAGCCTGAGGATCCGTCGCGAGGGGCATGCGCGGGGGAATGTCCGGCCCGTCGATGCCGGTCCGATGGCGCGCGGGCTCCATACGCTGGAGCAGGGGCTGCTGCCGTTCTGGCGGTGGGCGGGCAATGAGCTGATGTTGAGCGCGGTCAAAGAGGGGGAGTAGCCGTCACGTGGATCTGTCGATAGCCGTCGTCAGTTACAATACGCGCGATCTGCTGCTGGATTGCCTGCAATCGGTCCGTGACCGGACGGCGGACGTGGACTATGAGCTGATCGTAGTGGACAATGCCTCGCGCGACGGCAGCGTGGAAGCGGTGCGTGCCCGATTTCCTTCTGTGACGGTGCTGGCGAACACGGAGAACGGCGGCTTCGCCAAAGCCTGCAACCAGGCGGCGGCGGTCAGCTCCGGCCGGTATCTCCTCTTGTTGAACAGCGACACGATTATGCAGGCCGGCACGCTTCGTACGATGGTGACCGGTCTGGATCAGCATAGGGACGTCGGCGCGGTGAGCTGTCTGCAACGCGATGCGGATGGGCGGGTGGTGCAGTCCTGTTTCCCTTTTCCGTCGATCCGTGATCATGTCCGCCATTCCGAGGAGCTGCCGACGATCGTCCGACGGCTGGTCGGCACCGTGCCGTCGATGGACTGCACAACAACCCGGGATGTCGACTGGGCCAACGGCGCCTGTCTCATGATCCGCAAGGCGCTGTTCGACCGGCTGGGCGGTTTAGATGAACGGTTCTTCATGTACTTTGAAGATGTGGATGTGTGCCGCCGTGTTCAGCAGCTGGGCTATCGGGTTCGGCATCTGGCCGGGGCGGAGGTGGTGCATTTGCTCGGCGGAAGCAGCCGGACCAATCGTCACGGCCTCAATACGCAATGGGAGCTCAGCCGCATCCGTTATATCGAGAAGCATTTCGAACAGCCCAGACGGTTTTTGATGAAGGGATGGATTGCAACCGGTGTCGTGCGCAAGTTGGTGTTGACCGCCTGCTCGCATGCCGTCGACCGGCGACAGCAGCTTCAGGCGATGCGGGCAACCTTGCGGCGAGTCTGGCAGGGGCATGACGAGGCTGACCCTCTGATCGTGGGGTGGAAACGATGAAACCGGTGGTGGTTGCGGAGTTGGCCGGGTCGGCGTCCTATGGCGGCGGCGAACGCTATCTCGAATTGCTCTGTGAGCGTCTCGACCGCTCGCGGTTCAGGCCGCTGCTGATTTGTCCCGAGCCGGGCTCGTTCGTCGGCCGGATGCGGGCCCGGGGGATGGACGTGCGGGTGGTGCACCTGGAGCCGCTGTTGAATCCGCTCGCCCTCCTGCGATTGGTGCGCGCGCTATCAAGCGAAAAGGTCACGATCCTTCAAACCCATGGCGCCCGCGCGAATTTTTATGGACGTGTGGCCGGCCGGCTGGCAGGGGTGCCGGTGGTGATTTCCACGGTCCATAACTCGATCGCCGACTATGAGAGCAACCGGTGGAAACGCTGGATCTATTCCGCTGCGCTCCGTGTAACCTTGCCCTGGGTGAGCCGGATCATCTGTGTGTCCGATGCCATCCGGCAGGATGTGGCTCACGATGATCCGGCGGCTGCCGGGCTGGCAGAGACCGTCCACAACGGGGTTGACGGATTGTGGGGACAGAAGGAGGGGGAGCGGGCCGGGGTGCGGCGCGAGCTGGGCCTCACCGATGCCCCCCTGCTGGTGACGGTGGCCCGGCTGACCGAACAAAAAGGGCATTGTGATCTCATCGAAGCGCTGGCGTTGCTGCGGGATCGGTGGCCGCATATACAATGGGTATGCGTGGGCGACGGCGAATTGAAGGAGTCGCTGGAGACGCTGGCCGCTGCCAGAGGCGTGACGCCCATGTGCCGGTTCGTCGGGGCTCGCGACGATGTGAAGGCGTTCTATGCGGCGGCGGATATGGTCGTCCTGCCTTCGCATTCTGAGGGATTCCCGTTCGTCATTCTCGAAGCGCTGGCCATGGCGAAACCGGTGATCGCGACCAGCGTGAACGGGGTGCCTGAAGTGATCGAACACATGAAGACCGGTCTCCTGGTCAAGGCCCGCGATATCGCCGGGCTGGCCGGAGCGGTTCAATCGCTATTGGAAGATCCCGGTCAGGCGGCGCAGTTGGGGATCGCCGGCCGTGCGGTCGTGCGGGCGCGGTTTACCGCGGACCGGATGGTCGAGAAGACGGTGACGGTGTTTGATGCGGCGTTACGGGCGGCAGGATTCGACGCGCCCTCATGGAGCCGAAAAGTCGCATGAGCCTCGCCATACCGCCGGAGATGGAAATCGTTACGTGTCCTTGCGGGAAAGGCGGGAGTCCGTCCGAGGCCTTTCATACGGCGACCAGACGGTATGTTGCCTGTCCCGATTGCGGGCTGGTCTTCTTGAGTCCTCGCCCCTCTTCCACCAGGGTGGAGGAGTATTATCGGGTGAGGTATGACGGATCCTACGGCGCAGCGGAAAGTTCAGCAGATCGCCGGCCCGTGTTCGCCAGCGTTCTGGCGCATGTGTCGGATTGGCAAAGACCTCCGGGGCGGCTGCTCGATATCGGCTGCGGAGACGGAGCCTTCATGATGCTCTGTCGCGAGGCCGGCTGGACCTGCGCCGGGGTCGAAGTGTCTCAAGGCGCGGCGGCGCGGGCTCGAGCGAAGGGCTGTACGGTCTATTCGCCGGACGAACTCGGCCGGTCGGCCACAGACAGGTTCGATGTCGTGACGCTGGTGAATGTTTTGGAAACGGTGACGGATCCGGCGGCGCTCGTCAGGGCGATGAGCCGGCGGCTCGTCCCGCAGGGGCTGATGGCTGTTCGAGTGTCCAACGGCTTGTTTCATCAGACAATGCGAGCGCCTGTCCGCTGGTGCGGCGCGCAGTATGACCAGGCGTTTCACCTATTCAGCTATTCGCCGGATGCCTTGCGGACACTCGTCGAGACCAGCGGCTTTGAGGTGCTCTCCCTGCGTAATTCCGCTCCGAGCCTGGGACCGGTCACGAGCGCCAATTCCTGGGGGCGCCGGCTGAAATGGAGGCTGATCGGCAGCGGGTTGTCGTTGGTGGCCGCGCTGGCCTATCGGCTGAGTGCCGGCCGTCTGGTCTGGGCGCCGTCGTTTGAATTGATCGCCCGGCGCAAGGATGGAATCTCGTGAGCGCGATGAGCTGGCAGAGCCGCCGTCGATGGAAGCGGCGGATCGGGTTGTGGGGCGGCGTCGTGATCATGTGTCTGTTGGGCGCAGTGGCGGCGCTCGGCGTTCGCGCACTGCTGACGTCGGTCGGGTCGGCCAAGCATACGCGGTATGAGCCGGTCGATGTGCCTCCGCAGACTGTTTCGCCCCGGCATGAACGGGAGCGGGAGGAATTGGAACGGCGCGAGCGGACGGTGACCGAAGGGAAAGACAAGTAACCAGATGTGTGGAATCTGCGGCATCATCGGGTCGAGTGAAGAGGCTCTGGTCTCCCGGATGCTCCGGCGGCTGGTCCATCGGGGGCCGGACGAGCAGGGGCTTCATCGGGAGAGCGGAGTCACGCTCGGGGCTCGCCGCTTGCGCGTGATCGACCCCGCCGGAGGCCGGCAACCGGTGCAGAACGAAAACGGGTCGGTCCGGGCGGTGCTGAACGGAGAAATCTATAACCATCGAGCCTTGCGTCAGGAACTCATCGAACGCGGACACCGGTTTACCTCCCGTTGCGATACCGAAGTGCTGGTGCATCTCTACGAGCAGGAGGGGATCGACGGCCTTGCGCGCCTCAGAGGGATGTTTGCCTTTGCGATCTGGGATCGTGAGCGGCAGGAGGCATTGTTGGTCCGGGATCGACTGGGGATCAAGCCGCTCTATTATGCCACCCGGCCGGGAACGACCGGCACCGATGTGCTGTTTTCGTCCGAGTTGCCGTCCTTGCTGGAAGCGGTACCCGATGCGCGCATCCGTCCGCAGGCCGTTGCCGACTATCTGACCTCGCTGTACGTTCCCGGACCCGACACGATCTATGAGGGTATCTATCAGCTCAGGCCGGGCGAAGCCGTACGGGTCGGTCAGGGGCGTGTCGAGGCCGTCCGTTACTACCGGCCTGAACAATCGATGTCCTTGCCTCAATGGACGACGAGGGAAGAGGCTAAAGAACAGTTTGTTGCTGTGTTCCGCGACACGGTTCACGCGCATCTGGTGAGCGATGTGCCGGTGGGATTGTTTCTGTCCGGAGGCGTGGATTCCGCCGCTGTGCTGACCATGATGCAGGAACGGGGACCGGTCAGGACGTTTACGATCGGCTATGAGCATCCCGGGGACCGGTCCTTCAATGAACTGGCCAACGCCCGGCTCCTTGCGGCACATTTTGGAACCGATCACACCGAAGCCGTTCTACAACCGGATATCCGGGGGCTTCTCCCGCGCGTGGTCGAGGGAATGGGAGAGCCGTTCGCGGATTCATCGGCGATTCCGACGTATCTCGTATCCGAAGTGGCGCGCCGGTCTGTCACCGTGGCCTTGTCCGGCATCGGCGGCGATGAACTCTTCGGCGGCTATCCCCGCTATCTTGGCATGCGGCTCGCGTCGTATTATCACCGGCTGCCTCGCGCAGTGCGTACGTGGCTGGCTGCTTCCGCTTCACGGGTCTGTCGTGAGCGCGGAACAGGTCGTGATCAGATGGGACGGGTGAAGCGATTTGTAGAGCACGGCCAGCGCCCGCTCGCCGAGCAATATCGACGGTGGACGACGTTCATCCCGGCCGAATGGGAGACCGGTATCTGGAGCGGGGCGATGAGGGACGCCCTGCCCCACGGGTATGCACCGAGCCGGCCCTCGCCGTTGTTTGCGCAGTGGCCGTCGGACAATCCGGTAGATCGCGCGATGGGCTTCGACCTGCAGACCTATCTTCCCGATGATCTTCTGCGCATGGGCGACCGGATGAGTATGGCGCACTCGCTTGAGCTTCGCGTCCCCTTTTGCGATCACCTGCTGCTGGCCTGTGCCTTGCGGGTGTCGCCGTCGCTGCGACTGTCGGGCTGGCAGCTGAAGGGGTTCATGCGGTCCGCTTTGCGCGGGCTGGTGCCGGGGGCGATCCTCGACGCCCCCAAGCAGGGATTCATGATTCCGCTGGCCCGCTGGCTCCGCGAAGACCTTCGTGAGATGGCGCAGGATCTCTTGTCGGACGCAGCCGTTCGTCGCCGGGGGTATGTCACTCCTGAGTATGTGCGGTGGCTGATGGCGGAACATCAGAGCGGGCGAAGAAATTTCGCGGATCAACTCTATGCCTTGATGGTGTTGGAGTTGTGGCACGAACGCACCGTTCAGCCTGCGGCTGAGCCCGTGACGGCTGTGGAGGCGTTGTGAAGATTCTTCTGGTAGCCGAAGTCACAGCCGAACGGGTCATCGGCGGCGCAGAGCGTGTCCT
>CAYPOR010000048.1:0-4610 GCA_964412445.1 uncultured Nitrospira sp.
TTTGACCGTCTCGACGGGTGAAGTTTACCTGTCGTGGATTGGTGTCTTCATTGACGGGCCTTGTCAGCAGAGAAACGGACTTCTTTGTGACGATCGGGCATCCTGAACTCGTAGCCGCCATGACCTCCGAGATTGCCGCCTCGGGCCCGATGCCCTTCGCCCGTTTTATGGAGCTGGCCCTGTATCATCCGCAATTCGGCTACTACATGCGCCCGCCGGAATCCGGCGCCGAGCGCATCGGCTGGTCCGGTGACTTCTATACCAGCTCGGACGTCCATCCGATTCTCGGCCAGGCACTGGCCAAACAGGCGCGACAACTCGACGCCATCCTCGGACATCCCGATCCCTTCACCGTCGTCGAAATGGGACCGGGGAAAGGCTTACTGGCCAAGCATTTCCTTTCGGCCTGCCGCGTAAATCAAGACGACTCGTTCAGCCGGCGCCTCCGCTATGTCCTCATTGAGCGCAGCCCGGCCATGCGGGATTTGCAACGCCAAAATCTGTTGCACGGGCTCTGTGAACCGGGCCGTATTACCTGGCTCGAAGGACTCGACTCGCTGGTAGACCACAGCGTCACCGGCCTGTTGTTCAGCAACGAACTGCCCGACGCGTTTCCGGTCCACCGGATTCAAATCGAGCAGGGCCAGGCGCAGGAAATCTACGTCGACTATGACGGCGCCAAGTTCGTGGAATGTCTCCGGCCCCTGTCATCGCCGGAGGTCCGGCAGTATCTGGCCGATTTGAAGCTATCGCTTCCGGATGGCTATCAGACCGAAATCAATACGGCCGCCGCGCGCTGGATGGAGCAGGTCGCCCGCGCGATCGATCGCGGCCTGGCGATCACGATCGATTACGGCCACACCGCGCAGGATCTCTACGGGCCCGATCGCACAAAAGGGACGTTGCTCTGTTACTACTCACAAATGACCTCCGAAAATCCCTACGAGCGCGTCGGCCTCCAGGACATGACCTCGCACGTGGACTTTTCGACTCTTGCCACCGTCGGTGAAACGCACGGCCTGCACGTGACGGGCTTTACCAATCAGATGAGTTTTCTGATGGGGCTCGGCCTCGAAGATTTTCTCTCGAAGATGGATCCGGAAGGCGCCGAATTTCGCGCCGCCATTCATCTGGTGCGACCGGAAGGCATGGGCCGGACGTTCAAGGTGCTCGTTCAACATAAGGGCATTGAGAAGCCGACGCTGGATGGCCTGGCCTTCAAGCCATTCTTCGGAACCGCATTGACCTTGCATCACGCCGCCTAAGGGACGAATGGGAAACGCAGACGTACCAGCAAACTATCTTCCGGTCCTCCTGTTTATCGGGATTGCGATCGCCTTCGGCGGCGTGTCGCTGCTGGCCGGATGGTTCGTGAGGCCGAGCCGCCCGTACCGGGCCAAACTGGCGCCCTACGAGAGCGGCAGTCCGCTGTTTCAGGACGCCCGCGTCCAGATCCCGATGCGCTACTACATCATCGCGATGCTGTTCGTGATCTTCGACATCGAGATCGTCTACATGTTTCCCTGGGCCGTGGCGTTCTCGAAGCTGGGATTCGTCGGACTCGCGGAAATGGTGACGTTCATCGGCATCCTGGTCGTCGGATTCTGGTACGCGTGGAAAAAGGGGGCGCTCGAATGGGATTGAGCGGGTCCTGTCGTCGACCAACCCTTTCGTCCTCGCTCCACCCATCCCCCAGTGGGTCCCTTCCGCTGCGGGCGAAAGGGTTGGTCGACGCCACCCACTCACGCATTCTCGCTATGTGGTGAAGAGGAGAAGATGAGTTTTCTAGAACGACAGTTCGAAGCCAATATCCTCACGACGAATCTGGACGCAGTCGTCAACTGGGCGCGGAAGTCGGCCCTCTGGCCGATGACCTTCGGGCTCGCCTGCTGCGCGATCGAGATGATCGCCAGCGTGTCGTCCCGCTACGACCTCGACCGGTTCGGCGCCGGCGTCTTCCGCGCCTCTCCGCGCCAGTCGGATCTGATGATCATTGCCGGCACGGTGTCGCGCAAGATGGCTCCCGTGATCCGCCGGATTTACGATCAGATGCCGGAACCGCGCTATGTGATTTCGATGGGATCCTGCGCCACCTCCGGCAATCACTACAACAGCTACGCCGTGGTGCAGGGCGTCGATCAGATCATTCCGGTGGACGTCTATGTGCCGGGCTGTCCGCCGCGGCCGGAAGCGCTGCTGGATGGACTGCTGAAGCTCCAGGAAAAGATTCAACGCGAAAAGGTGTTCGTCAAGTAATGTTGCAAGCGCTGGCCGACAGGCTCGTGAAACAATTTCCGGACGCCGTGCTTTCCGTCGGTCTCGACGAAGACCGCGGCGAGCTGGCAGCAACCGTGCGCGCCGCGGACATGCTCGTCGTCGCCCGTTACCTGCATGACGCGCCCGAGATGGCCTTCGACCACATCACCGATATCTGCTCGGCGGATTACCCCGCAGACCAGAACCGGTTCGAGGTCATTTATCACTTACTGTCCCTGCCGCACGGCTGCCGGATCCGCGTGAAAGCCCGCGTGCCGGAAGACAACCCCGCGCTCCCGTCGGTCACCGGCGTCTGGCGCGGCGCGGAATTCCTCGAACGGGAAGTGTTCGACATGATGGGCATCCGGTTCACGGGGCACCCCGACCTTCGCCGGATTCTGATGCCGGAGGATTACGCTGAAGGGTACCCGCTCCGAAAGGACTTCCCCGCGGAAGGCCGCGGCTGGCGCAGCCAGTTCGATTTTATCCCGCGCCTCGACGAAGCGCCGGAGGAGATGACCGAGGGCGAGTACTCGGAAGCGGAAAAGAAGCCGTTTATTTCAGCGACCGGCGCGCCCGGATCGCGCCGGCGGGAAGAACTCCTTTTGAACATGGGTCCGCAGCATCCCAGCACGCACGGCGTGTTGCGCGTGGTGCTCGAACTTGACGGAGAACGCATCATCAAGGCGACGCCGGATCTCGGCTACCTCCACCGCGGCGTGGAGAAGCTGGCCGAAGGGCTGGCGTACATGCAGGTCATTCCGCATACCGACCGGCTCGATTACGTCTGCGCCATGGCCAACAACTACGCCTACGTCCGGGCCGTCGAAAAGCTGCTCGGCATCACCGTGCCGGAGCGCGCCGAATATATCCGCACGCTGGTCGCGGAAATGCAGCGCATCATCGGCCACCTGTTCTGGCTGGGCACGCAGGCGCTGGATATCGGCGCCATGACCGTCTTCTTCTGGACCTTCCGCGAGCGGGAGATTCTCCTGGATCTCTTCGAACAGCTCTGCGGCGCGCGCCTGACGCTCAACTATTACCGGATCGGCGGCGTCGACAGCGACTTCACGCCCGAGCTGGTGCTGCGGCTGCGCGCGTTTTTGAGCACGTTTCCCCAGAAAGTCGCCGAATATGATTCGCTCATCGCATCCAACCGCATCTGGGTCGGACGCACCAAAAACGTGGCCGTCATTTCCGGAGAAGACGCGATCAATTTCGGCCTCACCGGCCCCACGCTGCGCGGCTCCGGGGTCGCCTACGACATCCGAAAACTTGAGCCCTACGGAGTCTACGACAAGGTGGAATGGGAAGTGCCGCTGGGGAAACACGGCGACACCTACGACCGCTACTGGGTCCGGATGGAAGAAATGCGGCAGAGCGCCCGCATCATCGCGCAATGCCTGGATCACATGCCCCAGGGCCCCATCATGGCCGACATGCCGCAATACATCCCGCCGCCCAAGCAGCAGGTCATGCGGGACATGGAAAGCCTGATCCATCATTTCATTATTTTTACGCAGGGGTTCAAGCCGCCGAAAGGCGAGACCTATTGCGCCACCGAGGCCCCGAAGGGCGAGTTGGGATTCTTCATCATCAGCGACGGCAGCCCCCGTCCCTATCGATTGAAGATCCGCTCCCCCTCCTTCGTCCACATGGGCGCCTTCGACCATATGGCGAAAGGCTACTTAATATCCGACATCATCACGATCTTCGGCTCCTATGACATCGTGATGGGGGAATGCGATAGATGAGGGGTGTCGCCCAGAAAGCTCCTGTGCTCGCTGCCCGCGCACGATGGGAATGTGCTCGGTCAATGCGCGCAGTATGGAGCATTCTGGCCGCCACCTCGGTGAAGAGAAGTGGGGGGAGACGGTGTTGAAGGAAAAGTACGGAAAGGAAATCGAGGAAATTCTCTCCCGCTACCCGGTGAAGCGGTCGGCGCTGATTCCATTGCTGTATCTCGCACAACGCGAGCACGGGTACATCACGGAAGCCGCGATGACGGAGATCGCCGGCTTGCTGAAGTTGACCCCGCCGCAGGTCTATGAGACGGCCACCTTCTATACGATGCTGAATCTCAAGAAGGTCGGCACGCACCACATCCAGGTCTGCAAGTCGCTCATGTGCGCGCTGGTCGGCTCGGATACCGTGATCGGATGGATCAAAACCAAGCTCGGCATCGCCCCCGGCGAAACGACGGCCGACGGGCTGTTTACACTGACCGCCGTCGAGTGCCTGGCCGCCTGCGGCACCGCGCCGATGATGCAGATCAACGACGACTATTACGAACGGCTGACGGAAGAGAAGGTCGACAAAATCCTGGCGGATCTCCGGACGACCGGAACCAGCCC
>CAYPOR010000048.1:4710-23995 GCA_964412445.1 uncultured Nitrospira sp.
CGGAAGAGAAGGTCGACAAAATCCTGGCGGATCTCCGGACGACCGGAACCAGCCCCTTGAAAAGCGGGCCCTATATGTGGCCGGAACCGGTTAAGAAGTGAGACGTGACAGGTGACGCGTGACCAGCAATAATTTATTTCTTAGCTGGATGCTTCTACAGCCTGTTACACGTCACGTGTCACAGGTCACAGGTTAAGACTATGCCGAAACACGAACTCGTCCTGCTGAAAAATATGATGCAGCCCGGCTACACCGGGTCGCTGGCGGATTACGAAAAGGCCGGCGGCTATCAGGCCCTGCGCAATGCGCTCGGCAAGGTCGCCCCGACCGATGTCACCGCGACCGTCATGAAGTCCGGTCTGCGCGGCCGAGGCGGCGCCGGCTTCCCGACCGGCGTGAAGTGGGGCTTTCTCCCGAAGGATTATCAAGGGCCCCGCTACCTCTGCTGCAACGCCGACGAGAGCGAGCCCGGGACATTCAAGGACCGGCAGCTCATGGAACGGGATCCGCACCAGGTGCTCGAAGGCATCGTGCTGGCCTGCTATGCCATCGGCGCGCAGTCTGCCTACATTTATATCCGCGGTGAAATGGTCCTCGGATCGAGGATTCTGGAACGGGCCCTCGGGGAAGCCCGCGCCGCCGGATACATCGGCAAGAACATCCTCGGCACCGGCGTGACGGTGGACGTGTGGGTCCACCGCGGCGCCGGCGCGTATATCTGCGGAGAGGAAACGGCGCTGCTCGAATCCTTAGAGGGCAAGCGAGGCCTGCCGCGGGTCAAGCCGCCGTTCCCGGCCACCCATGGCCTGTATAACAAACCGACCGTCGTCAACAATGTGGAGACGCTGGCCAATCTGCCGCACATCTTGAACCGCGGCCCTGAATGGTTCGCCTCGATCGGCTCGCCGCCCAAGAGCACCGGCACACGCGTCTTCTGCGTCAGCGGCCATGTGAAACGGCCCGGCAACTACGAGCTGCCGATGGGCGTGACGATCCGCGAGCTGGTGTTCGAGCATGCCGGAGGCATGCGATCGGACAAGCCGTTGAAAGCCTTTATCCCGGGCGGAGCCTCGGCTCCGTTCCTGACGCCCGATCACCTGGATGTGAAACTGGACTTTGAATCAGTCGCGGCGGCCGGCTCCATGCTCGGCTCCGGCGGAGTCACGGTCATGGAAGAAGGCACCAGCATGGTCTGGGCCGCGCTCCGGCTGATGGAATTTTTCTACCACGAGTCCTGCGGCAAGTGCAGTCCCTGCCGGGAAGGCAGCTCATGGCTCGTCCAGACGATGCGCCGGATTATGGCCAAGCGCGGGCGGATGGAAGACCTTGAAACCCTCACGGATCTGTGCAAAAACATCGCCGGCCGCACAGTCTGCGCCTTCGGTGATGCCGAAGTGTCGCCGATCATGAGCACCCTGAAACACTGGCGGCACGAATACGTGACCTTGATTCACGAAGCAGAGGCGGCCAATCTGATCCGACCGGAATCCGCAGGAGCCAGACACTGAGACTATGCCGAATACGTCAGAAACAGTCCGTGTAACGATCGACGGCCAGACCATCGCCGTGCCCAAAGGCACGCTGGTGATCGAAGCCGCGCGGCGCGTCGGCGCGATGATTCCGCACTTCTGTTACCACCCGAAGCTCAAGCCGGACGCCAACTGCCGGATGTGCCTGGTCGAAGTGGAAAAGATGCCCAAGCTCCAGACGGCCTGCAGCACGCCGGTCGCCGAGGGCATGAGCGTCCGTACCGCCACGACGGTCGTGAACGACGCCCATAAATCCGTGCTGGAATTCATTCTGGCGAATCATCCGCTGGACTGTCCCGTCTGCGACCAGGGCGGCAAATGCGACCTCCAGGACTTCTCTCATCAGTACACCGCGACGACCAGCCGGTTCGCCGAAACGAAACGCATCTTCCAGAAAGAATATTTCAGCCCGTTGATCGAAACGCAGATGAATCGTTGCGTACAGTGCCTGCGCTGCGTCCGCTATTGCGATGAAGTCATGGACGTGAAGGCCCTCGCCCCGGTCGGCCGCGGCACGATGACGGAGATCAAACATTTCGGCGCCCATCCGCTGGACTGCGAGTTCTGCGGAGGCTGCGTGCAGATCTGCCCGGTCGGCGCAATCACCAGCCGTCTGTCCATGTACGAATACCGCCCCTGGATGCTGAAACGCGCCGAGACGATTTGCGGCTACTGCGGCGACGGCTGCCAGATCACCGTCCAGACCAAGACCAATCAGCTCATCGAAGTGAACTCCGCTCACGGCGCCGGACGCAACAACGGCGATCTCTGCGCGAAGGGGTTCTTCGGCTTTCACGCCACCAGCCATCCCGAGCGGCTCACCCATCCCTTGATCCGCAGGAACGGCACCCTGGTCCAAACCACCTGGGAAGAGGCGCTGGAATTCATCGCCGGGCAGGCCGGCCGGATCAAGCAGGCACACGGCGGCCAGGCGTTCGGCGGGCTGATTACCGGCCGGTGCACGAACGAAGAGCTGTATCTCTTCCAGAAATTCATGCGGCTGACTCTCGGCACCAACCATCTCGACAGCAGCGCCCGGTACGGCCAGATGAACGGCGTCCAGGCTCTGCGCCGCGTGCAGGGCACTCATCGCTGGACCGTGACCTTCGAGGATCTCGGCGCCGCCGACGTCCTGCTGCTGGTCGGAACGAACATCACCGAAACGAATCCGATCACCGGCCTGGCGGTCAAGGAAGCGGTCAAGAAGCGCCAGGCGGCTCTGGTGACCATCGAATCGCTGCAACCGGCGCTCGGCACGATCAGCAACATCGCCAATCTGTCGCAGCACCATTTCTGCGTCTCCCCCACGCTGTTCCGCACCGCGATTCTCGGCTTGCAAAAGGCCGTGGTCGAACAGAATCTGGTCGCCGCCGAACTGACGCAACAACGCCCGGCCTTTGTCACGGCCGTCACGGCACAGCTGCAGCAACTGTCCTGGCAGGACATCCAGACCGCGACCGGAGCGGGCCGGGACACCTATGCCGCCGCCGCGCAGGCGCTGGCCAAAGGGAGGCGGCTCGTCGTCGTCACGGGGCAAGGCCTCTTGCGGAGCGATCAAGGCTATGCCGGCGCCATGAATCTGCTGGATCTGCTGCTTCTGCTTGGAAAACTGGATCAGCCTGGCTGCGGCCTGGCTCCGCTGGCGGAGGAAAACAACGACCAGGGCGCGATTGAAATGGGCGCGATCGCCGAATTTCTGCCGGGCCCCGTCGAGCTGACCGACAAGAGCGGACGGGACCGGGTACTGGACCTATGGAAAGAAGCCCCGCCGGCGACTGAAGGATTGACGCTGGTCGAGATGCTGGAGCGCGCCAAATCAGGCCAGATCAAAGCGATGTTCATCGTCGGAGAAAATCCCCTGGCCAGTCTGCCGGCTCCGCTGCATGTGCGTGAGTCGCTCGAAAAATTGGACCTGCTGGTCTGCCAGGAACTCTTTCTGACGGACACCGCCGCCCTGGCCGATGTGGTGCTGCCCGTCTGTTCGTCGCTCGAAAAAGACGGCACCTTCACCAATACGGAAGGCCACGTCCAGGCCGTTCGACAGACCGTCGAACCGGCCGGCGAATCCCGCCCGGATTGGGAAGTCTTCTCGGCCCTCTCAGGACTGCTCGGCACACCGCTGGACTACAGCGAGAGCCGCGAGATCCTGAAGGAGATCCGCAGCCTCATCCCGGGATACGGCTCGCTGGGACCGGCGCCGATCCCCGCGAAAGCGGATCGCGCCTCGATCGATCGCTATCTCAGCGGGGGATTTGAACGCGATCTTGCCGCGCGCTATCGGATGCCGCGCATCCCGTCCCGTCCTGACGGAACCGTGCAGATCGAACTCGTACAGAGCCTGTTCCACTCCGGCAAATTGTCGACGAAGTCGAAGGGCCTGATTCAGATCGAAGGCCGGAGCTCGTTGCGCATCAGCCCGCGGGACGCCACCCGCTTCGCTCTGGTCGATGGGAACCGCGTCCGCCTCTCCAATTCGCAGGGCGAGGTCACCGCGGAAGTGAAAGTCGCGGACCGGGTGCCTGACGGCCATGCCTGGTTCCCGGACCATTTCAGCCAGGAAGTGAACAGCCTGTTTACCTGTGTCGTGGATACCGAGACCAGAGTGCCGTATATCCGGACGACCTCGGTCTCGATGGTGAAAGTATCATGAAGAAACCGTGTCGATGTTGACGGTCGCTAATCCAGGGGTGTCATCGTGACTGAACTCAGCTTGCGTCTCGCTGTCTCGCTCGCACAAATCGCCGCGGTCATGGGCATTGTGATGCTCACCGTGATGATCCTGACGCTCGCCGAGCGGAAAGTGCTCGGATGGATGCAGGATCGCATGGGCCCCATGGAAGTCGGCCCCTACGGCATCCTTCAGCCGATCGCCGACGGCTTGAAACTCTTCTTCAAGGAGGACATCGTCCCGGCCGGCGCCAATAAATTCATGTTCAGTCTCGCGCCGATTCTCGCGATGGTGCCGGCCCTGATCGGATTTGCGGTCATTCCCTTCGGCCCGAATGAAACCATCCAGCTGTTCGGAATGACCATCAAGCCGTTCGTCATCAGCGACATCAATATCGGCGTGCTCTATATCCTGGCCTTCGCCTCGATCGGCGCCTACGGCATCATCCTGGGCGGCTGGGCCTCCAACAGCAAGTACTCGCTGCTGGGCGGACTCCGGTCGGCCGCGCAGATCATCAGCTACGAGTTGAACGTCGGCCTGGCCATCGTGGGGGTCCTGATCATGGCCGGCTCGCTCAGCCTCGTGAAGATCACCGACGCCCAGGCGGGCGGCTTCTGGCACTGGTATGTGTTCGCCTTTCCCGCGCCGCAGATCTTCGCGTTCGTCGTCTACGTGATTTCCGCCGTCGCGGAAACCAATCGCGTTCCCTTCGACCTGCCCGAAGCCGAGAGCGAACTGGTGGCCGGATTCTTCACCGAATACAGCGGCATGCGGTTCGCGTTCTTCTTCATCGCGGAATACGCCAACATGGTGCTGGTGTCCTGTGTCGCCGCGGCCCTGTTCCTCGGCGGATGGAATGCCCCCTATCCCGGCACGATCCTCGGGCACATCGGGCTGGAATCCTTCGCCTGGATCGAAGGCGTCGCCTGGTTCACCGTAAAAGTCTACGGGTTCCTGTTCCTGTTCTTCTGGTTGCGCGCCACACTGCCGCGCTTGCGCTACGACCAGTTGATGAAGTTCGGCTGGAAAGTCATGCTCCCGATCGCCCTGGCCAATATCGTGGTGACGGCCATCGCGATGTACATCTATAACCAGTTCAAGTAAGACCGCCGGACACGATGGCTCAAACGACGACCACAGAGCGCTTCCTCGGCTGGCTCAAGACCATGACGTTCTACGAACTCCTGGTCGGCATGAAAGCCACGATGTCGCATCTGATTCACTACAAGCCGATCACGCTGCAGTACCCGCATGAGAAGCGGACGCTGCCGGACAACTACCGCGGCATGCTCGCGCTCCTGCGCTACGACGACGGGACGGAGAAGTGCGTCGGGTGCGATCTCTGCGAGGCCGCCTGTCCGTCGCGCGTGATCCGCGTCGTGAGCGGGGAAATTCCCGGAGAGCCCACGAAGCGCTACTCCAAAGAATATTACATGGACATGACCCGCTGCCTGTTTTGCGGGATGTGCGTCGATGCCTGCCCGGTCGATGCCCTCGGCATGACCAGGGAGTTCGAGTGGGCGGTGTACGACAAGCGCGATCTCCAGTTGAATAAGCAGCAGCTGCTCGCCATCGGCGACCGGTCGTTCCCCGTCCGTGAGAAGCGGCTGGAACTCCAGCATCCGAACGTCGCTTTTTTCAATGTGGCGTTCAAGCACGTGCCGCAGAAACCGAATTGAGGCCGGACCGTTGATGTCGCCGGGCCCCCCAGACGGAGAGGCCGGGCTGTGATGAATCTGTGCCCGTCACCGGACGGCGCACAGTCCTGAAGGAACCGACGTGGACCACTTGGTTTTCGGATATTTCGCCGGAATCATCGCCCTGACGGCCGTGCTCGTCGTGGCGTTCAGAAACCCGATTTACAGCGCGCTCTCGCTGCTCATCATGTTTTTCCATGTCGCGGGACTCTATGTGACCCTGCACGCCGAATTCCTGGCGGCCGTGCAAATCATCGTGTATGCCGGCGCCATCCTGGTCCTGTACCTCTTCGTGGTCATGCTGCTCAACCTCAAGACCGACGACCGGTACCACAGCCAATGGCGGGCCGCCGCATTCGTCGGCGGGCCGTTGCTCATCGAATTCTTCGTGCTCCTGGCCGGCAGCCTGTCCGCCCCGCCTGCCGCCCTGCCGCGCGCGGATCTCGAAACCGGGGACAACACACTGGCCGTCGGAGAAACACTGTTTTCAACATACTTATTTCCGTTTGAAGTGGCCTCGCTCATCCTGCTGGTGGCGATGATCGGCGCCATCGTCCTGGCGAAGCGCGAGGTTCCGGAGACGCCCGCATCATGACCATCCCGATAACCTACTATCTGGTCTTGAGCGCCGTCGTCTTTCTCACGGGACTGGTGGGCGTGCTGATCCGCCGCAACATCATCGCCATTCTGTTGTCGGTGGAATTGATGCTGAACGCCACGAACATCAACTTCGTGGCCTTCTCCGAGCATCTTCACGATCTGGGCGGGCAGGTCTTTGTCTTCTTTGCCCTGACCGTGGCGGCCGCCGAAGTGGCGGTCGGATTGGCGATCATCATCGCTCTGCACCGGGCCAAAGATACGATCAACGTCGAACAGTTCAATCTGCTGAAGTGGTAACGCGACGATGTATGTGCTGATCCCATTGCTCCCGCTGGCCGCCTTCCTCGTACTGGGGCTGGCCGGCAATCGAATCAAGGAACGCGCGCATCTCGTCGCCGTGCCGGCGGTGGTCCTGTCTTGGCTTCTGTCCGTGCTGGCATTTTTTGACGTCGCCCAGGGTGCCCCGATCAGCCAGCCGCTCTATACCTGGCTGACCTCCGGCCATCTCGATATCCATATCGGACTCTATCTCGACCGCCTCACCGTCGTGATGCTCATGCTGGTCACGACCGTCAGCTCGCTCGTCCATATCTATACGATCGGCTATATGCACGGGGAGGCCGGCTATGCCCGCTTCTTCAGCTACATCGCCCTCTTCACGTTTTCGATGCTCATGCTGGTGCTGGCCGACAACCTGCTCCAGCTCTTCATCTTCTGGGAGGCGGTGGGGCTCTGCTCGTACCTCCTGATCGGCCACTGGTATGAACGCGCCCCGGCCTGCGCCGCCGCGACCAAGGCGTTTCTGGTCAACCGCGTGGGAGACTTCGGCTTCATGCTGGGCCTCCTGCTTGTCTGGTATTCTTTCGGCTCCTTGAACTATCTCGACATTTTTCCCGCTGCCCATGAAGCGGCCACCCTGACGATGAATGTGTTGGGCCCCTTCGGCGGCACTTGGAATGTATCGGTGTTCACCTTGATCTGCCTGTTGTTGTTTACGGGCGCCATCGGCAAATCGGCACAGGTACCGTTGCATGTCTGGCTGCCGGACGCCATGGAAGGCCCGACGCCGATCTCCGCGTTGATCCACGCCGCCACGATGGTGACCGCCGGCGTCTTCATGGTGGCCCGGCTCGCTCCGCTCTATAACCTGTCCCCGACTGCGATGACCGTCGTCGCGCTGGTCGGCGCCGCCACGATGGTGCTCGGCGCGACGATCGCGCTGACCCAGACCGACATCAAGCGCGTGGTCGCCTACTCGACCGTCAGCCAGCTGGGCTATATGGTCATGGCCTGCGGCCTCGGCGCGTACAGCGCCGGCATGTATCATCTGCTCACCCACGGCGCCTTCAAGGCGCTGCTCTTTCTCGGCTGCGGCTCGGTGATCATCGCGCTGCATCACGAGCAGGACATGCGCCACATGGGCGGCCTGAAAGACAAACTGCCGGTCACCTACTGGACCTTCATCGTCGGCTCGCTCGCCCTGGCCGGCTTCCCGCTGACTGCCGGCTTCTTCAGCAAAGATGACCTGCTGGTGTCCGCCTGGTCCTCCGGCCCGCTCGGACAGGCGCTCACGGTGCTGGGACTGCTGACCGCCCTGATGACCGCGTTCTATAGTTTCAGACTGGTCTTCGTAACGTTCTGGGGTCCCTCCCATGTCGACAAGAAGCACGCCAAACACGTGCACGAGCCGTCACAGACGATGACGTTCCCGCTGATCGTGCTCGCCGTCTTGAGCATCGCAGCCGGCTACCTCGGGATCCCCGAATTTCTCGCACCGGTGTTTGCGCAAGGCGAAGCCGCCGCCCATCACGGCGAGGCCGGCACGCTCATCATGATCATCGCGACGCTCATGGGACTGACCGGGATTGCCGGAGCCTACTACGTCTATGTCTTGAATCCGCGGCTGCCGGATCAATTCGCCGCCCGGTGGAAAACCCTGTATGAAGGCTCGTTGAATAAGTGGTATGTGGACGAGGCCTATGACCGCGCGTTCGTGCGGCCGACCTTTGCCGTGGCCGCCGACATGTGGAAGCGGATCGATGTGGCCGTGATCGACGGCGCGGTGAACGGCATCGCGCGCGGGATCGCCTGGGGCGGCTGGCTGTTGCGCCTGATCCAAAGCGGACAGACCCAGCATTATGCGCTCGCCATGGCGCTGGGCATGGTCATTCTAGTGACGGTCTTTTTGGTGTTCTGAGGTCCTATGCAATCGGGCGGATTTCCCTGGCTGACATTGCTGATCTTCCTGCCGCTGGCAGGCGCGGCGGCGCTGTTCTTCGTCAAAGAGACCAGCGTCCGGATGGTGGCACTGGGAGTCACGGTCGCCGATTTGCTGTTTTCGCTCCCCCTCTGGTGGCTGTTCGACGCCTCGTTGAGCCAGATGCAGTTTGCCGAGGATGTGACCTGGATCACGTCGCCGCCCATTCATTACCATCTGGGGCTGGACGGGATCAGCCTGCCGCTCGTCCTGATGACGACCGTGCTCATGCCGCTCTGCGTCGCGATTTCCTGGCGCTCGATCGAGACGCGGGTCAGCAGTTTCATGGCTATGCTGCTCATCATGGAAGGCGCCATGATCGGCGTCTTCGCCGCATTGGATTTCGTCCTGTTCTATGTATTCTGGGAAGCGATGCTGATCCCGATGTATCTCCTCATCGGCGTCTGGGGCGGGCCGAACCGCCTGTACGCCGCCATCAAGTTCTTCCTGTATACGCTGGCCGGCAGCATCCTGTTGCTGGTCGCGATTCTCGCTCTGTATTTCCAGGGCGGCCATACCTTCGACATCGTGCAGCTCAGCCAGCAGGCCTATGCGCCCCGGCTTCAATTCTGGCTCTTCCTCGCGTTCTTCGCCGCCTTCGCGGTGAAGGTCCCGATGTTCCCGTTCCACACCTGGCTGCCGGACGCCCACGTCGAAGCACCGACCGCCGGCAGCGTCATCCTCGCGAGCGTCCTGCTGAAGATGGGCACCTACGGCTTCCTGCGCTTCAGTCTGCCCATGCTGCCGGATGCCTCCAAGGACTTCGCTCCCATGATCGTAGCCCTCTCGATCATCGCCATCGTGTATGGCGCGTACATGGCGCTGGCCCAGGCGGATCTGAAAAAACTCATCGCCTACTCCAGCGTGAGCCACATGGGGTTTGTGACGCTCGGCCTCTTCATGTTCAACCAGCAGGGGATCGAAGGCGCCGTGATGCAGATGGTCAACCACGGCATCACCACCGGCGGACTCTTCCTCTGCGTCGGCGTGATCTATGAACGGACCCACAGCCGGCAGATCGCCGACAATGTCGGGCTGACGAAACCGATGCCGCAGTATGCGACGCTCCTGGTGATTTTTTCTCTGTCTTCACTGGGTCTTCCCGGCACCAACAGCTTTGTGGGTGAATTCCTCGTCCTGGCCGGTACGTTCCTCTGGAGCAAGATTGCCGCGGCGCTCGCCTCGCTGGGCATTATCCTGGCCGCGGCCTACATGCTCTGGATGGTTCAGCGCGTCGCCTTCGGGGTGCCGTCGCCACACCACCTGCCGAAACTGACCGATCTCAACCGGCGCGAGATGGCAACGCTGGTTCCGCTGGTCGTGCTGGTCTTCTGGATCGGCTTGTTCCCCAACCCGATTCTGAGCCGCATGCACGCCTCGGTCACGAATGTCATCGCCCGCGCAACGCACGGGCCGCAGGAGTCTCCGACCTCAACCGGACAGATCAGCCCGGTCGTCGAGCCGGTCCCGGCCGCGCAAACCGTCCAGTCGACGGAGGCGACGCGCCCATGATGCTCTCGGCCCACGATCTGTTCGCCATTCTGCCGGAGTTGCTGGTCATCTTCGCCGCCTGCGCGGTCCTGGCATTGGACCCGATCACGCCGTCGTCCAGGAAAGACGGCCTCGCCTGGCTCAGCCTCGGCACCATGGCGGTCTGCATGGGATTGACCGCCGCGCGCTTCGGCTCGCCGACGACGGCCTTCGGCGGCCTGGTGGTGATCGATAACTACTCCTGCTTCTGGAAGCTGTTGCTCTATTTCGTGACCGGACTGACAATTCTGCTCTCCTTCCCGTACCTGAAAGAAGAGCGCATCTACCTCGGCGAGTATTACGGGTTCATTCTGCTCGCACTTTCCGGCATGATGGTCATGGTCTCCGGCGCCGATCTGCTCACGATCTATCTCGGCACTGAACTCATGTCCCTCTCTCTCTATGTCATGGCCGGGCTGAAGCGGGCAGAGGCCAAATCGCTCGAAGCCTCGGCGAAGTACTTCGTGCTCGGCGCTTTTTCATCCGGCATTCTGCTCTACGGGATTTCGCTGTTGTACGGCTCGGCCGGCAGTACGCAACTCCCGGCCATCGCCGCCGCGATCGCCGGACGGAGTCTGGACGATCCCCTGCTGCTCTTCGCCACGATCCTCATCGCCGTGGGATTCAGCTTCAAGCTGGCGGTCGTGCCGTTCCATATGTGGACGCCGGACGTGTACCAGGGCGCGCCGACCTCCGTCACGGCCTTTATGGCAGTGGCGGCGAAAGCCGCCAGTTTCGGCGCCTTCATGCGGGTCTTCGTCGAGGGCCTCGGCGGCGTGCGGGCCAACTGGTCGCTGCTGTTCCTGCTGCTTTGTATCGGCACGCTGGTCCTGGGCAACATCGTCGCGCTTGTCCAGACGAACGTGAAGCGCATGCTCGCCTATTCGAGCATTGCCCACGCAGGCTATGCCTTGATCGGCGTAGTGGCCGCGGGACGCCTGGCCCCGGCTGAAGCCTCCGCCGCCGTCTCCAGCGTCATGCTCTATATCGCGCTGTACGCGTTCATGACCTTCGGCGCCTTTACCATCATCGCGATGCTGCGGAAGGGCGGGCTGGAGGGGGACGAGATTGAAGACTTCAGCGGCCTGGCCAAGCGGCATCCGTTCGCCGCCCTGCTCATGCTGGTCTTCATGGTCTCACTGGCCGGCATCCCGCCGACGGCCGGGTTCATCGGCAAGTTCTACGTGTTCATGTCCGCCGTCCAGGCAGGACTCACCTGGCTGGCGGTGCTGGCCCTGGTCTTTGCCGCGATTTCAGCCTACTTCTATCTGCGGCTGGTGATGGTGATGTACATGCGGGAACCGGGAGCGGTCACCGCGTTGTCGCCCCGGTTCGTCTCGTCTCCGGCCCTCTCCATTGTCCTGGCTTGCGCCATCGCCGGTGTGGTGTTCTTCGGGCTCTATCCGGACCCGATTGTGAACCTGGCAACCCAGGCCTCCCTCTCATTGAAATAGCGCCTCCGGTTCGTCAAAGTAGGGTGCGCGGCGCGGAAACCCGTGCTAGGGTAGGTCCGTTCCCTCACGCATCCGACACGGCGCCGGACACATCCATCGCAAGCATCCTGAGCTGATCCATGATGCAGGCTATCCGGTTCACCCTCGATCTCCTCAAGTCCTTTCAGCGCCACGGCTGCGCCAGTCTGGCGGCGTCGCTGGCGTTCTTTTCGCTGCTCTCCCTGTTTCCGCTCGTCTTTCTCTTGCTGTACGGCATCAGCTTTCTGGTGAGCCAGGATGTGATCGGCGAGCAATTCCTCCTGAGCTTTCTGAAAGGATTCCTGCCGTCGCTGGGTGAACGGTTGGCGGAAGAACTGCATCGCATCAGTGTGCTGGAAAGCGTGCGGTGGGCCGTATTTCTCTCCTTCGCCTGGTTCGGCGCACTGGTCTTTTATGAGCTGGACTATGCGTTGAATGTCGTGTTTGAAAGCACCTGGAAACGTCACCCGTTGATTTCCACGGCGATCTCCGTCGCCTTGCTGGGCGCCACCGGATTGCTTCTGATCATTTCGTATGTGGCGACACAGATCATCAATTTCCTGACCGGCTATGCCCCGCGGCTCTGGGGACTGGACCTTGTGGCTCTGGCCGCCCATGATTTTCTGCTGACCTATACCGTCCCGTTCGGGCTGGCCTTCCTGACCGTTGCCGTCCTGTACCGGTTCGTTCCGCGCCGCCGTCCGGCCTGGCGTGAAGCCATGATCGGCGGCATGACCTTCGGCCTGCTGTGGGTGGCCGCCAAACTCCTGTTCGTCACCTATAGCGGGTATGCCACGGTCTATGTGAAGCTGTACGGCTCGCTCCTTGAAATCGTCTTCATGCTTCTCTGGGTGTACTACTCGGCCGTCCTGTTGCTCTTCGGCGCGGTCGTGGCCCACAAACTCCAGCAACATGCCCAGGCCGCTCCGCCTCCATCTGCGCCACCCGCCGCTGCCTAGTCACAACCAATCCAGCGGGGTGCTCAAATGGCGGACTTTTTCAGCATCCCGCCCATGCAACTTCCGGCCTTTTCCTAGGAGATCCCCCCCTTCCTCGATACAATAGCTTCCGCCATAAAGAGGGAGCGGTATGTCAGACGATTTCGGCAAAGAACTGTTAATGCTGGGCGGCACGATCGCGGGATTTGTCGCGGCCATGCTGACCGTGATGGAGAAGCTGCTCGACATTCAGACCCGCATCCAGTCGAAGAAGGAACGGAAGGGCGCTGCGCAACCGGAGCGCCCCGCCGCTGACACCACCTCCACGATCGACTTCTTTTCATCCACGCCTCTCCGCGGATCGTCCTATCTCCTCCTGTATGAAACCAGTGTGATCGTCGCGGCCGGCGTGCTGCTGAACTATGTCGGACTGACCCTCAGCCGCCACATGGAAAGCATTCTGTTCCTGGACATGACCGGCACGGCGCTGGTGGCATTTCTGCTGGGCCCCTGGTGGGGCGCCATCGTCGCGCTGCTCTCCAACTCTGTCGTCAACTGGCTGCTCTATCCGGAAGCCGGAGCCGATGTCGTGATTTTTCCCTGGTCGCTCGTCAATATGACCGGCGCGCTCTTCTGGGGCGTCCTGGCGAGGCAGACAAGTTTTCAAAAATATGTGCGGACCTCCAAGAGCTCGGCCCTGGCCCATAGCTGGTTCCTGCTGAGGTTCGGCCTTGTCGGCGCGGTCGTCATGAGCATTCCCGGCACACTCGTGCAAGCGGCGCTCAACGAACGGACGATCTTCGCGCTGAATCCGGACGTGGCGGAAGCGCTCAGCGCGCACGTCATCCAGTGGGAAAGCGTCGTGCGGGCGTCCATCGAATCGATGCTGGGAATGCAGTGGGGAGAAAGCGTCAGCTGGTATGTGGTGAACTGGTCACAGAACTGCGTGCGCTACATTCCCGACAAAACCATGAGCGCGGCGATCGCGCTGGTGGTGCTCAAATACGGGTATCCGTTATTCGAACGGGAACTGATCCACGGCGGCCCGGAAAAGGAACCGCCCGGCGATGAACGTGTGTTGCCGCTGGTCTTGGGCCTGCTCTACGCGCCGTCCTATGCCACGCTGGTGAGCAGCGAGAGCTATGCGGGCATGCAGTTCTGGCCGCTCTGGTCGCTGCCCTGGCTCTTCATCATCCTGGGCTACTTCAATCTCCGCTACTGGGGCCCCGCGGACGGGACATTGCACGAGGCCCGCCTCCAGCGGGCGGAGCGTTACGCCCGTGCGCTGAAGCCGATCGGGAAGGAACCGTCCTATGAATTCTGCCGGCGGCTCACCTTCGTCACGCTCGTGGCCAGCCTTATTTTCGCCCTGTGCCTGCCTATCCTGTTAATGGACTTCTATCGCGTCACGTTCAAATTCTTCTGCGTGGTCTACGGCTTCCTGCTCGTGGTCCATCTCATCCGCGTCGCCATCGCCCAGAATATCTCCGTAGCTCGATCGGACGGATGAAGGAAACGCCTTCGGATTCACGCCGTTCGATTCACACCTCACGCCTTGTGCAATTGCAGATAGTGCACGATCGCCGAATGGGTCACGAGGCCGATAACCTGACCTTCCTGCACGACGACCAGACGATCCAGGCCTTCCTGGCTCATCCGCTGCATCGCATCCAACACCGGCACATCCGGTTCAATCGTCAAACCCGGTGAAGCCGGGCGCATAATCTGCCCGATCTGTTTCCACGCCCAGAGCGTTTGCGCGACAGCTTGAACATCCATCACAGTGACCAGCCCGACCAGGGCTCCGTTTGACACAACCGGAAATCCTCCGTACCCGTGCGGAACAAAATACTGATTCACGGCGTCGGCAACCGTGCACTCCGGCGGAATCGCCACGACAGTCCTGACCATCAGATCGCGGATGGGCACCACCGCCAGCGATTGCCGAAGTCTGGCCTGCCGGCGGCTGGCCAGTGCGGTCGCAAATAGAAACGTAGCCAGGAGAATGACCCAGCCGCCGTCGGAGGCCATCGATCCAGGTAGATCCCCGCTGAGCGCCGCAATGACGACCATCACGCCCGCCAATCCGAACAAGACACCGAACACCAGGCCGACCCACGAGGCCTGGACGGTCGCGCGATAAAAATCTTTTCCCCAGGCCCAGAGCCCGGCGCGCAAGATGCGTCCGCCGTCCAGCGGGAATCCCGGAATCAGATTGAACAGGCCCAACTGCAAATTGACGAACCCCAACAGGCTGCCCAGCATCATCAGCCCTTTCCAGCCTGCGGCATCGCCAGCCGTATCAGCTAACTCGACCGCTCCCAGACAGAACAACCCGAGCGCCATGCTCACAGCGGGACCGGCAATCGCGATAAGAAATTCCGCGCGCGGATGCGGCGGCTCCTCCCGCATATGCGCGACGCCGCCGAAGATAAAGAGAGTGATCTGGCTGATCGCAATCCGATAGGTCAGCGCCACGTAGGCATGGCCCAACTCATGGAGCAGGACGGACGCAAACAACAACACGGCCGCGACGGCCCCCATGGCCCAATAGCGCTCGTCCGATAATCCCGGAAGATTGGCCGGAAGAAATCCCGAGGCCAGGCTGGAGGTCACCAGGAAAAAGACGAGGAACCAGGAGGCATGGACCCGAATGGGAATCCCCAGCGCACGACCGATTTCCCAGGAACCGAGTTGCATGCCTGCACGGTAACAGCGGATGCGGCCGGCGGTCAATTCATCTTCCCGTTGCTTGAGGTATACTTGAGCCCATGTCACTGAAACTATTCCCCTGGATGCTGCGTACTCTGCTGATCGGAAGTCTGGGAGTCTTTTCATCTCCCGCCGCGACGGCCCAGGTCATCAAGTCGGGCCCTCCCTCCTGCCCGGGAGTCGCCCTGACATTCGATCTCTGCCCCGTGAAAAAAAGCCCCGGCTATGACCAGTCCCTGGTGGACTATTTGATTCAGCACCGGATTCCTGCCACCTTCTTCATGTCCGGCAAATGGATCGCAAAGCATGACGCCGAAGTCGAACACTTATTGGGGATCGAGTTCTTTGAAGTCGGCACCCACGGCGAGGTGCATGCGCATCTGCCGATGCACAATGCCGAGGAGCAGCAGAAAGAAATTCATGCCCCGGTCAGGCTCCTGAGCGAACACTATGCCCACGAAGCCACACTCTTTCGACCGCCTTACGGGGAATATAACGACACCACCGTCGATGTCGTGAAGCTCCTCGGCCTGCGGTTTATCCAGTGGAGCATCGAATCCGGCGATCCCGACCCGACGCTGACGGCGGATCAAATCGTGGCCCGTATTGAAAAGCGCGCAAAACCCGGCAGCATCGTCGTGCTGCATGCCAACGGCAAGGGGAAACAGACCAGAGCGGTAATTGAACGGTTGACGACCGACGTCCTTCCGCGTAAATCACTGAAGCCCATGACCGTGAGTGAATTGTTGGCCTGTAAACAGCGCAACCCATGAGCACGCCCCATATTAGATCCATGCAGGCCGCCGACCGCGACGCCGTCGTGCAATTCCTGGCCGACTCCGACCCCTGGAAAACTCTGGGGTATACCGGCACCGACTGGAACCGTATCTTTGTGCCGATCCCCCAGGGCCGGGAGGCGATCGTCGCCGTGGTCAACGATAACGTTGCGGGCGTGGCCTTGATCCGCGAGAAGTTTTTGCTGGGAGATTACCTGGAGCTGCTGGGCGTGGCTCCCTGGGCTAGAAACACAGGCATTGGCGGAGCGTTGCTGGCTCATGTGGAACGCGCGGTCTTTGCGAGGACCAAGAACCTCTTCGCCTGCGTCTCCGATTTCAACACGACGGCTCGAGCCTTCTATCAGCACCACGGCTTTCAGGAAATCGGCCCCATGCCGGACTTTTTGATACCGGGCAGCGCAGAAATGCTCTTGCGGAAAACGGCGGGACCGGCAAGAAAAGGCGGATAATCCAATGAAGGTCACCAAACTCCTCCACACCAGAATGCGTGTCAGCGACATGGAACAGACCATCGCGTTCTACACCGGCGTATTGGGCTTAGAGGTGATCGACCGCAAGACCTCCCCGCGCGGATCGCACCTGGCATTTTTGAAAGTCCCCAACAGCGAGGAGCTGATCGAACTGACCAGCTTTCCCCCGAGCGGGCCCGTGAGGGTGCAGGAGGATCTGGTGCATCTCGCCTTTCAGGTGGAGAACCTCGACGACACCATCGCCGCCCTGACCGCCCAAAGCGTCAAGATCACGGACGGCCCGACGGAGACATCGTCCGGCAGCCGCTTTCTTTTCATCGATGCCCCCGACGGCTATGAAATTGAGCTCATCGAACGGCCCCAGGGCGTGAACATTGTCTAGCGGCACCGCCCCCTTTTCCTGATCTACTCCTTCGTGTTACGTTTCTCGCCCGATTCGATCCTATAGACCTTCTAGAGGAGCCTCTGCATGAAGAACGGATTTTTTCGCGGACACGGCCTCGGCAATGACTACATCGTGATGGACCCCAAGGAACTGACGTTCAAACTCTCACCCAAGAACATCAAAGCCGTCTGTGATCGCAACTGGGGCCTGGGCAGCGACGGCATTCTGGCGCTTGTCCCGAGCAGGAAAGCCGACTTCGGCCTGCGCATCTACAACCCGGACGGCAGCGAAGCCGAAAAGTCCGGCAACGGCCTGCGCATTTTCGCCCGTTATCTGCATGCCACCGGAAAGACGAAGAAGAAACATTTTACCGTCGAGACGAAAGGCGGCCTGGTGACGATCGATTTGCATGTCGATCGCCATGGCGATGCCAGCGCCGTCACCGTCGAAATGGGACAGGCTACGTTCAAGCCGGCGGCGCTGCCCTGCACCCTCGCGGCCGATGAACTGATTCAGCAGCCGATCGACGCCGCCGGACGTGCGCTGTCCTTCACGGGCGTAAGCGTCGGGAATCCCCATTGCGTCGTATTCAAGAAAGCGGGAGAAGCCTGGTCGCGCGAAGACTTGCTCACTCTTGGCCCTGTGCTGGAAAACCACGCACTGTTCCCGAAACGAACCAATGTGCAGCTGGCCATTCCCACCGGCCCGAAGGAAATCTTCATCCTGATCTGGGAACGTGGCGCGGGAGAGACTCAGGCCTCCGGATCTTCATCCTGTGCCGCTGCCAGCGCGGCGGTTCGGCTGGGCCTGGTCAAGAGTCCGGTCACGGTCAAGATGCCGGGCGGGCAGCTCAACATCCAGGTCGCTCCCGACTTCAGCCTGACGATGAAAGGGCCGGTGGCTGAAGTGGCCCGCGGCGCGCTGAGCCCCTCCTTCCTCCGCACACTCAAGTAAGCCCGGCGGTCACCGTCACGCGCCATTCGTCAATCGGCAGGAAAGAGCACAGTGGTTCCTGCTATTCTTACGATTGACGGATGACGTATGGCGACCGACGCACTCCAATCCAAACTCGACCACCTGCCCGATCATCCTGGCGTGTACCTCTTTCGAGACACGTCCGGCGAGTTGCTGTATGTCGGCAAAGCCGCCTCGCTGGCCGATCGTGTCCGCTCCTACTTTCAGCGCGGCGCCGACCATTCCCCTAAAACGACCGTGCTCGTCGGCCAGATCGCCGATCTCGAAACCATTGTCACCCGCTCGGAACTCGAAGCCCTCATCCTCGAAAGCAATCTCATCAAGCGCCATCGGCCGCGGTTCAACGTCGTGCTGCGCGACGACAAACAGTATCCCTACCTCCGCCTGCCGGTCAAAGACCGGTTCCCGCGCCTCTCGATCGTCAGAAAGGTTCAGAAAGACGGCGCGCTTTATTACGGCCCCTATACGCCGGCCGGCGCGCTTCGCGAAACACTCAAAGTCATCAAGAAATCGTTCCCGCTTGCCACCTGCACCATCGAGATCGACGGAACCGCCGAACGGGCCTGCCTGGAATTCGAGATCAAGCGCTGCATGGCCCCCTGTACCGGCAATCAATCGCAAGCGGACTATCTCAAGATCGTCGACCAGGTCCGTCAGTTCCTGGAAGGCCGCGACCATGAACTGCTGGACGACCTTCGCACTCAGATGGAAGCCGCGGCCGAGCGCGAGGAGTTTGAAGAAGCGGCCCGGCTGCGCGACCGGCTCTTCAAGATCGAACGCACGCTGGAGAAGCAACGGATTACGCAAACGGCTTCGACCGACCAGGATGTGATCGGCCTGGCGCGTCAAGGCACCGCCGTCGATCTGCAGCTGCTGTTTGTGCGCGGCGGGCTGCTCATCGGACGGAAGGATTTTTTCTGGCCGCAGTCGGCCGATGTCAGCGACGAGGATCTGGTCCGGTCCGCCATCGAGCAGTTTTACAACAAAGACGGCCAGCCGCCCAAGGAACTGCTGGTGCCCACCGCGCTTGCCGACGCGGCACTCATCGAACAATGGTTGAGCGACAAGCGGGGCTCAAGCGTGAAGGTCCTCGCCCCGGAACGAGGCACGAAGCACCAGTTGGTCCTGCTGGCGGAAGAAAATGCCGCGGCCGCGGCCGCCAACCATCTGCGGGACGAAGCGCTCGACCGGCAGGCCGTCGAAGAGCTGAAGCGGCTGCTGCATCTGGAGAACGCGCCCCGGCGCATCGAAGGAT
>CAYPOR010000049.1:0-23900 GCA_964412445.1 uncultured Nitrospira sp.
CGCGGCCACCGTTCCCGCAGAGACTTTCAAAAACTGTCTGCGTGACAAAAACATGATGTTGGATCTCCTCCTTGCCAACATGAATAAAATGGACGAGGGTCCGTTGCTTTGCCGGTTCGTAAATATTGACCTCCTTTCCATCAGCCAGTGCTTGGCTTATCAACCAGACACCGAGAACACGGCATCATTCATAATGGCAGTTTTTATACCGGTCCTATTCAGATGAATCAGACCAAGTGAATATGTAAGACATTGATAATTAAACATGACAGAGAACAGGATTGACTGGAATGATCATCAAAAGAAGACGAATCGCGATATTTCGCGATTGCCGATGCGTCTATCGCGAAATATCGCGACCAACCATTGCGCCGCCATACCGCAATGTCGCGCAAGACAGCTAATTTAAAGGGAGAATGGAAGAGGAAAGCTAACGTACCGGATGGAAATCAGGAGAACAACCTTCACAACACTACCATTGAGTAACCTCGCTATGAGATCTACACCCAATGTGGTGAGCCGGCTGGGACTCGAACCCAGGGCCCTCGCCTTAAAATGGCAGACGAATAATGCGCTCTTTCTCCTTATTTCACAAGATGTTCAGTGGATTTTGAGGCGGCTGAACGCTTTGCCAAAGACTGCCAAGAGTTCCCAGGAAATAACGCTATTCGAGATTTCGTTGGCCGCCAGCGGCCATACGTATATTCATTGAGTATCATTACCTCGGACTCCTCTTGCCCCACTGGCTCCGTCGCCTATGCGAGCCCCCACCAGTTTCGGAGCATGGCCCCCTCCCATATATATGGGTTCTTCATCACGCTTCGATCAAGACAGCCCGCCGGACTCGTGGCACGCCAGCCTTGCGGGCCTGCCACAGATCATAGGCGGCCTGCTGGGCCACCCACACATCGGCACGGCCTCCGTGATTCACACCAAGCCATCCTTCTAATCGTAGAGCCATTTCCGGAGAGATCGCTGCGCGGCCATTCAAGACACGCGATAATGCGGCACGAGTCACCCCCAGTTGCGCCGCAGCTTGCGTCACGTTCAATCCCAGAGCAGGCAGAATATCCTCTCGCAACGTTTCGCCTGGGTGCGGCGGGTTATGCATTCGGCTCATGTGGTCTTCCTCCTAATGATAATCTTGATAATCGATGAGGACGGCATCCTCCCCATCGAACCCAAAGGTCAGTCGCCAATTCCCGCTCACGGACACGGCATACCGGCCCACAAGATTGCCGGCCAAGGCATGCAACCCCCATCCCGGCACGTTCATATCCGCCGCCGTTTTGGCCAGGTCAAGCCGGGCGAGTTGCCGGCCAAGCCGAGCCGCATGGTGCGGCTGAATACCGGCCTTGCTGCCAGTTTCAAAAAAGGCTTGCAGCCCCTTGTGCCGGAACGTCTTAATCATACGATGAGACTGTATAGCGTAGCGTTTCGCATGTCAAATCCGTTAAGAGTTGTCTCGTTACGGGGCCAACGTCATTTTGCCAGAAAGTTCTCCTGATGACTGTCTCAATCTACGGGGAGCTTACGATCCCTCGCGACTTCAGCTCTTTCGCGAGTTGTTCGCGCTCCTGATCGAACAGGTCGCTCATCCGTTTCAGGAAGAGCATGCCGAAAATATATTCTTTGTATTCGGAGGCATCCATGTTTCCGCGCAAGTCGTCGCACGCGCGAAACAGGAGACTGGAAAGTTGGCTGAGAGTGAGTTTGGTCATTCCAGAACAGGCACAATAAAGGGTAATGAGCGAAGCAGAATACGCTATCCGTGATGGGAAATCATCAGACCACGGGAGGGAGGATGGCGCACCAAATCGTGTTATTTTCTCGGTAGCAGGATGAACTTACGAGGCGATACAGTTGGAAATTTGGCCGCCAGCTGGCCGCTGGCGGCTACGCACAGGGGAGATGGTTTCGTAACCCCTCGATTTATGGTGAGTCGGCTGGGACTCGAACCCAGGGCCCTCGCCTTAAAAGGGCGATGCTCTACCGACTGAGCTACCGACTCACGATGTGAAATCTGTCACTCAGCCTGGCTGATTGTCAACCCCGAACGTCTGGGGTCGCCAATCCGGCTGATTTAGGAACGAGGGCGACGGCGGGAACATTTCAACGGATTACGCAGTGTGATGGTTTCGGCGCGCTTGGATCCGGTCGAGATCATATCGATGCGGCAGCCGGCCAGCTCTTCGATACGGGCCAGGTAGCGCTTGGCTTCAGCCGGAAGCTGCTTGTAGGCAGTCGCCCCGGTCGTCGAAGCGGTCCAGCCCTTCATGCGCTGATAGACCGGCTCGCAGCCGGTCAGCACTTCAAGATCCGCCGGCATCTCTTTATAGAGCACCCCGCCCTGCCTGTAGCCGGTGCAGATTTTCAATTCTTTGCAGCCGTCCAGCACATCCAGCTTCGTCACCGCCAACGAGGTCAGGCCGTTGACCTGGGCCGCATGACGCACGACGACCGCGTCATACCATCCGCATCGCCGGGCGCGGCCGGTGGTGGACCCGAATTCACGCCCGCGCTCCTGAAGGCCCTGCCCGACTTCGTCCGTCAGCTCGGTCGGAAACGGTCCGCTGCCGACCCTGGTAGTATAGGCCTTGGCAATGCCCATCACCGCATCGATCATGGTCGGCCCCACGCCGGTTCCGGTGCAGGCCCCGCCTGCGGCAGAACTGGACGATGTGACATAGGGATAGGTGCCGAAATCGACATCCAGATGCGTGCCCTGCGCGCCCTCAAACAAGACCGTCTTATCCTTGTTGATCGCCCGATTCAGCAACGTGGTCGTATCGACAATATAACTCTTCAGGCGGTCGGCATAGCCCATGTATTGATCAAATACCTTGTCGACCTGGAACGTCTCGACCTTGTACAGCCGCTCCAGAAACCAGTTCATCTCAACCAGATTTTCTTCCAGCTTTTTCCGGAATAGCGCCGGATTCAACAGATCGCCCATGCGAATCCCGATGCGCGCCATTTTGTCGGCATAGGAAGGACCGATCCCGCGGCCGGTCGTGCCGATTTTCCGTGAACCCTTCGACTGCTCGGATGCCCGGTCGATCGCCTTGTGGTAGGGCAAAATCATATGCGCCCGCTGGCTGACGGCAAAATTCTTTCCGAATGAAACACCCATCGGCTGGAGCCGGTCCATCTCCTCGATCAAGGCACCGGGATCAACCACCACGCCGTTGCCGATCACGCAGGTCGTGCCGCGATAGAGGATCCCCGAGGGAATGAGATGGAAAATATAGGTCCCGCGCTCGTTGATCACGGTGTGGCCCGCATTCGAGCCGCCCTGATACCGCACGACAATATTGGCGTCCCGGGCCAAGATATCGACAATCTTGCCCTTGCCCTCATCGCCCCACTGGGCGCCGATTATGACCAGATTCCCCATACCACCACTTCCTCTCAGCCCGTTCAATCACAAAAATGGCTCTGACCCGATGGGGAGATCAGAGCCGCGGGGGCTCATGGTAGGTGCCGCCCATCCGTTTGTCAAGCCGATCCCCTTCTCAAAAAACTTCAAAGCACTCCCCCCCTGCACCCCACGCTCCTCTTGTTCAATACTCCACCTGCCTGGTAGGAGCCGCGTTCAAACCATTCATCACTTCTCCGCTTCCTTGACTGGCTCAGACCTGCGTGTTAAATTGCCAGAACTTCTCGCGGAGTACGTATCTCTAGACCAACGGTGTGGGGCTGTAGCGCAGTTGGGAGCGCGCGTGAATGGCATTCACGAGGTCGCCGGTTCAATCCCGGCCAGCTCCACCAAACCAACCACGGTTGAACCGCGTTCTCTAGATTGTCGCGTAAATTTGCGCGCGAATAGCCACGGCTCATTCATCGCTCTGCCTGATTGAAACATCGCCATGCTGCAAATCGAATCGGTCTATAAACAATATTCCACGCGTGTGCTGCTCGAAGGCGCGTCGGCGCATCTCCGTCCGAATTCACGGGTGGGGCTGGTCGGACCGAACGGTGCCGGCAAGACCACGCTCTTCCGGATGATCCTCGGGGAGGAATCTCCCGACAAAGGCAACATCCGCAAGCGCCCGCGTCTCCGCATCGGCTATCTCCCCCAGGAACTCGAAACGATCATCGGCAAGAACGTACTGGACGCCACCCACCGGGATCTCTACCCCGAACATGAGGCCGAACGGATTCTCATGGGGCTTGGATTTTCGGAAGTCGATTTTACCCGCCAGGTCGAAAAGCTGTCAGGCGGCTACCGGATGCGGGTGGCACTGGCTCACCTGCTGTTGACGAACCCCGACGTGCTCATGCTCGACGAACCGACGAACCATTTGGACAAGCCGACGCAGCGCTGGTTCGAGCAGTTCCTCCTGGATTCGGAAATGACGCTGCTGCTCATCAGCCACGACACCGCGTTCCTCGATCGTGTCGTCACCCATATCTGGGATTTGCGACACCATAAAATCGAAGAGTACCGCGGCAATTACACGACCTTCCAACGTCTGAAAGCGGAGCGGGATGCGCAGCGTGAAGCCGCCGCAAGCCGCCAGGCGAAAGAAGTCGCGCGGGTGCAAACCTTCGTCGATCGTTTCCGGTACCAGGCGAACAAAGCCAGCCAGGTCCAATCGCGCATCAAGCAGCTTGAGAAGGTCAAGATGATCGAGATCAAGCGCGATCCCAAGCGGGTCAAGTTCAAATTCCCCCTCCCCGCGGCCAGCGGCCGGCAGGTCCTCGAGATCGAGGGCGCCGCCAAGCGCTACGGCGAAAAAGTGGTCTATGAGCGGGTCGATTGTTCGATCGAGCGGGGCCAGCGCGTCGCCCTGGTGGGAGAAAACGGCGCCGGAAAAAGCACGCTGCTCAAGATGCTGGCCGGAGCGCTGGAACCGGACAAAGGCAAGCGAACGGTCGGCTACGGCGTCACCTTGCATTACTTCGCCCAGCACCAGGCCGAGACCTTGAACCCCGAGCATTCGATTCTCGAATCGCTCTCGGAAGTGTCCCATCAAGCGGAGATGAACTTTCTCCGCGGGATCGCCGGCGCGTTTCTCTTCACCGGCGACGATCAAAAGAAACCGATCAAGGCGCTGAGCGGAGGGGAACGGAACCGCGTCGCGCTCGCGCGCATGCTGGTCGAGCCGGCCAATACGCTCCTGCTCGACGAGCCGACCAACCATCTCGATCCGGCGTCGGTCGATATGCTCACGGATGCCCTTTCGGACTTCCCCGGCACCATCATCTTCATTTCCCACGACCCGACCTTTCTGACCAGAGTCTGCACGCGCGTCATCGAGATCGAAGACGGCAAAGCCCGCAGCTTCTCCGGCGACTACGAGTATTACTTGTGGAAGAAAGCGCAGGAACTCGAGTCCATCAAGGAATCGAGCGACGATCTGAAGGGAGCCGATCGCGGAAAGAATGCCGGGCCGACCAAGGCGATGGCATCACAGACCTCGGCCAAGCCTTCAGCCGGAGATCGCCGGGACTTGAACAAGACTCAGGCCCGGCTGGAAAAGCAGGTCGCGCGCGCCGAAGCCGAGATCGCTGAATGCGAATCGAAGATTAAAGCGCGGGATCTGGAACTGGCCGACCCCAAGATCTACAAAGAGAAATCCGCCGCCTGGAGCGATCTGCAAATCGAGTACGACGGATGGAAGAAGGATCTCGTGCGGCTCACCGCCCGCTGGGAAACCCTGTCAGCGGAGCTGGAAGACGTCAAACAAAAACTGACGGCCTTTGCGTAGCCGCAATACCTGATTGGAAGAACAAGCCCGTCGTGCGGGTAGTCAGCACGAAGTTAGACGGAGGATTTGATCGTTTCTTCGAGGTAGTAAAAGAGCCAGCGGTTCTTATCTTTGGTCACCAGATCGTCCCAGACGACTCCCGTCAGAAATCCCTTTTCCCAATCCCGCACCCAGGCAACCGTTCCCTCCAGCTTTTCCTGCTGGTCGGCGCCGTCGGAATCCAGGAACGCCAGCGACACACTGACCCGCTCATTGATCGGGAACCGCTCCTTGGTGTGTAAGCCCGCGCCGATCTTGTTGACATTATCGAGTACCGCCGTGCTGGCACGACCGCCGTTCTTCGGTGTGATCAGCGCGGAGCCGACCAACGTCGCACGGACGAACTTCCGTCGCTCGCTGGCAACGACAGACGCCGCCGATTGCTTCGTTTCCCCTCGCTTCATAAAACTAAGTATAACCGATTAGAAATCTTTGTAAACCACCAAAAACGGCCCTATGAATCGGGTTTAGGGCGATAGTAGCGTCGTCCGGTTAACGGATCAGGGAGATGCGTCTGTTCAGTCCTTGCCCGGGGATCATCATGGACATACCGATACCCCTTTCCATAGCCGACCCCCTTCATCAGGGAGGTCACCGCATTCCGCAAATGCAGCGGAACCCCAAGATTTCCATGAGTTTGAGCATCCTCCTTGGCCTCCAACAGACCGACGTACGACGCATTATCTTTCCGGCAGGCCGCAAGGTAGGTCGTCCCATGGGCGAGATTGATTTGAGCTTCCGGGAGCCCGACAAACTGCACAGCCTGAGCCACGGCATTAGCCACCAGCAGCCCCATCGGGTCGGCATTCCCGACGTCTTCCGAGGCAAATATCACCATCCGGCGGGCAATGAATTTCGGATCTTCCCCTGCCTCCAGCATCCGGGCGAGCCAATAGAGCGCCCCGTTCGGGTCGGAGTCGCGCAGGCTTTTAATGTAGGCGGAGATGACGTTGTAATGCTCTTCGCCGCTCTTGTCGTATCGCAGCGCCTGTTTATTCAACGCAACAGTCAGCAAGGCCTCATCAATGAGGCTCGTTCCATCCGCGCCGACCGGCGCCTGGGTGACGACAAACTCCGCCGCCGTCAGCAACGCGCGCGCGTCGCCGTTGCCGAAAGCGATCAGGCGTTGACGCGCCTCCGGCGACACACGCGCCTTCAATTGCCCCAGACCGATGTCCTGATCGGTCAGCGCCCGATCCAGGATCAGCCCCAAGGCTTCATCCGAGAGCGGCTTGAGCATCACCAGGATCGAGCGCGACATCAGCGGGCTGATCACTTCAAACGAGGGATTTTCCGTCGTCGCGCCGACCAGAATGACCGTGCCCCGCTCGACGTGGGGAAGAAAAGCATCCTGCTGGGCTTTGTTGAAGCGATGGATTTCGTCGACGAAGAGCACCGTCTTTTGCTGCTGCAGCGCAAGCCGGTGCTCGGCGGCCTTGATGATCTCGCGCAGTTCGGGAATGCCCCCGGTCACGGCCGAGAAGGCGACGAAATGAGCTTTCGTATGACGGGCGATGAGATGCGCCAGCGTGGTCTTGCCGGATCCCGGGGGGCCCCAGAAGATGACGGAAGAGAGGCGATCGGACTCAATGGCTTTCCGCAGCGGCCGATCAGGTCCGACAATCTCGTCCTGTCCGACAAAGTCGGCAAATTCCTTCGGGCGCATCCGCTCCGCCAGCGGAGCGTCAGCCTTCCTACCGGACTGGGGAGAAGCGAACAAATCGGGCCCGGGATCGTGCGGCGTCGGCATCGATGACTCCTGCAAATGAGCGGATTGTATACGCCATGTGCCTGCATCGCAAACCGCCCCTTGACCATGGATACCGCCAATGCTACGAACAGCACCAACTGGCGGAGAACCACATGCACGCGACAATCAACGGCATCACTCTGGCTTATAGCGACACCGGCACCGGCCTGCCGATCGTCTTCCTGCATGCCTTTCCGTTGAACCGCACCATGTGGGCGCAGCAGGAAGCGGTACTCTCACCGCGGTTTCGCGTCATCACGATCGATCTGCGGGGGCACGGGGAGTCCGATGCTCCGCTGTGGCACTACCACCTCGATCAGGCGGCCGAAGACGTCCGTGCGTTGCTGGACCATCTGTCTATTCAGCAAGCCCTGTTCGTCGGTCTGTCGATGGGCGGGTACATTCTGTTGACGTTCCATCGAAAATACGCGGACCGGGTGAAGGGCATGGTCCTGGCGGATACGAAGGCGCAAGCCGATACGCCCGAAGGAAAAGCGGGGCGATTCCAGATGGCCCAGATCGCCTACAAACAGGGACCGCCTGCGATCGCCGATCTCATGCTCCCGAAGCTTCTGAGCCCCGCGACGATTGAGTCGAGGCCGGAGCTCGTTCAACAAGTCCGAACGATGATTGAAGGAAATCAGATCAGCGGGATTGCCGGAGATTTGATGGCCATGGAAGAACGGCCCGATTCGGTACCCTTCTTGAGGCAGATCACCTGTCCGACCAGAATCATCGTGGGCGAACTGGACCAGGCCACTCCGCTCTCCGATGCGCAGCTCATGGCCTGGCAGATTCCCGGTACCAAACTGGTCATCATCCCGAATGCCGCCCACCTGGCCAATCTGGAACAGCCCGAAGCGTTTACGAACGTCGTGACAGAACTTGCCGGCGAACTGGCTTAATCCGACTCGCCGACGCTGCCGCGGCGGATGAGCTTCAAAAACTCCAGCCTGGTTTGCTGCTGGGTGCGAAACGCCCCGAGCATGGAACTGCTGACCGCGACGGTGTTCTGCTTTTCCACACCGCGCATCATCATACACAGATGGCGGGCTTCCACGACGACACCGACGCCATGTGCATTAAGTTTTGTTTTGAGCGTCTCCGCAATCTGCACGGTGAGCCGTTCCTGCACCTGAAGCCGCCTGGCAAACATGTCGACGATGCGGGGAATCTTGCTGAGACCGACGACTTTCTTGTTCGGCAAATACCCCACATGCACCTTGCCGAAAAAGGGCAGCATGTGGTGTTCGCACATGCTGAAGAAATCGATGTCTTTCACGATCACCATCTCGTCGTACTCGATGGGAAACAGCGCGCCGTTGAGGAGATGGTCGATATCGCGCTGGTACCCCTGCGTCATGAACGCGAGCGCCTTGGCGACACGCTCAGGCGTCTTGAGCAGCCCGTTACGGCCCGGGTTCTCGCCAAGGGCCAACAACATCTCGGTGACGAGTGACTGTAACACCTCTACGTCAGCCGGCCGGCCCGTCCCGCCCGCGTCATCGCTCTCCGCCCGCCGCTTCACCGCCGCTCGTTTGGCCATAGTCTCTCCCTAGGATCTTGCCGCAACCGGGGCCGACCCCGTGTATTCGAAATAGTTGTCCCTCGTCTCGATCACCGCGACTTTCTTGAGTTGCCTGTCCGGAATCTGCGTGACCAGCAACTCCCAGATCAGCAACACCAGGTTCTCCCCCGTCGTCGTTTGTGCAGCAAACTCGGGGTCCTGATTCAGATCGTGATGATCGAACCGGTTCACGATCCGGTCGGCCACGATCCGGTCAAGCAGCTCGACGCCCACTACCTGTCCGGACTGCGCACCCTCCGGAGCGCCGATCGTCACGAGCACCACGTAGTTGTGCCCATGCCCGTTGGGATTGTTGCACTTGCCGAACACCGCCCGGTTTTCTTCCACCGACAAATGGTCGGTGTGCAATCGATGTGCGGCGCAAAACCGGTATCGTCTTGTGATGCTGTGTTGTCCCATACCATCCCACCGGAGCCGGCAAAAAAGACGAAGCCAGGATTCCCCTCACGGGCAACCCTGGCCTCATACTATCTGAAGACTGTAGGCAGAGTGAGCGTTCCTCTTCCTTCCGGTCAATCCGCTTATGCGCTGAAGGAGCTACCGCAGCCGCAAGTCGTCTTGGCTTGCGGATTCTTGATCGAAAATCCAGAGCCCTGCACGCTGTCGACATAGTCGACTTCGGCACCCTGCAGGAGGGGCGCGCTCTGGGAATCCATGATGACCTTGACGTCACCCTTTTCGATGACGGTGTCGTCCTCAGCCATCTTGGACTCGAACGCCATCCCATATTGATAGCCATGGCATCCGCCGCCGCGGACATAGACGCGCAGACCGACCACGTCCTTTTCTTCCGCCATGAGCTCACGGATCTTCTGTTCTGCAACCGGGGTAATCGTAACCATCGTAGGATCCTCCTGTATCTCCAGATCCGCAACCAGCGATCCGGGTTGGCTTAGTGTAACACCTCTCTACCGAATATCAACTCCCTGAACCTCCGTTTGTGCCGCCGAAGGCTCCACAAACTTCGGATCCGCAAACTTGGACTCCGGCACCCGCACGACCACATCGCCCAACACTCTCGCCTGGCAGCCCAGCCGATGCCAGGGCTGACTCAAATCCTCCCGGTCCAGCAGATCCTGCTCATCGAAGTCGATCTCGGACAGATTCTCGCTGCCGGACTGCACCTCGACCCGGCAGGTTGTGCAGGATGCATTGCCGCCGCAATCATGATTCAGCGGGAAACCCAGCTCCTTGGCCGCATCCAGCAGGGTGAGATTTCTGGTCACCGTGCCGCTCTTCCCCCGGGAATGTATGAAGGTCACGCGCGGCATGATGACCTCTAGACGCCCACCGCCGCGGGCTTGAACGGACACCGCTGCAACCGGAGATGCTCTTCGTACTCTTTCTGGAAGAGCTTCACGCTGCTCTGGACCAACACCGCCGCGCCGGTCACCAGCGTACAGTAGCCGGTCCCCTTCACGAATCCACAGAGCTGTAGCAGGCTATCCATATCCTTTTGCGTGCCCTGGCCCTCTTCAATCTTCGCCATCAGCGTCGCCAGATTGTTCGTCCCCATCCGGCAGGGCGGGCACTGCCCGCAGCTTTCACCCTTGAAGAAATTCGAATACTTCAGCGTCGCCGCCACCATGCAGGTCGCGTCGTCGATGACAATCGTTCCGGCACTGCCCAATCCCGTTCCGGCCTTCTTGAGCGAATCGAAATCCATCTGCAAATCCAATTGGTCGGCCGTCACCATCGAAAACGCCGGGCCTCCGGGGAAGACCGCCTTGATCTGCCGGCCACCGGCGACGCCGCCGCCGCACTTCTCGATCAACTCACGGATCGTCACGCCCATCGGCATTTCATACACCCCCGGGCGATTCACCGATCCGCTCAGGGAAAACATCATCGTGCCGGGGCATTTCTCCGTTCCGACCTGCGTAAACCAGGCTGCGCCCTTATACAGAATCCGCGGGATATTACAGAGCGTCTCCACATTGTTCACCAGTGTCGGCTTCCCGTAGAGGCCGAAATCCGTCGGATAAAACGGGGGTTTCTGCCGGGGCATGGCCGGACGGCCCTGCATCGACTCCAACATCGCCGTCTCTTCTCCGGCCACATAGCTTCCATGGCCTTCGAATACCTCCAACTCGATGTCGTATCCCTTCCCCAACACATTCTTGCCCAGAAATCCGCGGGCTCTGGCCTGTGCGATCGCCTTCTTCAGATTCTCCCGCTCTTCTTCATATTCATGATTCGCGTAGATGAAGGCCGCCTTGGCCTGAACGGTATGTGCAGCGATCAAGCAGCCTTCGATCAACTGGTGGGGAAGCGTCTTGAGCAGGTACCGGTCCTTGAACGTCCCCGGCTCGTGCTCGCCCGCGTTACAGACAAAATAATGTTCCTTCACACGATGATTCAGCACCTTGTCCCATTTGACTCCGGTCGGGAATCCGGCGCCGCCCCGGCCACGAAGCCCGGCTTTCTTCAGTTCGGCCACGACATCGTCGGCTTTCAGACCGTCGACGCACCGCTTCCACGCCTCATAGCCCCCCACTTTGAGATAACCTTCAATCTCCCAGGGAGTCCCTTCAAGCTTCTGGACTAGACGGGGTTCAGTCGCAATGGACATAGACATTCCTTCGAAAAAATCCGCGAGTTTAGAAATGGTACTATACGGCTGACCGCGCGCCGCCGTCAAGGCAACTCATCGGGAATGGGCCTGAATCTCAAGCAGTTAGGGCAAGGGCCCTATGGTTCAGGTAGGTATCTCGGGCCATCGGGTGAGGGGATCGGAAGAAGAAAGCCATTTCGCCGGCCGGGTGTTCCCGAACCGGCGAAATGGCTGAAACCAGCCTACTTGAAATGGCTGCCGGCACCCATGAAAAACAGCATGGGGATCGACAACAGGAAATTCACACGGGACGCGAGCAGCGCCGTCCGGCCCCACTGCGCCATTTCAGCCGGTGCCGGAGTTCCCTGCGCCGCCGCCGTCACGGCCGCGATGATCTTCTTCTGATTGGGCCAGATGATCGCATGGACATTGGCCATCATAATGATACCCAGCAATCCGCCGATGCCCAGCGCGATGGCTCCGGTGCCGCCTTTAGAATACATATAGCCATACAGCCCGATGCCGGCCAGCACGGTCACGGTGGCGCCATGACGGAACCAGTTGAGCGCCGCCGGCATCAGTTTCGGGATCACGATGTTTTTCGTGGGACCATCGAGGCTCTTAAGGAAACCCGCATTGATCAGGTTGAAGAAATACAAGATCCCGATCCACGTGATGCCCGCGAGGAAATGCGTCCAGCGCATGATCATGCCCACCCAATCGACCTCACCGGCGCCGACTCCGGACAGGCCGAGAAACACCCCTATCAATACGACAGCCAGTGCGAAGCCCGCACCGATCGTCTGCATCGGATCTTCAAGAAATTTCATAGCTCCCTCTCCTCACACGGTTTATTGCTCGACTGCACGTCATACGGCAGCCCCTCCACAGCTGTCACGCCACCGGCACAACGCCGGCACACTGACACTCACGACATCATCAATCGATCGACATTCGCGCACAGCTCCCGCACCGCCGTTGCGGAAGCCTCCAGCGCAGCCCGTTCGTCGGCCGTCAAATCATATTCAATGACCTGCTCGGCCCCGCCGCGGCCCAGCTTCACCGGAACCCCCACAATGACATTCTTCAACCCGTATTCGCCCTCGCACAGCACGGCCGACGGCAACACCCGCTTCTGGTCCTGCATGATCGCGTCGACCATATCGACCGCCGACGCCGACGGCGCATAGAAGGCGCTGCCGGTTTTCAGCAACCCCACGATTTCGGCTCCGCCCTCGCGCGTGCGCTTTACGATGGCATCCAGCCGGTCTTTGGAAATCAGCTCCGACACCGGCTTGCCCTTGACCGTGGTGTACCGGGGAAGCGGCACCATCGTATCGCCGTGCCCTCCCAGTACCATGGCTTCCACATCGGGCCCCGGCACATTCAGTTCGTCCGCAATGAACGTGCGCATACGGGCCGAATCGAGCACGCCGGCCATGCCGATCACCCGCGACTTGGGAAACTTGCTGACCTTCAAGGCGACATGCACCATCGCATCCAGAGGATTGGTCACCAGGATGAGAATGATCTCCGGAGAGCGCGACACCAGCTCCGCGACGACCGACTTGACGATCTTGGCGTTCGTGGCGAGCAGATCGTCCCGGCTCATACCCGGCTTCCGGGCGATCCCCGAGGTGATGACCGCCACCGCAGATCCGGCTGTCTCTTCATATCCGTTGGTTCCGACCACACGCGAGCTATAACCGCACACCGGCCCGGCCTGCGCCATGTCGAGCGCTTTCCCCTGGGGAACGCCTTCGACGATGTCGACCAGCACGACATCGTACCGGTCCCGCTCGGCCAGCCGTTGCGCCGCCGTCCCACCCACATTGCCCGCACCCACTACGGTAATCTTCGGTCGCCCCATCATCACACCTCAGCTCCTAAGTCCTGTCCCCACCGCTCCCTACTCCGACGGGTTCGGCGCATCGTTGACTGCGCGCATGCCCCGAGCGCCGCCCGCATCAGCCCTTCCATCAATCAATCCCGCGTGCGCGGGGCGCGAGCACACAGGATGCGCTGAACCCCTCAATGCCCGCCCTCATGCTCCGTCCAGCCCGCCACTTTGAAATTAATCGTGCACACAAAATTTTCCCCGTCGTAGAAATTGACCTTGATCTTCTTCTTGCCGTAGGTTGCCGACAGGAAGGCTTCAGGGTCGTCCACCAGGGCCTGATACCCGCCCGCCGGATATTCCCCCAGATCGTGAAAGACCACGATCATCCCGACCTTGACCTCTTGAAGGATCTTCACCCAACAGCGCGGATAGACCTCCCAGAACTTGGCGTCGATCATCTCCTTCGTCGGCTCCGGACGATCCTCGCCGGGAACCACCGTTTGGCCGAACTTCGCCAGCCGGCGCACATAGGGATATTGGTGCCCCGTAAACAATTTATAGAGCCAGGGTGGAACCGCGGGTCGTGCAGATGTATCGGACATAGGCCTACGTCGTCAATCGTTGATAAATCCGTGGCAACCGGACCGGTAGCGATTCCGCCCGGTCGATCACGGCAAACCGCACATCGCCATACATGCGCCGAAGATAGGCATCGGCCTCCCGGTCGATCGTGACGCAGAAGGGTTCGATCCCGGCCTGTCGCGCCTCACGGAGCGCCGCCTTGGTATCTTCGAGCGAATAGTCGTCTTTATAGTCCCCGTCCAGAGGACGGCCGTCGCTCACCAGAACCAGCAGTTTCGTGCGGGCCTCGCAGGCCCGGAGCTTGGCGGTCGCATGACGAATGGCCGCGCCGTCACGATTCTGCTGCCGCGGAACCAGACCGCCAAACCGGTGCGCCGTGGCGCGCCCCAGAGGTTCGTCGAAGTCTTTGACCACCGAGAATTCGACCTGCGTCCGCCCCTGTCCGGAGTAGGCATACACCCCGTACCGGTCTCCGACCGCCTCCAGTGCTTCGCACAGAAGTACCAGACTTTCCTTCTCGATGTCGATGACCCGCCGTCCGCTTTCCAACTGCCGGCCGGTCGACCCGCTCACATCCACCAGGAACGCCACGGCCACATCCCGCTCTTTTTTCTCATGCCGGACATAGATCCGGTCGCTGCCTTCCATGCCGGCCTGCTGCTCCGCGACCCGGCGGACCAGCGCGTCGATATCCACATCTTCGCCGTCGGCCTGCGCCGCCGTGCGCCGGAATGCCGGGGGACGGAGGCTTTCAAAAAACCGGCGGAGCGATGCAACCGCGCTGCGATGCGTCGACAGCGCCGCCTCGACGGCCTCATCCGATCCGGATTCAGCCGGCTGCTCCACGACCTGACACCACTGCACCCGGTAATCCTGGATCGTCGCATCCCATTCCGGATACCGGATCCGTTTCGCCCCCGGACCGCTGACTTCCTCCAACGGCCGTTCTTCTACCGGTAACGCCAGCAACTCATCGACGACTGCGGGAAGGGCACGCCCACCGCCCATCACGTCGCTCACGGCATCGTGCCGTTCGCCGCCTGACCGCTGCTGGCCGCCTTGCTCCTTGGATCCACCGCTGCCGCTGCGCTCTCCGGGCGCCTGTTGCCCGGCATCCTGTTGGCCGTGGGTCTGATCCCGCGAGATAAACTCGGGGTTCATCTCTCCCCGGTACACCCAATTGGTCATGGGACGATAGGGATCGCCCGTCTCTTCCAACCCTGTCGGCCCCACGCCGAGCTCCTCCGGCACATCCTGAACCGGATCCCCCTGAATCATCTCGGCCTTGGGCGCTAACAGCTCCTCCATCCGGACATAGACCGCATGGACGAGACGCAGGGTCTCCTCCGCAGACGCCCCTGGTGCCATAACCGGAACACACATCGACCAGAGCAATGAGACTTCACTTTGAACCGCCCGGGGGACGGCCGATTCGATCGATTCGCCGGTCGAGAGGCGCAACATGCAATCGACCAGCAGTTCTTTTACCGTCAATCCGTGCGCCGGGTCGCGCGGCGTCACCGTTTCGCCGGCCACCCGCTGAAGATCCCGCTGAAGGCCGGGGTATTCCCGCTGTAAATGAGCCTCGACCCGCGCATCCTCCAACACAACCCAGAGATCCTGAATCAAGCGCGGATGCGGATAGAGCCGGAACAACGCCGCCAATGACGCCGGCTGTTGCGCGCCGCGCCCGTACCGGTCACAGACAGCCGTGACCACATCCTGCAACGAGTCCAGCGTGAGCCGATAGGTCCCGAATTCGATGTGACCCGCCTCATGCGCCGCCATCACAAGATAGAGCCGCACATTCTCATCGTAGGTCTGGTATTTCCGGAGCAGCGCCGGGAGCGCGATGGTCCGGCCATCGGCGCTGACCGTAGCCCGGGCAGGAACATCCGTCACCGTCTCCGGGAGCGCCTGAATCAGCACATCCGAGCCGCAGAGCCCCTGCACGAACAATTTCACGGTCCTGGCCACGCGCCGAAGCGGCACGCCGCTTAACGCCTGCTCCACGGAGGCCAGCGACCGCTGAGATTCCAGCCCGAAATAGGCCCGGGCGCCATCGACGCTGTAGGCCAGCACTTCCATGCCCGCTTTGAACCAGTTTTCAAATCGCGTGACGGCATCGGCCGAGGCCCCGATCATCCCCACCATCTCCGGGGCGCGGCGCAAATACGCCAGCGCCGCCGCCGCATCCCGCTCGGCAATCAAGGCCCCGTATTGCACCACCTTGAGCTGCCACTCGGCCGAGGGCAACGTCCGCAGCAGCGCCGGAGCCTCCGCTAACCAGGCAATCGCCGACTCCGGCGACTGTCCCGCGATCACTGCGCCGAGCGACAACACTTTCGGACGAAGCGCCGGCTGCTCCAGATCTCCGAGGATTGCGGGGCTGGTCCGGAGAAACTCTATCGTGCCAAGGTAATCAGGATTTCCTATCGCGTTCGGCTGGATCAGCTTCATCCCGAACCCGACCCACGGCCGGATCTCGCTCAGCGGCAGGATCGGCGCGAGGGCGGCGAGTTGCCGGATGTACTCCAGCCCCACCACCACATCGATCTGCGTCAGTTCCACCCCGACCTCCAGCCAGGGCTGCAATTGCCCGGCGGGAATCACCTCAAGCAGCAGCGGCGCCGTACGGAGATATTCCAGAGCGACGTTCGCATCCTGCTCGGCCAGTTCGGCCCCGACCGAAAGGATCGCAATGCGCGCCTCCGGCTGCTCCACCACTCCCAATATCCGCGGGCTTTCTTTGAAATACTTCAAGGCGGACGCACCGGAGGACTCGACCAGCACAATGCCGAGATTGAGCCAGGGCACAACCGGAGCGAGCCCGGCCCGGCGCGCCAACTCAGGAAGCGCCTCGACCGCAGCGCGTCCGACCTTTTCCGACACCTCGGCCAATTCTTCCAACAGCGACAACACCGCCGCCACCGGCTCCGGCTTGCCGCCGAGCGCGTGCACTTGGGCGACCAGCTGCTCGGCCGTCGCCTTCCCCAGATCGCCGGCCAGCCGATCGATCAGTGCTGTGTTCGTATGAGATTCCGCCATAGCCCGTCTATCTGAATCGATGCCAAATTTGCGAAGTGGTGGATTGTAAAGGACGCCCTGGCGCTTGTAAACTAGCGGATCAGGCGCCAGCCGCACCGATTCTGAAGGGAGACCCCATGGCCGAACCCAAGCAAGAGAGCCTCGATAAAATGTGGAAATACGTGAAGGGGTTTGCCGAAAAGAGCGGCACCGTGATGCATCCGACCCCCGCCGTGACCGAGGCCGTCGTCAAAGGCCTGGCCATGCATATCGATGAGCTGGGAAAGCCCCTCTGCCCCTGCAACTTCTACAAGGATAAGCAGGCCGAAGCGAAGCTCCGGCGGTGGATGTGCGCCTGCGATGAAATGCAGATCTACAAATACTGCCACTGCCTGCTGTTTGTGCGGGAAGACGGCATGCCGATTACCGAATATCTTCCGGAGGGCCACGAGGGACGGGAAATCTACGGGCTCATCACCGATCCGACCCCCGACAAAGGCCGCGCACTGAAGCACAAGGCTGCCGCGACGCCGGCGTCTCCCGACGAACCGGCGCCTTCCGCACAATGACCATCGTACGACCAGGCCGAAGATTCCTGCTTGGAGCCGCTGTCCTGCTCCTGACCGGCGCCTTCTCTCTGAGTCAGAGCGTTGCCGTCGAATCGACTCCCGCAGCGCCGCCGGCGTTCAATGAAAAAGAGTTCATGGCCTACAAGCAAAAAGGCCACGGCACGCTGGCAGGCCAGGCTTTCCTCGGCGCCTCGTCCGGAAAAGCCGTCACCCAAGCGGGCGTCCCGGTCCATCTGATTCCGGTCACGAAATACACCCGCTACTGGTTCGACCATCGCGTGCGAGCCACCGACTGTTCGTCCCCGGGCGAGCCGGGGGCAGCCGAGGCCGGAGCGGCACCCCATCAGCCCGTGAACTGTGCCCATGAAGCGCTTCGGCAACTCGAAATGGATAAACGTCTCGTCCCCTATCTCCGCACGACCAGAGCCAACCCAACCGGCCACTTCTGGTTCACCAAAATTCCGGCAGGCCGCTACTACATCGTCAGCGTGATTGAGGGAAGTTCACAAAAAGAAGACGGACCGGCGGGAATCGCGTGGCTGACCATTGACCTGGATGCCTCTGAAAAAGCGACCAACCTCGTCGTCACCGACTGCAAAAACACTCTCTGTTAATCTCTGCCTTTCACCACAGACGGGGCGTCAGGCGATGTTCCCATACGCGCGTTGGGCGAGCACGAAACAATCGCCAGGCTAAGACCCAACTCTTCCTCCCCCCGACTCATAGGCCGGATCGGTGAGTCTGGCTGCGCGCATTGTCCCAATACCGCTTTCACCCATTAGGTCTGAGCATGGGGATTGTTTCCCTTGCGCGCATCCAACGAGGGCCTTCCGAGGCCGCGCGTTGGGCGAGCACTGAAACGATCCCGATGCCCAGGCCACTCCCCCTCACTCCCATCCGCTGACTTCGTAGCCCTTCCCGATGAGACAGCGCACGACCACGTCGGCATAGGCCGGATCAGGGTCAACCGGTTTGTATGCACCGGCAGCCAGTCCGCCGATCAACCCCATCCCGCCGCCGGCTGCGGCGCCGATCACCACCCCCGCACCGCCGCCGATCAAACCGGCCGATGCCCCGCCGGCCGCCCCGATGATCAATCCCAACACTCCCCCGCCGATAATATTCCCGGTGCGGTTCACACCGGACTTCAATCCGGTCCGGTCGGCTCTCTCCTGACAGGCGGCAATATCCTGCTCCGCCCCTTCCTTCCCGCTCAATTGCAGATGTTTATTCGACCGCAACACCGGCCCCGGCGCCGCACAAGCCCCGAAACTCAGCAGCAGTATCACTGCAACACATGTCCGCCACAATCGATTCGACACAGCTAGCATCCTCCGATTCATTTCTATTTCCTTCGCTGGAAGAATCGGTGGGTCTCTGACTGCGCGCATTGTCCGAGCACCACCTTCTTCCATTTCCTGCCTGGGCCTCAGGGGTGTTTTTATTGCGCGCATCCAACGAGGGTCTTCTGAGACCGCGCGTTGGGCGAGCACGAAACAACCCTGAGGTTCAGGCCCTCCCCCTTACTGCCACCCCGTCACTTCATAGCCTTTGTCCTGTAAGCACCGATTGACGAAATTCGTGTACGCCTGATTCGGCTGCGGAGACCCGGCGAACGCGTAAAAGATTCCTGTGAGAAGCCCCCAGACCGCGCCGCTCGCCGCGCCGATGAGCGAGCCTCTCCCGGCCGCACCGGAAATCGCGCCGCCGACCGCGCCGCTCGCGGCCCCCACACCCGCTCCGACTGCCGTACTCGTCGCGACCCGGCTTCCCTTTCCGCCCGCTTCTTCGGCGCCGGCGGACTCGGCAAGTTGCCGACAGGCTTCGATGTCCTGTTCCGCAATGTCCTTCCCGACGGATTGAAAATGCGGATTGGGATACAGCACCGGCTTTGCGCCAGAACAGGCCGACGTGGCCAGACACACCACACCGACGAACGACACCGCCCATCGCGTCATCACCCTACGGTCCTTTCTCTGCGGTCAGATCCAGCCGCGCCAGCACCTCCGCCGCCGCCAGCGTCTTGCACAGGACCCGCTTGTGCCGGCCCCCGGCCCCGGACTGAATGAGGAGCGTCGATGGCGCCACCTTGAGTCGCGTCGCAAGAAACGTGAGCAGGGCCTCGTTGGCCCGTCCATCCACCGGCGGGGCCGCCACACGTATCTTGAGCGCATCGCCGTGCAGGCCGACACACTCGGATTTGGAGGCTTTCGGTTGAACCTGAATCGTGAGGATCGCGCCGTCTTTGGTGTCCTGCACGATCGGATGCGTCATGCGTAAGAGGAATCGGTGCGTCGCACGCTAAAAGATGGCTTTGACGAGTTCCAGCATGCTGCGCTGCATATCCCCGTCGTCGGTGATGGGCCGGGCGATCGCCACATCGCACGCCTGCTCGGGTGAGACCCCCTGCTTGATCAGCGTGCCGGCATAGATGAGCAACCGGGTGCTCACGCCCTCTTCCAATCCATGGTTCTTGAGGTTGCGGACTTTCCCGCCGAGCTTCACCAGCTTCTCGGCGATCTCGCGGCTCACACCGGCTTCCCGCTCCACTACGGTCGTTTCGACCGCAGGAGACGGATAGTCGAACTCGATCGCCATAAACCGCTGCTTGGTGCTTTGCTTCAAATCCTTCAGCACGCTCTGATAGCCGGGGTTGTAGGAGATCACGAGCATGAAATCGTCGGCCGCCTCGATGATCTGGCCTTTCTTCTCGATCGGCAGCACCCGGCGATCATCGCTGAGCGGATGGATGATCACGGTCGTGTCTTTCCGCGCCTCGACCACTTCGTCGAGATACACGATCGCGCCGTGCTTCACTCCGACCGTCAGCGGACCGTCCACCCACACCGTTTCCTGCCCTTTCAGCAAATAGCGCCCGACCAGGTCGGACGCCGTGAGGTCCTCGTGGCACGCGACCGTAATCAACGGACGGCCCAGCTTGTGCGCCATGTGCTGCACGAATCGGGTTTTCCCGCATCCGGTGGGCCCCTTGAGCATCACCGGCATCCTGCTTCTGGCCGCGATCGTGAACAGGCCGACTTCGCCGCGCACTTCGGCGTAAAACGGTTCCCGGTCAATGCGAAAGGCCTGAATATCGAGTTCTCGTCCTGCCTGACTCATAGCTGATCCATCCTACCGTGAAGTATTTCGGGGCACGATAAACGGAACCGAGGGGGAAGATCAAGCCGATCGGCTGGCGATCGGGCCGTCCGGCTAGGCGACCTTGACGCCGTCCAACACTTCGCGGACCTTCTGAACCAGCACATTCGGCGTAAACGGCTTCTGGAGAAACGCCGTGTCCCGCTTGATGCCGCCTTGCGCAAAGACCGGATGGTCGGGATAGCCCGACATGTAGAGGACTTTTATTTCCGGACGAACCGTCGTCAGCTTCTCGGCGACTTCCGGTCCGCTCATCTGCGGCATCACGACATCGGTCAGCAACAGATGGATCGGACCGAGATGGCGCGTCCCGGCCAGCAGAGCTTCGATGCCGTGGCGGGCTTCGATCACCGTATAGCCGTGCAACCGCAGTGTTTCATGAACCAGCCCTCTGACAGCCGGCTCATCCTCCACAAGCAGAATCGTTTCACGCCCGTGCATTCGCTCCGCATTTGCCGGCGCAGCCTGGCCGCTCTGCGCCACGCCGTCCACCCGCGGAAAGAAAATCTTAAACGTCGTCCCCTTGCCGATTTTGCTCTCGACACCGATCATGCCGCCGCTCTGCTTGACGATGCCATAGACGGTGGACAGCCCCAGCCCGGTGCCTTTGCCCTTGGCTTTGGTGGTGAAGAACGGCTCAAAGAGATGCGACTGCGTCTCCTCATCCATCCCATGCCCGGTATCCTTCACGGCCAGGAGGACATACTCTCCCGGGTCGAGCGCCATCGTCTCCCGGCGCGGGCCTTTGCCGATCGACACATTCCGCGTCTCGACGGTCAGTCGTCCGCCGGTCGGCATCGCATCCCGGGCATTCACCGCCAGATTCATCACGATCTGTTCGATCTGTCCCGGATCGGCTTTGATCGATCCCAGGCTCTGACCCAATTCAGAACACAGCTCGATGATGTCCTCACCGAGCAAGCGCCGGAGCATCCCGTCCATGTTCGTCACGATCGAATTCAAATCCACGATTTTGGTCGCGACAAACTGGCGGCGGCTGAAGGCCAACAGCTGGCTGGTCAGACCGGCCGCACGATCCGCGGCTTTCTTGACTTCTTCCATTTCACGCTTGGCGGGATCGGCGGCGGCCAAGCGGCTCAGAATCAACTCGCTGTAGCCGCGAATGACCGTCAGCAGATTATTGAAGTCATGGGCGACCCCGCCGGCGAGCCGCCCCACCGCTTCCATCTTCTGCGATTGCCGGAGTTGCGCCTCGGTTTGTTGGAGCGCGTCTTCCGCTTTGGTCCGCTCGCCGAACTGGCCGATCTTGAGCCCGATATCCGTGACCATTTTCAGCAATTCATCATCCGGCTCGCGCACATGCCGGCTGAAGAACTCGATCACTCCCTCGATCTCGCCGGCGATACGAATCGGGAACCCGAACCCTCCGTGCAACCCGACCTGGGCCGCCACGTCCGCCCGAAGGAATTGCGCGTCCAACGCGACATCCGCCACCCAACACGGCTGCCCGCTTGCCCAGATCCGGCCGGGCAACCCCTCTCCCGACGCAAACGATTGGTGCCAGGCCGCCAAGGCAAAGGCATCGCCTTGAAACGTCGGGTTCTGCCATTGATCCAAGCAACGGAGCACACCGGTCTGCTTATCAAACCGCCAGAACACACCCAGGTCCCACTCGAGGCTCTCGCCGACGGCTTGAACGATCTTCGGGACGGCTTCTTCCAATGTCGAGGATTCGGACAAGACCCGGGTCACCGCATATTGTGACGCCAGCCGCCGTTCCGCTTTCCGGCGATCGGTGATATCGCGAACGAAGGCGCTGAAGATGTAGGCCTCGCCGATCCGCGCCGGGGACACGGACAACTCGACCGGGAACTCCCGGCCGTCATGATGCCGCGCGGTGATTTCAATCCGGCGGTTCAGAATCGGGCCCACGCCGGTCCGGAGAAAAGCCCGCAGCCCCAGGTTGTGCGCCTCGCGGTCCCGCTCGGGAATGACGGTTTCCGCTAGAATCCGTCCCAGCACTTCATCGCGAGACCAGCCGAAAATCGCGGTCGCCTGGGCGTTCCAATCGGTAATGACGCCGGCGGCATCGATCGTGATGACCCCGTCCAACGCCGTATCGACAATCGCGCGATTGCGTTCCTGGCTTTGCAACAATGCCGCCTCGGCCGCACGCGCCCAGGCGCTTTCCTGCTGGGCCTGGCGATACTCCGCCCGCAGGCGGACCGTGGACCACAACAGGAGGGCCAGAAGCGGCAACCAGATCACGAGCGCCGCGCCGCCGACCTTCCAGAGCACCACGGATCGAATCGGGGAAAGAATCGCGTCACGATCGATCCGCACCAGCACCGTCCACCCCAGGCCGGGAAACTCTCCATGGCCTTTCGTCACCGCATACCCCGTCACTACCTGGACGTGCCGCCGAAGATGCTCTTCGATCGCATACCCGGGATCGCCTCCCTGACTCATCTTGGCGGAAGGCAATCCCATTTCCAGCAAGTTTACTTTCTGCTTAAACCGGGCGCTTGAATCGACAAACACTTCGCCGGACTTGGTCAGCATCTGATATTCAACCGCGCCGGCAAACCCTTCGTGGTGCTGTAACGATCGAATCGTCCGCGTCGTCACATCCTCCAGCACCGGCACGGCCACCCGCGCCGTGATGACGCCCAGAAACGTTCCCTCGGCATCGAGAATCGGAACCGTGAAGGCCACTGTTTCAATTCCCTGGTCCGCCTCATGCCCCGCGACATCACCCACCACGGCCTGCCGGATCTCATGGGCCTTCCGAAACCACTCGCTCTGGCTGTAATCCTGGCCGACGAGAGATTGCTCGGTGGCCGCAATCATCACGCCCTGCTGATTCGTCACGCCGAGCCAGTCGTACATCGGCGCGTACGCGGTCTTCATCCAGGCAAGATAGCTTCCCAGATAGGCCCGGTCCGACGAGCGGAGGGCGAACGCCCGGGCCATCATGTGGACATCGCCATACCGTTCGAACAACAGCCGGTCCAGCTTGTCCGACACTTCCGCCGCCGCAAGCGTCAACTGCTCGCCCGATGCCCACACCAGCCGCCGTTCGACATACCGCAGCAGCACCGCCCCGATGCCGAATGC
>CAYPOR010000050.1:0-7824 GCA_964412445.1 uncultured Nitrospira sp.
CTGCATCTCGGCGCCCAGCGTACCAGTCCTAAACTCGCTGATTTTCATAGGCCTCTGACTCTTCCTCAGCGATATTTGATGTAAGGAAATCGCTTTGTCAAATTCATGGCCTTAAATTGATATACGGTGCACCGTATGTCGAGTGAGAATGAAGCAGATTGAGTGTGTGATTTCGCCCCCTCTATCACGGCAAAAGCCTTTAGACTGCGAATCCAAACACCAAAAGTCGAGGGGACAGTACGGACGAAAGCGGCTAAGGAGTTGAAGAAGGTTGCCGGGTAACCAGCCGGATTCTGTTTAAAGCACGGCGCTCGACGAAAAAAATGGGCTGATTCTTTCTGAGTTTGGTTCTGCCCCATATGCTGCACTCCTATGGTTCGTATGTAGAAGAATTCCTAGGGATGCGCGATTCGCCAGTTGTGGCCGGTGCCGAGGCTGACCTTGAGGGGGATGGAGAATGGGGTAAGCGAACGGCTAGCTTTAGGTAAGTCAAGCAAAGGCGAGACGGCCTTTAGGTTCAGGAATCGGGCGGCCAAGATCCTTTGCCGTCTCAATCCATTCCTGGATCACAGTTTCAACGTGCGCCAGGGCTTCTTGGTAGGTTGCACCATCGGCCGCACAGCCAGGCAGTTCCGGCACTTCAGCAATGAAGTGCCGGATCGTCCTTGCTCCAATAGATGATCACTTCGTATTTACACATTTGTGGCGCCTCCCGCGTCAAGACGGCTTTGGGAAGTAGATAGCCAGCAACTCGGCTGTTGTAAAGGTCTGTATGGTGGTGTCTTCAAAGTCCTTGTCGTTGGTCCAGAGCGGTCTTTCCAGTTCCATCGTGAGTGCCAAGATTTCGACATCTCGCGGATCACGATGTGCAATCTGTAGCTTGGCCTTCTTCAAGGACCGGCGATAGGATTTGGGTTCGTATACAGTCAGAGGCAAGAGATCCAATGCATAGCGCAGAAATGCCGGACTGACATCCAGCTTCTGCGCCATTTTAGGGACATAGGTGTTGACTTCGTTGAGCGCTGATCCGGTCACGGCGAACTCAGTGATGCCGGCCTCAAAGAATAGCCGTTTGGCTTTCCCGCCGAGCAATGCGGAGAGAATCGGGTTAGCGTCGACGACGAGTTTTTCTGGTTTTCTCGAAGTCGGCAACGATGGCGTCCTCGGTGAGGCGATGGCTTTTCATCGAAGCCCGAATCTCATCAGTCAGGGTCGAGAACAGGTCTTCTTTGATTTCGAGCGGGAGAGCTTCGCTGGCAGCTGGCAGGAAGAATCCCACGATCTTTCCGTGTCTTGTGACAACGATCGGCTCATCCTGCTTGAGGAGGCTGGTGGCGCGATCGCGAAATTGTCTGACAGTTGCGGTCTTCATGTGGTCACCGAAGTGGACACAGTCTGACAGGTCATACGATTTGTCGTCAACCGGAGCCTATGGATGTGCCACGCGCCAGTTGTGGCCGGTGCCGAGGTCGACTTTGAGCGGGACGGAAAGTTTCAGTTGTTTGCCGACGCCTTCCATCTCGTGCTTCACCAGCCGCTTGGCCTCGTCCAGTTCCTTCTCCGGCACTTCGAAGATCAATTCGTCATGAACCTGGAGGATCATCTTCGTGTGCGGCATCTCGTGATGCAGCGCTTTGCTGACGTTGATCATCGCCACTTTGATCAGGTCGGCGGCGGAGCCCTGGATGGGACTGTTCACCGCCATGCGCTCGCCGAAGCCGCGCTGCACGGGATCGCCGCTCTGCAATTCCGGAATCGGCCGCCGCCGCCCCAGGATCGTGGTGGTGAAGCCCTTTTCTTTTCCTTCGGCGATATTCCGATCCATCAGGGCGCGGACCCCGGCATATTTTTCAAAATAGGTCTCGATGTACTTCTTGGCTTCCGCCTGCGGCACGCCGATGTTCTGCGAGAGGCCGAAGGGGCTGATGCCGTAGACGATGCCGAAGACCACGCTCTTGGCCGCGCGCCGCATCTCGCGGGTGATCTGCGAGGCGGGGAGATGGAAAATATCCATTGCCGTCGCCATGTGAATGTCTTCGCCCTTCTCGAACACGTCGAGCAGGCGTGGGTCCTGCGACAGATGCGCCAGGATGCGCGGCTCGATCTGGCTGTAATCGGCGCAGAGCAGGGTATGGCCCTTCGGCGCAATGAAGGCCTCGCGGATACGCAGGCCGTAGTCGCCCTTGACCGGGATGTTCTGCAGATTGGGATCGGTCGATGACAGCCGGCCGGTAGCGGCGACGGTTTGATTCAGCGATGTGTGGAGTCGGTGGGTCTCGGGATTCACCAATTCTGGAAGCGCGTCGACGTAGGTCGATTTGAGTTTGCTGATACTGCGATACGTCAGGATCTGTGCGGGTAAATCGTGCTGCGTGGCGAGTTGGGTGAGCGTGTCTTCGTCGGTGGAATAGCCGGTTTTTGTTTTGCGGCCTGGCTTGAGGCCGAGTTTTTCGAAGAGCACGACGGCCAGCTGTTTCGGCGAATTGATGTTGAACTCGCCGCCTGCCAGGCCGGCGATGGTCTCCATCATCTTGTCGAGCTCATGTTCCAATTCCTTGCTCAAGACCTTCAGCCCCGCAACATCGAGCAGGAAGCCGTTCCGTTCGATCTCGGCCAGCACCGGCACGAGCGGCATTTCGATCTCGCGGAAGAGTTTCAGGCTGCCCTGGGCGGTCAGCCGTTCGATCATTACCGGTTCCAACTGGGCCAGCACGGCGGCCTGTTCGGCGGCCTCATCGCGCGAGCCGGTATCTTCATCGAAGAGTGATTGCGGCGCCTTGGTCTCTGGGCGTGACCCGCCCAGGCGATGGCCGACGGCCTCCATCGCAATGGTGGCGAGGCTGTGGTCGCGGCGATTGGGGTTCAAGAGATAGTCCGCGACCATCGTATCGAAGTAGGGGCCGGCCACGGTAACGCCGATGCGGTGGAAGGCGAGCAGCGTCGCTTTCAGATCATGCACGACTTTGGTGCGCGACTCATCATGCAGCAGCGTCGTGATCGGGCGCATATAGGTATGCACATCGAGCGGGAAGAACGCGGTCCGGCCTCCCGATGACAGCGCGAACCCGAGCACATCGGCTCTGACGCTGGCGCCTCCTGAAAGAAGGCATTGCACGGCCAGCGGACTTCCCGCGGGAAGGCTTTTGACGAACCGTTCTGCGACCGGCTCATCCTGGATGATCGTGAGGGCCGCCGCCGGAGCCTCGGCCGGTTTGGTTGCGGGCTGCAGGGTCTTCAGCAGCGCGGTGAATTCCAGTTCACGGAGCAGGTCGGTCAGCTGATCCTGATGGGGCGGCTTGACCCGGAAGGCCTCCGCGTCGAATTCGACCGGACTATTCACGTCGATGGTCGCGAGTTTCCGGCTGAGCCGGGCGTTGTCGGCCTGTTCGATCAGCATCGCTTTGATGCGGGGCGGCATGACTTCCTCGACGCGGCGGAGCAATTCGTCGATCGTGCCGAACTGCGCGATCAGCTTGACCGCGGTTTTTTCGCCGATGCCTTTGACGCCGGGGATATTGTCCGAGGCATCGCCCATGAGCCCCATGATTTCGATGACCCGCGCCGGCTCGACGCCGAACTTCTCGACGCATTCGGCTTCGCCGGACCATTTGTCTTTCACCGGGTCGTAGATGCGGATGTGGGGCGTGACGAGCTGCAGCATGTCCTTGTCGCCGGTGACGATCACGACGTCATCGCCGGCGCGCTCCGCCTGCTTGGCGAGGGTGCCGATCAGATCGTCCGCCTCGTAGCCGGCCTGTTTGACGGCGGGAATATTCAAGGCTTCCACGGCCCGATGGATGTAGGGAATTTGGGCGCTCATGCCGTCGGGCATCGGTGGGCGCTGGGCTTTGTATTCTTTGAACTCCTGTTGCCGCAGCGTCGGTCCCCGCTCATCGAACGCGACGACGATCCCGTCCGGTTTCCGCTCGCGCAGGATCTTCAGCAGCGTCGTCATAAACCCGTAGACTGCGTTCGTCTGAAGCCCCTTGGAATTATTCAGGGCGGGGAGGGCGAAGAAGGCGCGATAGATGTAGGCGCTCCCGTCGATGAGATAGAGCGTCTTGCGGCTGGATTCATTCGTCGGCATGGCAGTTTACGAATCGGGTGCGAGGGTCAGCGGCGGTTTGCCGAACTTGGCGCGCATCGCATTGAGCGCCTGCAACACGGTGTGTTGGCCGACGATCTTCGCCTCCAGTTTCCGTTTACCCGGAAAATCCAGCAGAGAGATGCCGATGAGCATGGTCAGGATCCCCTGGCCGGGAAGAAAGAGCATAGCGAATCCGGCCAGGAGAAACACGGCGCCGACGGCGTTCTTCACGATCAGCCCGACCAGTCGCAGGACCGGGTGATGATCTTTCATCCAATGCCGCGGGGTGCGCGTGTCGAAGTAGTCTTCCGGCAGCCGCACCATGATGAAGGGGATGGCGATCAGGGTGCCGATGAATCCGACCAGCGAGCCGACCGTCAGCCAGATGAGCACGTGGACCGGGACGTATTGTGTGACGGTCGCGAGAATGGCATCCATGAGGGAGGGATCCTAGCACGGGGATCCTCTCAACCGGAAGGGCTGGGACCCGTACGGTTTACCTCGGAAAGGACGGCGTCATATAATGGCGCAGTCTGTCTGGAGCGGGTGAATCCTTTATGGCCTTCCGTACTCTTACACCCCGGCGATTCATGACTGTGCTGCTGTTGTGCGTTCTCGTTGGCGGCGGATCAGTTCCCAGTCTGTCTCCGGCCGCCGAGAGCGACGAGCTTCAGATCGAAGTCAGCAAGAAGGGGCTCGGCAAGGAAGTCGTGATCACGCAGGGGGCCAAAGAATGGTTCATGATGATCGAAGTGACGCCGGAGAATACGGTAGTGGTCCGCCAGGAGAAGGATCACGACAAGTATCTGGTCGACGAGAGCGAAACGCACGACCGTCCGCTCGTGTCTGCCGAAGTGGACGCGGCCATTGCCGATTACATTAACAGTGTGAAAGCCCGCGCCAAGAAGAAGTAACGGCTCTATGTCGAAAAAGCCCAAGTTCGTCATCTTTGCCCACAACGCCACCTACGACAAGTTGCATCAAGTCGCGACGCTCGGCATGACGGCCGCCGCTATGGGCAAAGACGTGATCGTGGTGTTGCTGTTCTGGACGATCAAGAAACTGGCCGAAGGGAAGATCGATCAGATCGATTTTCCTCCGGAGTATGCGGCTTCAGCGGAGGAAGTCACTCGCCTGTTGAAAGAAAAGAAAGTTCCGAAGATCTCCGAAATGTTTCAGGATGCCAGGCATGTCGGCCATTTTCGCCTGATTGCCTGCAGCGCCGGTCTGGAATATATGGGCGTGGACGGCCAGGTGGTCGAATCTAAGGTCGATGAAGTGCTGGGATTGCCCGCCATATTGAGCCTCACCGCTGAGGCGGAGACGAAGCTCTTCATCTAACGGCTTTTCTTTACTCCCACCCGATCGCAATAGTCCGTCAGTTTGCACTTGCTGCACCAGGGAGAGACCGGCTGGCAGAGGTTCTGCCCGAAGGGCACCAGGAGATCGTTGAAGGTGATCCAATATTGCGGGGGCAGTTTCCGGCGCAACGCTGCTTCGCTCTCGTCGGGCGTTTTCGTCTTGATGTAGCCCCAGCGGTTGCTGATCCGGTGGACGTGAATATCGACGCAGATGCCCGGCTTCCCGTAGCCCACCGTGACGACCAGATTGGCGGTCTTTCGCCCCACCCCTGAAAGCGTGACCAGTTCGTCGATGGAATCGGGCACGACTCCGCCGTAGGTGTCCAGCAGCCGCTGACAAATGTGATGGATGGACTTGGCTTTTGTCCGGTAGAAACAGACCGGATAGATGGCTTGTTCGATCTGTTCGAGCGGAAGCGCCAGCATCGTGGCGGGCTTGTAGGCCAGGGCAAACAGCCGCTCGCCAGCTTCGGCGGTCGTTTTATCTTTGGTGCGGAGGCTGAGAAGGCAGGAGATCAGGATCCGGAATGGATCGCGGTTCGACTCACGCGCGACGACTCCCACGACCGGTTCCTGCCATTGACGGATCTCTCGCCTGACGATCCTGATGGCGGCATGGATCTGGTCCTGACGCATCTGGTCCGACTAGCGTGGAGTGGGGAATGCTGACCGAGGAGAGCGCTCGAGTGAACGTACAACCGGAAGGCTGACGACTACTCGGGCTTCCGCTTGGACAACCACTTCTGACGGCGGCGTTGAGCTTCGCGCAGTTTCGCTTTCTTTCTGACGCTCGGCTTTTCATAGAAACGGCGACGCTTCAGTTCGCGGAACAACCCTTCGCCTGCCAGCTTCTTCTTGGCAACCTTCAGAGCTTTTTCAACGTTGTTATTGAAAACTTTAATTTCCATCCGGTCCGACTTTCCACTTTCTCAGGCCGTGCCTGTCTGCACCCATGACACTACGTACTAGGCGGCGGAGTGTAGCATAGCCCCTTGAGTTCCTCAAGACTGTTGGAGATCTTGATCATGTGTTCGGTCTGATTGGCAGCAACTGACTGATTTCGTTGCAGTTTTATATTCGTTTTGGCCGTGTGCAGACCGGCTTCGGCTGCGGCGACGGCGAGGATCATTCCCACGGTGAGATCGGATTGCACCGCCGGTGACAGACACTGTCGAATCGCGGCGATCGTCCGTCCTGCCTCGCAGGCGAGTTCCGCGATTGAGAGCGGGACGGCGGTCGCCTGTTCAAGTGCAGTTGCCAGCAGCAGGGGACGGTTGGCCTGATCGGCAGGAAGTCGTCTGGCTCGTGAGAGCGCTTCATAGGCCTCGCAGTCGTTCTGCATCAACCCCGCCAGTTTGTGACTCAGGCTGCCGAGGGTTTGCTCGGCCGTCGCTTGCTGTCCGATGCGCGCGCCCATGGTGCCCAACGATGCCGCGAGCGCTCCCGCCAGTGCCGCCGCACTGCCACCAGCCGGTAGCGGTGTGGCAGAAGCCAGATCATGCAGATACCCGGCGATCGTCGGCGCGGCGACGGCCTGTCGCTGGATTGATCCGGCTTCCGCTAGTCTGTTTTCCAGAATTTGAGCGGAGTCGAAGTCTCTGAGCTGTAAAAGTGACGAAGCGGCTTGATCCAACGCGGCTTGAGGAACGAGGCCGATCAGCTCGCTTTCGGCAATCTCCACACCGGCCTTGGCGGCCTCGGTTTGCACGGCGCGAAAGGCTGCGGCCATCGATGTGACACGGTAGTCGGTCAGATTCATGGAGACTTGCACGATCCCGCGGCTGGCCAGCGCCACCCCGATGGCTTTGACGCAGGGCAGGCCGCCGCTGGAGTGGCGGATTGCGCGGGCGATGGTCTTCGCGATCGTGAGATCGGGAGTCTTCAGATTCACATTGAAGGCGATGAGCGGAGGCCGGGCGCCGATGACGATGGCCCCCGCCGTTTCATGAAGATGTGCCGGTCCGAAGTCCGGCCGCCATGTCGATCCGGCCGCCATTCTTGCCGCCAGTCCGGACAAGCCTCCCTGCCGGATCGTCTCCAGCCTGATTCGATCCGGATGGCCGGCCGCCTGTTCGTAGAGAAACACCGGGATGTGCAGTTCGGCCCCGACACGTTCGCCGAGCCGCCGGGCGAGCCGGACGCAGTCTTCCATCGTCGCGCCCTGAACCGGAACAAACGGGACGACATCCGTCGCCCCGATGCGCGGGTGCACGCCGGTGTGGCTGCGCAGGTCGATCAGCGCTGTGGCGGTCTGTATCGCGCGAAACGCGGCGTCAACGACCGCATCAGGATCGCCTGCGAAAGTCAGCACCGAGCGATGATGATCGGCATCGCTCGTTCGATCCAGGAGCCGGACGCCGGGGACCGATTCCACCG
>CAYPOR010000050.1:7924-22953 GCA_964412445.1 uncultured Nitrospira sp.
TGATGTCCCGTCGTTTCGCACCAGGCGGGCATGTCTTTCTTGATGCCTTCGTCGTCGGATACTACTTCGAGCACCTGCCCGAGGGTGAGTTCCTTGATCTTTTTCGAGGTCAGAATAATCGGCATGGGGCAAAAATATCCGAGTGTGTCGAGCTTCACATCAGCCTGCATCGTCGGTATCTCCGTCTGTGATCGATTTATATGAAGAGGTTGACGCTACCCTGTTTGGCTTCGGCCAGATAGGTCGTGACCCCGGCGAATTGATCGATTCCATCGATCAACGTGTCTTTGGTAATGCCCATCAGGCCCATCGTCGTGGTGCAGGCGATGAACCGCACGCCCAGGTCGAGCGCCGTCTCCATCAGCTCGGGCACGCCCGGCATCCGGTTCTGCTTCATCACGAGCTTCATCATGCTGGTGCCGAGTCCGCCGAAGTGGAATCGCGAGAGCGGCAGATTGTCGGCGCCGCCCTTGTTCAGCATGCCGAACATCCGGCGGAGCCAGTCTTTGGCCGAACTGGCGGCTCCTTTCTTGCGGATCGTATTCAATCCCCAGAAGGTGAAGAAGACGGTGACCTGCATGCCCATCGCAGCGGCCCCGGTGGCGATGATGAACGCGGCCATCGCGCGGTCCAGATCGCCGCTCAAGAGAACGATCGTCACCTTCTCCGGTTTCGATTCCTGTAACTGGGCCAGCGTGGCCGACGGTTCTATCTGCGTCATCTGCATGGGAGCCTCAATTTGGTTGCGCGGCGCGAACCGCCGCTATTTTCAAGGTGTTTTGACTATAGTCTCCATATCTTTTTCTTGTCAAGGCAACGAGCTTGACCGCACTCGCAAGGCTGGCTATAGTCCCGCCCGGATGCATTTGGACCGGAGATTGGATACTCCAGCCGCATGAGCACGGTACCGGAACAGGATACTACGGCATTACGCAGTCCTCCCCTGTTAGGTTTTTGGTATGCGGGGGCGGTCAGCTCCGATCTCGCCCCGGGAACATTGAAGGGCGTCGTGCTGTTGAGCACGCCCATTCTGCTCTGTCGTACCAAAGACGGCCGTGTGTCGGCGATGCTCGATCTGTGTCCGCATCGCGGAATGCCGTTGTCGTTCGGGCGGATGGACGAAGACCGGGTCGAGTGCCCCTATCACGGCTGGCAGTTTGAGGCGGACGGACGCTGCGCGGTGATTCCCTCGCTGGTCGGCGATTCTCCGATCGATCCGAAGAAAATCTGCGTTACCTCCTTTCCCTGCCAGGATCTGGACGGCTACATCTGGGTCTACATGGCGGACAGCCGCTATCCCGATCGGCCGATTCCGCCGATCATGCGGCACCCGCGCCCGTCGAGCCCCTATCTGATGTTTCAGCATTCACAGCTGCTCTCCAGCACGCTTGATGACGGCGTGGTCGGCTTGATGGATCCGGCGCATGGCCCCTATGTGCATCAGAGCAGTTTGTGGCGGAAGCCGGCCGGTCAGCACGACAAAGCCAAGACGTTTGAGCCGATTCCGAACGGATTCCGGATGATCGGCCACGCTCCGTCGAAAAACAGCCCGCCCTATCAATTGCTGAAATGGTTTTCCGGGGGAGAGCTCACGACGACGATCGACTTCGTGCTGCCGAATCAGCGGTATGAATTCATCCAGTGCGGATCACTCTGGGTCTCGATCAGGGTCCTGATGACGCCGATTACGGAACATGAGACCCGCATGGACTTCTGTGCGGCATGGAACGCCTTCCGCTGGCTGCCGTTCGGCAAGTCGATTTTTAAATATTTTGCCAAGGGCTTTCTGGCGCAGGACAAGGTGGCGATGGACCGGCAGTCGATCGGCCTCAAGTACAAGCCGCCGTTCCGCCTCGTGGGCGACGCCGACCAGCAGGCGAAATGGTATCACAAGCTGAAAGCGGCCCATGTCGCATCGCTACAGACCGGTCAGCCGTTCGATCACCCTCTCAAAGGACCCGTCACGCTGCGGTGGCGCAGCTAGCGGTTTTCTTCTTTCCGGGCGTCTGTTTCAGGTGCAACTCATCCGGATCAGCGGGCGGGGCGAATTCGGACGTGTCGATGACCGGAGGTGGGCGCTAATGTTTCTTTGATTCCGCCGGCAGAATTAATTCCATCGCCCGCCGGATTTGATCGCGGGAGCCGAGCAGCACCACGATATCGCCGGGGAGCAGTCTGGTTTTTTCAGACGGGTTGGACTCGGTCACCCCTGCGCGGGTCCAGGCAATGACCGAGGCTCCGGTCCGCGGCCGTAACGACAGTTGGGAGAGCAGTTTCCCGGCTGCCGGCGAGTCTTCTTCAATCCGGCAGGTTTCCACTTCCACATCGCTGAGTGTCCCTCCGCGGAGATGGTGCGCCAATTCGGGCAGGTCGCTGCGGCGCAGCAGGGCGTACCCTTCACGGCGTACCTGCTCGGCCTTCCGCATGACAAATTCCTGCGGCATGTTATAGGTGCGGAGGACCAGCGCAAAAATCTCAATCGACGTCTCAAATTCCTCCGGTACTACGTCGTCGGCGCCGAGTTGATGGAGCTCTTCCAGTTCACGCAGATAACGGGTCCGGACCACAATATGGAGCTTCGGATTCAACCCTCTGGCGACCTGCACGGTGCGTCTGGCCATGAAGGGATCGGAAATCGCCACGACCAGCACGCGCGCATCTTCAATCTTCACGTGGCGGAGCACGTTCGGATTCGTCGCATCGCCGTAGTACAGCGGAACGCCATGCTTGGTTTCCCGCTGGACGGTATCTCCGTCGAGATCCAGGGCGATATAGGGCACTTCCGTTTCGCCCAGTACTCGCGCGAGATTTCGCCCGTTCAGCCCGTATCCCACGATGATGACGTGGTCTTTGATCCGGAGATGCCGTCCTTCCGCTTCAAGGACATGGGCGGTCGTCCGGCCGGGAAACCAGCGGTGGAGCCGTTGCATCGCTTCAGTCCGGCGTGCGAGATGGGGGGACCACTGCATGAGAAAGGGGGTAATAATCATCGAACACACCGAAACCGCGAGAAATACTTGATAGGGGGCACCGGTCAGCAATTTATTCTCCTGCCCGACCTGCGCCAGAATGAAACTGAATTCGCCGACCTGTGCCAATGCCACGCCGGTCATGACCGCCGAACGCGGGGGAATGGCGACGGCGAGGACGGCTCCGGCCCCGGTCACAAATTTGATCACGAGGATGGCGGCGAGGAGGCCGGTCACCACGGCAGGATACTCAAGCAGGATCCGCCAGTCCATTAAGATGCCGATGGAGACAAAGAACAGACTGTTGAAACTATCCCGGAACGGCAGCACCTCCGCCATGGCCTGGTGACTGAATTCCGATTCTGAAATGATGAGCCCGGCGATGAAGGCGCCCAGCGCCAGCGAGAGCCCGCCGAGCGACGTCAACCAGGCGATGCCGAGGCAGAGCACGATGATCGTGAGCAGGAAGAGTTCGCGGCTGCGGCTGCGGACGATGTGCTCAAGCAATTTCGGCACGAGATACCAGGCGGCGGCCACGATCAGACCGACCACCACCACCGATTTCCCGAGCGTGAGGAGAATGGAGAGCGCGGCTCCTTCGCTGGGGCTGGACAGAATCGGAGCGAGGAGGATCATCGGGACCACGGCCAGATCCTGAAAGACGAGAATGCCGATCGCCGTGCGGCCGTGGAGTGATTCGCTTTCACCGTTCGCCGCGAGGGCTTTCAAGACGATGGCGGTGCTGCTGAGAGAAAGGAGGAAGCCCCAGAAGATACCTTGTTGCCACGGCACCCCGGCGAGCATCGCTCCGGCCCAGACGACGGCGATGACCCCTCCGACTTGAATCGGCGCGGCAATGAAGAGCAGGCGCCTCAGCGACGTCAGCTGCACGAGTGAAAACTCAATGCCGATCGTAAAGAGCAACAGGACGACGCCGATTTCAGCCAGCACTTGAACGGTACTGGAGTCGGAGATCAGGTTGAACCCGTGCGGACCGATCAGTGCGCCGGCCACCAGAAATCCCGCAATCGACGGGAGCCGGAATTGATGAAAGGCAAACACGACGGCAATGGACACCGAGAAGATGACGAGAAGATTGCTGAGGACGCTGTAGTCGGTCATGCGAAAGACTGTCAGGATTGGGTGTGAAGAGTCAGGCGGGGAGACGGGTCATCCCGTTCCCGTCGCGCCTCACGATTCACCTGATATAGAGCGGAGAATACCGCAGTGAAGGGTCCCGAACAAGGTAAAGCTTCTTGTCGGACTTGTCGGAACTGCGTAGAGTGGACCGTGATGTCCGGGGGACCCTGAATGCTTCGCGCGATTCTCTTCGATTTCAACGGCGTGATTGCGGACGATGAGACCGCGCATGTGGAGTGTTTCTGCCGGGCGCTTCACGAGTTCGGTCTGGCTCTGTCCCAAGCCGAGTATTATGGAAGGTATCTGGGAATGGATGAGCGCACCTGCACCGGGCTGCTGCTCACGGCGCGCGACGGGAAGAATGACGCCGGGTTGGTTCGGCAGATTCAGAACCGGAAAGCCGAGCTGTTCCGGCACCATCCCGCCGCACAAAAGCCGGAACTCTTTCCCGGCATGATCGAGTTCGTCCAAGCGGCTCGACCATTGTGTCGGCTTGCCATTGCTTCCGGCGGCCGTCGCGAGCAGATTGACCGGGCGCTTCGCGGGACTATGATCGAACAGGCCGTTGAACTGATCGTGTCGGCCGACGATTGTCCGGTCGGGAAACCCGATCCGGCCGTCTATCTGTTGACCTTGCAGCGGTTGAATGGTGTCGGGCTGCCGCAGTTAAAGGCCGATGAATGTCTTGTCATTGAAGACTCAAAGGCCGGCATTCGAGCCGCCAGGGCGGCCGGGATGCGGGTACTGGCCGTAGCGACGACCTACCCGATCGAGGAATTGGGTGAGGCGGATCGAGTCATCTCCTCGCTGGCCGGAGTCGATCCGGGAGAACTTCTTCGCCGGGTTTATTGACCGCGCAGGCGTACAATCTCGTGCATACGATCACGGGAAACACGCTCCTGCTCTGCATTCCCCCTCCAAAGTGGCATAGACTCCCGCGACGTCCGTTGCGTAGGCTGTCGGCATGACGATGCGACTCGCATCCTGGTGCTGAAGAGTGTTCGGTGCGCGGTCTTAATTTTTCCCGGAGGTGCTTCATGGGCCTGTACCAGATGCTTTCAGTCATGACACTGGTCGCGTTCACCGCGGTGGGTCCCGCTCATAGCGATACCCCGCCTCCGGCGGAACCGTCAGAGACGTGGGAGTGCCCGCAGGCGGACGGGAGTTCGGTCTACACGAATAAAGAAAAGCCCGGATGCCGGGCGATGACGCTCAAGCCATTGTCGGTGGTGCCTTCATTGGACAACATGCCGCTCATCCCCCGTTCGATCGGCAATCCGCCGTATCACAATCCCAACGTTCCGGAGTATGGTCCTGCCAGCGGAGCGCAGCATGTTCCCGATTGGGCCAGGGACTGGCATGCGTCAGCTACCGGGAGCCGTGGCGATGTCTGCGGGATGTACTGGGAGTGGGTCCGGCTGAATGAAAAAACGCGGGGCGGTTTCTTTTTCGGATCGGATCCGTCCTACGGCGGTGATCCGACCGGACGGAATCAGTGGGGAGCCAGCTACTCGTTCTATGATAATGCGCGCTACATTGCGTTGAATCGGATGTTCGGCACGGGCTTCATTCCGGTCGGTTGCCAGTAGCAGCGGCGGCTTAGCTGCGCAATTTGGCCAGGACGGTGGCGGGGTCCCAGTAGGCCCAGAGTATTTGAATTTGTCCGGCCTCGTTGAACTCGAACACATCGATCCCGTGTACCTCGACCGGCTTTCCGTTCTTTCCGATCCCTTGCCCATGAAAGACCACTGCCGCACGGTTGTGGGCGATGTGCATCTCCTGTGCATGGATGGTGACTTCCTGGAGCGCCCCGGCGATGGAGTGAAAGAGCGTCCTGAGCGCCGCATGTCCCTGCACAGGCGTGGCGCCGTAGGGCTCGTGGCTCACAGCATCGGCGGCGAAACAGGCCGTCCAGGCGGTAGGATCCAGAGCGCGCCAGGCGGAAAAATACCGGTCGACGCGGTCGCGAATCTCGTCGGGAGAGAGCGGCATCGTCAGTCCTTTCGTAATCATCCGGTGAACACGGAAAATCACCCGGCTTAGGCTGTATAGAAGTCCCGATACCACTTCACAAAACGCGGGATGCCGACTTCGATCGGCGTCGCCGGTTTGAAACCCACATCATTGGCCAGGTCGTCGATGTCCGCATAAGTCGCCGGCACATCACCGGGCTGCAAGGGCATGAGTTTCTTTTCCGCCTTCTTGCCGAGCGCATTCTCCAGGACTTCGATGAAGTGCAGCAGTTCCACCGGCTGATGGTTGCCGATGTTATAGACCCGCGCCGGAGCCGAGCTGGTGCCGGGATCCGGCTGGTCGCCGGTCCAGGCCGGGTTCGGCGTCGCCGGGTGATCGAGGGTGCGAATGATGCCCTCGACAATGTCGTCCACGTAAGTGAAGTCGCGTTTCATCTTGCCGTGATTGAAGACCTCGATCGGTTTTCCTTCCAGAATCGCCTTGGTGAAAATGAACAGCGCCATATCCGGTCGTCCCCAGGGGCCATAGACGGTAAAGAAGCGCAGGCCGGTGCAGGGGATGCGATAGAGATGCGCGTAGCAATGGGCCATCAGCTCATTGGCCTTCTTACTTGCGGCATAGAGGGAGACCGGATGGTCTACATTGTCGTGAATCGAGAACGGCATATGAGTGTTCCCGCCGTAGACGGAACTGGAAGAGGCATACACCAAATGGTCAACCTTAGCGTGCCGGCATCCTTCCAGAATATTCATGAAGCCTTCGATGTTGCTCTCGGTGTAGGCGTGGGGATTGATTAATGAATAGCGGACACCGGCTTGAGCGGCCAGGTGGACCACGCGCTTGATGCCGTGATCGACAAAGAGGGCCTTCATCCCGGCGCGGTCGGCTAGATTCAGTTTGAGAAAGCGATGGCCGCTGGCATTGGCCAGTTGAGCCAGGCGGGCTTCTTTCAAGCGGACATCATAGTAATCATTGACGATGTCCAGGCCGATGACCTGCTCGCCGCGCGCCAGCAAGCGCTGGGCGACATGGAAGCCGATGAATCCGGCCACGCCGGTGACAAGAATCGGAGATGGTGCTCCAGCCATTCGAACGCACTCCTTCGCGGTGAATGAAACGATGGTACTTATGCCCGCCCGCCCGGCTTCATGAACGGGGGATCGCCGTGGTCCAGGCGGTGCAACGCCAGCGGGGTCAAGGATTCGCCCGACAACACGACTCCCACACGCCCGTCCTGGCCGGCCCGATAGATATCGAGCGCCCGAGCGTAATGATACCCGCAACTCTGAGCGTCGAGAAGGTCTTTCAGCTTTTCCGGACGTTCCCAATGCGCCGTGAGCAGGGCGGTCCTGGCAGGATTTCGCTGACTGAACATGAAGGAGAGATGATCGGGGTACCAATCGGCACCGCCGGTCGCGTAGGAGACGAACAGCGTGGCCTGGGCTGCGGCGCAGAGATCCGCCAGATAGGCATTGGTGAGGTAGCCGTTTTCCCCCACATCCAGCCATTTCCCTGGATGGGACAGCGGGGCATGGGCGGCATAACTCCGCACTTCCAACAGTTGTTGTTGTGAGGCCAGCACGAGCGCGATCGATCCGTATTTTACGACCAGTTGCTGGATGATCTGTTCCTTGAGTGCGGAACGGCCGTTGTTGGTGGGGCCGCTGTCGGCATGCACGAGGATGTTCTGCCCGCGGTCGTGGATCAGATAACAGTTTCTCGGCATGTCGAGGTCGCAGGGGTCTTCGCCGTAAAACGGCACCGACACGACGGATCCGCCGTCGAAGTCCCAGCGCTCGCCGTGCGCGAGTTCGATCACCCGACCGAATCCCATCTCCCGCAAGAGTCCGAGATAGTCGTAATGCAGCTTCTTGCGATTGCGGCGGCTGGGCACGATGATCGGCGTTTCTTTGGGAAGATGCAGGAGTGTCCGTGGATCCACGTGATCGTCGTGGTCGTGGGTAAGAAACACGGCGGCCGGTTTCGGCAGCAACGGACCCCACAACGACGGCACCGACGATTCCGCAAACCAGGGAAGTAGCCAGGGATCGAAGAGCAGCATCTGTGACTGCTGGCGGTAGAGCAGCGCGGCATGTCCGAGATGCACGAGATCCCGGTCCTGCACGACATCGAGCCAACGCTGCCGGACGGCCGGTTGGGCGGCGCCAAGCAGGCACTCATATTGGTGCAGAGACTCGATCAGCCTGAGCAGGACCGGCTGCGCTTCGCGCGGCGCGGTCGTGACCACGGTCCTGATCTCGTCGGCTTGATGAGTGCCGTCCAGCATACCGAGGACTTTGCCCACCGCCGGGCCGAGAAGACGCTGATCGAATCCGATCGGAATGGCCTGCCGCTTGACCGAATGGAAAATGCGCAGGCCGCCGTTGGTGACGGTGGCAGATTTCGTCGGGTCGGTCGGGAAGTCCCACTGAAAGCTCCCGTCGGGTTTCCGTCCGCAGCGAATATGTTGTTTGAGATAGGGGCGGGAGTTCACCAGTTCCGCATAGGCATCCTCCAGTCGCCGCTGCCGGTCGGGATCATCCAGCGGGGCGCGCTTCGAGAAGACGTCGCTGATGGCCGTATCGATGGAACTGGACAATAAACTATGGGCTTCGTGCAGACTCGCCACCACCTCGGGAGCGAGGCCGGCCACGAAAGGAAACGGACCGGGCGCTTCCCCGCTTTCCAATTGCACCCAACACCAGGGGGCGAGGCTCACATATTGTTGCCGTGGAAGCCGGTCCCACACAGTGCTCATGATCTATGTCCCGGTTTCCCAGCGGAGCTTGCTGATGGTGGGTTCGTAGAGAGCTTGAATCATATTGCCGTCGGGATCAGAGAAATAAAATGAGTAACTGCCGTCCCGGTGCTGCTTCGGCTGTTTGACGATCGCGCCACCAAGCTGAACGATCTTCGGTGAGATCTCGGTAAACATCCGGTCGATCGCTTGCGGATTGTCGAGTATCACGCCGACGTGATCCAGCATTTGGCCGTGCGGCGGGCGATAGGCGCTGAGTTCGTTTCGGGGAATTTGATGCAGCGCCAGATTGTCGCTGCCGGAACTGAAATACACATTGTCGGGATCCGGCTCCCAGACGACCTTCATGCCGAGCAGGTCTTCATAGAATCGGCGTGATTTGGGAAGGTCGGTCACCCGGAGCGCCAGATGACGAAGCCCTCGATGGAGCGGAAGAGACATAAAATCGGTCCTGTCCTCTGCAGAAATGTCGATCTGAAACAACGTATAGTAGGGAGGCCGTGCACCACCCGTCAACGGAAATTCTGTTCCTGCGGAAGGCGGGACGGCTGTGATACCATGACGCATTGAGACCCATCGATCGTTGCACAAAGGAGTGTCGCGGCATGAATGCTCTACGTTATCTTGTGCTGGCAGGGGTGGTCCTGGTTACAGTGCCTGCGGTTGCCTTAGCCGAAGGGCTTGAGAAGGAAGTGAAGGGGAAAGACGGGGCCCCGATGGTGTTAATCCCTGAAGGCTCATTCCCGATGGGTGTTCCGCATGGCGACCGTGACGGGGGGCGGGATGAGTATCCCCGCCATGACGTCTTCGTGAATAATTTCTATATCGATAAATTCGAGCTGACGAACGGCCGTTATCTGGAGTTCGTCAAGGCGACCCGTCACCGCATCCCGCAGAATCCCAAGAATGCCACCAGAAATCTCTGGGAAGGCGAGGCCATCGCCGAGTCCCTGATCGACCGACCGGTCATCAATGTGGACTGGGCCGATGCGCAAGCCTATTGCCAATGGGCAGGCAAACGGTTGCCGACCGAAGCGGAATGGGAAAAAGCCGCCAAAGGGACTGCCGATCGCCGCTTCCCCTGGGGCAACGTGGAGCCCACCAACAAGCATCTGAATTTCAATCAGCAGTGGATCGGCGAAAAGACGCTTATGCCCGTGGGGAGTTACGAGGCGGGGAAGAGCCCTTTCGGCGTCTACGATATGGCGGGCAATGTGTGGGAGTGGGTCAACGACTGGTATGACGCCAAATATTACGAGAAGAGCCCGGCGAAGAATCCCACCGGGCCTGAGACCGGGACAAAGCGTGTGCTTCGCGGATCAGGCTGGCAGAACGAAACGCCGACCGTCCGCATCTTCACCCGTGTGGACAGCGATCCGACCATCCGCAACGAATCCACCGGGTTTCGCTGCGCGATGGATGCGCGGACGAAGTAGCGTCGACCATGAGTGAGAAGGGGTTTTCCGGCATTGCCGTGGCTGCGTTTGAAAGCCGGATGGCGGTCGAGATGACCCGGCTTATCGAGCGGTACGGGGGGCGCCCGTCGGTGGCCCCCGCCCTTCGTGAACTTCCCATCCAAGACAATCCTACGGCCCTGCGATTTGGAGTCCGGCTCATCGAAGGCCAGGTCGATGTGCTGGTGCTCATGACCGGTGTCGGGACGACGGCGTTATTCGACATTCTCAAAGCCCGCCATCCCATGTCGTCCATCATGGTCGGGGTCAAACAGACGGCCATCGTTGCGCGCGGGCCGAAGCCGGCGGCGGCGTTGAAAGCGCTGGGGATCATGCCGACACTCACTGTTCCGGAGCCCAATACCTGGGTCGACGTCGTGTCGACGCTCGATGAATATCGCCCGGTTAAGGGTCTGCGTGTCGCGGTGCAGGAATACGGGAATTCCAATCCTGAATTTCTTGAAGCCTTGAGGGTTCGCGGGGCTGATGTGTTTCCTGTCCCGGTCTATAAGTGGGGACTCCCGGAGGATCTGGCTCCGTTGCGACAGGTACTGGCGGATCTGCTTGCCGGGACGATCCCCGTGCTGATGATTACGAATGCCGCGCAGATTGATCATGTCATGCAGCTGCTTGAACAGGAGGGCAAAGTTCCTCTGTTTAGAGAAGCGTGTAAGGCGATCGTCATCGCCTCGATCGGTCCGACCGCCAGTGAGCGGCTCCGGCACTACGACCTTCCCGTCGATTTTGAACCGTCACACGGAAAGATGGGTGTACTGGTCAAGGAATTGTCCGAACAGGTTCATCTTCTGCTCGCTGCAAAGCGCCGCTGAACGTTCCCTCGATTGTCGACCTGCCGCTCTTCTCAGAGATTCGCCGCTTGTTCAAACCTGTGCAGCTGACGGATAGATCCCTTCGTCAAGCTTTCGCCGACCGCCATCTTTCGCGGGGTTCGGCGCGGCACTTCTCTTGCGGATCTTCGCGGGGTTTGCGTTCAACACCGCGGGGTTTTTTATGAAAAGGGGGATTCGATGGCATCAACGCTTGAATTGGATACACAGACGGCGTCGTTCGTGCGGCAACTGGAAGAACAACGCAAGCTTGAAAAGACGATGCTGGTGGAACGGGTCCGTGGGACCAAGGAAGGCGCAGAGTCGGTTTTCAACGATATCAAGACTCGCGTGGCGGTGCTGGAGAAACTGAACGGGTCGGCCAGCGCCACCTGTATTGCGCCCATCGGCTGGAGCAAGCTGATCTTTACCGGGGCGGACAGTGTGTCGGCCCCGAATACGATCGGGTTCGGCGACCGCGATGAAACGCTCTGCAAGCTGGACCAGATCCGCTATTTCGAAGACACCACGTATCTGCGCCTCAGCGCGAATCCCCACTATGTCGAGCATGTGATGCCGAACAAATCGGCCCATGCGCGGGTCGGCGCCAATGCGTCTCTCTGGGATACGCTGGGCTATGCCCACGTCGGGTACGTCACACAGTTGGGGATTCCGGCCTCGCTGGAACCGACCACCGTCTCGATCATGTCGCGGCTGAACACGCTCTTCAACTGGGTCGAAGCCAACGCGGTGGGCGACGAATGGTATGCCCACGTCTCGGCCACGGCCCGACTCTGGGTGACCTATGACGGGGAGTTTCGACAAGCGCCTCCGGCGGTATTCGTGAACGTGCTGGCGCCGCCGTCGCAGATGCGGACGCATCACGATATTCCGTCACCGGCGCCGAGCGCGGCGCTGACGATGCAGGTCTCGGCGTCGGCCGGCAGCGGCACCACGATCAGTGTGTACGAGAGCATCGAACTGGTCGCGGCTACCCCGAACGGGCATGCCTATCTGGACGGCATTTTTTCGTGGGAACCGTTGGCGGTGCAGCTGCGAGAGGGTTAGCGCCCGGCGTTTGGATACAGGGATCGAATGATCTCGGACGTGTTGAAGAGCATGGCGTTCGACCGGGTGTAGGCGGCGTGGCCGTAGTAGTGCTCTTGAACGTTCGTGGAGTTCGTGCAGTCTTTGTAATCGACCAGCAGGCAGCGGCCTTCGCTGGGGAAGCGCACGGCGCGGCGGGCACATTCAAGCCAGCGTTCAAATCCATCGTAGGGTTCGACCATTTCCCACACGGCTTTGTTGACCGCTTTTGCCGCGTCGGTTGCCGGTACGGCATCGCTGCCCGCAACGGCCAGCTGCTGGACATAGTCTCCGCCCCAGGCGATGGGCATTTCCATGGTGACTTGCGGCAATTCCATTTTGGAGAGCCAGGTCTTGCCGTCCGTTCGGAGATTCCGGTGGTTGACGATATGCAACAGGCTTCCCATCCCTGAAAGATCCCATCCATACCGTACCGGAGTGCCCATCGTGACGACATCGAGGGCTGCGCCATTCAGCAACGAATGGTCGGCGAGCAGCGGTTCAATGTGCCGGACTGTGGCGGTCAGGTCTGCCTGGCCCTGTTGTTCTGCATAGGCGGCCAGCAGGCCCAGGAGTTTCGATCGTTTCGTAACGGGGCTGGGACAGAGCAGATTTGAGGTCAGAGCGAGAATCAACCCGGCCTGTCCGTGGGCCAGCACGAGAATCCGGTCTCCCTTGCCGAGCGATTGCTTTTCGCCGAGGCTACGCAGTTCATAGAGCAAGCGGACGGCGGCCGCCGCGCGACCCAGATGGTGATGTTCCGAAGTCCAGAGAATTCGCCGACAGGTGATTGATGGAGATAGATTCTTATTGATGGCGTGCTGAAAGAGTGCGACATAGGCGTTGGTGAAGTTGCCGGCCTCGCCCATCTGGTCGTCAAGCATCTTTCTGGTGGCGTCATCATTCGAGAGCGGAGGCTTGAGTCCCCCCGGAAGAGCCGGGATTCCATTCCCTCCTTCTCGCATGGCGGCGAGCAGGGCATCGACGCCGGAGACGCCGCGCGAGTATCCGCGCTTCAGCCCCCCGACTTCATCCAGCCGCTGCATACCGAACACATCGCTGCTGCGGATCGACCCGTGGAGAAACACGACGGCGCGGACGCCTGCTTGTGAGAGCGCCGTACCGCACTGGGCCATGCTGTCGAACCAGGCCGGAGATTCCGGCAGCGCGCCGCCGGTCAGCTCGGCGGTCGTCAGCCGTTCGCCGGGGCTTTTTCGAGAGAGCTCATCATGCTGGAAGTTATTCTCGTTCGGCATGGGAAGACGTATCTACAGCAAGTGGAAGCCGAAGTGCAACGGAGTTCTCAGCTAGCGGGTCAGGGGAGAGGGGACATCGAGGTCGGAGGCTTGCTTTGGCTGCATCGGGCTCCTGAGCATCACGGCTGTGGCGGTGCAGATCTTGTTGTCTTCGTCGATCCGGCGATCGACGATCTTCACGCCCAACAGGTATTCCTGAACCAGTTCCTCGCGCGTCAGCTCAATATCCTGTTCGCTCTCACGGCCGGTCCGTTCCCGGACGCGGTCGACCAGATGTTCTTTGACCATGACGCGGATCTGCTTAGCCAGATCAGTGCGCGCGGAGAGTTCCGAGACGCGCTGGCAGACGATCTTGCCCTTCGTCAAATCGCCCTGACCTTTGCCGATCCAATAACGGTCCGGCGAGTAGGTGCCACGGTCTTCTTCGGTTTGCGGCTGTGCACCGCTGTCTGATGCAGCCGATCCCTGGGGATTGTGGGTGTGCTTGAGCCGGTCGAATGACTGCTCTGCTCGGGTTCTGACATCGCCTTGTTCGGCGGCGTGGATGTGAAACGGTAGAAGAAACACCGTGCTTCCGAGCCCTAAGGTGACGAGCAGTCTTCCGATCGTGTGCGCCATCGATTATTTTCCTCTCCCTCCCCGTCCGCCGCCGCCCCCTCCATGGTGTCCTCCGCCGGTTCCTCCAGAGGAACGGGGAGCGATCTGGTAGGGGACCCGGGGGACCTGGTGGGGTATGGGGGGATGGATCTGGTTGATGGTCGGGGGCAGCCGTCGGGCCACGGGCGGCTGATTGCCGGAACCGGCACCCGGCGTTTGGGTGGCGCTGCCATTCTGTTGCAGGAATTGCTGCATGCGTGTGGAGGCACGCGGCGCCGGTTGCTGGCCAGCCGACGGCGGCAGAAACGGATTCAATTGATGGACATCGGTCAAGTTGTGTGAGCCCAGCTGATTGCTGATCCGGGGCGGTCCGGTTGGGGTGCTATGGGTGATTTCGTTCAGCGTGCGCGGCACCGCCTGAGAGCCGGGGCCGGGAACGATCTGATGAGTCGGCAGGTGGGACGGCGTACTGCCCGGCGTCGGCGGACTTGGCGGTTGCGGCGGCGCCGGCGGTTGTCTGGTGGTGATGACCTGCTGCGCGACCGCAACGTACGGACTGGTCGGATAGAGGCCTCGCGCGACATTCAAGAGCGCATGCGTCTGGGCCAGGCCGACCCAGGGATAGGGGTAGACGACCGGCGAGACGATCACCCAGTCGGTCCAGGCTTGCGACACCATGGCATTCGACTGGACGCGATTGAGAATCTCCTGACGTTGCTGGGAGGCCTGCTGGGTCTGATCGGGGGTGGATGCGCTGGCCAACGCCTGGTTTGCGGCGTCGAGTTCCTGCTGGAGCTGTTCGTTTTCCCGTTGTAACGCCACCAGTTGTACCCGAGCGTCTTCGTTTTCCCTGAGCGCCGCGATCGCGTGTCCGACTTCTTCCGTATCGATCTGGGCGACGAGATCGACGGTGACGACGATGGTATCGCGGTCAATGGTCGTATTGGTTTGCTGATCGAGGACGAGGA
>CAYPOR010000051.1:0-21884 GCA_964412445.1 uncultured Nitrospira sp.
GGGCCAATGAAGGGTGATGGATGACGCGAGGTCATTCGTTGCCGAACCAGGGTGGTACCACGAAGCGCATGAAGCCTTCGTCCCTGACCGTAAGGCGGGGGCGGAGGCTTTTTCTATTTTAGGGTGCTGAAAAAGCTCCCCTGCAGCGTTCTCGGTCGTTCGACCCCTTCGACGTACTGCGGAAGTACGCCTCAGGGATCGTCCTCCCTGCGGCCTTGCAGGGGAGACTTTTTGAGCAGCCTCATTTAGACGGGAGAGGTGATCGTATGGAGCGGATGATTCGAATTTTCGATACGACGTTGCGCGACGGCGAGCAGTCGCCGGGCGCCAGCATGAATGTGGAAGAAAAAGTCATGGTGGCGAAGCAGCTGGCACGGCTCGGGGTCGATATCATTGAGGCCGGCTTCGCCTACAGTTCGCCGGGTGATTTTGAGGCGGTGCGCCGGATCGCCTTGGAGGTCGAGGGGCCGACGGTCTGCAGTCTCGCGCGGGCTCGTCCGGAGGACATCGATCGGGCCTGGGAGGCGCTCAAGGGGGCGCCGAAGGCCAGGATCCATACGTTTCTCTCGACCTCCGACATCCATTTGAAGCATCAGTTCAGGATGACCCGGGAGGAGGCGAAGAAGCGGGCGGTCGAGATGGTGCAGCGCGCGCGGAGCTATATGCCCGACGTGGAATTCTCGCTCATGGATGCGAGCCGCTCGGATCAGGCCTATGTCTATGAGGTCATCGAAGCGGTAATCGCCGCGGGGGCGGGTACGATCAATATTCCCGATACGGTCGGCTATGCCGTGCCGCAGGAGTTCGGCGCGTTGATCAAGGGGATTTTCGACAAAGTGCCCAATGCCAGGCAGGCGGTGATTTCAGTGCACTGTCACAATGACCTGGGTGTTGCCGTCGCGAACAGTCTGGCGGCCATCGTGAATGGCGCGGGCCAGGTGGAGTGCACGATCAACGGAATCGGCGAACGGGCCGGCAACACCTCACTGGAAGAAATCGTGATGGGCCTCCGGACCCGGAAGGACTTTTATCACGCCGATACAGGCATCCGGACGGAGGAGATCGCCAAGACGAGCCGGTTGGTCAGCAAGATCACCGGAATGGTCGTCCAGCCGAACAAGGCGATCGTTGGCGCCAATGCCTTTGCGCACACGTCCGGGATTCACCAGGACGGGTTGTTGAAGGATAAGACGACGTACGAAATCATGCGGCCGGAATCGATCGGGTTGATCGAGAGCAAGATGGTCATGGGCAAATTGTCCGGACGTCACGCGTTCCGCCAGCGGCTGGAAGATTTGGGGTACAAGCTCAGCGAGGACGAGCTCAACCACGCGTTTGAGCGGTTCAAGAAGCTGGCCGATCAGAAGAAGGAAATTTTCGAAGAAGATTTGGAAGTGATTGTGTCGGAAGAGCTGGCCAAAATGTCCGAGCAGATTGTGCTGAAATCGTTCCATGTCGAAAGCGGCACGAATCTCGTCCCGACGGCGACGGTGGAATTGCAGATTAACGGTCAGGTGATCAAGGCGTCCGGCACCGGCGACGGGCCGGTCGATGCGGTCTACCGGACGATTGCCGCGATCACGAAAACGAAGAGCAAACTGCTGATGTTCGGGGTCAACGCCATCACGGGCGGGACGGATGCGCAAGGAGAAGTCTCGGTGCGCGTGGAGGAAGACGGCCGTACCGTGTCGGGACACGGGGCGGATACGGATATCATCATGGCCGCGGCCCGGGCGTACCTCAATGCGTTGAATCGGCTCGCCTATATGGCCGCCAAACAGGCGGAGGGGGAGCAGAAAGTCCGCTTGATTTGACCGTTCCCGCCACGCTAGAGTGATCGACCCCGGTGTATCGAAGGCGGTGATTCGGGTACGGTGCTGGCCGGTTGGGGCTGTTTCCATGCTCACGCGAACTCTCTCGGAATGTCCGGAATTTCTCGCCGGAGACCATACGGTTCTTCGTGAACTGCTGCACCCGGCCAAGCAGGCGGTACAGCTGGGCTACAGTCTTGCCCATGGCCGGCTGGCGCCCGGGCGGCGGTCTAAATGGCACAGGCTCGCGTCATCGGAGGTGTACTACTTCATCGCCGGAAAGGGGCGGTTCAGTATTGAGAGCGATGTGCGGCCCGTCGAAGCCGGGTCCGTTGTCTATGTTCCGCCTGGGGGCAATCAATCGTTGGAAAACGTCGGCACGACGGAAATCGAATTTCTGTGTCTGGTTGATCCGGCCTGGCGGATTGAGGACGAGCAGGTCGCGGAGTAGAACGTTCAGTCTTGTTCGCAGGAAGGAGTAGCGTCACGTGAAAGCGAAGATTGCAGTCTTGGCGGGCGATGGAGTCGGGCGCGAGATCATGCCCGAAGCCGTCAAGGTATTACAGGCTATCGGGGAAAAGTATCAGCACTCGTTTGAATTCGTCTCGGCCGATATCGGCGGGCAGGCAATCGACAAAGTCGGTGTGCCGCTGCCGCAAGAGACCCTGGCCCTGGCCAAGCAAAGCGACGCGGTCCTTCTGGGCGCCGTCGGCGGTCCCAAATGGGAAGGGCTGGAGTACAGTCTTCGTCCTGAACGGGCGCTGCTCGGTATCCGTGAAGCACTGGGGCTCTACGCTAATTTGCGGCCGGCCAAGGTCTATCCTAACCTGGTGGATGCCTCGACGTTGAAGCGCGAGGTGATCGACGGGATCGACATTCTGGTCGTGCGCGAACTGACCGGCGGCATTTATTTCGGAAAGCCGAAGGGGATCGAAAAACTGCCGAACGGCGAAGAGCGCGGAGTCAACACCGAAGTCTATACGACCGAAGAGATTCGCCGGATCGGCAAAGTGGCGTTCGAAGCGGCGCGCAAGCGGCGGAAGAAAGTCACATCGGTCGATAAGGCCAATGTCCTTGAATCGTCCGAACTGTGGCGCCGGGTGATGATCGACGTCCAGAAGAGCTATCCGGACGTCGAACTGCATCATATCTACGTCGACAATGCCGCGATGCAGCTGGTCCGCAATCCGCGCCAGTTCGATGTCATGGTGTGCAACAATATCTTCGGCGATATTCTCAGCGATGAAGCGGCGATGCTGACGGGGTCCATCGGCATGTTGCCGTCGGCCAGCATCGGCGCCAAGGTCGGATTGTTTGAGCCGATTCATGGCAGCGCGCCCGATATTGCCGGAAAGAACATTGCGAATCCCATCGCGACGATCGCCTCTGCGGGCATGATGTTGTCCTATGCGTTCAAGCTCGAGAAAGAGGCCGAGGCGATCGAGCAGGCCATCGTCAAAACCCTCGATCTGGGGTATCGCACCAAGGACATTCAGAGCCCCGGCACCAGAGTCGTCGGCACGACCGAGATGGGCGACGCGATTCTGCGCAACTTGAACTGAGGCGGAATGCTCGCATGGCAACCCTCTTTACATCCGGAACGCTCTCGACGCTGGCCGGGACGGGCAATCCGGGGTTTGCCGGTGACGGACGGCAAGCGTCGCTGGCGACCCTGAACGAGCCAAAAGGTCTGGCCATTGACGGTCAGGGGCATCTCTTCATTGCCGACTCTGAAAATCACGTCGTGAGACGGGTCGATCGCACCACCGGGTTGATGACGACGGTCGCCGGTTGCGCGCCTGACGAAGCGATGCAGGCACCCCGGCCGGGTGTGGCTGAGCCTGTTTTCGAGGAGGAGGCCGATCCGCTGGCCGAGACGAGCCACAAAACGACCGAGCAGTTTACCCAACAGACGGATCTGAGCGGCACGGTGCGTTATCTGATCGGGGCAGCGGCGCCGAAGCGCTTCGGCGGAGACGGCGGGCCCGCCACGGAGGCCATGCTCAACTTTCCGACGGCGGTTGCCGTCGATGCGCGGGGCCATCTCTATATCGCCGATACGATGAATCATCGCATTCGCCGGGTGGATGCCCGGACCGGGATCGTCACGACTCTTGCGGGCACCGGGCAGGCAAGGTTTTCAGGAGACGGCGGGCCGGCCGACCGCGCGGCGTTGAACGAACCGGCCGCACTGGCGGTTGATGCGCAGGAGCAGCTGTATATAGCCGATCAGAGTAATAACCGTGTCCGGGCGGTCGACCTCAAGACCGGGGTGATCCGGACGGTCGCGGGAACGGGATCCGCGGCCTACGATGGAGACGGCAAGCCGGCAACGGAATCAAGCCTCGCCGGGCCCAGCGGATTGGCTCTCGCGGCAGGGACGCTCTATATTGCCGATACGTTCAATGGCCGCATCCGATCCGTTGATCTGGCAACCGGTCTGATCGCCACAGTCGCCGGTGACGGGGGAAGCTATCGCTATCAGTCGCCGGACGATCCGCCGTCGGCAAGCGTGTCACGGCCGTCCGGGATTACGCTGGATCGGGACGGCAATCTGTTTCTGACCGATTCGGACAGCCATCTGGTTCGTCGGTGGGAACGCGCGACGGGCCTGTTGACCCGCATGGCCGGCACGGGGTCCGCCTCGTCCGACGGGGACGGCGGCGCGGCGTTGGCGGCGGGATTGTGTTATCCATTCGGTATTGTCGCGGATGGTGACCGGACGCTCTTGATCGCCGACACCTTTAATCACCGTGTTCGTGCTCTTTCGCTGGAATAGGATCCTTCACATGCTTAAGAAAAAGTCAGCCTACACTGTGGCCATCCTCGGGGCGACCGGAGCGGTCGGCAAAGAAAGTCTGGAAATTCTAGAAGAACGGAATTTCCCGCTGGCTGCACTGCGGCTGTTTGCGTCGAAACGTTCAGCCGGCGAGGTCATGACCTGTCAGGGCAAGGAGTGGACGGTCGAAGAATTGACCGAGTCCTCTTCTTTCGCCGGCATTGATTTCGCCTTTATCTCCGCGACGGATGCCATTAGTAAGGAGTATGGCCCCCGGTTGGGCGCGGCAGGGGTCGTGGTGATCGACGACAGCGGCGTGTTCCGGATGGATCCGCAAGTGCCGCTGGTAGTGCCGGAAGTGAATGCCGCCGCGTTGCGATCGCTTCCCCGGGGGATCGTGGCTATTCCCAACTGTACGACGACTCCCTTGGTGATGGCGCTCAAGCCGCTGCATGATGCGGTGGGGGTGAAGCGGGTGGTGGTGACGACCTTTCAATCGGTGTCAGGGACCGGCGCCGCAGCGATGGACGAACTGTTGGACCAGACCAGGGCGTTGATGGCTTTTCGCGATGTGAAGGCGGAAGTCTATCCCTACCAGATCGCGTTCAATCTGTTGCCGCATATCGGATCATTTTCCGATGGCGGCGAATGCTCTGAAGAGATCAAGATTGTCAGAGAAACGAGAAAGATTCTGGATGCGCCGCAACTGCGGGTGACGTCCACCACGGTGCGGGTTCCGGTGCTGCGCTGCCATTCCGAATCGATCAATGTGGAGTTGGAGAAGCCGTTGACTCCCAACGATGCCCGGGCTGCGCTGGCGGCGATGCCGGGGGTGCTGGTCTACGATGACCCGTTGAAGAAGCTCTATCCCATGCCGCTGGACGCGACGGGGAAAGACGAAGTCTACGTCGGCCGCATCCGTGAAGATGCCTCGGTGACGAACGGACTCAATCTGTGGGTCGTGTCCGACAATCTTCGCAAGGGCGCCGCTTTGAATGCCGTGCAAATCGCCGAGTGTCTGGTGCGGGACTGATGGGCGAATGGAGCGCCTTCGGGAAGCTCTTGATTGCAGCCGGGTGCGGATTGGTCATGGTGGGGCTGCTGTTCGTCCTGAGTGACCGGATTCCCGGGTTTGGCGGTTGGTTTGGATGGATCGGGAAGCTGCCGGGCGACATTTCAGTTAAGCGCGAGCATTTCTCCTTTTATGCTCCTCTTGGCACCAGTCTGGTGCTCAGTATCGGGCTCACTCTGCTATTCTATCTTCTATCATGGTTGTTCAGACGCTAGGACATCTTCGACGGCTGGCAGGCCTCTGGGCGGTGTTCGGGGTTGTCTTCGCCCTCAGTACGCCGGTTCAGGCGGCTGAGTCCATTCGTGTCTTAATGGCGTCCGATGTCCATCGGCTCGATGTGCGTGCCGAGAGTGTGGTGTGGGTCACCGATGGGCAGAGCCGGTCGCATTCATTCAAAACGTCTCTGCATATCGAATTACGCGGGGCGGCGCTCTTACTCAATGGAACGCGGGTGGCCGGGGAGCAGATCACGCTGCGGGCGGGTGATCACGATTTGAAGCTCTGGTTGCCTCGTGCGTCCGGCGGGGTCCACGGAACTGCGGCGCAGTCCCTGGATGAGCGGGGAGCTCTGCACGTGAGCGGGCTCGTGCATCTGGTCCGGCGCGGCAAGGGGCTGCTCGTGATCAATCAGGTTGATCTCGAGGAGTATGTGAAGGGGGTGGTGCCGGCCGAAGTGAATTCAGCCTGGCATACCGAAATGCTCAAAGTTCAGGCCGTCGCGGCTCGAACCTATGCGCTCTATCAGCACATGCTCAGTGCATCGCGCGACTATGATGTGGCGGCGAGCATTCAAGATCAGGTCTATCGAGGGCGGCAGGGCGTGGACGCGCGTGTGCAAGAAGCGGTGGAATCGACCCGCGGTCTGGTGGTGACGCACGAGGGCGCGCCGATCTATGCCGCGTTTTCTTCAACCGCCGCGGGCATTACCGAAGATGCCATGGTGGTCTGGTCGAAAGATTTGCCCTATCTGAAAGGCGTGGAATGTCCCTTCGACGTGGAGTCTCCGTACTACCAGTGGAAGGCTTCATTCAGAGTGACCGCGCTGGAGCGTAATCTCAGGCATCAGGGCTTTTCGGTGGGGACGATCGCGACGATGACGCCGGTGAGTTTCAGCCGTGCCGGGCGTGTCGCCAAATTACGCATTCTCCATTCGAAAGGAGAGCTCATCGTGCGCGGGGAAGATCTCCGGAAGGCGATCGGCTACACGGTAGTGCCGAGCACCCAGTTTACGATCGAGTCCATCGGACAGGATATTGTGCTGGCCGGATATGGTGCCGGTCATGCCGTAGGCCTCTGCCAGTGGGGTGCAAAGGAACTGGCGGAGCTGGGATATTCTTTCCCGTCGATCCTGCGATACTACTATCCAGGCACGGAGTTGCAGAATGTGGCGCTGACGAAAATGCCCCCCGCGCCGACGTCTTAGATGAACCTCTCCGAGTTTGATTTCCCTTTCGACCCGACCCTGATCGCCTCCGAGCCGGTCTTGCCGCGCCATGCGGCGCGTCTGTTGTGTCTTGACCGGCGGAGCGGGATCCTGTCGCATCGGCAGGTGGCCGATCTCCCGGACCTCTTGGCGCCGGGCGATCTGCTCGTGGTGAATGATACGAAGGTGTTGGCTGCCCGTGTCTCCGGTCGCAAGCAACCGGCCGGTACCGTGGTGGATGTGCTGTTTGTCAAAGACCTGGGCGACGCGGTGTGGGAGGTCATGCTCAAAGGGCATTTTCGCGTGGGGCAGACAATCCTGTTCGACGGGGATGCCAGTGCGACGGTCGTGCAACGCGATGAGGCCGGCACGAAAATTCGCATGGCGAGTCCTGTTCCGGTTGCCGATTTCCTGAGAATCCACGGGCGTATGCCGCTCCCGCCGTATATCAAGCGCGCGGCGCAGCCGGAAGACCGGGTCTGGTATCAAACCTGTTTTGCGGACCGCGAGGGTGCGATTGCGGCTCCGACGGCGGGGCTTCATTTCACGCCGGAACTCATGGGCCGGTTGCGGGCTCGCGGGGTGGAGACGGCCGCGGTGACGTTGCATGTAGGGCCCGGGACTTTTAAGCCGGTCGTCGTCGAGCGGATTGAAGACCATCAGATGGGAGAGGAATGGTTCGAGGTGAGCGGTCAGACCGTCGAAGCTATTCTCAACGCGAAGCGGGCCGGCGGGCGGGTCGTTGCGGTGGGAACCACGGTGGTGCGCGCGCTCGAATCCGCCGCGCGTCTGTCAGGAGGGCTTCAGGCGGCGGCCGGTGAGAGCCGGTTGTTCATCTCGCCGGGGTTTCACTTCAACGTGGTCGATGCCTTGATGACGAATTTCCACCTGCCCCGCACCACGCTCTTGATGCTCGTGTCGGCCTTGGCCGGGGTGGGGGCCATGCGGAACGCCTATGCCGAAGCGGTCAACCGTCGCTACCGTTTCTATAGCTACGGCGATGCGATGCTGATTCTCTGATCCGATCCGCACACCTGCCGGAGGGGCTCGGCGGCGTGCCGCTGTCTGTTAGAGCAACTCCCGATGGATTTTGACGGGGATCTTGCCTTTCAGCGATTCTTGAAAGGCAACCAGGGCGCGTTGCTGTTTCTGAAACAGCATATCCTGCAGGACGCGGTCTTTGGCTTCGGTCGCTTTGGCGGGATCGGAGTCCGGCTGTCTGGTCATCAGCGCCTGGCCTTCAGAAATCTCCGACGGCGTCAAGGCCACCGCATCTCTGACGAACATTTTGGCTTTGTTGCCGAGAATTTCTTTCGCCTGCGCCTCCTCGAAAACTTTGGGCGTCAGATGATTTGCGGCGAGCAAGCGCTGATAAATTTCCGGGTCGAAGGCGCCGTTTTTCTGGAACTCGGGAACCTGGACGATCATCTCGCGCAGATCTCCGTCCGACACCGTGATCCCCATCTCTTTGGCGGCCATCTGCCAGAGGCGGTTGTCGACGAGCTGTTCGATCACGAATTGCTTGATCGTTTCATCCTTGAACTCTCCGGGCACTTTTTCTTTGTAGAACCGGTACATGTTTTCATAGGCACGCCGGAACTCATCGCGCGTGACGGCCAGATCGCCGACCGTCGCCACGGTGTTGCCCGGCTGCTCCCCGAATCCCCACCATCCCATGGTGATCACAAAGGCGATGGCCAGGATGCCCATGATTGATTTTAAGAGCCACGGATAGTTGTGTGATGCGTCCCGCATTACCTTGATCATGCCAATCCTCTCAGTCTCAAAATAGTCCGCGGATTGTACTTGGCGTCGGGGCTGAAGGCAAGATCATGCCTGCCGTCGGTCGTGACGATCGGGTCGGCGATCTGCGGCGGATGACCGGAGGCAAGGATGGTCTTGGCCGCCGGATGCGGATCGAGTAGTGTCTCGATTGGCGGGCATATTCGACTGCCGTCGGCCGGTGCATGTATCCGAGGAAAAAGAGCGCTGTTTGTTTGTGCAAGTTATTTGATTTTGTTATACTTTGCCATTAATTAGAAGGAGATTCCTTGATAGGGGTAGGGCCAGTCGCGAAGCTCATCGAAGGAGCAGTCTATCCCAAGGCTCACGTACTCAATCGATTTATCGCCAAGCTCATTGATCTGTTCATTGTGGTGGCCGCCGATGAGATTGCGCCGCCGGTCGGGTTTCTTTCCGGACTCGCCTACATTCTGATCGCGGATGGATTTGCGGGGGGCAGGAGTATCGGAAAGCGGCTGGTCGGTTTGCAGACCATGCGTCTGGATGTTCGGGAGACAGCCGGGTTTCGGGAGTCGATCATCCGGAATGTGCCGTGCGGCGTCGCGCAGCTGCTGTTCGCCGTGCCGTATGTCGGGTGGATCGGATCTGCGGCGGTGTTGGCGTTTGAAAGTGTGTTGATCGTGGGGAATGAACAGGGACGGCGCCTCGGTGACGAGGTGGCGCGGACTCAGGTACTGGATGCGGGACAGTTAGCGGTACCCGACTAAATTCATGAATTGCGAGGGACTCGCGCAGCACGACGCGGGTTCATGACGAAGGGAGAGCGCCGTGGGGTTCACGGGAGATGTGTTCGGATGGTTTTCCAACGATCTGGCGATCGATTTGGGCACAGCGACAACGCTGGTGTATGTGCACGGGAAAGGCATCGTCCTGAACGAGCCCTCGGTGGTGGCGGTGGAAAAGAAGACCGAGAAGGTTCTGGCGGTCGGCGCCGACGCGAAAAAGATGCTCGGCCGAACCCCCGGAAACATTGTCGCCGTCAGGCCGATGAAAGAAGGGGTCATCGCCGATTTCGAAATGGCCGAGCAGATGCTCAAACATTTTATCCGCAAGGCGCACAACCGGAGCGCCTTTGTGCGGCCCCGGATCATCATCGGCGTGCCGTCGAGGATTACGCAGGTGGAGCAGCGGGCCGTGCGCGATTCGGCTGAGCTGGCCGGAGCGCGGGAGGTCTATCTGATCGAAGAGCCGGTGGCGGCCGCCATCGGGGCGGGTTTGCCGATTACCGAGCCGTCCGGCAACATGGTCGTCGATGTGGGCGGCGGCACGACGGATATCGCGGTGATTTCTCTCGGCGGCATCGTCTATAGCGAGTCGGTGAAAGTGGCCGGAGACCGGATGGACGAAGCGATCATGAATTACATCAAGAAGAAGTATAACCTCCTCATCGGCGAGCATATGGCGGAGCGGGTCAAGTTCGAAATCGGATCGGCCTATCCCTTCGAAGAGCGCAAGACGATGATGATCAAGGGCCGGGATCTGATCTCGGGCATTCCCCGCACACTGGTCGTCGACGATGCCGAAATTCGAGAGGCGTTGCAGGAGCCGATCGGGACGATCGTCAATGCCATCAAAGTCGCGTTGGAAAACACCCCGCCGGAACTGGCGGGAGATATTATTGACCGCGGAATCGTGCTGACGGGTGGAGGCTCCCTGTTGAAGGGAATGGATACGCGATTCCGTGAAGAGACGAATTTGCCGATTATTACGGTCGACGACCCGCTCACCTCCGTTGTTCTGGGGGTCGGGAAGATTCTGGACGAATTGGATCTTCTCCGTAAGGTGTCGGTGATGTCTCAATGTAGCAGCCTCCGGTAAGGTTCCTTCCTTCCCATGCGGATGGCCAATTTTCGTTCATCATACGGCGCGCGGCGTCTTGCCCTCGGGGTGTTTCTCGCCGTGCTTCTCGGATTCTTTCTGCTCCCCCAGCAGCTCCAGACCCTCTTTCAAGAAATCGGCGGGCCGGTCGGGTGGGTGCTCAGCTGGCCGATCCGCCTGGTGGCGTCGGTCCAGGGCGGGGTCGGAGATACCTGGCACCGGTACGTCGCCCTGCAGGACGTTGAGGACGAGAACCGGCAATTGCGGAAAGAGCTTGAACTGCTGCAAGGGCAAAACAGCCAGTTGCGTGAGGCCGCGTCGGCGACGGAGCGGCTGACGGCGCTGCTTGAATTCAAGGCGCAGGCGGCCCCCGCAATGGTGGCGGCGCAGGTCATCGGCCGCGATACCGGCAACTGGTACCGGACGATCCTGCTGAACAAGGGGAGTGCCGACGGGATTCAGCCGGATATGGGAGTGGTGACGTCCGCCGGTGTCGTGGGCCGGGTGGTCAAAACGACGATGGCTACGGCCGTGGTGCTCCTGGTGTCCGATCCCAACAATGCGATCGCCGGGTTGATTCAGCGGACTCGGGACGAGGGCATTGTCGAAGGGACGACGCCGGGTTTGGCCCGCCTCAAGTATATTCCGTTGCTCTCGAATGTCCGCACGGGTGATCGGGTCGTGACGTCGGGCTTGGTCGGCGGATTTCCCCGCGGACTGGCCATCGGGACGATTACCACGATCAGCAAAGAGGAAGGCGCGTTGTTTCAGTCGGCGGAATTGCGCCCGGAAGTCGACGTGAACCGGGTCGAGGAAGTCCTGGTCATTCAGTCTCCGTATGTGCCGGGTGAGGACGGAAAGAGCGACGGGCTTCTTCCGAAAGCCAAACCGTGAAAATTCTGGTGTATGGCTGCATCATCGCCGCATTGATCGCCGTGCATACCACCGTGCTTTCCTATGTCAGCGTCTGGGATGTGAAACCGGATGTCGGGCTGGTGGCGGTCTGTTTTATCGGTCTCTTGGCCGGTGAATTCGAGGGGCTGATCGTCGGGCTGATTCTGGGGTGGGGGATGAGCCTGTTTTCCGCCGCCGACCTTGCCGCCGGTATGGTGGCCAAGGGGACCGTCGGATTTCTTGCCGGGCTGGCCGGTCGCCAGATGGCGCAGGTAACGCCGGTGGTGTTGGTGAGCGGGCTGGTGGTCGCATCAGCGCTTTCGAACGGCATCACCCTGTGGTCGCTCAAGCCGAATGAGCAGCAGGATCTCTGGTGGGCGCTGCGTACGATCGTCGTCCCGCAGGCCTGTTTCGACGCCGTGGTCGGCGGCCTGTGCTATTGGCTGATCTGGAGCCGGCTGAATCTTGACCGGCTGGCCGAAGGACAGGAGTTTTAGGAGTCGCCGTGGCCACCAGCAGCACGCATGAATCTGAACTCGGAGAACTCCAGCGGCGGCTCATGCTGCTGCGTGTGGGGCTGCTTCTGGTGGTCGGATTGCTGGCCGTGCGGTTGTGGCATCTGCAGATCCGGGAAGGCCCGTACTATCGCGACCTGTCGGAAAACAACCGGACCAGATCCGTGTTGCTTGAGCCGGCCAGAGGTCTGATCTACGACCGGCACGGGGTTCTGCTGGCGAATAATGTCCCGAGCTTCAGTCTCTATGTCACACTCGAAGATGTGAAGGACCGGGAGGGGTTGATTCAGAGCCTGTCGGACCTGCTCGGACTCGATCCGGCCATGATCCGGAAAAAGCTGGCGGTACGCGGCAGCAAGATGTTGCCGAAGAAAATCAAAGACCGGTTGACGTTGCGTGACGCGACCGTGATCGAATCGCACCGACTCGATCTTCCCGGTGTCATGATTCAAGTGGAGTCGCAGCGTAATTATCCTGGAGGGATGGCTGCAGCCCACCTCCTCGGGTATGTCGGAGAAATTTCTCCCGAGCAATTGGAAAAACCCGAATTCGCGGATCTCCATCAAGGCAGCGTCGTCGGGCAGTACGGTGTTGAAAAATCCTTCGATCGTCACGTGCGGGGCCAGGCCGGACAGAAGAGCGTCGAGGTCGACGCCCTGGGGCATGAAAAGCGCACGGTACAGGTGGATAAGCCCCTTGCCGGCAACGATCTGTATCTGACGATCGATATTCGATTGCAGAAGGTGGCGGAGGAGCTTCTGGGGGAAGAGTCCGGCGCGATTGTCGCCCTGGATCCCACGAGCGGGGATGTGCTGGCCATGGCGAGCCGGCCGGGCTTCGATCCCAACATCATGTCACGGGAACTGACGCCGAAACAGTGGGTTGAAATCGTCCAGGACGAGCGGCGCCCCCTCAACAACCGCGCCTCGCAAGGACAATATCCCCCCGGCTCCACCTTCAAGGTGCCGATGGCTGTTGCGGCCCTGGAATCCAACACGATGTCGCCGTCGAGTTCCGTGCTCTGCACGGGCGGATACCAATTCGGCAAGCGTGTGTATCACGATTGGAAAGCGACGGGCCACGGCTATGTCGATCTCCACAAAGCGCTCGTCCACTCGTGCGACGTCTACTTCTATACCATCGGGCAACGGATGGGGATCGACATGATGGCAGAATATGCCACGGACTTCGGTCTCGGCCATGAGACCGGCATCGAACTCCCTTCCGAGCGGGTGGGGTCGATTCCTTCGACCGCCTGGAAGCTGAAAGTGAAGAAGGAAGCCTGGCTGCCGGGGGAAACCATTTCCGCTGCGATCGGACAGGGATATGTGACGGTGACGCCGTTGCAAATGGCCAGCATGATCGGCACCGTGGCGAACGACGGCGTCAGCTACCGTCCCCGGCTGGTGCAAGCCATCATGGACCGTACGACCGGAAATTTGCAGGCATTGCCGGCAGTCGCCCGAGGGAAGGCGCATGCCAAGCCGGAAACGTTTCGCATCGTGAAAGAGGCGCTGGCGGCGGTGGTCACGGAAGGGACGGCCACGCGCGCCAAGTCTCCTCTCGTGACGATCGGAGGAAAAACCGGGACGGCGCAAGTCGCGGCCTTGGGGAAAGAGAAGAAGCCGGAGAAAGATATCCCCAAGAAGTTCCGGGACCATGCCTGGTTTGTGGCCTTTGCGCCTGTGGAGTCTCCGAAGATTGCAGTCGCGGTGCTGGCCGAGCATATGGGGCACGGCGGTTCGGCGGCGGCGCCGCTGGCCAAGGAAGTGATCGAGACGTATATCAAGCTGATGGCGGAGGAGCCGGCGGCGGCTCCGCAATCCTAGTATGGACATGATGCCGATGGGCGCGGGTGAGTGTCTATGATCGATCGCCTGATTGATAATCGCGGGCTCGATAGTTTCGACTACCGGTTTCTGGCCTTGGTGTTCGCCATTCTCGGCATCGGCGTTCTGTCGATCCACAGCGTGACGCATGCCCAGCAGGGCGGGGTCGCGCCGTATTACATGAAGCAACTCGCCTGGATTTTGATGGGGAGCGCGGCGTTCGTCGTCATGCTGGTGTCGGACTACCATCGTATCGCGCGCTTGGCCTATCCTCTCTACGGGGCGGTGTTGCTGATGCTGGCGTTTGTCTTGCTGGAGGGGCGAACGAGCAAGGGGGCGCAGCGATGGATCGCGCTGGGGCCGTTCAGCTTCCAGCCGTCGGAATTTGCCAAGCTGGTGTTGATTCTCGTCCTGGCGCATTACTACTCGAAGGCGCCCCGGGTGGGGTGGTTGCAGCGGGTGATTCTGCCGGGGATGCTGATGTTCCCCGGGCTGGTGTTGATTCTGAAGCAGCCCGATCTGGGGAGCGGATTGAGCTTTGTTGCGGTGTATGCGGCGATGTTGTTGATGGTCGGCGTGCGCTCGAAGGCGCTGGGGGTCATCCTGCTCCTGATCGTCATGTTGTTCCCGTTTGCCTGGGAAGGGGTCTGGGGGTCCTTGCATGATTATCAGCGACAGCGCATTATGGCCTTTGTCGACCCGGACTACGATCCGGGAGGAAAGGGGTACCATGCCCTGCAGTCCAGAATTGCGATCGGATCCGGCGAACTGATGGGGAAAGGACTCTACGGAGGCACGCAGAGTCAGCTGAAGTTCCTTCCGGAAGGCCATACGGATTTTGTGTTTGCCGTCTATGCGGAAGAATGGGGATTTCTGGGGGTGTTGCTGCTGCTCGTATTGTTTGTCGCCCTGATCTGGCTCTCCCTGGAAATTGCCTCGAAAGCGAAAGATCAACTGGGAGCGTTACTCGCCGCCGGTATCGTCGCCATGTTGTGTTTTTGCGTGGTGGTGAATATCGGGATGACGGCGGGGATGTTTCCGATCGTCGGGATTCCATTGCCGTTGATGAGCTACGGGGGCAGCGCGACGGTGATGACGATGGCCTCATTGGGATTGCTGTTGAACGTGAAGCGCAGGCGGCTGAGTTTGTTTTATTGAGCCGGGTACGGGTGTTGAGCAGTGTGAATGAGTGGAGTGTTGTGAGTTGTGGCCTTGAGTCTCTGGAAGCTGGCGTGGATGGTGGATGTGACGGACCTGGGCTCAATGCCTGCGTTTGTCGCCCGTCGCGCCCTTCCGGGACTCGCAGATTATAAGGAGTAGCTATGGGAATTGAGATTGCGATTTCGGTCGCGCGGGAAGAAACCCGCGTGGCGGTGCTGGACGGCGGGGTCGTCACCGATTTGTTCGGTGACCGGGCCAAGCATAAGGACTTCGTCGGGAATGTGTACAAGGGGAAAGTCGCGAAGGTGCTGCCGGGCATGCAGGCGGCGTTCGTGGACATCGGCCTGGAAAAAGCGGCGTTCATGCATGTGTCCGATCTCTCGGAAGATGCCGAGCCCGGCGATACGCTGGTCGACGCGGCCGACGACGACGATGATAAAGACGCGGACATGCTCAGGCCGAAACGCCAGAGCGCCAAGCCCATCGAGCAGTTGCTGAGCGAAGGGCAGGAGTTGATGGTCCAGATTTCCAAAGGGCCGATCGGGACGAAGGGGCCGCGGGTCACGACCTACGTGTCGCTCCCCGGCCGGTATCTGGTCTTCATGCCGAACGTCGAGCATATCGGGGTCTCCCGCCGGATCGCGAAGGACGAAGAACGCGCCCGTTTGAAGGACATCATGCGCCGCGTGCGCCGCCAGGGATGCGGCTATATCGTGCGCACGGTGAGCGAAGGCGTCAAAGAAGACGAGTTGAAGTCCGACGTGGATTTTCTGCATGTGCTGTGGCAGGACATCTTGACCAATCGCGAGCGGCTGGGCGCGCCGGCCTTGCTGCATACGGATCTGAGTCTCAGCTTTCGCGTCGTGCGCGATCTGTTCGGCAAGAAGGTGGACCGGCTGTGGATCGATTCGCGTCAGGAGTACGAGGCGGTTCGGGATTTCGTGCAGCGGTTTTCGCCGGAGCAGACCTCGCGCATTCATTTTTACGACAAGGATGAAAGTCTGTTCGATCATCTCGGGGTCGAGCAGGAGATCGCGCGCGCCACGAGCCGGAAGGTGTGGCTGAAATCCGGCGGGCATCTGGTGATCGACCATACCGAGGCCATGACGGTCATCGACGTCAACACGGGACGGTTTGTCGGAAAACGCGATCAGGAAGAGACGATTCTCCGGAACAATCTGGAAGCGGCCAAGGAAGTCGCCTATCAGATGAAACTCCGCGGCATCGGCGGCATCATCATCGTCGATTTTATCGATATGGAGCGGGAGAAGAACCGGGACAAAGTGTATCACGCTCTGGTGGATGCGATGGCGTCGGATAAGGCGCGGACCAGAATTTCACGGATTTCGGATCTCGGGTTGATTGAAATTTCCCGCGAGCGTGTGCGTGAAGATCTCCTGCGGTCTCTCTCCGAGCCCTGCCATTATTGCGAAGGCCGGGGGTATACCAAGTCGCCGACGACGGTCGCCTACGAAATCTTTCGGGAGATCCGAAAGATCGGCGAAGCGGGAGAAAACCAACGGATCGTCATCGGCGCGCACCCGAGCGTCGCGGGGCTGCTCCAGGACGAAGAGCGCCAGGGTCTGGAAATGCTGGAGCGTGAATGTTCGGCGAAGATCATCGTGACGCCGGACAGCCAGTTGCACCTCGAACAGTATGACCTCGTGGCCTTGTAGGTGGCGCAACGGGTTGAGCAACGTGCGATTCTCGTTCGATATCGGTGTCAGGGGCGCACCCGTTCAGGTCGCGCAGGTGCATTCGGTCTCAGGCTGTCTCCCACGCAGGCCCGTTGCATGGATTCCACTCAACTGACGTCCTGGCTTCTTCTGCAATCGATCGAGGGAGTCGGTGACCGCACCGTGCTGAAACTGGTGCAGGCGTTCGGCGCTCCGGCCGCTGTATTGGCGGCTCCTGTGGAGGAGCTGAGGCGAGTCGGGTGCAGTACCGAGCTTGCCGAGTCGATCAGGCGGGGGCCGGCTCCCAAGGTTCGTCATCGTATCGATCGTCAGGTGAAGCTGGTCGATCAGCTCGCCGTTCAGGTCATCACGCTGACTGATCCCTTGTATCCGAAGCGGCTCAGAGCCATTCCTGATCCGCCGCCGTTGCTGTATTACACCGGCGCGCTCCATGACCGGGACGGTTTGGCCGTGGCGATCGTCGGCGGGCGAGCCGCCACTCCTGCCGGGCGAGCCCTCACCGAAGAGATCGCGCAGGATCTGGCCCGCGCGGGCTGGACGATCGTGAGCGGGATGGCGCGCGGGATCGATGCAGCCGCCCATCGCGGCGCGCTGGCCGGGAAGGGCCGCACGATCGCCGTCCTCGGTTGCGGCGTGGATCAGACCTATCCGCCGGAGCATGATCAATTGCGCAGGCAGATTGAAGCGCACGGGGCCGTGCTGGCGGAGCTTCCGGTGGGCTCGCCGCCGCAGAGTCATCATTTCCCGAGACGGAACCGGATCATCAGCGGGCTGTCGGTCGGTGTGCTGGTGGCGGAGGCGTCACTGAACAGCGGATCGCTCATCACAGCGAAGCTGGCGCTGGAGCAGGGGCGCGATGTGTTTGCGTTTCCGGGCTCCGCCAAAGAAGCGCGATGTCGCGGATCCAATGGATTGATCAAGGAAGGCGCCAGATTGATCGAGTGCGCGGCGGATATGACGGAAGAGTTACTCCCGCAGATTGATCCTGTGCTTCGCACCCGGGTGATGCTGGGAGAAGCCGTCTCGCCGGTTCGTGACGGCCTGGATCCGGACGAGCAACGTATTTACGAGGCGCTCTCTCCTGACGCGCAGTCGGTTGATGCGGTGATCGAACAGACGGGATTGAGCGCGGCACAGGTGACCGCGACGATGCTGGCGCTGGAACTGCGCGGCATGGTGCGGCAACTGCCCGGCCCGCAATACCTGCGTCGCTGACCGGTGGACGAGTGTATTCCAGTTGCAGGATGGCGAAAAGTTTGGTACGTGATGGGAAGTCGTGGGATCAGAGGATGGAGAGGTTATGGCAAAATCGTTGATCATCGTTGAGTCGCCGACCAAGGCGAGGACGATTACGAAATATCTCGGCCGCGGGTATACCGTGATGGCCTCGGTCGGCCATATCAAGGATCTCCCTACGAGCAAGTTGGGCGTCGATCTCGAACGCGATTTTGAACCGCAGTATGTCACCATCAAGGGCAAGGCCAAAGTGCTCGCCGATATCAAGAAGAAAGCCGAAGCGGCCGACCAGATCTTCCTGGCGCCCGACCCTGATCGTGAGGGGGAAGCGATCGCCTGGCATCTGGAGCAGGAACTGCTCGGGAAATCCAAAAAGAAAAAAGGCGGGAAGATCTTTCGCGTTCTGTTCAATGAAATCACGAAGTCGGCGGTCAAGCGCGCGCTGGAATCGCCCGGTGAAATCGATATGAATCTGGTCAACGCGCAGCAAGCCCGGCGCATACTGGATCGCATCGTGGGGTATCAGGGGAGTCAGCTGCTGTGGAACAAAGTCCGGCGGGGACTGAGCATGGGGCGTGTGCAGTCGGTCGCGATGCGGTTGATCTGCGAGCGCGAAGCCGAGCGCGAAGCCTTCAGGACCGAAGAGTACTGGTCGATCAGCGCGTTGCTGTCCGGCGCCAACCCGCCCTCGTTTGAAGCCAAGCTTCATAGCATCAACGGCGAAGGGGCCACGATTGAAAACGGCGAACAGGCCGCCCGCATCGTCGAGAATATCCAGGGAAAGGCCTTCGTCGTTGAATCGATCGAACGCCGGGAAAAGAAGAAGAATCCCGTCGCCCCGTTCATCACCAGCCGTCTCCAGCAGGAAGCCTCCCGGAAGCTGCATTTCTCGCCGAAGAAGACCATGACGCTGGCGCAGCAGCTGTATGAGGGGATGGAAATCGGGGCGGAAGGGGCCACCGGGCTCATTACCTATATGAGAACCGACTCGCCGCGCATCTCCAATGAAGCGATGGCCGAGGCCCGCGACGTGATCCAGGCGAAGTTCGGGGCGGATTATCTTCCGGCGACGCCCAATATCTACAAGACCTCGAAGGCCGCTCAGGAAGCGCATGAAGCCGTCAGACCCACATCGGCGTCGCGCGATCCGGAATCGATCCGGCAGTATCTCGATCAGGATCAGTACAATCTCTACAAGTTGATCTGGAACCGGTTCATCGCGTCGCAGATGGTTCCTGCCATCCTTGATGTGACCCGGATCGACTCGACGCCGGTCGGCACGAAGGAAAAATACGGCTTCCGTTCCACCGGGACGGTCGTCAAGTTTCCCGGACACACGATTGTGTATATGGAGGGTGTCGACAAGGAGCTGCCGACTGAAAAACCCCGGGCCGATCAGGAGACGGAAGACGACAGCGACCGCCAACTGCCGGCGCTGTCCGAGGGAGAACGGCTGCGGCTGGTGCAACAGGAAGGGGAGTCGGCGCTTGGATTGATGTCGAAGCAACATTTCACACAACCGCCCCCTCGGTATAACGAGGCGCTGCTGATCAAGGAGTTGGAAGAAAAGGGCATCGGGCGGCCGTCCACCTATGCGGCCATTATCTCGACGATCCAGGACCGCAAGTACGTCGAAAAGACAGAGGGCCGGCTGGTGCCGACGGAGACGGGGAAAACGGTCCATGACTACTTGATGAAGGGGTTTCCCGAGCTCATCAACGTCGACTTTACATCGCATCTCGAAGAGCAGCTCGATGAAGTGGAAGAAGGGCATAAACCCTGGGTCACGGCGGTACGGGATTTCTATACGCCGTTCACGAAAGAGCTCGAGCGGGCGAAGACGATTCCGGGGCCGAAGGATACGGTCGAGCCGCCTACGGATGTGCCCTGTGAAAAATGCGGCAAGATGATGGAGATCAAGTGGGGCCGGAACGGCAAGTTTCTCGCCTGTCCGGCCTATAAGGCGGATCCTCCCTGCAAGAATACGCAGAACTTTCAGAGACTCGAAGACGGCACGATCAAGATTGTGCCGAAGGTCGAATTGACCACCGATCAGAAGTGCGACAAATGCGGGAGCGCGATGGTCGTGAAGACCGGGCGCTTCGGGAAGTTCATCGCCTGTTCGGCGTACCCGGAATGTAAAACGACCAAGCCTCTGGCGCTGGGCGTCAAATGCCCGCAGCCGGATTGCGGAGGGGATCTCGTTCAGAAGCGCACGAAAAAAGGACGGTCCTTCTTTGCCTGCAGCAACTATCCCAAATGCGAGTATGCATTGTGGGATCGCCCGATCAACAAAACCTGTCCGACCTGCCAGGCGCCGTTCCTGATTGAAAAGGTCAGTAAACAGGCGGGCCGGAGCGTTCAGTGTCGCAATGAAGAATGCGGGTATCGCGAAGCCGGATAAGCTGCAAACGGTGTTCAGTCGGCTGGTCGTCTCCGCTCGTGTCTCGGGCGGAACTCTTCTTCCGGCGAAATTGAGAAGCAGCCTCATCGCATTCGACTCTCTTCCCATCTCAATCACCATCTCCTTGGTTGACGGCCGCCTGGCTGCGGACGATAATGAAGACATTCGTAGGGCTTCATCAGATAACGCTGAGCCCCTGATCTGAGGGCCCACTCGCAATAGAAAGGGGGAACACACTATGAAAGCAAAAGAGGGCGTCATCAATATTCTGAATAAGGTGCTGACGGCCGACCTGACGGCCATCAATCAGTATTTTGTGCATGCCAAGATGTGCGAGAACTGGGGCTATGAGCGGCTTTATCACAAGGTTTATGAGCGCAGCATCGATGAGATGAAAGACGCCGATGCGCTCATCGGGCACATCCTGTATTTGGAAGGCGTGCCGAACGTGCAGCGGATGAATACCGTGCATGTGGGTGAAACCGTGTCCGAGCAGTTGAAGCTCGACTTGAAAGCCGAACAGGACATGCTCGCGACCCTCAATGACGGGATCGTGCACTGCACAAAGGTGATGGATTTCACCACGCGGCACATGCTGGAAGATATGGCGAAGGACGTTGATGGGCACATCGATTGGATCGAAATACAGATGGAGACGATCAAGCAGGTCGGGCTGGAGAACTATCTGGCTGAGCAGATCAAAAAAGACAGCTGACAGCGGCCGGATCTGACGGATAAGGAAAGGACGTGCGTTGATGAAAGCCAAAGACGGAATTCTCGATCAACTCGGGGCCATCCTCACCGCCGAGTTGACGGCGGTGCATCAATATCTGCTTCATGCGGAGCTATGCCGTCATTGGGGCTATGAGCGATTGGCGGATAAGTTTCAGCATCTGTATACGGAGGAAGTCACCCATTCCGGGCAACTGGTTCGTCATATGTTGTATCTGGGCGGTCAGCCGGACGTCGGGACATTGGATACAGTGAAGGGCGGCAAATCGGTCAAAGAACTCTTCGAGACCAATTTGGCGTTCGAACAGGAAGATGTCGAGATGCTGCGGAAGGCCATCGTCCATGCCGCCAAGGTGGGGGATTTTACCACCCGCCAGAAGTTGGAAGAGATGGTGGTGGATTCAGAAGAGCATGTGGATTATTTCGAACGGCAACTCGCCACAATCGATCAAGTCGGGCTTCCTGCCTATCTTGCTGAGCAGATTAAGTCGTAGTCAAGAAATGGTGGGCGGGGGGCCCCAGGAGGACTGAGGGCCCCCGCCCGTGAAGTGGGAGGTCATGGCTCCCACTCCGTTGCCGGCGCGTGGAGCGCGCCGGCTGGTCGTTCTCGTCTGCCTCAGTCTTACCTATTCATAGTCCTCATTCAGCGATTTCAAAAACGCGACAAGCGATGACACATCTCCATTGGTGAGCGCGATGCCCTGAAGCTG
>CAYPOR010000052.1:0-12186 GCA_964412445.1 uncultured Nitrospira sp.
CAGATACTGATTGATCCCCGCCGCCATTTTGCGGCCTTCGGCGATCGCCCAGACGATGAGGGAGGCGCCACGCTTGGTGTCGCCGCCGGCAAAGACGCCGTCGAGGTTGGTCATGAAGCTGTCGTCGACCGACACGGCTCCGCGCTGGTCGTACTTCACGCCGAGACTGTCGAGCAGGCCGTTCTTCACCGGGCCGGTGAAGCCCATAGCGAGCAGGACCAGATCCGCATCCATGTCGAAGTCGCTGTTAGGGATGGGCACAAACTTTCCTGCCTCAAACTTCACTTTGTTCGCATGGAGCTTCGTGACCTGGCCGTTGTGGCCGGTGAACTTGGTCGTCGAAATGCTCCACTGCCGGTCGCAGCCTTCTTCATGCGCGTGCGATGTCCGCAGTTGCATCGGCCAGAGGGGCCAGGGGGTCGAACTCGAACGGGACGGAGGCGGCTCCGGCAGCAACTCGAACTGATGCACTTCCGCGCAGCCCTGGCGATGCGCCGTGCCGACGCAGTCGGACCCGGTATCGCCGCCGCCGATGACGACGACGCGCTTGCCTTTGGCGATGATGGGCTCGTCGGTGATGGGGATGCCCGCCGTCCGCTTATTCTGCTGGGTGAGATATTCCATCGCGAGGTGCACGCCCTTCAGCTCGCGGCCGGGAATCGGCAGCTCGCGGGCCTGCTCCGCCCCCATGGTCAATCCCACGGCATCGAACTGCTTGCGCAGCTGTTCGCCGGTGAGATCTTTCCCGATCGTCACACCGGCCTTGAATTCGACCCCTTCGGCTTTCATCTGCTCCAGCCGGCGGTCGATGACCCACTTTTCCATTTTGAAATCGGGGATGCCGTAGCGCAGCAAGCCGCCGATGCGATCTGACTTTTCAAACACCGTCACGCTGTGGCCCGCGCGCGCCAGCTGTTGCGCCGCCGCCAGGCCGGAGGGACCGGAACCGACAATCGCAACCGTCTTTCCCGTTTTGACCACCGGCAGCACCGGTTCGACGTAGCCTTCGTTGAAGCCGCGGTCGATGATGTTCCATTCGAGAATACGGATCGAGACCGGGTCTTCGTTGATGCCGAGGACGCAGGCTCCCTCGCAGGGAGCCGGGCAAAGACGGCCGGTGAATTCAGGAAAATTGTTCGTGGTATGCAGCGCCTTGAGCGCGTCTTTCCAGCGGCCGCGATAGACGAGATCGTTCCACTCGGGAATGAGGTTCACCACCGGACAGCCGGTTGTGCCCTGGCAGAACGGCACGCCGCAATCCATGCAGCGGGCGCCCTGAACCTTGAGCTTATCCTCGGCGATGGGCTCGTACATTTCCTTCCAATCGAGCACACGCAACTCGACCGGCTTCCGCTTGGGGCCCTCGCGAGCATATTTCATGAAACCTTTTGGATCGCCCATTCCCTGTATCCTTCTACTTGCTCGCCGCCGCTTTTTTCTTCCGCTCTTCCAACACGCGCTTGTAATCCACCGGCATCACCTTCGCGAACTTGGGCAGCATCGCCTCCCACGAATCGAGGATGCGCTTCGCGTTCCGGCTGCCGGTGCACATGAAGTGTGCCGTAATCATCTCGTGCAACAGTTTCTTGTCGTCCGCCGTCGCGACTTTCTCCAGCTCGACCATGCCGGTGTTGCAGCGCGCCGGGAACTTGCCCAGCTCATCCAGCACGAAGGCCACGCCGCCCGACATACCGGCTGCGAAGTTCCGTCCGGTGCGTCCGAGCACGACGACGACACCGCCGGTCATGTATTCGCACCCGTGATCGCCGGTGCCTTCCACGACGGCCCGCACGCCGCTGTTCCGCACGGCGAACCGCTCGCCCGCCATGCCGTAGAAATAGGCTTCGCCCTGCGTGGCTCCGTAGAGCGACGTATTGCCGACCAGAATGGTTTCTTCGGGCATATAGATCGCGTTCTTCGGCGGGAACACCACGATCTTGCCGCCGGAGAGGCCCTTGCCGATATAGTCGTTCGATTCGCCCTCCAGCGTCAGCGTGATGCCGCGCGAGAGGAATGCGCCGAAGGATTGACCGGCGGAACCGCTGAACTTGATCGAGATCGTATCGGGCGGCAGTCCCTCCAGCCCGTACTTCTTCGCAATGCGGCTTGACAACATCGTGCCGACCGTCCGGTTCACGTTGCGCACCGGCAGATCGAGCATGACTTTTTCGCCCTTGTCCAGCGCCGGCTTGCACAGTTCGATCAGCTGATTGTCGAGCACATCGGCCAGCCCATGATCCTGTTTCTGGACGCAATGGCGCGGGACATCGGCTTTCACCTCCGGCGCCGTCAGGAGCGGCGCGAGGTCGAGCCCCTTGGCCTTCCAATGGTCGATAGCCTTTTGCACCTTGAGTTTATCGACCCGGCCGACCATCTCGTTGATCGTCCGGAACCCCAGCTTCGCCATGATCTGCCGGAGTTCCTCGGCGACAAAGAAGAAGAAGTTGACTATGTGCTCCGGCTGGCCGCTGAATTTCTTGCGCAATTCCGGATCCTGCGTCGCGATGCCGACCGGGCAGGTGTTCAGATGGCACTTGCGCATCATGATGCAGCCTTCGATGATCAACGGCGCCGTGGCGAATCCGTACTCTTCCGCCCCCAGCAGCGTCGCGATGGCGACATCCCGTCCCGTCTTCAACTGGCCGTCGGTTTCGACACGGATGCGGCCGCGCAGATCGTTCATCACAAGCGTCTGATGCGTTTCCGCCAGCCCGAGTTCCCAGGGCCCGCCGGCATACTTGATCGACGACAGGGGCGACGCGCCGGTTCCGCCGGAATCGCCGCTGATCAAGACCTTGTCGGCATGCGCCTTGGCCACGCCGGCCGCCACCGTCCCGACACCCACTTCCGACACGAGCTTCACCGACACGGCGGCTTCGGGATTGGCATTCTTGAGGTCGAAAATCAGCTGCGCCAGATCTTCGATCGAGTAAATATCATGGTGCGGCGGCGGCGAAATCAGCTGCACGCCGGGAGTCGAATAGCGGAACTTGGCGATGTTCTCATCGACCTTGTGACCCGGCAGCTGCCCGCCTTCGCCCGGCTTCGCACCCTGCGCCATCTTGATCTGCAATTCTTTCGCATTCACCAGGTAGTGGCTGGTCACGCCGAACCGCGCCGACGCCACCTGCTTGATATAGCTGTTCTTCGAATCGCCGTTGGGCAGCGGCTTGAAACGCTCCGGATCTTCGCCGCCCTCGCCGGTGTTGCTCTTGGCGCCCAGCCGGTTCATCGCGATCGCCAGCGTCTCGTGCGCTTCCTTGCTGATCGACCCGAACGACATGGCGCCGGTCGTGAACCGTTTGACGATGTCTTTGGCCGGCTCCACTTCGTCGAGGGGAATCGGCTCCGGCAGGAACTTGAAATCGAGCAGCCCGCGCAAGTTCGATCGCCGCTTGCTCTCATCGTTGACCAGCTGCGAAAACTCCGCGAAGGTCTTCGGATCGTTGTTGCGTGTCGCGTGCTGCAGTTTGTAGATCGTATCCGGATTCCAGTTGTGGTGCTCGCCCTGGATCCGGTAGTGAATCTCTCCGCCGAAATCCAGCTGCCGGATCGGCGCCGGCTCGTAGGCCAGCTTGTGCCGCCGCAGCGTCTCTTCGCCGATCTCGCGGATACCGATGCCTTCCACGCGGGACGGCGTCCCGGTGAAGTAGCGGCCGATCAAATCATGGTTCAAGCCGATGGCTTCGAAAATCTGCGCGCCGCAGTAGGACTGCACCGTGGAGATGCCCATCTTCGAGAAGACTTTCAGCAGCCCCTTATTGATCGCCTTGATGAACTTCCCTTCGGCGGTCTGGGCGTCGAGGCCTTCCGGCAGATAGCCGTCGCGCTCCATGTCCACCAGCGATTCGAATACGAGGTAGGGGTTCACCGTCCCGGCGCCGTAGCCGATCAGGCAGGCGAAATGATGCACGTCGCGCGGCTCGCCGCTTTCGACGATCAGGCCGACCTCCGTTCTCGTGCACTCGCGCACGAGGTGGTGGTGGACGGCGGCGATGCCGAGCACGCTGGGAATCGGCGCCCACTCGTCGTTCACGCCCCGGTCGCTCAGGATCAGGAACTTGTAGCCTTCTTTGATGGCCTGGGAAGCCTGCCGGCAGAGATCATCCACCGCCGCGCCCAATCCCTCCGGGCCTTCGGCCACGCGGAAGAGCATCTTCAAGGTCTTGCTCTTGAACTGGGGATCGGCGATCTCGCGGATCTTCTGCAGATCGGCGTTCGTCAGAATCGGCTGCTTCACGCGGATGCGCCGGCAGGATTCCGGATTCTCATCCATCAGATTGGGCTTGGGTCCGATGCTGGTGGTCAGCGACATGACCAGTTCTTCGCGGATCGGATCGATCGGCGGGTTCGTCACCTGCGCAAAGAGCTGTTTGAAATACTTGAACAGGAGCTGCGGCCGGTCGGACAGCACCGCCAGCGGCGTATCCGTGCCCATTGAGGAAATGGCTTCCTCCCCGTTCACCACCATCGGCGTGAGGACCATCTTCAGCTCTTCCACCGTGTAGCCGAAGGCCTGCTGACGCTGGCGGGTCGTGGGATGATCCGGCTGCGGCACGTTCAGCGGCTCGGGCAGCTCATCCAGCGAAATCCGGTGCTGCGTGACCCAGGAGCGATAGGGCTTGCGGCTGACGATCTCGGCCTTCACTTCTTCGTCGTCGATCAGGCGGCCCTGCACGGTATCGATCAGGAACATACGGCCCGGCATGAGCCGGCCCTTCTGCCGGATCTTATTCGTCTCCATCGGCAGCACCCCGGCTTCCGACGCGAGCACGACGACGCCGTCGGTGGTCACGAGGTAGCGGCAGGGGCGCAGGCCGTTCCGGTCCAGCGTGGCGCCGATCAATTTGCCGTCCGTAAAGCAGACCGCCGCGGGACCGTCCCAGGGCTCCTGCATCGCGGCGTGATATTCGTAGAACCCGCGGCGGTCCAGATCCATCTGCGGATTGGCCACCCAGGGCTCGGGGATCAGCATCATCATCACGTGCGGCAGCGAGCGCCCGCCCATGGTCAGGAACTCGATGGCATTATCCAGGCACGCCGAGTCGCTCTGATTTTCGGAAACGATCGGATAGAGCTTTTCGAGGTCCTTGCCGAACAGATCGGAATTGAGCCGTCCCTGGCGGGCACGCATCCAGTTCACATTGCCCTTGAGCGTATTGATTTCGCCGTTGTGGCACATGTAGCGGTAGGGATGGGCCAGCGGCCAGGTCGGGAAGGTATTGGTGCTGAACCGCGAGTGGACCAGGGCCAGCGCGCTCGTCAGGCTCGCATCCTTGAGATCCTGATAATAGGTCGACATCTGGTGCGGGAGCAGGAGTCCCTTATAGACGATGGTGGTCGCCGACAAACTGGGAATGTAGAAATACTCGCGCCCCTGGATGGCCGATTCGCGGACCGCGTTCTCAACCCGCTTCCGGACGACATAAAGCTTCCGCTCGAACTGGGCGTCGTTCAGTACCTCGCGGGCGATGAAGATCTGCCGCATGAACGGCTCGGTGCTGCGAGCGACCGGCCCGATGGCATCGCTCTTCACCGGCACATCGCGCCAGCCCAACAACCGCAACCCTTCTTCCGCGATGACCTTGGCAAACAGCTGCTCACACTGCTGACGGCGATCCGCCTGAGGCGGCAGAAACACCATACCCACGCCGTACTCGCCGACGCCCGGCAAGGCCACGCCGACATCGCCGGCCGCACGCTTCAAAAACTCATGGGGGACTTGCAGGAGAATGCCCGCGCCGTCGCCGGTGCAGGGGTCACACCCCTGCGCGCCGCGATGGGTCAGGTTCTCCAGAATCTGCAGACCCTGCTGGACGATCTGGTGGGATTTCTGACCCTGGATATTGACGACAAAGCCGACTCCGCAGGAATCCTTTTCCTGGTTGGGATCATACAAGCCTTGCTTTGGTGGTAGCCCTGGAATCATCATCGCTTCTTCTCACCGTGGTACATTTGATAACCGGAACTCGTGGAGTCAGGACGTAGAGCTGAACGGGATTTCTGGGCTTTCATATTCAAGACAAAGCCGACTCCGCAGGAATCCTTTTCCTGTTCAGGGTCATAGAGGCCTTGCTTCGGTGGAAGCCCGGGTATCCGCATCATGGCAATCTCGTGTCGCTAGGAAGAAGGTGATGACTTCGCGGTCAGCGGCCACTCATACAAGCAGAGGCAAGCACGCGATATCGTGTCGTTTTATCGGCAGTCTCTCTCTCGTTCTTTTCTGCCCCGCACCTTACTGGATGGGCTCCCGCCCTGTCAAGATTGTGCAGGCCGACCCGGCCCCGGTTTGCTTGACTTTGTTTGCTCCGGTGCCCTACCATCCGCCGCATGTCGAACGCACCCGGCACCTCGACCATCCACAGCATGGCAGACGTCTGGGAGGCGTACCGCGCCGAACTCGACGGCGTCGAGCATCAGGTCCGCCAGAACCTCGACTCCAGTGTCACCCTCGTCAATACGGTTGCCGCCCATATCCTCAGCAGTGGAGGCAAACGGGTCCGCCCGCTTCTCCTCCTGCTTTCGGCCCGTCTCTGCGGCTATGCCGGCCGCGAACACCATCAGCTCGGCAGCCTGGTTGAATTTATTCATACCGCCACGCTGCTGCACGACGACGTGGTCGACGAAGCCGATATCCGCCGGGGCCGCAGTACGGCCCGCAAAGTCTGGGGCAACCAGATCAGCATTCTCGTCGGCGACTATCTCTACTCCAAAGCCATGGCCCAGATCGTGGAGTTTCGCAGCCACGGCATGAACGAAGTCCTGGCCGAAGCCTGCACCAAAATGGCGGAAGGCGAAGTCCTTCAGCTGTATTACAACGGCAACCCCTCGATGCCGGAATCCGACTACATCAAGATCGTCGAGCACAAGACCGCCGGCCTGATCGCCGCCGCCTGCCGCATGGGCGCCATCCTGGCCGATGCCTCAGAAGAAAAGCAGTCCGCGCTGTTCCGCTTCGGGCAATATCTGGGCATCGCCTTCCAGGTGGCCGACGACACGCTCGATTACAATGCCGACGGCGAACGGCTGGGGAAAACGCTGGGACAGGACTTGCGGCAGGGCAAAGCGACGCTGCCCCTGCTCCATCTGCTCGACCATTGCAGCGAACAGGACCGCAGCATGATCAAGGACCGGATGGAAACCCGCACCCTGAGCCCGGAGGATCTCGAGCGGATTCTGCGCCTGATGCAGGAGACCGGATCGCTGGCCTACGCGATGGAACGGGCCAAAACCTACATCGCCGCCGCACAACACGAACTCGACGCCTTTGAGGACTCGTCGGCACGCCGGGCGTTGGCCGTCGCCGCCGACTACATGATTACCCGCGACCGGTAACCTTCCCTCCGCTCACTCTTTTCTCCACCACTGTGTCGGCGAGAAGACGGGCACTGAGCCGGACACAAGGGAAGCGCCTTTCCGGTCTCACACGTTCACGCTGACCACTTTTCACAGGAGCACGAAATCATCATGGCCCAGATTTTCCCGTTTCGCGGTGCACGCTACGATGCGGCCATTGCCGGCGCAGCGCGCGACGTCGCCGCGCCTCCTTATGACATCATCGACGCCGCCGGGCAGAAAGCCCTCTATAACCGGAACCCGCACAACGTCATTCGCCTGGAACTCGGCATGGACCAGCCCGGCGACGGCCCGACCAACAACCGCTACACCAGAGCCGGGGCCACGCTCTCGCAATGGATGCAATCAGGCGCCTTGAAGCGGGATCCGCAACCGACGATCTACTACCACACCATCGAGTATGTCCCGCCGGGAGCCGACCCCAAGGGCCCGAGTAAAACATTGCGCGGGTTCATCGCGACCTTCAAGCTGGAAGAGTTCGGCACGGGGGCGATTTACCCGCACGAAAACACCCGCGCCGCCGCCAAGACCGACCGCTTGAATCTGATGGAAGCCTGCCGCGCGAATTTCAGTCCGATCTGGTCGCTGTATTCGGATCCTCAGGACACCATCCTCTCGGCCCTGGCGCAGGCGGCAAAATCGACGGCGCCCTGCGTTGAATTCCGAGACGATGTCGGCTTCGAGCAGCGTCTCTGGGCCATCTCCGATCCGGCCGTCACTCAGAAAATCACGGCAGCCATGGCCAGCAAGCCCATCTTCATTGCCGACGGCCATCACCGCTATGAAACGGCGCTGAACTACCAAAAGCTGCGCCGCCAGCAGGCCGGCAATGTCCAGGGCCTGCAACCCTACGACAGCGTCCTCATGCTCCTCACACCGATCGAAGATCCGGGCCTGACTGTGCTGCCCACCCATCGGGTAACCACCACACCGTTGCCGTCGTTCGATCAAGTGAAGGCGCTGTTCGCTGATATGTTCGACCTGCATGAATATCCGTTCACGAGTCAGACGCAAACCGCCGTGCGCGCACAATTCATCGACGCAATGCGGACACAAGGGCGGACGACGCCGATGTTCGGATTGGCGCTGAAGGGCCGCGATGCCTATCTGACCCTGGCGCTGAAGGCCGCGCATCGTCCGCCGGCCGGCGCGTCGCCCCGGACCAAGCTGGACGTCTCGCTCCTGCAGCAACTGGTCGTGGCCAAGCTCTGCCCGACGCAACAGGAGCAGGAAGCCATTCTCTACACGAAAGACGATCACGAAGCCCTGGACTGGGCCGCAAACGGCACCGGCACCGGCGCGCTGCTCCTGAATGCCACCAAGGTGAGCGAGGTCAAGGACGTGGCGACCGCCGGCGAGCGGATGCCGCACAAATCCACGTACTTCTTCCCGAAGCCGTTGACCGGGCTGGTGATGAACGTCATGGAGGGGTGAGGGATGAGGCGGTAGTTGAGAACATGAAAGCCAAACTCCTCATCGTCGACGACGACGCCGATATCGTCACGGTGTTGGAAGATCGGCTGCAGGCTTCCGGCTATGCCACCGTCGTCGCGCGCGACGGCCAGCAGGCCCTCGATCAGATCGAGCATGAAGCGCCGAACCTGATCCTGCTCGACCTCGATCTGCCGAAACTCACCGGCATCGAGGTGCTCAAGCGGCTTTCGCAGATCAAGCACGTCGAAGACCTGCCCGTCATCGTCATGACCGCGCACGGATCGGTGAACGCCGCCGTCGAGGCCATGAAAGAAGGCGCCTACGATTTCCTCACGAAGCCGCTCGACAAAGACCATCTCCTCATCGTCATCCGCAAAGCTCTGGAACGGGACTCCCTCAAACGGCAGGTGGCCTATCTCCGCTCGGAAGTCGACGGGCGCTATGCCAGCATCGTCGGAGCCAGCGCGACGGTGCGGGCAGTCATCGAAGCGGCGCAACGGGCGGCGCGGTCCGATGCCGGCGTGCTGCTGCTCGGGGAAAGCGGCACCGGCAAGGAACTCTTCGCCCGCTCCATCCATCAATGGAGCCATCGCCACGCCATGCCGCTGATCGTGATCAACTGCGTCGCGCTCACGGAAACCTTGCTGGAAAACGAACTCTTCGGCCACGAACGCGGGGCCTTCACCGGCGCCGACCGGCTGCAGAAGGGCAAGTTGGAAACGGCGGATGGCGGGACGGTCTTTCTCGATGAAATCGGCGACATGTCGCTGCCGCTGCAGGCGAAACTCCTGCGCGTCCTGCAGGACCGTGAATTTCAGCGGGTCGGCGGCACCCGAACGGTGTCCGTCAATATCCGCATCATCGCCGCGACGAATAAAGATTTGCGACAGGCGGTCAAGGCCGGACAATTTCGCGAGGACCTCTACTTCCGCCTCAACGTCATTACCCTCACCCTCCCGCCGCTCAGAGAACGGTCGGACGACATCCCGGCCCTGGCCCGCTTTTTTCTGGAACGCCACGCCAGAGACGCCAAGCGCCCGGGCATGTCCCTGAGCCGGACGGCGATGGAGACGCTCGCCCGCTATCCCTGGCCGGGCAACATTCGCGAATTGGACAATGTCATCGCCCGGGCGGTGGTGCTCAGTCCGACCGATACCATTGAACCGGACATGATTGCGTTACTTCCGGAAGACGCCCGGCTCTGCCGGGAGGACGGACCAGGCCTCTCTTACCTCGATTTGCCCTATCACGAGTCAATGGACGAACACAGCCGTTACATCATCACGCGAGCGCTTGAAAAGGCCGACGGGAATCAGACGCGCGCAGCCGAACATCTGCACTTGCAGCGCACCTATCTGGCTCGACTGATTAAGCAGCAACGTGACCGGCAGGAAGGACGATTCGACCACAGGACAGAATCGCATGAGAGCTAAAAGACATCAGACCGGAGGGAGCGTCCTATCTTCCAGCCGCAGGAGACCGGCCTTCACATCGCGCTCGGCCTGTCCGTACCGTTCCGGCGTCCCGACATCGGACCAATAGCCGTTCAGATCATACCCCAACAGCCGTTCCCCCCGCCCGATCGCCGCCACATAGGGATCGATAATCGACGACGCCACTTCCCGGGGAATATCCCGCAAGAGCCTGGAATGCAGAATATGAATGCCGGCAAACATACGCGGCTTCGTCGGCACAGCAGTATCCGCCAACCCTTTCCCGTTGATCCGGACGATGTGATTGTCCGGCCCGACTTCGACCAATCCCCACGTCACCGCATCGGGATCCTCGCGCAACACCAGCGTCGCCAGCGCCTTCCGCTGCTCATGGAACGCGCATAACGCGCCAAGATCCAGATCGAACAGCGTATCGCCGTTGAGGATCAGCACCGGCTCATTCGAAAAATAGCGTTCGGCCTGCTTGATTCCTCCGCCCGTCCCCAGAATGACCGGCTCGTGCGAATAGAGCAGCCGCAGGCCGAACTGCGCTCCGGACCCGAGCATCTGCTGGATCATCGGACCCAGATGGTGCAGATTGATGACGACGTCGCGGAATCCGTGCTGCTTGAGCAGCAGAAGATTCCACACGATGAGCGGCGTGCCGGCGACGGGAAGCAGCGGTTTCGGGATCGTATTGGTGAGCGGCCGGAGGCGGGTTCCGAAACCCGCCGCGAGAATCATGGCTTTCACTGGAGTTCCGGCACATACGGCGTGAGATGCTTGCGCAGGACGGCGAGTTCGGGATAGCGCTGAAGGTTCCGCTTCACATAGCCCAGAACGCGGGGAATATCGGCCAGAAACTTGGGATTCCCCTTCACCCGGTCGATATAGACAAACCGCCCCGCGGCTTTCATGTTCCGTTGAATACTCGTGAGATCGAACAATCGCCGGAAGGCGTCGCGGTTGGTCCAGACATGCCGGTGTTCGGCCAGCTGATCAAGGTAATAACTCACCAGCCGGTCCACCAGCGATTCATCGAGCGCGATGTAGGCATCGCGCAGGAGCGACGCCAGATCGTAGGTCGCCGGGCCCATGAGGGCGTCCTGAAAATCGATCACGCCGAGGCGCAGTCCGTCGACCATGAGATTGCGCGAATGATAGTCGCGATGCGTGAAGACCCGCGGCTGGCCCGCCAGATGTTCGGAGATCTTTTCGAACTCCCCGCGGATCGCGGTCCAATCGTCCGAGCACATCGGCTTGCCCCGGCGCGCCACGATGCCGTACTCCAGGAAATGATCGAACTCCCACATGAGCAGCGGCACGTCGAAGCTCCGGTGAAACGCCAGGCAGCCGGGATCGGCCGGCGACGTCGCCTTCACCTGCATCTGAACCAGCACGTTGATCGCCTGTTTGTACCGCGATTCCAGACTCGGGGCGTCCGCGTCGCGCACGGCTTCGGCCAGCGTCAGGTCTCCGAAATCTTCGAGATACAGCAAGCCGGCGGCATGATCATAGTGATGCAGCTGCGGGACCGACACGCCGGCCTTCCCCAGATGCGACAGAATATTCAGAAACGGCAGTTCGGTGATCCGGTGCATCGCCCCGCTGACCGCTTCTTCCGATTGCTTGAACCCCTCCGGCTCCGCCAGTTGCATGAGAATCACGGAGTGGGGAGGCCCGCCGGCCAGGACCGCGCGGAAATACCGCCGGTTCGACGCATCCCCAGGCAACGGCTGGAGTTCGCGCAGGACCAGCCCGGGACTGAGCCGCGTTTCGATGGTGCGGGCGACCAACGCTTGATCGGGCGGTGTGAGTGGCCCCTTGGGAGGAGCCGGGTTGGACGTTGTCATACGCGGCGGATTATACCGAGTGGTCCAGAAGTTGTCACGAACACTGCGCGAATCCGTCAGCGCGGACGGACACCGGCGACGAACGGCACGGTCCGGCTCATCCCGAACAG
>CAYPOR010000052.1:12286-21800 GCA_964412445.1 uncultured Nitrospira sp.
CAATCGCGCAGACCAGCGCACGGTCAGCCAACGGCCCGGTTGCGCCCCAACGAAACGCGCGGTAGCACAGTCCGCCGAGTCCCGCATATTCCATCGCATGCAATACCTTATCGTTTACATACCCAAGCAGCGACGGCAAATCCTCATCCGGATGCGATTGCGCCGACAGATAGAAGATCAATCCGGCATAGCCAAACACCGGCCCCCAATAGAAGAGGATACGTCTCCACCCCGCCTGCTCGCCCTGCTCAGTCACGATATAAACTCCTCTGTTCATTGCGCGTCTCATACCCCTATGACATACTTCAAAAAATGAGAGAAATCACGCGCCGATGAAGAATATCCACGTCTGCTTTGTCTGGCACATGCACCAGCCGTACTACACCGACCCGATTGCGGGGACGGCAAGTATGCCCTGGGTGCGCCTCCATGCCACCAAAGCCTATTTCGATATGGCCTATCTGCTGGAGAAATTTCCAGCGGTCAAGGCCACGTTCAACTTCACCCCCTCGCTGTTGCTTCAGCTTCAGGAAATCGGCGACGGCACCGTGCGCGACTTGTTCCTCGAACGGGCTCAGCGTCCGGCGGCGGAGTTGACGCCGGAAGAACAGGCCTTCCTGATCCGCCATTTTTTCTCGGCCAACTGGGCCACGATGGTGCGCCCGTTCGCACGCTATCACGAGCTGCTGGTGAAACGCGGTCCCGACGTCTCGGGGCCGGATCTTGCCAAGGTCGCCCGCCAGTTTTCGACACAGGATTTTCTCGACTTGCAGGTCTGGCATAACTTGGCCTGGTTCGGCTATGGACCGCTTCAGCGCTATCCACGCCTGGCGGCCCTCCGCAACAAGAATCGCAACTTCACTGAAGACGACAAACATGAGATTCTCGCCCTGCAGCGCGTCGTGATTCAAGAAATTGTCCCGCTCTATCGCCGGCTCCTCGACCGGGGTCAGATCGAATTGACCACCACCCCGTTTTTTCACCCGATTCTGCCGCTCGTCATCGACACGGAGATCAATCGCCGTGCGCGTCCCGACCTGCCGCTGCCGTCGCGCTTTCGCGCGCCGGAGGATGCGGACACACAACTCCAGCGGGCCGTCGACTTTCACCGCAAGACCTTCGGCCAGCCACCGGTCGGGCTCTGGCCGTCGGAAGGATCCGTCTGCCCCGAGCTCCTCCCGCTGGTCCATCATGCCGGACTCCGCTGGCTTGCGACCGACGAAGGCATACTCGCCCGCTCATTCGAATTGAGCAATCGCCCATGGCATCGACACACCGACCTCTACCAAGCCTACCGCGCGGGAGAGTCCGGCCGAAACGTGACGATGGTCTTTCGTGACCGCGATATTTCCGATGCCTTTGGTTTCGTGTACCACAAAACCAACCCGGACTCGGCCGCGGACGACGTGCTCCGCCGGCTCCGGAACATTATTCACAACGCCCCGCAGGACCAGATCCTCATTCCCATCATTCTCGACGGTGAAAACCCCTGGGAGCATTACCATGACGGCGGCGAACATTTTCTCTCCCGGCTCTACCGTGCGTTTACCGCCCGGGAATTGGACCAGGAGCAGAGCGTGCGTCTGACGGCCTCGACCATGTCGGAAGGCCTGGCCGCCGTCCCGCCCGCCCAGCACCTGCCCGCCCTCCATTCGGGCTCCTGGATCAATCAGGACTACAAGATCTGGATCGGGCATCAGGAAGATAATCGCGGATGGGATCTCCTCGGCCATACCCGCACTCGGCTCGTGGAAGTCGCCCCGACCTTGCCGGTGGATCGCGCAGAAGCCGCCTGGCAGGAGCTCTACGCCGCCGAAGGCAGCGACTGGTTCTGGTGGTACGGTGACGATTTCGACACCGACTACAAGCAGGAATTCGACCGGCTCTTCCGCACCCACTTGCGCAACGTCTGGCTCTTCATGGGCCTCACGCCGCCTGACCGCTTGAACCAGCCTATCTGCATGATGCTCCAACCGGCCGCGGCGGATCGCATCACACAGCCGGTCACCATCCTCACCCCTACCATCGACGGCCTGGTGACAAACTTTTTCGAATGGCGCGGGGCAGGGACCATTACGACACAGCCGCCGCTGGGCGCCATGTGGAAGGCGGAAGGCTTGTTCACGGCCATCTATTTCGGCTGGAGCCGGGACCATCTCTGCCTGCGGCTCGACCCGGATGAAACCGCGCAACCGAGACAAAGCGGATTGGGAATGGAGCTCACGTTCCACGGTCCCCGGCACAGTTTCCGTCTCTCCTGTTCTCTCGCTCCATCCGGACCGGAGTCCTTCACGCTCTTCCAACAGGGCGAGGGAGAGACCTGGCAGGAAATCGGTCCCTATCGCTCGATTTGCCGGCGCACGATTTTGGAACTGGCGATCCCGACGAAGGATCTCCACCTCGAGGCGGGACAAGAGGTGCGCGTGAGTCTCGTGATTCTCGAACATGGATTGGAAGCGGCCCGCTACCCGCATCACACGCCGGCCGTCCTGACGGTGCCGGGAGCCGAGTTTGAAGCAAGCTTGTGGAGAGTATGAGAAGGCAGTCCTGAGCGGTGAGCGCGGGGTGTCGAGGAGTGATATTCTGAGCTTCTCACATAACTCAGGACTCGGCACTCAGAACTTTTCAAACACTACGGAGCCACTATGCCTGACTTACGACGTGACCCCATCGTCGGCCGCTGGGTGATTATTTCGACCGAACGGAACGGCCGGCCGCATGACTTTGCGCAGCTGCAACCGGCGAAGCCCATCTCTACCGCGATCTGTCCCTTTTGCCCTGGGCAGGAACGGCTCACGCCGAAAGAGATCATGGCCTACCGGCCGCAGCCCGGCGAGCCGAATTCGCCCAACTGGACCGTCCGCGTGATCCCGAACAAATTTCCCGCGTTACAGGTCGAAGGCGACATGGGCCGGGAAGGCATCGGGCTGTATGACCGGATGAACGGCGTCGGCGCCCACGAGGTCATCATCGAATCGCCGGGCCATACAGAAGGCCTCGCCGACCTGCCGACGAAAAAAATCGAGGATGTGCTCTGGGCCTATCGCGACCGCATGATCGATCTCAGAAAAGATCTGCGCTTCCGCTACATCCTGATCTTCAAGAACCACGGCGCCTCGGCCGGCGCCACGCTGGAACACAGCCACTCGCAACTCATCGCCCTGCCCATCGTTCCGACCAGCGTGACGGAGGAACTTGACGGCTGCCGCGCCCACTACGAACAAAAGGAGCGGTGCATCTACTGCGACATTCTCCGGCAGGATCTCTCGGACGGCGACCGGATCGTGGCGGAGAATCCTGAATTTCTCTGCGTCACACCCTATGCCCCGCGCTTTCCGTTCGAGATGTGGATTCTGCCCAAGCGCCACGCCGCCTACTTCGAAGAAAGCCAGAAGTCGCAATTCGAATTTCTGGCGCCGATTCTCTCCGAATCCCTGCGCCGCATGGACAAGGCGCTCGGCCGCCCTTCGTACAACTTCATCCTCCACAGCTCCCCGCTGCACGAAAAAACCGGCGACTACTATCACTGGCACCTGGAAATCATCCCCAAGCTCACCCAGGTCGCCGGCTTCGAATGGGGCACCGGCTTCTACATCAACCCTGTCGCTCCCGAAGAATCAGCCAAGTTTCTGAGAGAGGCGGAGCTGTAAGCACCCGCCTCGACCATTATCCCGCCGCCTGCGCGTCGAGGATGCGTCATTCTGCCGTCTAAAGACTTTGACAGAACCCGCCGATACAGCTTCAACGCCAGCGAGGCCACAATGCCCCCGTCCGCCGTCTTGCAGACAGGTGTCAGACCATGAGCGATTTCACCACGACCGTTCTGCTTGTCGACGACAGCAGAACCAGCCTCGCGGTGCTGGTCGCCTATCTGGAGAAAACCGGCTACGATCTGGTCCGCGCCCGTGACGGGGTGGAAGCGCTCCGGCTCTTGACGCTTGAACCCACCCGATACCACGCCGTCCTGCTCGACCTTGAAATGCCCCGCATGTCCGGCCTGGAAGTCCTGCGACGCATGAAGGCGCATGCTCAGTTGACGCATGTGCCCGTCATCATTCAAACAGCCTCCAGCGATCCGCAGCAGGTTGCCGAAGGGCTGGCCGCCGGGGCGCGTTACTATCTCATCAAGCCGTTTGAACAGAACGAGCTGCAGGCCATCATCGCATCCGCCGTTCGAGACTACACCGCCTACGTGACGCTCCAACACGAATTGACGGCGTCCATGCATTCGCTGCGGTTACTCCATCACGGACGGTTCTGCTTTCAAACTCCCGAAGACGCGCGCCAATTGGCCGCCTTGCTGGCCCACGCCTATCCCGATCCCAGCCGCGTGAGCACCGGACTCCTGGAACTGCTGATGAACGCGGTCGAGCACGGCAATTTGGGCGTCACCTATGAGGAGAAAACGCATCTCCTGGCTACGGGGCAGTTGGAGGATGAGATCGAGCGGCGGATTCGCGACCCCGCATTCAGGAACCGGGTCGGAGTGGCAAAACTGACGCGCGCACCCGACGCGCTCTATCTGTCGGTGATCGACGAAGGCAATGGATTCTGCTGGCAGCCCTTTCTCGACTTTACCCCGGAACGCGCGTTTCACACCCACGGCCGGGGCATTGCGACGGCACGACTGCACAGCTTCGACTCCATCGAGTACTGCGGGAAAGGCAACCATGTCGAAACGGTTGTTCGAACGAGACCGCAGTCCGTCCCTCTTGATTCCAACGCCGCCTGATCCGGCACCTTGGGAAGCGGTTCACGCACCTGCCCGCCACCCCCTGTTTGTCGCCGAACATCGGTCTGCCCCTGGACGTCTCCCCGTCGATACAGTCCAGCCCCCTCAAGTTCGCCGGGTCCTGACCGACAACGGGCGAGAGATTGTTTGTCGAGTACCGTCTTGTAGGCGGCAGTAAGGCCTGTATGTCATACACACCACCGCAACACTCCTCGCCGCGCGACGCGCACCCCTCACAGGCCGGACCGGCCTGCGGAAGCCGCCCGGAGCACACCCCCGCCGCTCTCCAGCCGGCGGATGAGCGATTCCGGCTGGTCGCGGAAGCCGCGCCTTACGGCCTGCTGATGGTCAATCCGGCGGGCATCATCACCATGGTCAATCCTCAGTGTGAGGTGATCTTCGGATTCACGCAGGAGGAGTTGATCGGACAGTCCCTCGCGATGCTGCTCCCGCTCCCCTATCGTGAGGCCCACGACCGCCATCTCCTGGCCTTCTTCGCCAATCCGATCAGAAAGCAGATGGGCGGGCTTCGCGATCTGCAGGGCCTGCGGAAAAACGGAACCGCGGTACCGGTGGAGATCGGGCTCACGCCGATTCAAACCGCGGACGGATTACACACGCTCGCGACCATCATCGACGTCAGCATCCGTAAGGCCAACGAAGCGGCGCTCCTCCGTCTGCAGCACCATCTGCGCGAAGAGGTGGACGCCCGCACGAGCGAACTGCAACTGGCCAAAGACGCGGCCGAATCGGCCAACGCGGCGAAATCGATCTTCTTAGCCAACATGTCCCACGAACTGCGCACCCCGATGCATGCGATTCTCAGCTTTTCAGACTTAGCGACGGAACGACTCGAAAGAGGAGACCTGGAGAAAGTCCGCCACTATCTCAGCCGCCTCCATGAAAGCGGCAACATCCTTCTCGCCCTCCTGAACGATATTCTGGATCTGTCGAAGCTGGAATCCGGCCGGATGGTCTACCAGCGCGCCTGCCTCAATCTGGCTTCGATCGTACACGCGGTGGCAACCGAGTTCGACTCTCTGCTGAAAGCAAACCACCTGACTCTCACTGTGCAGCCGTCCCCCCTCGATACGCGTGTGCCGGGCGATGAACTCCGCCTGGCCCAGGTCATCCGCAATCTGCTCTCCAACGCGGTCAAATTCACCCGGAAAGGCAGCGAGATACGCATCTCCTTCGCCACGGCCATCCTCCCCGCCCGTGATGGGGCTCCGGCGGATTCTCCGCTTCCCGCTGTGGCCCTCACCGTCACCGACCAGGGAATCGGCTTTCCACCGGAAGAAGCGGACGCCATTTTCGATAAATTTGTACAGAGCAGCAAATCCAGAGACAGCGCCGGAGGAACCGGCCTCGGCCTGGCCATCTGCAAGGAAATCATCACGGCGCATCACGGGCAGATCCGTGCGGACAATCTCGCCGAGGGAGGAGCCGCGTTTACCGTCGTGCTTCCCCTGGACTGCCCGTCGATCGAACAGGAGGCGGCGTAACATGACGGACTCCGGGATCACGATTCTCCTGGTCGATGACAACGCGGCCAACCTCGAAATTCTTGAAGGCTACCTCGATCACAGCGGATACACTCTGGTGGCCGCGTGTGACGGAGTCGAAGCGCTGGAGAAGCTCATGCGCGAGCCCCACCGGTACTACGCCGTCCTGCTCGACTTGATGATGCCCAGGATGACCGGCATGGAAGTGCTCCAGCATATGAAAGCCCATCCGGTCCTGATGCAGGTACCCGTCATCATCCAGACGGCGGCGGCCTCCCCGGCCGAAGTCACCAGGGGACTCGCCGCCGGAGCCCACTACTACCTCACGAAGCCGTTTGAAAAGGACGATTTACTCGCCATCCTGACCACAGCCATTCGGGATCGTTCCGCCTACCTGTCGGTCCAGGAGGAACTGGAAAGTACGGCCGGAACCCTGCAACTGCTCCACAACGGAACCTTCCGGTTTCAGACTCTGGATGAGGCCCGGCGGCTGGCGGCCTTGCTCGCGCATGCCTACCCCGATCCGTCCCGTGTCGTGACCGGGATTCTGGAGCTGTTGCTGAATGCCGTAGAGCACGGCAACCTGGGCATCACTTACGACGAAAAGTCCCGCTTCCTGGAAGCCGGACAGCTCGACGAAGAAATCGCCCGCCGGTTGAAGGCACCCGCTTATGCCGGCCGCCGCGCGGTCGCCACGTTTATCCGGCACGGACAGGATCTGTATCTCTCCGTCATCGATGAAGGTTCCGGATTCGACTGGCGACCATTCCTCCACCTCGATCCGCAACGCGCCTTCGACACCCATGGCCGCGGCATCGCCACGGCAAAGATGGTGAGTTTCGATTCGCTGGAGTACCACGGCGCCGGCAATCATGTCGAAACGGTCGTCCATACCCATCCGCAGACAACGGTCATCGGCGATCTCGCCGCTTGACCTGCTTTCTTCCGGCGACCCGATCGCCGTTCGCGCCTTGCCTCACCCGCTCCGGACGCCTATCATAGTTCTTTTCGGAGCCTTCCCGAGAAGGACGACGCCATGCCCGTTCGTTTTCGTCTCGAAAACCCTGCGCTCGCGCGCCCCCTACGGCAAATCGAACAGCTGGTCCGCCGGGCCGGAGGCCGGCTGTGGCTGGTCGGCGGCTGCGTGCGGGATTTGCTCCTCGAACGGCAGCCTCACGATCTGGATCTTGAAGTCTCCGGGATTCCCGCCGGCCAACTGCACGGGATCCTGACCGAACACTTTCCGGTCCAGTTCGTCGGCCGGGCATTCGGCGTATTCAAGCTCGACGGCCTGCCGATCGACGTGTCGCTGCCCCTGCGCCGGCCGCCGGAGGAAGCGACGATCCCCGGCCTGCTCCATCTGGCCGATCATGAGATGGACATCGACGAAGCCCTCTCACGGCGCGACTTCACCATCAACGCCATGGCCTGGGATCCCGATACGCTGGACTTCCACGATCCCTTTCACGGCCGCGACGATCTCACCGCCGGCACCTTGCGCCATGTCTCCGAACGATTTGCCGAAGACCCGCTGCGCGTCCTGCGCGGCATGCAATTGGCCGCGCGGTACAATCTGGCCGCGGCGCCGGAGACAGTCGCGCTCTCCCGGTCGCTCACGCAGGAACATCTTCCGAGTGAGCGGATCTGGGAGGAGTGGAAAAAACTTCTACTGCAAGGCGTCTCACCGTCGAATGGCTTGCAGTGGCTCAACGATTGCGACTGGATCCGCTTTTATCCGGAACTCGCGGCGCTGCGCGGATGCCCGCAGGATCCCGTCTGGCACCCGGAGGGCGATGTCTGGACACACACCCTGCACTGCCTGGACTGGTTCGCCGGGGAACGGACCGGACGGCCGGACGAGGATCTGACCGTCGGCCTTGGCGTACTGTGCCACGACTTCGGCAAACCCGCCACGACGAAGGAAGAATTCGGGCGCATCACCTCGCGCGGCCATGAACCGGAAGGAGAGGCTCCGACCAGGCGATTCCTGGCCCGGCTCACCAATCAAACAGGGTTGGCCGACGACGTCGCCGCCCTCGTGCGCTGCCATCTGCGCCCCCGCGCGCTCTACGACGGGAAGGCTTCCGACAGCGCGATCCGCCGTCTCGCCCGGCACGTGGGCCGTATCGATCGCCTGGTGCGCGTGGCACGCGCCGATCACGCCGGGCGACCGCCGAAACCCTTCGATCATTTTCCCGCCGGCGAGTGGCTGCTGAAAAAAGCGCGCGAATTGGACGTCGAGGCACAGGCGCCCCTCCCGATCGTGATGGGCCGGCATCTTCTCGCGATGGGAGTTTCCCCCGGACCGGACATGGGCAAATATCTCGATGACTGTTACGAAGCCCAGCTGGACGGATTATTCACCACACTCGACGAAGGCCTAGCTTACGCCCGCAAGCTTCTCTTTGCGTCCCCGTAACCTGCTCCGGCTCGTCACGCATCACCCGTCACTCGTTACTGATCACGGATCACTCCTCACATCCCCCAAGCCCCTTGCTCCCCCGCCTATCGGCATCATATGATCGCCTCATGCGTATTCAACTCAGCCATCCGTCCAGAACCGTCGAAGTCAAAGGTCCGAAGAAGGCGAAGGACCTCTTGAAAGAACTCAGCCTCGTGGTGGAAGCGCATCTAATCATCCGCGGGGATGAGCTGGTGACCGAAGACGAAATGCTCTACGACCAGGATCAGATTGAAATCCGCCCGGTGATCTCAGGGGGCAATTGAAACAGATACACCTGGTGGCAGGATTGGCCGGATAGAGCGCAGCGCGCGTTTCAATCAGCAAGCCCTGCACATTGCAGAAGAAGCGCGTGACCTTGCTGAAGGCTCCCAAATAACGACTCCCGACCCCTTTTTCTCCGTTCACGGTTTCGTCGCAGGTTAAGGTCGCCTTGAAATTCTTAGTTTGGGGATGGGTAATCATCTGGATACCAGGTGCATCCAGTGCTAGGAATCTCACGAGCAGTTTCTTCATCTATTTCAGAAATTTCGCCAGTTGTGAACTCTGGAATATCCTCTGGCTTATTGAGGAGGATTGAACGCAACTCCGCTTTAAGTTCTTGAACAGCAGCAGCCGCGGCCCAATCTATATCAATACCTTTGGCTGCTCTACTCGTCACGAATCCCAGCCTCCTGCATGTTCCATCGAGGTTGGCCCAACAATTTCTACCTTCAATAAGAACCTTAAAGATCTTCATCGTTATCGCAAGCCGATATTGAAGGATGAAAAGGGGTCGGGAGTCGTTTCTCAGGAGCCCTTGGGCCGTCCTGGCGG
>CAYPOR010000053.1:0-21631 GCA_964412445.1 uncultured Nitrospira sp.
CGCACCTTGCTGACGGTGACATTCACCTGTTCGTAACCGCAGGCCGGGGCGTCTGTCAGCGACACAGCCATTGTGCCAGGGGCCGCGTTCGCTGTGACGCCACTCCCTCCATCGCCGCCGCTGCATCCAGCAACTACCCCCGTCAACACCAGACCCATTGCCCAGACGAAGGGCTTGAACGCGCACCGAGAAATCCACATAGTCCATCTCCTCTGCATTGCCATTGATAATCTCTCAAACCAGCTTCGAGCTTCGACACCCCCTCTTCAGAAGCCATCAGTCACAAGCAAATAGCATACTCAGCAGACATATGAAGGTGAAACCGCTGCCTGAGTTTGAAACATAGCCGCCAATCTACTTTTTTATGATCGCATTCCCAGAACACTCGTCACAATGCCTCATTAGTAGGTGACGGCTGTGTATGCATTCTCCTCCATGCCTCGGCTAGACATGGCAGAATCTTCGCTCTTTCATGACAGGTCGGCCCTAGCGTTCTTCTAGAAACATGAGTGGCCTATGCTGATGTATGGTGTGAAGATGCAGGACGAATGGAACCGACGCTACGTAAACCGGCAAGATGCACGCTAAGTTAACTGTTTCCTCAGCCTGCCCCAGTAGGCCGTTCCGACATAGCCGCAGGCGCCGGTGAAGGTGGTGAGCGCCAGGATCTGGTAGACCTTGCTGCGGGGAATCTTAACTTTCACGGCGGGATTCAGCAGATCCGGCGAATGCAGCACCAGCTTGAGCGATTCGCCGGCTGACAGGATCGGCCACATGCAAGAGAGCCTCAACCGCATTTCGTGGCGCGGAATTGACATGGTGTACATCCACCCCTGATCGAGATGCTCCGTAGCCATGCGGACCAGCCTGCTCAGGACAGGCCGGAATCGTGGCAGATTGCGCTGATCCAGCAGGTCGCGCGGCGTGAGGCCCACGTCATCCAGCATGCTCTCCGGAATGTAGCAGCGCCCCTTCTGGAGGTCATGCGCGATATCTTTCACAATGTTCGTGAGCTGCAAGCCTTTCCCGAACCGTATCCCCACATCCGACATATGCCGCACATCCCAGGATGCCAGCGACGTGCGATGCGCGCACATGAGATCGGTCCAGAACTCGCCCACACAACCGGCCACGTAATACGTGTACTGGTCCAGATCATCGACTGTCTTCAATGCCGTCAGATCTTCGGCCGACTGCCCGGGAAAGCGGCTGAGATCCATCTCCATCCCCTGCGTCAGCGTCGTCATAAGCCGCTGCACGCGACGCCGGTCTTCCGGGGAACACTCTTGGAATAATCGGAAACAATCTTCCAACCGTTCAAGGAGCACGCGTTCAGAGGAGTCCTGCTGGACCGGCCCCATCGCCTGCTGAATGTCCCGAATCTGCGACCATGAGATCTGGTCGCTCACAAACTGCGCTTTCAACTGACTGAGGAAGTCGAGGCGCCGCGAACGATCAATCAGCTCCGTATCGGCGATCGTGTCGGCTGCACGGGCAAACAAGTAGCCCAAGCCGATCTGATCCCGTACATCTGCCGGAACTACGACCAGCGTAGTATAGAACAGACGAGAGACTTGCTTGAGCAGGTCGCGAAGCAGCGCAGACTTGGGGAGATTCGTACTCGTGGAACAACCTCTACTTTACTTCGAACGTGCCTTCCATCCCCTTGTCGCGATGGCTAGGCAGGGGCCAGAGACGCTTGTCACAATAGAGAGGGAACGTTCCAGTTTGTGTCGGCGTGAATTTGATGACGACGGTCTTCCCGGCCGACACGTCCTGCTCAACGGAGAGCTCCTTGATAATAAAGTTGTGCGGCGTGATCGTGGTCACGCTCGTCAAGGTCAACTCCACCGGCTTTCCGGCTTCGACAATCAGATGATTCGGCGTATAGGCATAACTGTCGAGGGTAATCGTGGCGCGTTGCACCCCGTCGATTCCCATAGGAACCGCATACGGCGGAGCCAGCTCTGCCGCCTGAACGGCCGCGGTCTGCAAGACCATCAGCAAGCCGGCAGAACCGATCAAGCCAAAGCTTCCCATCCGCACCTCCACAATGAGATTCTTCTAACAGGATCTCGACGAAAGGGTCAACTTTCCCCCGCAGCGTCAGGAGTTTTCAGAGTCTTGACCTTTGCCGATCAGGACTTATATTCCACCACACGATGCGACATACCCGTGGCTGCATTTCAAACGCACGGTTTGTGTATAATCATGGCAACGTAATCACTCGCCCCGTACCGGCGGCGGGTTTCTGTCCCAAGGAGGATATCAATGAAGTGGCTTAAGGGCATCGGGCTCTTCTTAATCGCGAACTTTTTAATCTATCTGACGCTCTCATTCACGGCCAATCTGCTGGTCAACAGCGTACTTCCGGCATTCGGCATCGATGTACGCGGGGTGTTCAGCCAGCAACTGCTCGTCTGGTCGCTCGTGATCGGCTTCGGCGGCGCCTTCATCAGTTTGGCCTTCTCCAAGCAGATGGCCCGCGCCATGCTCGACTGCGAGCAGATCACCCAGCCCCGGTCACACGCCGAGCAGGTGATCTATGGATCGGTCCAGGAGATCGCGCAACGGCTGGGGATTACGATGCCGGAGGTCTGGGTCTACAACTCGCCGGACCCCAACGCCTTCGCGACCGGCCCCAGCAAGAATAACTCCATGGTCGCCGTCTCGACCGGCCTGCTCCAGAATTTGAAGGAAGATGAAGTGAAGGCCGTGCTCGCCCATGAGATGGGGCACGTCTACAACGGCGACATGTTCACGACCACAGTGCTCGCCGGACTCATGAACACGTTCGTGCACTACATCAGCAACTTTCTCTCAAGCATAGTGGGGCAACCCTCCGGACAGGACCGGGAAGAAGGCAGCTCCGCCGGCAATCCCATCCTGGCTCTGGTGGTCTATATCGTTTTGCAAGTAGTCCTCTCCTTCCTCGCCATGATCGTCGTGAGCTGGCATTCGCGCCGCCGCGAGTTTGCCGCGGATGCCTTCTCCGCCAAGGTCTACGGCAAAGAGTCGATGATCGGCGCGCTGCGCGGCATCGACCGATGGGTGAGCCGTACGCAGTTTCAACCGAGCGGCCAGGATGCCCTGGCCACGATGAAGATTTCCGGCAACACATCGGGATTCATGCATCTCCTCGCCACACACCCGCCGATCGAAGAACGGGTCGCGGCGCTGGAGCAACTCTAAAATGAAGGAGCCCGCCATGAAAACATTCATCGGTGCAGCATCGTTGATGACGCTCATAGGCGGGCTCCTCCTGGCGATACCGAATGGGCAGGCCGAACAGGAAGGATTGCTGATGGCGGCGAAAACACCCAGCTTCTATGATTTTACGATGGACGACATAGACGGGAAGCCTGTGAACCTCGGCCAGTACAAAGGCAAAGCCCTCCTGGTCGTCAACACGGCCAGCTTCTGCGGCAATACCCCGCAGTACACGGACCTTGAAGCGATATACGAGCAGTATCACGACAAGGGATTCGAGATCCTGGCGTTTCCCGCCAACAACTTCGGCCAGCAAGAGCCGGGCACGAACGCAGAGATCAAAGGCTTCTGCCTGACCAAGTACAGCGTGAGCTTCCCCCTCTTCAGCAAGATCAGCGTCAAGGGGTCAGACAAGCACCCGCTGTATCAATATCTGACCGAGAAGAGCCCGTTCCCCGGTGAAGTGGAGTGGAATTTCCAGAAGTATCTGGTCGACCGCAGCGGCAACATCGTGGCGCGTTTTCCGCACCGCATGAAACCCTCATCACCGGAGCTCATCAAGGAAGTAGAGCGGGTGCTCGCCGCCAAGTAGCGGCGTTACGCCCTGCGGTAGAACGTGATGTGCTGCTGATACTCCTGGATCGCCGCCTGTAGCGAGGCCTTTCCGAGAGGAATGTTCGCCTCCAGCGTATCTTCAATGGCGGCATCATCGATCTCGACGTCGTAGCGATCCTGGATATTGGTCCGTACCGGTCCCCCCAGCGTGATGTCACGGGGCATAAAGATTTCTTTCCACACCTCTTTTTCAACCAGGCAGACATCCCGGAAACGCTCATACAGCAACGTGAGCTTCTCTCCATCCGTTACCTTCACACGTTCTCCCATCGTAACGTTCACTCCTTCTCGTTTCGCAATCGACTCATGTGTGGATTGATACAGATCAATGCGCCGGCAGAGGAGGAGGCAACATCGTATCGGCAATCGTAAACCGCAACGTCCCCACCTGATTCACCGCATGAAACGACTGCTGACCATGAGGGGCAATATAGAGCTTGACCACGTAGCTCCCCGCCGGCCAGCGTTCGCCCGGCCGTTTCAATTCAAGAAACCCGTAGCGTTCATAGCCGGGCAATTCCAGGATATCCTGTCCGAACGGCTTGGCCGGCAACGCACCGCCTTCGCCTTCGAGAAACCACTGCGCGCTGAACTGTGTGGGATCCTCCAGAGGCGCCGATTCAAAGACGACGTAGACCGCGGCCGCATCCGGCGAAAATACCGATGTGGGATCCACCGGCTTCAACCGAGGGTCCTGCGTATACCAACCCTTTCTGCCGAAGGTATCCCACTCGACTTCGTACCCTTTGGCCAGCTTAATCCAGGTAAACAGCGACTGAGGAATTCCGGCCTTCTGATCGTCGAACGAAGGACTTTGCGTCGACCCAAACTCCGTGGTTTCCTGTTCCTTCTGGGGCATTAAGTCTTTCCCGTTTGCCGGAAAGACCCAGAGAACCATTCCCAAGAGGCTGCAACCCACACGGGATAACGCAACCGGGGCACGCCATCGATTCGTGCCGACTCTGAGCCATAGGCTTCTCATTGCCCTCACCCTCGTACTCATGGTATCGGGTATAATGTGCCGGTCACCACTCTTCCGTACACCTCCTCATCCTCGTACTCATGGTATCGGGAGTCAGCAATAGGGGTCAACCATACACTCGCCTCGACCGATGAAGAGATTGGTTGGTCGCGCCCTGTGATACAGTGCCGTGACGGTCATACGTCCCTGCGAACATAACCGAATGAATTCAGCCATCCCCGCTGCCTCGACTCAGGAATCTGCCGATACAGCCGCCGCGCATGAATCGGGACGGCGGTTCGGTCTGCGTGACGGCATCTTTCAAGCCACGACACAGGGGGCCGGCGAGCAATATCTTTCGGCCTTTGCGCTCATGCTCCACGCCACTCCGTTTCAGTTAAGCCTGCTCTCTGCGCTCCCGCAGCTGCTCGGCACCTGGGCCCAATTTGTGTCTGTGAAGGTGTCGCATTGGTTTCCCCATCGCAAGGCCCACGTACTCTGGGGCATTATCGGACAGTCTATCGCCTGGCTCCCTATTCTGGTGTTTCCGCTGCTCTTCCCTCAGTGGGGACCATGGCTGATCGTCGCCGGATCCGCCCTCTACTTCGGCTCGACCCACTTCACCTCTCCTGCCTGGACAAGCCTGATCACCGATCTGCTCAGCGCCAACGAACGGGGAGCCTATTTTGCCAGACGGTCGCAACTCATGGCCATCACGAGTTTTGCCGCGCTTTGCCTGGGCGGTGCACTCCTCAGCCTCTTCGACCAGCATGACCGCCTCTGGCTCGGCTTCGCACTGCTCTTTATGACCGCCGGAGTGTGTCGCAGTTTTTCCGCGGTCTCGCTGACCAGTGTGACCGATCTTCCGATTCACCATGAGGAACCGGCAAGTCGTGGCTTTCTTGCCTTTCTCCGCAACGGCACGTCGAAAGATTTCCGCCGCTTCCTTCTCTTTTCCGGCCTGATACACCTCGCCGTCTTAATCTCAGGTCCATTTTTCGTGATCTATATGCTGCAGGACTTGCATCTCTCGTATTGGGCCTACGGTACCTGGGCCGCTGCCGCCATTGTCGGTCAGTTCGTGACCCTCCCAGGCTGGGGCGAATTCGGCGACCGCTTCGGCAACAAGGCACTGCTCACCTTTACCGGTCTGTTGGTCGCGTTTCTCCCCATGCTGTATCTGATCAGCACAACCTGGCTGTTCCTGGTGCTCGTGAATTTTTTTGGAGGGGTCGTCTGGGCAGGGCTGTCGCTCGGGCTGAGCAACTACGTCTTCGATGCCGTACGTCCGGCGGATCGGCCCAAAGCGGTTGCAGTCTCTAGTGCCGTGAATGCGATCGGATGGGCCATGGGCACCCTTATCGGCAGTTGGCTCATCAGCATCGTGCCAGGTGATCTCCAATTTGGATCCTTGCGCATTGATCCTGTATCGAATCTCCCGTTTATCTTCTTCATCTCAGGAAGCCTGCGACTCGTTATCTCTTTGGCCTTACTCCGAACGTTTCACGAACCGCGACGAGTCGAACAGCAAACCACGGCACAATTGCTTTTGGAGCTTCCGCTGATCAAACCTTTGAGAGCGCTTCTCCTTCGACTGCCGGAAAAATCCTCTCGCTAGCGCGGCATCGCGGGATCGGCCGAGCGGCCCTGCTCCTCCAGCTTCAATTTCTCAAAGGCCTTGTCGGCATGACCCCGCACCTGCTCCGGCGTCATCGTAGAAGTCGATTTCGGTGCCTCGCTCGCACAACCGCCAAGACCGAGAAGCATGCTCGCCATAACCGTCCCGGCTCCCATCACTCGAACTCGATTCCTCATAGCCTCACCTTTCCTCCAGCCTATCGACCACCTCGATACAACCGCATCCCCCTCACAAACATCATACGCTTTCATGTCATCCAACGCCACGACACCTCCTTCGTTGACTCGCTCAAGGGGCCAGAGTATTCTGATTCGCTACTGCAGATTCCAATGAACGATTGAGGTGATCATGTCGTTACGCGACCGCTTAACAGAAGATTTGAAACTGGCGATGAAGTCGAAAGACCAGCTCCGGATGGACGTCATCCGTATGGTGAAAGCCGCCATCATGAACAAAGAGATGGAGCTGAAAAAAGATCTGGACGACGCGGAAATGAGTAAGATCATGACGACGTTGATCAAGCAACGCCGCGAATCTGTCGAACAATACGAAAAAGCTCAGCGCCCTGAACTGGCCGCCAAAGAGCGCCAGGAAATCTCCATCATCGAAGGGTACCTTCCTCAGGCATTGTCGCCGCAAGAGCTTGCAGCGGTCGTCGAGAGCGTGATCGCTGAATCGGGAGCACGCTCCCTCAAAGAGATGGGCGCCGTCATGAAGACAGTCATGGTCCGTTTGGCCGGGCAACCGGTCGACGGCAAACACATCAGCGACCTCGTCAAAGCCAAGCTCCAATAGCCCCGCTCCCGCGATCTGCTCTAGCGCTCTCCGGCGTTTGCTATACTTAAGAACATTTCAGAGGGGTGCGCGAGCGGATCTGGCTGCTTCCCCCACTCCAGTTTTCACGCAATGTGCCGTAAAGAAAGAATACGATGGCTATTCTCATTGTCGATGATTCCCCGGACCAGCATCTCCTGCTGCGGGCACTGCTGACCAAAGCCGGCTACGGGGATATCCTTGCGGCGGAATCCGCCAACGCCGCTTTTACGCTGCTCAATCTCCACGGATCGGACCTGTCCGCACCGATCGACCTCATCCTCATGGATGTCCTGATGCCGGAACTGGACGGCGTCTCGGCCTGCCGTCAGATCAAGAGCACCGCTCATCTCCGCGACATTCCGGTCATCATGGTGACCGCAAAGAACGACCTCAGTAATCTGAAAGACGCCTTTGCGGCAGGCGCAATGGACTACATCAACAAACCGGTCAACAGCGTCGAACTGCTTGCCCGGGTCTCCTCCGCTCTCGCCCTCAAGCACGAGATGGATTGCCGAAAAGAGCGGGAGAGCGAATTACGGCGCAGTAACGACGAACTGCAGCGAGCACTGAAAGAAGTCAAAGTGCTCCGGGGATTGATCCCGATTTGTGCATCCTGCAAAAAGATCCGCAACGACGGAGGCTTCTGGCAGCAACTGGAAGAATATCTCTGCGACCATTCCGAAGCCGAATTCAGCCACGGGCTCTGTCAGCCCTGTGTCAAAAAGCTTTATCCTGGTGTTTATCCGGACTAACTGGTACGGTCCTTACAGCATCTCACTACGAGCACATTACACACATGGCTATTCTGATCGTCGATGACTCTCCCGATGATCGTTTGCTGTTGCAATCGATCCTCTCCGCCGCCGGATACGAACAGATTCTGGTCGCGGACTCGGCTGCCCAGGCCTTCAAATTAATCGGACTGGACAACGGCAAACAAGCGACTGCCAGAGTCGATCTGATTCTTATGGACATCCTGATGCCCGCCATGAGCGGCATCGAAGCCTGCCGCCAGATCAAAGCCAACGACCGGTTCCGCGACACCCCCATCATCATGGTGACCGTGAAGACCGATCCCGTGGAACTCCAGCTGGCGTTTGCCGCCGGGGCCATGGACTACGTCGCCAAGCCGGTCAACAAGATCGAACTGCTGACCCGCGTGCGGTCGGTGCTCCGGCTGGTGCATGAGATCGACCGCCGGCGGGCGCGTGAGCAGGAACTGCTCGAAGTCATGCGGCAGCTGCAGGAAGCCAACCAGATGCTGCTGCGCCTCTCCTGTCTCGACGGCCTGACCGGCATCACGAATCGACGCCAGTTCGACGACTTTCTGGACCAGGAATGGCGGCGCGCAGTCCGCGAGTCCACGCCGGTATCGCTCATCATGTTCGACATCGACCGGTTCAAAACCTATAACGACAGCAAAGGTCATACGGCGGGAGATGAGTGCCTCAAGCAAGTGGCCACGGCCGTCACCGGATCCGTCAACCGGCCCGGCGACCTGGTCGCCCGCTATGGCGGAGATGAATTCGTCATCGTCCTGCCCGGTACCGGCATCGACGGCGCGGCGCAAGTCGCCGAAGGGCTGCGCCGTCGCGTCGAAGAATTGCAGATTTCTCATACGGACGACACCCTCGTGACGATCAGCGTCGGCTATGCCAGCATGGTGCCCACTCGCCATGCCTCGCCCACTGATTTGATCAAAGCCGCAGATCAAGCCCTCTACCAGGCGAAGCAGGAAGGTCGAAACCGGGTGAAACCGGCCGGACTTCTGTCGCTGGTGCAAGATACCCACGACAACTAGACTCGGCCCGGACGATCATTCGACCTCGCGCGGAAGAGAGCGACATGCCACGTCAACCAGATCGGCCCCGGCGGAAATCGACAAAGCGGTCGGCCTCGACTCCGCGCCGGTCGCCCCGAACGGTCCGGGCCCCGACCCGCCGCGCCGCCCAGAAACGAGCCCGGACCAGTCCGGCCGTCCTCTTGGAACGATACCAGGATGCCCTGAGAAACCTCGCACAAAACGAGGCTCTCACCGGCGGAGATCTCACCCTTGCATTCCAGGCCATCACCACGGCCTGCGAAACACTCCTGCACGTGGATCGCGCCAGCATCTGGCTCTTCGACAAAAACCGGCTCGCCATCTCACTCATCGATCTCTACGAGCACGGCGCGCATCATCACCGGCCCGAGACCACGCTCAAAGTCGCAGACTACGCCCAGTACTTCCGCGCACTCGCCGGCGAAGAGCATGCGATCTCCGCTCATAACGCGCTCTCCGACCCGCGCACCAGAGATTTCGCCGAAGCCTACCTGCGCCCCCTCCGCATCGGCGCCATGCTCGATGCCCCGATCCGTCAAAAAGGGCACGTCGTCGGCGTCCTCTGTGCGGAGCACGTCGGAGGACGCCGTCAATGGAGTCCCTATGAAGTGCACCTGACGAGTTCCCTCGCCACGATGGCCACCCTGGCTCTGGAGTCCGCCGAACGGCGCGAAGTCGAGCAGGCCCTCCGCGTTGCGAAAACTGCCGCCGAAGTGGCCAGTCAGGCAAAGAGCGAATTCCTCGCCAGCATGAGCCATGAAATCCGCACCCCGATGAATGCCATCATCGGGATGGCGGACCTGCTCTGGGAAACCCAGATGACGCCGGAGCAGCGAAAATACCTGCGCATCTTCCGGCGGGCCGGCGGCAACCTCCTGAACCTCATCAACGACATTCTCGATCTGTCGAAAGTAGAGTCCGGACATCTGGAGATGGAATCCATCGACTTCGATCTCAACGAGGTTCTCGACAAAGCCGTCGAGATTCTGGCCATGCGCGCCAATGAGAAGGGATTAGAGCTCGCCTGCCATCTGGCGCCGGATGTTCCCTCATCGCTCATCGGTGATCCGCACCGGCTGAACCAAATTTTGATCAATCTGATCGGCAACGCCCTGAAATTTACCGACAAGGGCTCCGTGATCGTCCGCATCACCAATGAGCCGGGCACCGCCACGCCGGGAGCGATCCGATTTTCCGTCACGGACACCGGGATCGGAATTCCGCCGGAGCAACTGGCAAACATCTTCGACAGCTTCACTCAAGCCCATAGTTCGACCGCCCGGCATTACGGAGGGACCGGATTGGGGCTGACCATTTCCAAACACCTGGCGGAACGGATGAACGGCCGGATCTGGGCCGAAAGCACAGTGGGACAGGGGAGCACGTTTCACTGCATACTCAGTTTCGGCGTCACCTCCCACCCGGCGCCCAGCAGAGTCGTTCCCCAGATCAACCTGGCTGGCGTACACGCCTTAGTGGTGGATGATCATCCCACCAATCGCCTGATTTTAAGGGAAACTCTGGGAGCCTGGGGCGCAACCGTCACCGAAGCGGAGAACGGCCGAGCAGGTCTGGATGAGCTCACACGAGCAGCCGAATCCGCAGCGCCCTACGAATTGCTCTTACTGGATTGCCGCATGCCCGGCATGGACGGCTTTGCCGTCGCCGAAGCGGTGAACAACTCGCCCATCCGAAAAGGGCTGACCGTCATCATGTTGACCTCCACCCACTGGGCAGACGATATTGCACGCACTTATGATCTCGGCCTGGGCGGGTATCTCGTCAAGCCGATCAGACGATCCGATCTGTATCAGACGATCGGCATCGCACTGGGACGCACTAAGGGGCTGCCGGTCGCCGATACGGCGCTCCCGGAATCGACGGCTCCGACGCTGTCGCTCCGAGTACTGCTGGTTGAGGATTCCGCGGACAATCAGCTCCTGATTCGCTCCTATCTGAAGAGCACCCATCACCGGCTTGAAATCGCCGATAACGGGGCCATCGCCGTGGAAAAATTCAAGAACGGGCACTACGATCTGATTCTCATGGATATGCAGATGCCGGTGATGGACGGCCTGACGGCCACAAAAGCCATTCGCCGGTGGGAACGCGATCAGGATCTCCCCCCGACCCACATCATCGCGCTGACCGCCTTGGCCCTCAAGGAAGAAGCGGTCAAGATCTTTGAGGCCGGGTGCAATACCCACATGACGAAACCCGTCAAAAAGACGGCCCTTATCGAACTGTTGCACGCCTGTAAAGGACACCGCCCATGACCGATCCGAAGCTGGCCTCTCCCGAGCGCATCACCGTCTACATCGATCCGGATCTCGAGGACATCATCCCGACCTTCCTGGCCAACCGGCAGAACGATCTGCTGACGCTCCGGACTGCCCTCTCTGAAAAGGATTTTGAAACGATTCGGATGCTCGGCCACCGCATGCGCGGCGACGGCGGCGGCTACGGATTCAACGCCATCAGCGCCATCGGCGGCGTGATGGAACTGGCGGCAGGCCGGCGCGACGAGCCGGCGATTCGGCGGCAGACCGCAGAACTCGAAGACTTTCTCGCCCGCGTCCATATCGTGTACCGCGCATAACCGCCGGCGAAGCGGCGGCCCCGCTGTTCAGCGAACCACCAGCACGGAACAGGTGCTGTGCTGCACGACGCGGGTCGACACACTCCCCAACAACACCCGCCCGATGGCTCCGAGGCCCTTGGCACCGGTGACAATCAGGTCCGCCTTGTGCGCCTTGGCGACTTTCAAAATCTCCTCGGCCGGCTTGCCGAGCCTCGGCGCCTCCTGCACTTGAAATCCGGCCTTCGCTAGCTTGTCGGCATACCGTTGCACGATCGCTTTGCCTGTCTCCCGCACTTCGGGATACTTGAGGAACGGCATCACATGCACCACCGCCACATTCACCGGCTGCTCGTCCGGCCCGTTCGGCTGCGGATTGACATTCCTGAGGAGAAAGCGGAACGCCTTGTCCGACGCAGCCGATCCGTCGATGGCCAGCACAACCTGCCCGAGCGGGCGGGGCGATTCTTTCACAACCAGCACCGAACAGGCGGCGTGATGAATCGCATGGGTTGAAATACTCCCCAGCATAAACCGATCCAGCGCATCCAACCCGCGCGACCCCAGGGCAAGCAATCCCACGCCCCTCGATGCATGTTTCGTGATCGTCGCGGCCACTGCGCCGCGCTCCAGAGTGACCGTGCCGCTCACGCCCAGCGAGGAGAGTAACTCCTTCGACTCCGTCTTGGCGGACTTCGCCGCCGCTTCCATCCGTTTCACTTCCTGCTGAATATACCGCTCGGTCCCCACGATCACCGGCTGAATCATGAACGGCGCCCGAAGGCTGGCCAGGTCGACCACATGCACGACACGCAACACAGGCTTGACCGTCAGCGGAAGTTTCGCCGCCCATTCAATGGCCCACCGGCCATATTTCGACCCGTCGGTCGCCACCAGCACTTTCATACATCCTCCATCAGGCACAGAGTTAGAACGACAGTACGTTGACTTTCGGAGCCAATCGCCGCACATCCTCCGCGCGGCACAACTGATTCCCCGGCGCCAGCGTCGCGGCAGTGCCCGCCGCCGTGGCGATCCGCGCACAAGCCTCCAGCCCTTTTCCTGCGGCATGGGTGAACACGAATCCCGCCACGGCGGAATCGCCCGCCCCGACCGTGCTCCGGACCCTCACCGGCGGCGGCGTCGCACGATACCGCTCCTGCGGGCCGATGAGCAAGAGCCCCTTCGATCCGCGTGACACGATGACGACGTTGACTCCGGCTCGATGCACCGGCTCAACGGCGCGCAGAATCGCAGCCTCCGATTGAACCGGCTTTCCGGTCAAGCGATGCAGCTCATTGACGTTCGGCTTGATGGCAAACGGTTGCGCCCTGAGACCAGATTTCAAACAGGGGCCATCCGCATCCAATACCGCCCGGGCACCGCGCGATTGCACCAATGCGATGATCTGCCGATAGGCATCGGCCGGAACGCCTCTCGGAAGGCTCCCGCTCACCACGACATACGCGTCTTGAAGATTCAGCAGGGTCAGGTGGCCGAGAAAGGCGGCCCATTCCGCCTTCGTCACCATCGGCCCGCGCGAATTGAGCATCGTCTGGGTATGCCGCCGCGCGGTGGTCACGATGATATTGCGCCGCGTCTCCTGCGCAATGGGAGTGAAATAACAGGTCACGCCCTCCGCCTTCAGCAACTCGATCATGACCTGCCCCGCGTGCCCCCCGATAAATCCCAGCGCCATGCTCTCTCCGCCCAGGTGCCGGATTGCCCGCGACACATCGATCCCTTTGCCGCCGGCATAGAGACATTCTCCCTTGACCCGATTGGCATCGTCCAGGCGCAAATCGTCGACGTCGAGGAAATGATCCAGCGCCGGATTGAGGGTAATCGTGTATATCATCCGAATCGTCCAGTCCCCCGTGATCGATCGGCTCAATGAGACGGCTCCGTGCCTCCCGTGCTGTGCCGAAGATACACGAACCAGTACACCAAGGCTACGAGCCCGGTCCCGCCGATCACATTGCCGATCGTCACGACCGCGAGATTCACCAGCACGCTCGTCCCTGCAATGGGATCCCCCCCATACAGGGTCAACACGACGCCGAGAGGCAGGAAAAACATGTTCGCCACGGAATGTTCGAATCCGCAGGCGACAAACGCGCTGATCGGGAACACGATCGCCAGGATCTTGTCCGTGACGCTTCTCGCCGCCATACAGAGCCAGACGGCCAGACAGACCAGCACATTGCAGAGCACTCCCCGGGCCAGCGCCGAGACGGGATCGAGCGTGACCTTGGCGCGCGCAATCCGGATCAGCGTCTCGCCAACCATGCCGTCACTCATCTGTGGAATTGCCGCCAGCAAGACCAGCGCAACCGTGCCGATGGCGCCGGCCAGATTGCCGACATAGACCAATCCCCAGTTACGCAACACCTGCGCACCGGTCACACGGCCGGCGGCCCAGGCCATCGCCATCAAGTTATTGCCGGTGAATAATTCGGCCCCGCCGACCACCACAAGAATCAACCCGAGGCTGAACGCGACCCCGCCGACCAGCCTGGTGAAACCAAAATGGCCCGTCGGCCCGGTCCCGGCTGTGATCGTCACCGCATAGAACAATCCGCCCAACGCAATGAAGGCTCCGGCAAGTACCGCCAATGCAATGAGTGATGCTGCCGGAGCGGTCGCTTTTCCGACCCCGCCGTCACGCACCCGCACCGCCACCTCGGCAGGCGCATATGCGTCCGGCATCGGTACAATCGTTCCGTGAGACGCGGGCTGCGGTTCGTTCACGTAATCAGTCTCACTCGGACGGCTTCCAGCTCTCTCTCATCTTCGGCATCCAACTCCTCCCGATCAACCCGCTCGACCCGCACGATCGAGACTTTATACTCGGGACAACGGGACTGGTCATCGGAACTGGAGGACAACAGCGCATTCACATCGCTCGCAGGAAAATGAAAACTGGTGAAGAGTTGACCCGGCTGAACCCGCTCGCTGATCACGACCGGCAGAAGGACAGCAGCCCTCGGGCTCACCAGCCGGATCAAGTCCCCGCCCGCCACTTGCATCCTCGCCGCATCCTCCGGATGCATCTCCAGCACATCGACATCCACGACCTCCAGAATATCCGTCCGCCGCGTTTGCGCGCCGCAATTGTAATGCTGCAGGATCCGGCCTGTGATAAGCGTAAAGGGATACTCCTCCGTCGGCGACTCCCCGGGAAGCAGATAGTCCACGCCGACAAAATGCGCCTTGCCTTTCGGAAACCGGTCGCGATGCATAAGGGCCGTGCCTCCATGCCCGGCCGCGGGAATAGGCCACTGCAATCCGTCCGGAGACTCCAACCGATCGTAGGAAACCCCCGCAAACATCGGCGTGAGCCGCGCGATCTCGTCCATGATCTCGGACGGATGGCGATAACTCATCGGATAGCCCATGCGGGTCGAAACCTCGCAGACGACCTGCCAGTCCGGCAGGATGCCGTGGGGCGGATCGACGGCTTTTCGTATGCGTTGAATCCGCCGCTCCAGGTTCGTAAACGTCCCGTCCTTTTCCAGAAACGAGGCGCCGGGCAGGACCAGATGCGCCAGCCTGGCCGTTTCACTCATGAACAAATCCTGCACCACCAGAAAATCAATATTCCTCAAGGCCTCACGGACCTTCTTGAGATTGGGATCGGTCTGCGCCACGTCATAGCCGATGATCCACAACCCTTTCAGCCGTCCGGCCAGAGCCGCGTCCCACATATCGGGCGTCTTCATGCCGCGTTTCGCCGGCAGGGGGCGCCCCGTCACGGCCTGATGCAACGAATCGAGCGCCGGATCGTCCAGCGCCTGATAACCGGTGAAATAGGTGGGCAGGCAGCCGACATCGGATGCACCTTGCACATTGTTCTGCCCGCGAAGCGGATTAATCCCCGTACCCGGTTTGCCCAGGTTGCCGGTGGCCAACGCCAGATCCACGAGCGCCATCACGCCGTGACTCCCCCAGCGATGCTCCGTCATCCCCAGACCGTGCACGCACAAAGACGCGCCGCTCGTGGCATACCGCCGCGCCGCCTGACGAATCAGATCGGCCGGCACACCGGTGACGTGCTCCGCCCATTCCGGCGTACAGGACTCCACGGCCTTGAGCCAATCATCCAATCCGTTGGTTCGGGCATCGATGAATGGCCGGTCGAGCAGTCCTTCAGTCGCGATCACATGCCCCATGGCATTGAGCAGCGCCACATTGGTCCCCGGCTTGAGCGGAAGGTGCAGCGTCGCCATTCGCGCCAACTCCGTCTTCCGGGGGTCGATCACAATGAGCGGCACACCCCGCCGGTGCGCCAGCTTGATCCGCGCGCCGACCACCGGGTGCGACTCGGTCGGGTTCGCGCCCACCACCATGATGAGCTTGGCCTGATCGAGATCCAGAATCGCATTCGTGGCGGCCGATGCGCCGAGCGTCTCCATCATGCCGGTGACCGTCGCGCTGTGGCAGACCCGCGCACAGTTGTCGATGTGATTGGTCCCCATCACACAGCGGATGAATTTCCCGAAGAGATAATTTTCTTCGTTCGTCCCCCGGCTGGAAGAAATCGCCGCCAGCGCGTCAGGGCCGAACTCGGTTTTGATTCTGGTGAACTCGAAGGCCAGACGGTCGAGTGCGGCTTCCCATGAAATGGCCTGCCATGTATTTCCGCTGCGCAACATCGGCGACGTCAGCCGGTCTTCCGCATAGATATAACTCCAGCCGAATCGCCCCTTCATACAGGCATGACCGTGATTGGAAGGACCGTCGTTCGACGGCACCATCGTCACCACCCGCCCGTCCCGAAGACCGGCGTCGAACGTGCACCCCACCCCGCAATAGGCGCAGGTCGTACGGACTGTTTCCACGGGATGGCCCTGCTGCAGGACGGTCTTCTCGACCAGCGCGCCGGTCGGACATTCTTTCACGCAGGCCCCGCAGGAGACACAATTGGAGGCCGCAAACCCCGTGGCCGTGTCACCATAGCAACTCGCACCGGCCATCGGCCTGGAGCCGAATCCTCTACCGGCCATGGTCAGGGCGAACGTCCCCTGGATCTCGCCGCAGGCCCGCACACAACGCGCGCAGGACACACACCTGGCATTATCGAACGTAAAAAACGGATTCGAGCTGTCCTGTATTCGCTCGCGGACAGCCGGCTGGCGGTAGCGAACACGGTCAAGGCCCACCGATCGCGCCAACTCTTGGAGTGCAGCCGGGAGCGCCCCGCCCTCAGGCTGCTCAGACAACAACAGTTCCGCGACATTCCGCCGAAGCTGAACCAACCGGTCGGTCTGTGTATGCACGACCATCCCCGCTTGAACCGGAATCGTACAGGAAGCCGGGGTGCCCTTCTGTCCCTCTACTTCACAGACACAGAGCCGGCACGAGCCGAACGGCGCCAGATGTTCGGAAGAGCAGAGACCGGGAATCGCCAGCCCCGCCCGCTTGGCAGCCGTGAACACGGTGTCACCGGCTTGCGCCGTCACCGGCCGGCCGTCGATTGTCATGAAGATGGCATCGTTCATCGTTGCAACCGGCTGCGAAATTCCGCGGGAAAGTGCTCCAGGGCCGACAGCACCGGATACGGAGCCCGCGCCCCCAGTCCACAGAGACTGGTCGCCTTCATCGTGTCGCCCAATTCGGTCAGGAGCGACAAGTCCGCATCCGTTGCCCGGCCCCGTTGAATCGTGTCAAGAATCTCGCGCGCCCGCAGGGACCCGATGCGACAGGGCACGCACTTCCCGCAGGATTCATCCGCTACAAACGCCATCAGATGCCGGGAGAGTTCCAGCATATCCGTCTCATCATCGAACACGACGATCCCGCCGTGCCCGAGAATCGCCTCCGCCTTGGCAAAGGCATCGAAACAGATCGGGATATCCAACTGTGCGTCCGTGAACAGACTCCCGAGCGGTCCCCCCACCTGCACGGCCTTCAGCCGGGCGCCATCCGCCATGCCCTGCCCGAATTGATCGAGAACCTCGCGAAGCGTGAGTCCGAACGGCACCTCAATGAGCCCCGGTTGCTTGACCCGTCCGCCGAGTTGAAGGACAGCAGTGCCGCGCGACCCCTCGGTCCCCAGAGATGCATACCAGCTACCGCCCCTTGCGAGGATATTGGGGACGGTCGCGAACGTGAGCACATTGCTGACAATAGTCGGCATTCCGTAGAGGCCTGACTGTGCCGGATGCGGCGGTCGCGCGCGCACCACACCGCGCCGCCCTTCCAGCGATTCCAGCAGCGCCGTTTCTTCTCCGCACACATACGAACCGGCTCCGGAGATCACCTCAATGACAAATGGCTTCCCGCCGGACTCCAGCCACCCGGCTTCACCTGCAGCCCGAATGGCCGCCTGCACCGTGGCTCTGGCCGCCGGATATTCCTGGCGACAATAGATGTACCCGGCGCCGGCGCCGATCGCCCTGGCGCAAATCAGCATGCCTTCGATCAGGCGGAACGGATCGCCCTCCATGATCATCCGGTCGCAATAGGTCCCCGCATCGCCCTCATCGGCGTTGGCGACCACGTACTTACGATCGGCCTCCGCCATGGCAGCCACGTCCCACTTTTTCCACACGGGAAACGCGGCGCCGCCACGCCCGCGCAATCGAGACGTCTTGAGTTCCTCGATAATCGCCGGAGGGCTCATCGCTTGCGCCGCCCGGAGGCCGGCAAGACCGCCCTGCGCCTGATACGCCCCCACCGACAGAGGCTCGGTCACGCCGAAAGCGGCAAAGGTGTGCCTGGTCTGCCTGGAAAGAAACGGGATCGCGGAAACGGGAATGCCGCCGTCTCCGGACAGAATGGCGGGAAGATCCTCGGCGGTCACATGGCACCAGGCCACACGCCCCTCGGGACTTTCGCGCTCGACCATCGGCTCGAGAAAGAACGCGCCGCGGGAAGAGGTCCGCACAAGCTCGACATCGGGCCGCTGCCGCCAGGCCTCGACAAGGCGTTCGGTTCCGGCCGCACAAGACGACGTGTCGTTGGAAAGATAGAGTCTGATGCGGCTCATCGATACCGATCCAGCAGACGCGGGACATCCCCTGGCCGGACTTGCCCTTGTAGGGCTCCGTCGATTCGGACACTCGGCGACAGCGCACAATTACCGACGCAGGACACCGGCTCCAACGTGAACCGGCCGTCGGGCGTAGTCTGGCCGAGCGGGATTCCCAGCGCGGATTGAATCGCCTCCACTACCCGATCGCAGCGATTGGCAAGACAGGATTCGCCCAGACACACCTGAATACGATGGCGCCCGGCCGGTTGAGTAGAGAGCGAAGGATAGTAGGACAAGACGCCGGCCACATCGGCCTCGGTGACGCCTTGCGACTGCGCAATCGCCGGAATGAATTGGGGATCGATGTATCCGTACACCTCGCAGACAGCGTGGAGGATACGAAGGATATTCGGCGGATCCCCGTACGGAGGACGGGCATGGGCCAGCAGGTTATCGAGTCCGTTCGGCAGAGCGGTCTTCACGGCGTACCTCTTCGATGCCAACATGCCCGCGCAGCACGTTATAGTCAAATGCCGGCCGGCCGATATGAGACCAGCCGGGATCGTTCTGCTCCATTTCATCGAGCAACCGGGCCACCTGTTCGCGTCCGGCCTGCGTCGTGGCGGCGTGACGAGGCGTTTTCCCGCCCAGCACCGGCGCGTCCCGATCCGTCCAATCCAGATAGGCCGTCTCCAGAAAGGCCTGCAACAAGGCTGCGTCCTGCTCCGGGGTCACGACGGACCGGACGGGCTGCCCGGCATCGAGTTCTTCGGTACTCAACAGATGCGGCGGAGGAGCGGTGGCTTCTCCACGAAAATGGAGCGAAAAGCCTAACGCCGACGCCAGTTGATGCTTCCATGTATCCAGCCGTTCACGCGAGTCGGTTTCCACCCACAGTTGCGTAGGCGTCAGCGTGAACCGGGCTACGACCACCGTCTTCCCCGCATCAGCCGGGTCAGACTGCACCCACCGCAGACGTGCGCCCGATCCGCCGGATGCGCCAACGTCCGCCGGGTCGGAAGCGAGACCTTTCATCCCGCTCAAGGTCTCGCGAAGAAATTTGAATTCCCGATGTTCGTAGAGCGCCATCGAATATAAATACGGTTGCCCGTCGGAACGGCAGTACCGGATGCCGGCCACGACCTGGTAGAGCGCCCGCAGTCGCATCTGCGCATAGACCCAGAGCAACTCGAAACCGAATCGCTTGGCAAACTCGTGCCAGTCGCCGAGTTCGAACGATCCGGCATCGATTTCCCGTTGGCGACGCAACTCACAGACGGCTTCATACAGAGTCCTGCCCTCTTCGGGAGAAAGCAGCAGGGCACTCCCGCCGAGCACGACCTCGTTTGTTTCAGGGTCTCCCGGCTGTTGCACGAACCGGGTCAGCAGCACCTGACCGGTCCGGAATCCCCGGCTGAAATCACCGCCTTGCACCTGGTAGAGACGTCCGTTGCCCAACGACCGGCAGGCCCACTGCCCTGTCGCCGCGCTGCCGGGCACGACTTCGACCACATCCATATACGAATGTTTCAGCGGGTCCATCCAGGCCCGCTCTTCCTCCGGAATATGCTCGGTCACGACGTCGCGCAACTGCTCGATCAAGGTCAGCTGCCCGTCCTGGGGATAGTAATCGGCATAGACGATGAACGTAGCGAGATCGACTTCCTGGGCAAACGGCGGCAGCGGCGAGTTCCCGGCCAACTCAACGTAGGGACGCAGCGCCTGACGCACGGCACGATCTCGTTCCGCCGCAAACATCGCTCCGATAGACAGCGCCTCTAAGCGAGCCACCAGACCGTCCAGCCCCGGCGGCAACGGCGCCCACAGGCCTGCCGCCGTTTCATTCGCGAGCTTCATGTATCTCTTCCATCACGATCGTTTCCGCATCGAGCCAGTCTTCGAGATCCCGCCCCTCCCGACGGCCTCGTTCATTCCACAATTCATACGCCTTCCTGGCGATACGCTCCCGCATCCCGTCCGGCAATTCGATCGGATTCGTTCCGCGGGACGGTTGCCCGGCAGGCGCAGAACGCTGTTTCCTAATCATAGTCGCCATGATAGCCCCCTGGTGAAAGAATGATCCTCTATGTGGACATTGCAGACAACACCCGGCGGTGCCCCGGCCCATACTTCGGGCTGCGAACGGTGAGCACCGGGCAACGAGACTGGCGCAACACGGCTTCCGCGACGCTCCCGCTCAACGTATGAGACAACCCGCGACGCCCGTGCGTGCCCATCACGATCAGATCGGCGGGAATCGTCTTGGCGCTGTCGAGAATCGACTCAAACGGGGTCCCCCCGCGCACCAGCGAATCGGCCGGGATCCCGGCGGCGGCAAGCGCCCGCGTCAGATCACTCAAGCGGGCCGTCAACCGCTCCCGCATCTCCTCCCGTTTTCCGCCGTGCAAGAGAGTGAAGTCCAATCCGTAGAAAACAGGCTCCAGCACATGCAGCAACGTCAGGGATGCGCGATGCCGTTGCGCCATCAGTGCGGCATACTCCACGGCTTCGAGCGAACAATCGGAAAAATCCACCGGCACCAGAATTCGATTGAGACTGATTCCCCCGCACGGCCCCGCCTCCGCCGAAGACACCTCATCAAGAGCCATACGCACCGTGAGCACCGGACAAGGCACCGTCCGGATGACTCGCTCCGCCGTGCTCCCGAGCAACACATGGGCCAGCCCGGACTTGCCTTTTGTCCCGACCACTACCAGATCGGAATCTTCCGCCTTCACCGCGGTCAGGACCTCTTCGCAAGGAATGCCTGTGGCGATCCGCGTATGCAACGCAATCCCTCGAGCCGCTGCCCGCGCCTTCAATTCCACCAGCTGCTTGGCCCCCGCCTTCATGAGTTCGCCGAGGTAGACCTGGTTGACCGGATACTCGGGATTCATGCCGGGTGGAAACTCAAGCACCGTCAGCACGGTCAGCGTCGCCCGCCATGTCGCGGCCAGGCAACAGGCATACTCCTCGGCCCGCAGGGCCCATTTGGAGAAATCGGTCGCCAGCAG
>CAYPOR010000054.1:0-20858 GCA_964412445.1 uncultured Nitrospira sp.
CTGAGTTCCACGGTGACCTTGGGCATCATCAGTGCCTTGGGCCGCGGGAACGTGGGCATCGCCGATTATGAAGATTTTATCCAGACCGACGCGGCGATCAATCCGGGCAATTCCGGCGGCGCGCTGGTGAATATGAACGGTGAATTGATGGGGATCAACACCGCCATTTTCTCCCGCACCGGCGGCTCGGAGGGAATCGGCTTTGCCATTCCCAGCAGCATTGCGGTGGACATTGTCGACAGCCTCCAGAAAACCGGCAAAGTGGTGCGGGGGTGGATGGGGGTCGCCATTCAGGAAATCACCCCGGCTCTGGCGAAGTCGTTCAAGTTGCCGGAGCAGCGTAAGGGCGTACTGATCAGCGACGTCAACGAAAACGGTCCGTCGCATGCCGCCGGTGTGAAGCGCGGCGATGTCGTCATTGCCTTCAACGGCAAAGAAGTGCAGAGCGTGAGCCAGCTGCGTAATCTTGTGGCGCGGACGATGGTGGGGAAAGATGCCCAGGTGAAAGTGCTGCGCGACGGCAAGGAACAAACCATTTCGGTGAAAGTCGCTGAGCGGCCCTCCGATGAGCTGCTGGCCAAGAAGGAAGCGGCTCCGCCCAAAGAGCAGGGCGAGTCGATCAAGCTTCCGGACAACGTGCTGGCGTCGCTCAAGATCCAGGCGTTGGATAATGCGATCATGAGTCAGCTGAATATTCCCGCCAAGACCACCGGCGTGGTCGTGACCGGCGTTGAGCCGGGCGGTCAGGCCGAAGCGGCGGGCTTGCAGCGCGGAGATATCATCCAGGAAGTGAACCATGAGACGGTCAAGACCGTGGATGACTATCTGAAGGCCGCGAACAAGATCAAGAAGGATGAATTGGCTGTGTTGCTGGTGAACCGGCAGGGCAACAGCCTGTTTGTGGCAGTGAATCCGAAATAGACCGAGTGCGCGGCGCCGGAGTATCTTGAGAGATCCGGCGCCGCGTCGTCCCGTACGATGAGGGCGCGGTGCTGAACGATTTCAACCGGTGGCTGCAGGACTCGGTCTTCAAGCCGCTGGAAGACAAAAAAATGCCGGTTATGGAGCACCTGGTGGAGCTCCAGGTCCGGCTGACACGCGCCGTCATTGTCACGGCGATCGTGTTCGTTGTGACGTTCTTCTACGCCGACGCCCTCGTGAAGTGGCTCCGTATCCCCCTCCAAAATATGTTTGTCCCCAGCACGCTGTCCTGGGAGCCGACGGATCTGCCGACGGTACCGTTTGTCTTTCTGGCTCCCGGTGAAGCCCTGTGGCAGAACGTCAAAGTCGCCGGGTTATTCGCCGTGGTGCTGGCGACGCCCTATATTCTGTTGGAGTTCTGGCAGTTTGTCGTGCCCGGTCTGCACGTGCAGGAGCGCCGGTTTGTCGGCCCCTTTGTGTTGTTGAGCACGCTGGCGTTTCTGGCCGGAGTGACCTTCTCCTTCTTCTTTGTGCTGCCCTTTGCATTGAACTTTCTGATTTCCTACGGCGTGAATGCCGGCTTTATCCCGCAACTCTCGATCGCGCAATACGTCGGCTTTGCCTTGTGGTTTCTGCTCGTCTTCGGGCTGATCTTCGAAGTGCCACTGGCGATTACGCTCATGGCCAAGCTGGGCTGGGTCGATGCCCCGTTTCTTCGGCGCTATCGGAAATGGGCGCTGCTGGGAGCCTTCATCATCGCCGCCATCCTGACGCCGACGCCGGATCCGTTCAACCAGTGCCTTATGGCGTTGCCGATGTATGTGTTTTATGAAGTCGGCATTATCAGCGCGGGATTCTTCAACAAGAAGAAACCGGTGCAGGAAGAAGCCGTTGGTACGGATGTATCACCGTTGACTCCGGCTACAGCGGCGGCCGGCCCTGCACGCATGTCGAAGTCAGGCGACAGCGAGTATGTCGGAGTGCCGAGCGGAAATCCCCGTCGATAACCGAAGCCCCAGGCTTCATGTTCATAGAGAAGGACACACTATGGCCCGTGAACTGAATGTCATTCAAGCGCCCACATCCGGGGGAAGCGACGCCTGCACTTATATGTGGGCCTGCGCGATCTGCGACGAGAACGAATCCTGCCAGAAGGATAAAGAAGGCCATAGCCGGTGGCTCGTCGCCAAGCGGATGGAGCGCATCGAATACAAAGTGTTGATCATGAGCAACAAGGGCGGCGTGGGGAAGAGCACCTGCACCACCAACCTGGCGGTCAGTCTTGCGCTCAAGGGCTGGCATGTGGGCATCTGCGACATGGATATTCACGGGCCGAACATTCCGAAGATGGTCGGAGCCGAGGGGCAGAAGCTTAAGATCAGTACCTCGGGCGGCATCATTCCCTTTCAGGCCTACAATCTGAAAATCGCCTCCATGTCGTTCCTGCTGCAGAACCCGGACGATCCCATCATCTGGCGCGACGCGTACAAGTATGAATTCATCAATCAGCTGCTGGGGGGCGTGGAGTGGCAGGATCTGAACTTCCTGTTCATCGATCTGCCGCCGGGCACGGGCAATGAATCGGTGACGACGATCGATCTGCTCGGGAACGTCAGCGGCGCGGTGATCATCACGACGCCGCAGGAAGTGGCGCTGCTGGATTCACGCAAGTCGGTGACGTTCTGCAAAGACAGTGAAGTGCCGATCATCGGCATCGTGGAAAATATGAGCGGGCTGGAATGTCCGCATTGCCACAACCATATCGAAGTGTTCCGCAAAGGCGGAGGGGAAGCGTCCGCCAACGGCATGGGCGTGCCGTTCCTCGGGCGGATTCCGCTCGATCCGGATGTCGTGATGCAGTCGGATGCGGGCGAACCGTTTGCGATGTTCAATTCCGATACGGCGACGGCCGAGTGCTATCACAACATCGCGAATCAGATCGAAGCCTTTTGCAAGAAAAGCGGATCGCTGGTGAAAGTGGCGCCGCGGCATGCACATTGAGACGGGAGTGATTGTGAAGGCACCTGACGCGACAGAAGGACTCACGCGGCTCGAAGAAGCCCAGCGGATCGTCTTGGAGGCGACTCCGACGCTCGGATTGGAGAAAGTGTCGATTCTCGACGCGCTTGGACGCGTGCTGGGCGAGGATATCGTGGCCGAGCGGGACAATCCGCCGTGGAACAACAGCGCGATGGACGGATTCGCCGTCCGCTGGGATGATATCAAGCAGGAGCATGCGATCGAAAAAACGGTCACGCTCAAGGTGATCGAGGATGTTCCTGCCGGGAAAATGCCGACGAAGACGGTCGGCCCCGGCCAGGCGATTCGCATCATGACGGGCGCCCCGATCCCGCAAGGAGCGGATACGGTGCTGAAGGTGGAGGATACGGAGCACACGCCGGATTCCGTCCGCGTCTTCAAGGCTGAACCTCGTGGCTCCAATATCCGCCCGCAAGGTGAAGATGTGAAGAAGGGTGACTGCATCATCGCTAAGGGGACGCAGATCCGTCCCGGTGATGCGGGCATGCTGGCGATTCTCGCGAAGTCGTTCGTCTTTGTGTATCAACGGCCGCGAGTCGCGATTCTGTCGACGGGCGATGAGCTGGCTGATCTGGACGAGCGATTCAGTGAGGAGAAAATCATCAATTCGAACAGCTACGGGATTGCGGCGGCGGTGCAGGAAGCCGGCGGCATTCCATTTTTGCTCGGGATCGCCCGCGATACGCCGGAAGCGTTGAAGGAAAAGATTTCCCACGGGCTGACGGCGGATGTGTTGGTGTTGTCCGGCGGCGTGTCGATGGGGGACTACGATTTTACGAAAGCCGTGTTCCGCGAATTGGGCGCCGAGATGAATTTCTGGAAACTCGCGATCAGGCCGGGACAGCCTCTGGCTTTCGGAAAGATTCAGGGCAAGCTGGCGTTCGGCCTGCCCGGGAATCCGGTCTCCTCGATGGTGACCTTCGAGCAGCTGGTGCGGCCGGCAATCTTGAAAATGAACGGGCACCTGAGTTACGGCCGGCCGCTGGTGCAGGCGGTCATCCAGGAGAAGTTTTCGAAGCGCACGGACCGGCGGCATTTCCTCCGTGGCGTGTTGACACGGGAGGATGGAGTGTTCAAGGTCCGGACGACCGGCGCACAGGGGTCCGGAATTCTGACCTCGATGGTGAAGGCGAATTGTCTGATCGATGTTCCCGTCGAAGTGGAACGGGTGAATCCCGGCGATCTGGTGACGGTGCAGTTGTTGAGCGGGGAAGCCTGGAAAACGCAGGCCGAGCACACCCACAGCACCGGACAGAAGACGTCCTGTTGTTGATCCTGGAAAGGGACTGAGCCCATGGCCGTGCCTATTGTCTCATTTGTCGGCCGGTCGAACAGCGGCAAGACCACGTTGATCGAGCGCGTGATTCCCGAACTGGTGCGGGCAGGCTATCGCGTGGCGACGGTGAAACATGCCGGCCACGGCTTCGATCTCGATACCGAAGGGAAAGACAGCTGGCGGCACAAGCGCGCGGGGGCCAGCAGCGTCATCGTGATGTCCCGCGGCAGTCTGGCGATGTTTGCCGATGTGCCGGAAGAAATGAAGGTGGAGGAGATTCGGGACCGGTTTCTCGATGGCTCCTACGATCTCATCATCGCGGAAGGCTGGAAGAGCGAAGGTTATCTCAAGATCGTCGTGATCCGCGAGCAGGTCGGCGAAGTGCCGGTCTCTCCCGACGGGCTGCTGGCGGTCGTGTCCGACAAGCCGGTCGATCTTCCGGTGCCGGTGCTCGATTTGAACGATGTCACGGGTGTCGCGGCGCTCATCATCAAGCACTTCCCGCGCGTCACGCATGAATTGGAACCGTAAAGCGACGCTGATTCTGGCCCTGATCGCCGGAGCCTTCGCCTTCGGCGGGATCGCAATTCCCCTGACCAATCACCCGACGTTTTGCGCCAGCTGTCATACGATCGCACCGTCGTACGACAGCTGGGCGGCATCGTCGCACAAAGAGGTGACCTGTGTGGCCTGCCATGTCCGCCCCGGTGTCGCCGGATGGCTCCATGACAAGGCCTGGAACGGGACGAAGGATTCGATGATTCAGCTGTTCGGTACGCCGACGGATTCCCACAATCTTCAGGCGAAGGTGGAGTCGGACGTCTGTCTCGGTTGTCACCGGAATATCCTGAGAGTCTCCGAGATCGCCACGAGAGATCTGCCTGCGCCTGTGAAGGACGTCGGCTTGGTGATGAGTCACCGGGCGCATATGGAAGCGTTTGGGGCGAGAAGGCAGGGCGAGGGGTGTACGACTTGCCATTCAGGCGTGGTGCATGACAAACCGATCAAGGGCTATCCGATTGTGATCCCGCGCGGGCATGTGACGGCCGACAGCCAACCCTGGCATCCCGATCATCCCCAAGGGTCGTATCTCCGCACCAGGGCGTTGTCCGACTGTTTCCGCTGCCATGACGGCAAACAGGAGTATCAGGGGAGGCCGGTCAGCCGGAAGTGCGAGACCTGCCATCTTCCCGACAAAATCGGCGCGGCCTTACTGTTCAATTGACATCGGAACTCTTGCGATGACATCACCCGTCCTTGAAGCCCGTCATCTGACCAAAAGGTTCGGAGACTTTACGGCTGTCAACGGCATTTCGTTTGCCCTGCAGCCGGGCGAGATCCTTGGAGTCTTGGGACCGAACGGCGCGGGCAAGACGACGACCATGCATATGCTGCTGGGTCTCATTACACCCACATCCGGGACGATCTCGATATTCGGGATGGATCTGGAGACCCATCGGGAGGCCATTTTACAGCGGGTCAACTTTTCCTCCACGTATATGTCGATGCCGCAATCGCTGACGGTCGAAGAAAATCTGTGGGTGGTGGCCCGGCTGTATGGCTTGCCCGATGTGCAGCGAAAAATCGATGACATCGTGAAGAAGTTAGAGATGGGAGAGTTCCGGCACAAGGTTACGCGCAAGCTGTCGTCGGGGCAGATGACCAGGCTCACACTGGCGAAGGCGTTGTTGACTGACCCGAAGATTTTGTTTCTGGATGAGCCGACGGCCAGTCTGGATCCTGATATCGCGCAGAAGATCAGGGCGTTGCTGAAAGATGAACAGCGGGCCTCCGGATTGAGCGTGTTGTATACGTCACACAATATGCGGGAGATGGAAGAGATGTCGGACCGCATCATCTTTCTTCAAAAAGGAAACCTGGTGGCGGAGGGGACGGCGGCCCAAATTGTGTCTCGCTTTGGACAGGCAGATCTTGAGGATGTGTTTTTGAAGCTGGCCAGAGAATCATAGCGGCCCCGTTGTGCGGGGAAGGAATGGAGCGCTCATATCATGGTGGAGACAACCATCTCATTTGTGCTGGGGCTGGTGCTGGGCGGATTCGGAGTGAGTGCCTGTTGGGGATTGTTCTGGTCGATCTTTGCCATGGTGGGCGTGGCGCGCGGCACCAGTAAGTGGCAGGTGGTGAGGGCCAGCCTGACCGCAGGACTGGTCCCTCTCCTGATGGTGGCGGCAGTGGTGTGGGTGATGGATAGCGCGCGTCCGGGCACCTGGCCTTTTCTGCTGGGCGTGGCGGGCGTTCCGGTGACGTTGCTTGGACTGGGGCTGAGAAAGTTACCGGACGGCACGCGTGTCGGCGAACGGCTCGTCGGCGGCGCCCGAACGATGATGGATACGATGCTGGGGCGGCACCAGGGGTGTGGAGACTGCGGGGGCTGCGGTGAGGAACATCACCACTAGGATTCCATGACGCTCCACCGGATTATCGCCATCGTGTTCCGTCACCTCTATCTCTATCGCCGGAGTTTGCCCCGGATTATGGAGATCTTCTACTGGCCGTTTCTTGATCTGGTCATCTGGGGATTCATTACTCTCTATCTGGCGCGGTATCAGGCGCAGGTCCCCGGATTTGTCACGTTTTTCCTCGGCGCGTTGATTCTCTGGGACGTCCTCTTCCGGTCTCAACAAGGGATCACCATCTCGTTCCTTGAAGAGCTCTGGTCCCGCAATCTGATGAACTTGTTCGCCAGCCCGCTGAAACCGAGCGAGTTTCTCGCGGCGACCATGATCATGAGCATCTTCAAGGTTGTCTGTGTGTCGCTGGTAATGGGGCTCTGTGCCTGGCTATTTTATGATTACAGCATTTTGATTATCGGACTCTGGCTGCTTCCCTTCGTACTGAATCTGGTGGTGACCGGGTGGGTGATCGGTGTGTTTACCACGTCGCTGATCATGCGGTTCGGGCAGGAGGCGGAGGTGCTCGCCTGGAGTATGGTCTTCCTCTTTCAGCCGATCTCCTGCGTGTTCTATCCGATGGATGTCCTGCCGGCCTGGCTGAAGCCGGTGGCCTGGGCCAATCCTGCGGCCCATGTCTTCGAAGGCATGCGGGGTGTGCTCAGTCAGTCCGGCCAGCCGGTCGAGCATCTCGGTTGGGCGATCGGGCTGAATGTAGTGTTGTTAGCCATGATGATCGCCTGGTTCCACCGGACGTTCGCCTATTGCCGGAAGCAGGGTTTGCTGGTTCGGGTCGGGGAGTGACGTTGAATTCACCGGACCCCTGTGTTAGGCTGGCCTCACGTCATCGCCAGGGCCTCGCGATGAATCGCTAAAATAAAGCAGGCCCGCAACGATGTTGCCTTGCCCGGGAATTTCGTCGGAAGTCAGACCTGAGTCGCCGCACTGATCGCGTCTTCGGCCCGCTCCTTCCTCCGTCACTCGAGTCCAAGACAATATCATCTTTTTCAAAGGAGGAACCCACATGGGTTCGAAGATCTACGTCGGCGGGTTGCCCTATGCGGCGACCGAACAACAACTCAGTGAACTGTTTGCCGCGCATGGGGCCGTGGAGTCTGCGCGCGTGATCACGGACAAGTTCACCGGCCAGTCACGGGGTTTCGGCTTCGTCGAGATGGCGTCTGATTCTGAAGCTCAAGCGGCTATTACGGCTTTGAACGGCGCCGATTTCGGCGGCCGTACGTTGACCGTCAACGAAGCGCGCCCGCAGGAGCCCCGCACCGGCGGCGGTGGCAGCGGCCGCGGTGGCTTCGGCGGCGGCCGTGGTGGGAACGGTGGTGGCGGCGGCGGCAAGCGCGACCGCTGGTAATAGATTCTGTGCCATGAGTCATGAAGGGGTTGTCACCGCAAGGTGGCAGCCCCTTCGGCGTTTCTGCGACCGCAGCCTTGTCATTCTAAAGATGAGAGTGATAAGACAACTTGGTCGGAGTGCCGGTCTGTTGCTCCAAGGAGGAAGCTGGTGGAGATTCAAGCAGGGGTGCGCTCGTCGGTGGTTCCGCTCTCGAACCTTTCGTCGTTTTCATTCCGTCAGAGCCCGGTACTGGTCGTGGAGAATTTCTGGTCGGCCGACGACCGGCAGTATTTCCGTGACGCGATGAATCAGGCGGCGTGGAAGAGTTTGTCCGACCTTCCCAAAGTGCGGGAAGACTTCCCGGATTCCGGTAATTGGGCGAAAGCGGAGATCGGACCGGCGCAGGGAAATCGATTCCTGTCCCGGCTGCAACTGCCTTGTATTCAGGAACATATGGAGTCGTTCCCGAATATTATCGGCCTCCATATGGGGTTCAGCTATTACTCATATTCGGCCGGCGATTGTCTGCTGACGCATGACGATACCGATCAGGGCCAACCGGTCGGCGGCCGGCGGGCCCCGTCACGGCGGATCGCGCTGGTGAGTTATTTCCACGAAGAATGGCAGTCGGATTGGGGCGGGGAACTGATCGTCTATGCCACCCGTTCGACGCACACGGCGGAGAAGCCGGCCTTATCCGTCACGCATTGTATCGAGCCGCGTCCGGGTGCTCTGGTCATGTTCACCGTGCCGCGGTTTCACCGTGTTTGTCGTGTGGATCAAACGGCCGGTCAACATCGACGACTCTCCATTGCCGGCTGGTTTATGACGGAGCATGCCTAGCAGACTGTTGAAAAAGTCCGCCAGCGGTGTTCTCGCGGCTCTCAGAGACTCAACGTACGGCACTCAGTACGCGTCGCCTCTTCGCTTGCTTCGGCCTTGCTGGCCGGCCATTTTGAACAGTCTGCGATAGATGTTGAAAGTGCTGGTGTGGGCTAGATTCTCACAGCGGTTATCGTACGGCTGGATGAAGCGAGAGATTACCCGAACCAGTCGACGTCGTTCGCCGCTTTCCCCTGATTCGGATTGAGCGCCGGAGAGGGATTCTGCAGCACTTCGCGGACGAGTTGAACCAATGCGGTTCTCTCGAACGGCTTTTGCAGGAATGGCAGGACGCCTCGCTTGATTCCGTGGCTGGTGAGTTCCTTGTCCGGATTCCCCGACATCAGGATGATTCTGAGTCCCTGGCGCATCACGGAGGCGCGCATGGCCAGCTCATGCCCATGAACGTGAGGAAATTCGTTGCTGCTTGAGGCGAGCTGGAATCCGGGAGGAGGGAGCACCAGGTCGGTCAACAGGACGTCAATAGGTCCCTCACGTTTCGCACAGATTTTCAGCGCGTCCGAACTGCCGTCGGCCTCAAGAATGGTGAATCCCTCCGGTTGGAGCATTTCTCGGCATAGCTTGACGATCGACGGCTCGTCGTCGACGACGAGAATCGTCGCAGATTTTGGGGCAGGCGGCTGATGGGACGCAGGTTGTTCCATATGGGTCTACTACTTAATCGGCTGGGTTTAGCCTATTCTTGAGTATTCACCGGTGCCAGAAAATACGTGTTTCGTACCGGGGCAGCGAAGAAGTTCGGCGGCGAGGGAAGCGCGCGGGCTCTACAACGACCGGGCCATCCCGTCTACGACGGTAATGCGGCGGAAGCGGGCTGTGTCCAGCCTCCTCCCAAGGCCTTGAAGAGACTGACCATATCCGTCAATCGTGCCCGTTCAGTCAGGACCACTTGGGTTTCGGCCGAGAGTAGCACGCGTTGGGCATCAAGTACATCCAGGTAATTGACCAGGCCTTTGCGATAGCGGACCGTGGCCAGGGTCACAGCAGTCCGGGCGGCCGTGAGTTGTTCCCGCTGGCGGGCTAGTTGTTCGGCTCTGGAATTCAGTGACACCAGCAGGTCGGCGACCTCCCGGAAGGCCTGGAGGATCGTCTGCCGGTAGCTCTCGAGCATTTGCCGGTAGCGCGACTCCGCCTGGTCCAGCCGGGCCACGTTCGTCCCCCCAAGGAAAATCGGCAGAGTGATCGATGGGCCGATGCTGTAGGTCCAGCTGTTTCCGGAAAACCAATTGGCAAACTCGGCGCTTTGGAGGCCGCCCTGGCCGGTAATGGACAGAGTCGGGAAGAAGTATGCGCGGGCCTGTCCGATCCGGGCATTGGCGGCAATCAGCGTTGCTTCAGATTGGAGAATGTCCGGCCGTCGTTCGAGTAATTGGGAGGGAAGGCCGACGGGAATCTCCGGTTGGGTCACTGTGGCTCCGAGGGATTTGCGGGGGAGATCCACTGTGCCGGGCGAAGAGCCGGTGAGGACTTCAAGGCGATGCAGTTCCATGGCCCGGCTTCGGATCAGGTCGGGGATCAATCCGGAGGCTTCTGCCACCAGCACTTCGGTTCTGGCTACGTCCAGATCGGAGGCAAGGCCGACCGATGCCCGCTTCGCGATAATGTCCAGGGACTCCTGCCGAACTGCGACTGTCCTGGTGGCGATCTCAATCTGCTCATCGAGCTCTCGAATGCGGAAGTAGGACTGTCCAAGGTCGCTGATCAGTGACAGTGCGATCGCCCGCGCATCCTGTTCATTCGCGCCGACCTCCGCGATGGCCGCTTCTTCGCCGCGGCGAATACGGCCCCAGAAATCCAGTTCCCAGCGCAGATCCACGGACCCGTTCCAGAGGTTGAATGTGCTGCCTGGTGCGGCGAATACTTGGGGCCCCGGCTGTCCTCCGCGTGCGAGCCCCAGGCCAGCGAGGGTATTTTTCGAGACGGCCAGGCTGCTGTAACTGCCCTGTAGATTGACCTGGGGATAAAGCCCCGCAGATGCAGACATGACGGCGGCTCGGCTTTCCAGCACGCGGGCCACGGCGCGTTTTACATCGTGATTCTGCTGCAGGGCCCGCTCGATCAGACCGGTAAGTTCATCATTCCCGAATGCGTGCCACCATTCGGCATCGGGCTGTTGATCGGCGGGAAAGTGCGCTGGATCAGCCGCGGTGATGTTCGACCAGTCGGCCGGGACGTCGACGGCCGGGCGCTCATAGTTCTTTCCCTGCACGCAGGCCGTCAGACTCAGTGCGGCGAGCACGATGGCGAGGTTCGATGTGTGTCGGGTCATGGCGCCGGCTCCTGCTGTCGGGGCGAGACCGGGCGGGGTGCGGATGCCGACGGACCGGCAGATTGGCGTTGAATGAAGACATCGACCTGTTGGCCGGCATAGACCGGAAACGGCGGCCGGTCGAATCGGTAGATGATCTGGAGGACCCGCGTGTCGACTCGTTCGCTGTTGTCCCCCGTCAGCGATTTTTTGGGCACCACATAGGGCTCGATCCGGACGAACGTCAACGGGATCTTCGTGCCGGCCAGGGATTTGAGGGAAGCGACCCCCGCTGCCTGCGGAGCGACCATCGGGGCGTTGACCTCATCGACGTCGGCCCGGACTTGAAGCCGCTGCGTATCGCCGAGCAGCAGGAGCGGCTCGCTCGCCCCCGGCGTCGCGTACTCGCCCGCCCGCACATTGACCTGCAAAACTGTTCCTTCGCGCGGCGCCCGGACCGTGAGCCGGTCCAGGAGGATCGTCACTTCATCGCGCTGGGCGATCGCCTGCTTCAACGTGGCTTCGAGGCGTTGCTGCGCGCGCTTCGCGACTTCGAGGGCATACCACGTGCGCTTGAGATCGTCTTCGCTGACGGCGCGCTCATCGTGCACGGATTTCAGTCGTCGCAGCTGGGTGTCGAGATCGCCGATGCGGTATTTCTGTTCGTCGATCTGAGCCTGCAGCGGGGGGATCGCCGCGTCCCGAGTCAGCAATTGGGCGCGCAGCTCCCGGTCGTCGAGTTGGAAGAGCGGGGCTTGTTCTTGGACCTGATCCCCGACGGCCACAAACATTCTGGTGATCAGGCCCGCCACCGGCGGCGCGATACGCACATTTTCGTTCACGGACTCGATGATGCCCGATGCCGCGACCGTGCGTTCATACGGCGAGCGCGGAGGTTCCGAAACCGGCGTCGGCATCGGCTCGATTTTGTTGGTGCCCATCAGCACCCAACCGGCGAAGCTCACTCCGGCCAGAGCGATCCAGACACTGAAGCGTTTGAGGATAATCATGCGCGGCCCTCTCCGGTAATCGTGTCAATGCTGACGATCCGTCCGTCCGTGAGGTTGGCCATACGGTCGCCGAAGTGAAAGATGCGGCTGTCGTGGGTGACGATGACGACGCAGCGGTCCGGCGCGCGGCCCACCTCGCGTAACAGCTCCATAATCTTTTGTCCGTTCGGTCCGTCCAGCGCCGCAGTCGGCTCATCGCAGATGAGCAGGCGCGGTTTGTTGACCAGCGCCCTGGCGATCGCCACCCGTTGCTGCTGGCCGCCGGAGAGATTTTTCGGCAGGAACTCCGCCCGGTCGCCCAGGCCGACGCGATCGAGCATGGCCCGCGCCCGCCGGAGGGATTCTGAGCGTCCGATGTTCTGAATCAGGAGCGGCACGGCGACATTCTCGGCCGCCGTCAAGGCGGGCAGCAGGTTGAATTGCTGATAGATGAATCCCATTGTCAGGCCGCGAAACGTCGTGCGTTTGCCGGCGGGCAGGTCGCTCAGCGGCACGCCGAGCACATCGATGTCTCCTGCGTCGATTTCGAGGATTCCGGCGATGGCGGACAGCAGCGTGGTCTTTCCGCCTCCGGACTCACCGACGAGCAGGAGCATCTCGCCCAGATAGATGTCGAGGTCGATCCCCCTGAGTACGGTCACTTTCGTGTCACCGGTGCCGAACGATTTCACGATGCCGCGGAGTTTCACGGCTGCCGGTTGTGTCTGTTCTTCTGTTGGGTGATCCATCATGCTCACCGGAAGACAATCGCCGGCTCGAGCCGTGCGAGTTTGATGATGCTGATCAGGGCCGAAAAGGTGCAGATGGCCAGCAGCGCCACCAGCACCAGGAGGAGCAGTTGCCAGGTTTCGATGAAGGGCAATCCGCCGCTTCTGGCCGTCAAGAATCCGAAGCCCGTGGCGAGGCCGATGCCGACTCCATAGCCGGTAAGGCCCACCGTGAAGGCTTGCAGGAGGATCATCCGCGCCAGCGTGAAGGTCGAGGCGCCCATCGCTTTCAGCGCGCCGAATTGCCGGAGATTTTCCACGGTAAACAGGTAAAACGTTTGTCCGGCGATCGCCATGCCGACGATGAAGCCCAGGAGAATGGTCGTGCCGAAGTTGATCCCGATGCCGGTATTCTTGAGAACCCAGCCGATGGTTTTCCAGCCGAAGTCTTCGGCCGTAAAGGCGCCCAGCCCCGTCTGTTCATGGATGCGCTTGGTGACTTCCGCAACGGGCACGCCGTCTTTCGCTTTGGCGAGGACATACGACAGGGTCCGGCGCTCCCGGGGCACATACCGGATGGCTCGTTCGTAGGTGGTGTATACGACCGGAATGTTGGTGAAACTCTTCTGGGTTTTGGCGATGGCGACGACGCGGGCCAGCTTGTCGTTCAGCTCGAATACGGTGCCGATCTTGATGACGTTCGGGCCGCCCATCCGTTCCACCGCCCATTGGTCCAGCACGACGGCATCGGGCTGCAGCACATCTTCGAACCGGCCTTCCAGGACTTCGGCCGGGCGTCCGATCAGGGTCGAGGATTCCAGGCCTGTGAGCGTGATCTGGTGATAGTCTCCGTTGGAGAGGCGCGCGCGTAACAAGCCTTTGTAGAGCGGCACGGCCCATTCCACACCGGGCACGCTGCGCACGCGGTCTACGGCGGTGTCGGCGATCGGTTTCACTTCGTCGACTTGTGCGATCCCCGGATCCGTGACCCAGATCGGTACATTGAGATTGCTGACGCTGGACTGAGACCAGATCATCAGCCCCCAGAAGATCGACCCCTGCTGGACGATCAGCATCACGGCGAAGGTCAGGCCGCAGAGGAGCATGAGATATTTCGCGCGATCGCCGAACAGCATTTTGAGCGCGACGTAGTTCATGCCGGCTTCTCCGCGTCGGGTTCCGGATGGTCGGGAGGATAGGCGACCACCCGGGGCGGTTGCGGCAGCGCCACCTGATCGTGGCGATGAAAAAAATGGGTGCAGAGACGAGCAACGGGGCAGCCACGGTCGAGGGCCATCGTCCAGAACCGGCGGATGTGTTGCCCGTCGGTCAGCTGATCCTCATCCATGAGACGGAACGGTCCGGGGAAGGCTTTGCTGAACGTAATGCCCCGCGCGGCCAGCCTGTCGGCCAGCCCTTCCGTGAGATATTCCAATACGTCGCCGCACCAGGAGAGCCGCTTGCCGTCCGTAGTTTGTTCGCCGGACGGCAGGATGGCTATCTGCCGCTCGGCAAAATACTCTTCGATGGTTCGGCTGAGTTGTTCTGGTGTCAGTGAATTGTGCCGGTTCATGCGAATGGCATAGAGCAGGGACAATGCCAGATCGGGGAATCCGTGAGTGTGGATGCGCAAGTCCTGATGAAATGAGCGGCGCCGCGAGACGCAATGAACTGAGCGGTGACTGATGCAGTCTGACATGTGCCGACCGGTTGGCAACGCAGGGTTCGGCTGCCGATATACGGGCAGATTATTTCTTGCGGCGCGGGGGGCGGGTAATTCCGAGTTTCTTCATCCGGTGTTGCAGCGTTGAGCGTTTCATCCCGAGGCGCGCGGCCGCCCCTTGTTTTCCTGCCAAGGTCCAGTTTGTTTGGCCGAGTGTCTGGATGATATGGATGCGTTCGGCGTCTGCCAGCGTCCGCGGAGATTCTTTTGCGTCGGCGTTCTTCGGCGGCGGGTCCAACTCCTCGATGGTCAGAACCGGGCCCCGGCTGACGATCACCGCGCGCTCGATCACATGTTCGAGCTCACGCACATTGCCGGGCCAGTCGTATGACACCAGCGATTTCAGTGTGTTGCTTCCGATACGGGTGAGGGTTTTACGGTGGCGCTCGCTGAATTTCTTCACAAAGTGGCGGGCCAGCATCGGGATATCCTCGCGGCGGTCCCGGAGCGGGGGAATCCGAATCGGGAATACATTGAGCCGGTAGAAGAGATCGGACCGGAAGAGTCCTTGCTTGGCCGCCTGCTCAATATTCACGTTGGTGGCGGCGAGCACGCGGATATTCAGCGTGATGGGACGAGTTCCGCCGATGCGCTCCAATTCCTGGGCTTCGAGCACCCGCAGGAATTTTGCCTGAAGGTCGATCGGGAGTTCGCCGATCTCGTCCAGGAAGATCGTGCCTCCGTTCGCGAGTTCGAACCGGCCGATCTTGCGCGCCGTGGCGTTGGTAAAGGCGCCTTTCTCATGGCCGAAGAGTTCGGACTCGATCAACGTCGGAGGCAATGCGGCGCAGTTGACTGTGATCAACGGCTTGTCTTTTCTCGGCGACAGGCGATGGATGGCCTGCGCGACCAGTTCCTTTCCGGTGCCGGTTTCCCCCGTGATGAGCACCGTGGAGTCGGTCGGCGCCACCTGCTCGATCGCTTTCAGTGTTTTCTGCAACGCGGGGCTCTCCCCCACCAGCTGGGTAAAATCGACGGAGGCGGTCATCTCATCGCGGAGATACACGTTCTCCTGTTCGAGTTGTTCCTTCAAAGAACGGATTTCTTCGTAGGCGGTGAGGTTCGTCATGGCATGCGAGAGGTGAAATCCGATCTGCTCGGCGAAGGCCAGGTCTCGCTCTGAAAAGGCGTTACGCCGTTTGCTGCCGATGGCCAGGAATCCATAGGGCGATCCGTGCACGATCAGGGGGCAGAGGATGCACGACAGAATGCCGATGGATTCGATATATCCGCGTTCCGGAAACCGTTCGTGGTTGTGGCCGGTAATCAACAACGGTTTCCCGGTGGTCATCAGTTCAGCCGGCGCCATGCGTTCGAATGGGAAGCGGCGAAGTTGTTCCAGGTCGATATTGACGCTCTCGCGATAGACGATGTCGAACCATGGCCCCTGCGGCGATTGGATGAATCGCACCAGCCCCGTCATGTCCTGACGCACCACGCGATACAGCATGCCGCGTACGACCGGCATGAGCTGCTCGATCGTCATGGTGCCGACGACGACCTGGCTGTTGATCGCCATCAGCGCATCGCGCTCCTCGGCGGCCAGAATGTGTTGCAGCACCGGGGCGAGCTGGAGGGCGAGGGTTTCGAGAAACAATCGATCTTCCTCGGAGAAGGCGTTGGCTTTTCCGATCAGGATCGCGCTGACGACTGCGATGGCCTGCGGATGTCGTTGCGTGGGAGACGTCGCCGCAGTTAGGGGGGCCGTCATGACGGAGGCGGTCTTGAATGAAGCGGACTTCAGTACAGCGGATTCGGCCCAGGAAGAGCGGGCTAAGTCATGCTCCAGAATCGCTCGGTCTCGTTGGATTACCGCTTCTTTCATAGTTCCGGCGGCAGGCAATTGGCCGATGAGATAGCCGGGGCACTCAGGATCGATCAGTTGCTTGGAGATGGGAGTAAAGGACTTGGCTGCCGCGCTATATAAGTAGAATCCGATAAGGTCGCACTTCAGGAGCCTGATGAGTTCATGGCTCAACGCCTGCTCGAATTCATGGAGTCCCTTACAGGCGATGAGGGTCCCGATAATTCGCAGTGAGTCATCTTGTGGCGAGGGGGTGCCCATATGTGGGCACTGTAGCATGGCGGGAGAATATTAGGAAAGGCGCGGCGAGATAAGAGCAATTACTCCTGGACTGAGCGGGTCTTGAGCGCATCCAGCCGTTTTTTATCCAGACTAACATGGAGTGATTTCTCTTGTGTGACGGTCACGGCGCCGGGGGCCTGGCCCTTCGCTTTCTTGACCCACTTACGCCGGGTATAGATCACCTCGCCTTTTCCGCTTTTCTTGAGATCACTATAGAGCAACGCGAGCGTGGCGGCGTCCCGAAGGGTGTCCGGAGGCGGGTCGCTGCCTTTTTCCAGGCGCACGACGACATGTGAGCCCGGTGTGCCTCGGGCATGGAGCCAGAGATCGTCGCTCTTGGCGAGTCCGAAGGTCAGTTCGTCATTTTCCCGCGCATTTCGTCCCACGAAGATCGGGAGTCCGTCCGAGGATATGAAACGGCGAAAGGGGCCGCGTCGTGCATCAGGCCGCTCGTTCGATGTCGATTGATCCCGCCGCCGGGCCGGCGCGTCGGCCGACGGCTTGGTCTGTGCCGGCTGCCAGGTTCCTTGTTCGATGGAGTGCAGTTCCCGGCGGAGGGCATCCAGCTCGGCTTCTCCCTGCGCAATGCGCGGGAGCAGTTCTCGTTCTGCCGTCGCATGTTTCCGTTGTTTGCGAAAGTAGTCGTCCATATTGCCCTGGGCGGATTTTGTCGGGTCGAGCGGGATCGTGAGTTGCGGCAGAGCCTCATCGAAGTAGTCGACGACGACGATCGACTCCAGCCCCTTGTTGATCGTGCCCAGGTTGGCTTTGAGCAACTCTCCGTAACGGGCATAGCCCTTATACTTCTCTGCTTTGGCGAGATCGCTCCGCCAGGCCTCCACCCGCCGTCCCTGCTTTTTGATCGTTTTTCTGATCTGGTGTGCGCGGGCGTCCCGGACGGCGGCCGTGCTGTCCGTCGATTCTTTCTCCGCATAGTGCGATTCAATGGCAGCGGATAAACCGAACGGCACATGCGCGTCTGCCGCGAAACGGTTGTCCCGCTCACGCGGTCCGGAACCGGCTGACAGCACCGGTGGTTGGTAGGGTTTGCCATACCGGTCCGTCGAGCGATTCAGATCCCTCAGCACGCGTTGTTCGGAATCAAGCACCAGGAGATTGGCGGCGTTGCCGGTCAATTCGGCAATCAGGCGTTGCGGGCCTGCTTTGCCCGTCAATACGAGCGAGACGATCCGGTCCCGGCCTTCCTGCCGAAGGCCGTCGATGCGTGCGCCGTGGAGATGGGCCCGGAGGTATTGGCAGAAGGCCGGCGGTGCCGGGGGATTGTGCAGGGGATGAGTCACCAGATGGATGCGTGTCGTGGCCGGAGATGCGGAGAGCAGGAGCCGGTGAGTATGTCCGTGGGTCCGGATTTCCAGTACGACCGTCCGTGCCGCCGGTTGATAGGCTTTTTGGATCCAGCCTCCGATGAGGGCGGGAGCCAGTTCAGTCACGACCTGGGTAATTTCTGTCGCTGTCAGTGCCATTGTTTGTCAGTCTTATTCTGCTTTCGAATCAGGGGATACGCCGGTCTTTCTCCATTTGTGTCGCATGGGGCCAATTCGGTCACATTCCCTCAGAAGCAGCCGTTTCCCCAGGCGGCACACTCTACGATTCGACGAGGAAACCCGCAAGGGTGTGAGGATAGGCGTACTGGCATCCTGTTTGCTTCATCCACGGGCAGGCAGGATTTCGGCAAGCTGTTAGGCACTGTATAGCAGCGGCGCCGGATGCGCGGGCGGGCCACAATCATTCGTGATGAGGAGGGCGCTATGAAGTGCACCAGATGTGAAGGCCTCATGGTGGTCGACAATCTGATCGATATACAGGAAAGCTGCGTCCCCATGTGGATGCGCGGCATGCGCTGTGTGTCCTGCGGCAATATCGTGGATCCGTTGATCCTCCGTCATCGCATGATTCAAAAATCCGGAACGATGAAGCTGCTGAAGCCGGGCGTCCTGGTGCCGGAGTTCGCGGGACACCTCAAAGCGACGGCGTGATCGGGCGCCGTAGGGTTTTCACTGCAGTGTGATCCAACCAGTCTGCTGCGCATACGGCTCATCGGGATGATCTCCGGCCGTTTCTGCGTGGCTCCTGTCCAGGTTCCTCCTTGCAGGCCTGTCGCTCCTACGTTAGAGTCTCCCCTGTTCCATCTTGATTATTGAGGGAGGCGGCAGGTGCTTCTATTCGATTCCCCATCGCTCGTCGCACTGAATCTTGAACTTCGACTGTCCATGCGGAAGCTGCTCCAGGAACTCTGCCGGGAGTTGCAGGACGATTACGCCGAGCTGGCATCACAGCTCGCGTTTCCGACGGACACCGTGCAGTTCCTCGGTCGCAGCGTGAAAGCCGAGGACTTGTCCAACTGGAAAGTGGTCGGATGGATCGAGTCGCTGAACGATTTCGTGTACTTCCTGGATATCTGGCAGCAGTGGCGGACGGAGTTGGATCGCCGGGAGTTTGCCGAGCAATTGTTTGCCGAGTGCCAGGAAAAGTTTTTCGAAAACAGTTATCTCGACGAGCTGTTTCCCAAAGGGAAAACGCAGGTCAGCGGCTTGGACGGCAGGCTTGCACGTCTCTGCAAACGATTGGCTCAGGACCTTGCGCAAGAGGCGCTGTGGCTCGATCCCGCCGCCGCGGCGGCCTGGTGCCGCACACGCAAGGTCTCGCAGTGGAATGTGCCGGGCAGTCTGGCGCAGAACTTTGAAAAAGCGGAAGAGGCCGGCGCCGTGCCCCTCGGAGTGGCGGGAGATCAATGCGAAGCCCCGCCTTCGCTGAAGCGACTCCTGGCGCGAGCGGCCGGTAGAGCGATCTTTCGTGTCGATGCCTCAGGGATTGCCGTCAAGGTCGGACAAACACTTGCGCCGGTCTGGTCTATTGCCGGCGGGCAGGCGCAATGGCATTGGGCGGTGCGTCCGACGGCCGAAGTGCTTTGTACTTCCTATGGCGCGGTGACGGTCGGTTCCACCCTGATCTATGGGAGGGACCGCCAACCGAAGAAGGTGGCTCCGACGGATCCGAAACAGGCAGCCCGCATCCGGCGCGCCTGGGAAACCATTCAGGCCGCGTGGCCGGAAGGGCATGAGGTGTTGGCGCTGTTGACCTCGCGGATTATTCCGCTCAATGCCAAAGGCGTGGTCAGCTTCAGTTACCGCCATCGTCCAGGCCTTTCGTTCATCAATTGCTTCGACCGCGACAATCTCGATCTCATCGACGATCTAATTCACGAGAACAGTCACCACCACTTGAATCTGTTGCTGCGCAAGCACGTCATGTATCACGGTGATCACAATCAGCAGATCTTCTACTCTCCCTGGCGCCGGAGCCTGCGTCCGTTGCGGGGGATTCTCCACGCGACGTTTACCTTCACGATGGGGGCGCTGCTGTTCGAGCGGCTCTCGTCATGGGCCGAGACGAAGCAGGGAATGAAGCGGTGGAAAGCCGCCGGGCTGACGCAGCGCGATCTCATGCGGGCGCGCTTCCGCTGTCTCGAAGAGATCGAATCCGTCCGCTACTCGATTCAGGATCTGGAGTATGCCGGCGGGCACTTGAAATGGCTCACCGGCTCGGGTGCTCGTTTAGTGCGACAGTTGGAGGAACAGATCGGGAATGCCGAAGCGCGCATCCTCCGTCACCGCGACGCCGTCCTGCGCTCTACCTTCGGACCTGCTCTCCGGCGCCATATCAAGGAGCTTCATCAGGCCCGCCAGGTTTTTGGTCCAGTACGGCTGGGGGCGGTGTGATGATCGCGTTATTGCCTGATAGGGCTGGCGTGCTGCGTCACCCAGGCTGCGAAAATGTCCCGCGAGAGCTGTCCTGCTGCAAGGTCGAGGATGAGACGTTCCTGTTCGTCGATTGACGCATGGAGTTCGTATTCATTCAGCGACAGGAAGACTTCCATGGCAGCATGCCCTACTCGTTTATTTCCGTCGATAAAAGGGTGATTGAGTACGAGAGAGAAGCAGAGGGCTGCGGCTTTGGATGGAAGATCCGGATAGAGATCATTCCCTCCGAAACTTTGGCGTGGCTGAGCCAAGGCGGACTCAAGGACGTTGAGATCCCGAATTCCACCAGAGCCACCCCATCGTTCTACGACAGATTGGTGAAGCTCCAGCACCTCAGCAACGGTAAGATAACGAGTCACGAGAGTCGACGATAGAGCTCGGAGTTTTTCTCCATCACCCG
>CAYPOR010000055.1:0-19132 GCA_964412445.1 uncultured Nitrospira sp.
CTCCCGTGTTCGTGTTGATCGTGAAGGCAGACACGTTGTTCGACGTCGCATTCCCCGCATACACAAACCGCCCCGTCGGATCCACCGCCACGCTGCGGGGTCCGGTTCCAGAAGAAACTGCAGTTCCGGCAGTTAAGACGCCACTATCTTTGTCCCCGGAAAACACGGACACCGTGCCGCCGGTGTTATTGGAGGCATAGACAAATCGTTGCTGTGGATTGGCGACGGCGAGAGAGACTGGAGTCGTGCCTGCCCCTATCGATACACCCGCAGTCAGTGCGCCCGTCGTCGCATTAATAGAAAACACGGACACGTTGTTCGAATTTCTGTTTGCCACGTAGAGAAACCGGCCACTGGGATCGATGGACACGGATTTTGGAAAGTCGCCGGCATCAAATGGCGAACCGGAAATTTCAGACAACGCCCCCGTCGTCGGGGTGATTGAAAACACGCGTACGTTGTCAGACGCCGCGTTTGTAACTGCATAGAGAAATCTTCCCGCTGGATCGACCGACACTGATTGCGGTCCGGTTACGGTAGAGGCAGATGACCCAAGCGATAACGCTCCGTTGCTTTGATCAACACTAAACACTGAAACCGTATTAGCGGTCGCGTTTGCCACATACACGAACCGCCCCGTCGGATCCACCGCTACGCTGCTCGGCGCCGAGCCCGCGACGAACGGCGATCCGGTAACACTGCTCAAGGCTCCCGTGTTCGTGTTGATCGTGAAGGCAGACACGTTGTTCGACGTCGTATTCCCCGCATACACAAACCGCCCCGTCGGATCCACCGCCACGCTGCTCGGCGCCGTCCCGGCCGCAACCGCTGTCCCGGCCGTCAATGCGCCCGTCGTTTGATCGATCGTAAATACGGACACGTTGTTCGACGTCGTATTCCCCGCATACGCAAAACGGCCCGTCGGATCGACCACCAGAGATGTAGGCCCAGAGAGCGTGGCCGTGACGGTACTACCTGCGGAAAGCAGCCCCGTGGAGGAGTCCAACGTATATGGCGTGACAGAACTCAAGCCCTTGTTCACGACATACACAAATCTTCCGGTTGGATCCACGGTCACAGACTGAGGATCTGTTCCGAGCACCGTTGAGGCCGAAAGCAACGTCAGTGCGCCGGTCCCTGTATTCGCGCTGTAAATTGAAAGCGTTCCTGACCCCGAGTTGTTATTATTTACGACATATGCATACCTTGCAGAATCCGCTCCTGCCCCCAACGTGAAATTTCCGCCGTTTTCATCCCCACCACTACTCGGACAGCCTGCAAGCAACAGAAGCCCCGGCAGTACAGCGAATATCCAACGTGGCGTTTTCATCACAACATCCTCCCTATCGCCGCCCCTCACGTCATAGACAGACATGACTTTCCGTTTATAGCACTATGGAAAACTAATGCCAACCGATCCCCGCATGTTTTCAATGGACTTTGCGGGCTGTGCGCTGGCAGATTGTGGGCGAAACAAGACGGAGCGTTCCATTGTGCCACACCATCCTCTCATCATCCTCGGCTCAGGCTATATCGCCCGTTTTCTCTGGCCGCTGGTTGCCGGACGCTCACCGAGAGCCTTTGCCACCAGCCGCTCACCGGAACAACACCTCGACTACGTGCAAATAGAACAACGAATCCGGTTTGATCTATCCCAGCCGGACACCTGGCCCAATATTCCCCAAGAGGCCGACTTCATCTGGTGTTTTCCAGCCGCGCCGCTCGACTTCGTCCGGCCATTCGCCGCAACGTGGAACACTTCGACCAGCCGCCTCGTGGTCCTTGGCAGCACCTCCGCATATGACCTGAGTGACTCCGAGGAGTATCCGCCACCCTGGATCGATGAAACAGCTCCGGTCGATCTTACGAAGCCTCGCGTCCAGGGGGAAGAATTCCTCCGCAAAGACTGCGGCGCCATAATCCTTCGAGTAGCCGGCATTTACGGACCTGACCGCAATCCCCTCGATTGGATCAGAACAGGCCGCGTCGGTCCTTCACCAAAATTCGTCAACCTGATCCACGTCGAAGATCTCGCGCCTATCTGTCTTGCCGCGCTGGAACGAGGGACTCCCGGTGAAGCCTATAACGTGAGTGACGGCCAACCCCGCACCTGGGACACCATCTGCGAAACAGCAGAACAACGATGGAATATCCGATCACCCCAGTCCGCCGCGACGCACGACACGGGGAAGCGCATCTCCACCGCCAAGCTCACCCAGCAACTCGGTTATACGATTCGCCACCACGATCTTTTCTCAGCATTACGCGTGATCGAGCCGGCTCTCCGATAGTCGAGTCACAGAGGACGGTCAAACTGATCTTCCAGCAAGGCCGCAACCGAGTCAAAACCGGAAGTGTACCCTCAGGGGTACATTGAGGATTTTGACGAGGCGAGAACGCTGCTGGAAGGCAGTTTCACCGTCTTCCTAGCGAAGCAGAGACATGACGGCCAAACACACCAGCAAATTATTCGTCGCATGGGCAATCATGCCGGGAATCAGGCTGCCGGTCCGCTCGTACAACCAGGCCCAGAGCAGGCCGCTCCAGAAGACGCTGAGAAAACCGATGAGTCCGTATCCATGCGCTGCGGCAAAGATGCAGGCGCTGATCATCGCCGCCGGCAACGGGGTCAGCCGACGGCGCAGGATTGCATACAGAATTCCGCGAAAGGCCAGCTCCTCAAAGATCGGGGCAAACACGACGTACTCGAGCAGACTGATCGTCAGTACCGGCCCCGACGCCCAGACCAGGTCGGGATCAAACCACTCCGTCCAGTGGTTGGCCAACTGGAGCGACTCCGCCACCCGCCCCATCACCCACTCGCCCCAAAACCCGGCCGCCACCACCGCCAGCACCGCCCCGGCCAGACGCCCGGCCCGCTGCCAGGGAATCTGCAACCCGAACCCGGTAAAGACATTCAATCCCGCCGGTCTGAGCAGGTAGTAGTAGGCCATCGCCAACAGCGGCAGATTGGCCGCAGGGATCGCGACGGCGCGCAGCGACACATTCTCGGAGGGCGCCATAGAGATAAAGGCGAGCGAGAGTACCGCCCCGAGCGCGCCACCGCGCAGCAATACCGCGGTGCCGATACCTCCGGGCCAGGGCGGCGGCATCCCGGGCCGGTGCACGCTCAGTCCATCTTCCCGGCGGATAGCCTGCCAGGCATACCGGAGCGCCATGACGGACCCGCCGATCAGGCACAGCAGCTCGGCCCCGGTCAGGAGTTGCGCCCGAACTTGCAGCCGCTCGCCCCGATCGTGGATCTGTTGGTTGATCGCGATGCCGAGCCGGACATCGTCCGCTCGCTCCGCTAATGCCGATGCAAGGTGATTGTAAAACCATCCGGCGGGCAGAACTTCAGCCAGGGCCGATTGCAACCGCTGTTCGTCCTCGCCCGTCAGCGGGTCATCGCCATAGGCCGCATCGATCAGCGCTCCATAGAGAGGAAGAGGCTCTTCTTCACCAAGCCAGATTTTTGCCGCGGCAAGGGCTTCGGATTTCTGTCCGGATTCCGCCTGCACAATCGCCAGCCGTAACATCGCCGATGGGGAATCCGTCTCCTTGACAAGTTCTTGATACCAGGCGATCGCCTGTAGCCGCTCCGCATCGTTGCCGCCGGCGGTCCACTCCGTCACCCGCTTCTGCCAGTCCGGAGCCAGAAAAAGCCCGTCCTGGGCTTCCATGGTCCGGCCGACCATCACATCGAGCGCCCGTTCAGGGTCGTCAAAACGCTCCAGCCTGGAGGAGTGGGACGAGAGCCACAGCAGAGCTCCCAATGCTGATATAAGGAGCGCGGCGGCGAACAGACTCACCGACAGCGAAAACCGCGGCCGATCCGGTCCGGTGAACGGCGAACGCCCCGTTGCACACCTGGTTCCGGTCGCCATAGACTGGCCGCCATCTGGCCTCAGGGCATCATGCATAGGGGGGACTATACCATCGGGGCCTTGCCGTCACCTATCCCTCGAAATGGCTAGAGGGATCCACAACAGGCCGCCACTATCACGTGGCCTCTCAGGCCGGACTTGGCTATACTAACCCCGCAAAACCTTTCGGAGACTTTCGTTCGATGCGCGACTTTTTCCCTCCCCGGCGCCTCCTGCTGGGCCCCGGCCCCAGCATGGTGCACCCCCGCGTGCTGCAGGCCCTTTCTGCGCCGCTGCTTGGACATCTCGATCCTGCGTTTCTGACCGTCATGAACGATATTCAGCAGTCGCTCCGGCCGTTGTTCGCCACGACCAACCCGTTCACGATCGCCGTGTCCGGAACCGGATCAGCCGGAATGGAAGCGGCGATCGTCAATATAGTGGAACCGGGAGACGCGGTGATCGTCGGCGTCAACGGAGTCTTCGGCACCCGCCTCGCGACCGTGGTCGAGCGATGCGGCGGCAAGGCCATCAAACTGGAGGTGCCCTGGGGCCAGGTGATTCTCCCCGACATGATCGAAACCGCGTTACGCCGGTCGAGTCCGGTGAAAGCGGTGGTGCTCGTCCACGCCGAAACATCGACCGGCGCATGGCAGCCGCTCGAACCGGTCGGAGCGATGTGCAGAAATCACCAGGCGCTGCTGATCGTCGATGCGGTCACGTCGCTGGGCGGCGTTCCCGTGGACGTCGACCGCTGGGGCATCGATGTCTGTTACAGTGCCACGCAGAAATGTCTGAGCTGCCCGCCGGGTCTGGCGCCTCTCACACTGAGCCCGCAGGCCCTCTCCGTCATCAAAAGCCGCCGCACCCCCTGCCAGAGCTGGTATCTCGACATGGGACTGGTGGCGGACTACTGGGCCGAGGGATCGCGCGCCTATCATCACACCGCACCGGTCTCGATGCTCTATGCCTTACGCGAGTCGCTGCGATTGATCGAGTTGGAAGGATTGCCCGCCCGCTTTGCACGCCATCAACTCAACAGCGACGCGTTAGTGGCCGGCCTGATGGAACTCGAACTGACGCCGCTTCCGGCAGCCGGGCATCGGCTGCCGATGCTGAGCTGCGTGACGGTCCCGCCCCATCTCGACGAAGCGGCGGTGCGGCAGCAGCTCCTGCAGCAATTCGGCATCGAAATCGGCGGAGGACTGGGCCCGCTCAAAGGCCAGGTCTGGCGCATCGGGTTGATGGGCGAGTCCTGCACGGAAGCGAATGTTCTGACCTTTCTGAATGCGCTCGAAGAGATTTTCATTCGACACGGATGGCTGTCGACGCCGGGCGTTGCGCTGCAAGCGGCCGCGCGCATCTATAGCCGGGCAATGTAGAAGGAGCTTGCACATGAACCGTCCCCTCTTAGTCGTCTTAGGCGCCGTGACTTTTGCGCTGATGAGCGTCGTCTTTTTCTGGGTCTTCAAACTGACGATGGCCAATTCCATGAAGACGGACATGGTCTCGCCGGAAAAAGTCGCGGCCTTTATCCAGGCCCTGCTCGAAGCCAACCGCAACAACTACACGGACAATGTGGTCGTGAAACTGCAGAAGGAAGGCATCCAGGCCCATGAGCATTGGAAAGACGAACGCGGCGTCGCTCTGCCGGCCCAGTATCTGATGGAATCCGGCCGGCTCGTGTCGATGAAAGATTTAAAGTTCTCGTTTCGCCTGGCCAGCCTGACCCCGATCTACGTGTGGAACGGGCCTAACAGCGACTTTGAACGGCTCGGTCTCGCGGCCGTGGACAAAAACCCCGACAAACCGCACTACGGCTTTATCACCAAAGGCGGCACACGGTATTTCCAGGCCATTTATGCCGACCGGGCCGGCTCGCAAGCCTGCGTCGACTGCCACAACCAGCACGCCAACAGCCCGCGCCGTGATTTCAAATTGAACGACGTGATGGGCGGCATCGTGATCACCTTCCCGGTTGGAGAATAGCCCCATGGCCATCGCCATTCAGCATGTGCGTCTCATCGACGGAACCGGTCTCACGATCGAACACGCCACCATCCTGATTCGCGGCAGCAAGATTGTCGCCACCGGATCGAGCCGGACCATGACGATCCCGAAAGGGGTCACGCGTCTGAACGGTCGCGGCCTCACGATCATTCCGGGATTGATCGATTGTCACGTGCATCTCTGTCTGGGCGGAGAACCGGACGTCGTCGCCACCGTCGAATCGGAAGCTCCCTCCATGACGCTCTTGAAGTCGGCCCGGCATGCCAGGCAGACCGTGGAGTCGGGCTTCACGACCATCCGCGACGTCGGCTCCCGCGACCACTCTATTTTCGTGCTGAAAGCGGCGATCGAGGCCGGCATCCTGCCCGGTCCCCGCATTGTCGGCGCCGGCCTCGCCATCTGCATGATCGGCGGCCATGCCCGTTTTATCGGTCAGGAAGTCGAGGGCATCGAGCAGGTCCAGCGGGCCGTCGACGCGCAGCTGGCGGCAGGCGCCGGGGTGATCAAAGTCATCGCCTCAGGCGGCGTTCTCACGCCCGGCACGTCACCGGATCAGGCGCAGATGACCATGGATGAACTGACCGCCGCCGTCGCGACCGCCCGACGGGCGCAGAAAAAAGTCGCCGCTCACGCCCACGGCGCGTCCGGCATGAAGAACGCGATTCGCGCCGGCGTCCACTCCATCGAACATGCCACGTTGCTCGACGACGAAGCCGGCGAATTGATGAAACGACACGGCGTTTATATGGTCCCGACGCTCTCCGCACTCTCCACCACCGCGGCAGGACGGCCCGGCTGCGGAATTCCCGCCAGCGCACTGGACAAAGCCCGGGCCATGACAAAGCGCCACCAAGCCAGCTTCAAGAAGGCCCATCAGAGCGGACTCTGCATTGCCATGGGGACCGATGCCGGCACCCCCTTCAACTATCACGGGGAGAACGCGCAGGAATTGGAGCGGATGGTCGCCTTCGGCATGAGTTCGATGGAAGCGATTCTCGCCTCAACCGCCGCCGCCGCGCGCTTGATCGGCATCCATGACACGGTCGGCACGCTCACGAGAGGCCGGCAGGCGGATCTGGTCATTCTGGATGGGAATCCGCTGAAACGGATAGAGATCCTGCGGGACCGCAGCAAAATCATGGGCGTGATGCAGGCGGGGAAATTCGTCGCGGGACCGCTGGCGACGTGACGTCATTCGCCACACGTCAGTCGACGGCCTGAGAAGAGATTATTTCCCCTCACTCGATTGACGGCTGACGATTGATGATTCACCGCCGTTCGTAAAAAAGCTCCAAGGCCGAGGCATAGCCGTGGATGCGGCCCTTCCGGAAACTGTCTTCCAATTGTCCCCGCAAGGATCGAAACCCGCCTTCATCGTTCTTTTTCACGACCCCTTGGGACACCATCATCTCGGCGGCCACCTCGACTAACCGGCCTTTGCGCGCTTCCATCTCGTCGGTAAGAAAGTCGTCCATCACCTCTGCGCCCCGCTCTGCCACCAGATCTTCCTTGAAGGTGTCATAACCCTGGGCGGCCACGGTCCGCTCGCGCAAGAGCGCCAACTCCGCCTTCACCCGCTTCACATCTTTCACCAAGAGGGCAAAGAGTTCTTTCCGGCCCTCATCGAAGAGCTTCTGCTCCATCTCATGGAGAATGACCGACACATCCACCACATCCGCGTGCGGCTCGTCGCCCCAATAGAGCCGGTCATAGCTGCGACGCTTCTCGGCATCGCCCACGATTTCGTAGGCCGCGTTGATTTCGCGGATCTTCGCTTCCGCGTCTTTGCCGTTGGGATTCCTGTCGGGGTGATGCTGGAAGACCAGCTTGCGATAGGCCTTTTTGATCTCGTCATCGGACGCTTCGCGCGAAACGCCCAGGATCTGGTAATAGTCCATTCGAGCCATGCGGGAAACTATAGCACGAGGCTTCCGCGCGCTTCACCTCGACTCCCCTGGCCCTTGACCTTCGTCTGATCCGGATTATCTCATCAACCATGACACACAACACCGCTCCCAAAGCACTGACACACGATGAAAAGAAGGCGGCGGACGCCGCATTCGCCGGGCGCCCGTTCAACGATGCCTGGTCGGCGTCCGCCCGGGCCGTCTATGAGGGGATTGTGAACGCCCTGCCGAGAGAGCTCGTTCCGGCTGTGCCGGAAATCGAGGCCGTGCTCGCTGACATGGAACCAGCATCACCGGTAGTTCCCCCCTCGCACAAAATGCCTGCCGGAGAGACAACTCCGACTCAGAACGATGCGGCGGAAAACCCCGCGGCATCCGCGGATATTCCAACCATCAGAGACCGGGAGGAAGCCATTCAGTCGGGGATTTTGATCGACGTGACGCCGACGGCCAAGCAAGTCGGGCTCACCTTTCCCGTCACTATCACCAAGCCGCTATGGGAGATCGGGATTGTCACAAATCAATCCCTCTCACAGGAAGAGCAGTCCGCACGGCTTCGCGATATCCTGATGGCGTTCCGGTTGCGACTTGCCAGTCTTGCCACGATCTCGCCGTTGATCGACTTCCCGGCCCTGTTGACCATGCCGCCGGCCACGGTCCCGCAGCCGGTCCCGCTGTTCGCACTGATTCAGCCGGATGGAAGCAATCAGGCCAACGTCACATTGTTGCTTCCGAATGAAGTCTCGCTGACGATTTCACCGTCGAATTAATCGCACCCTGCGATCAACGCCGAATGACATGCTCGATGAACGTCCGTTCGTCCGACTCTGTCTTGACGAGACCGTCCAAGTGCGCGTCACGAAGCCGGCTGAGCACCTGGCTGTAGATCGGCCCCGGCTTGATGCCCATGGATTGAAGATCCTTCCCCGTAAGCAGCGGTTTCGCCTGCCTCCAGGAGGTGAGATAGGCTGACACCTGCCGTTTTATCCGGTCGGACGGGCTCTGGGCCATGATGGCCAGGAGCGCCTCCTCCGGCACGCCCTCCAATACCCGGCAGACCCCGGACGGTTTCAAGGATGGCTGCTTACTCAGTTGGCGTAACAGGCGATGGGCTCCGCCCCGCATGGCTTTCAATGTGGTGGCTTCACGCTCACTGAAGGGAAACCGCTTCAACAGGTCCGCCACCCCGCGATCCGGCAACACCGCCGCAATCGCCATCATGTAGACCAGCCAGGACTCCAGCTTGTGATCCAGATAGAGCAGCCGATACCAATCGAGGGTTTCTTCGACGGCGAGGAGTAACTTCTCCAGCCGTGACGTCCAGACGAGCTTCGGGTGAATGAATCGGAGGAGATCGAGCTCGGCCAGCCGCTTCACCCCGGACTTCGGCTCCCGCTCCGAACAGAGTGCCTTCAGTTCCTCTAAAAGCCGGTGGCCGGAGAGTTTCTTAAAGAGCGCCATCTTGACCGCCGCCTTGATCAGCGCCACGGTGTCTTTGCCGAGATGAAACCCGAACCGCGTCTCGAACCGGATCGCGCGGAAGACGCGAGTGGGATCTTCGACAAAACTCAGACTATGGAGCACGCGGATGACCTGATTCTTCAGATCCCGCTGACCGCCGTAAAAATCGAGCACCTCTCCGAATCCACGGCCGTTCAGACGGACGGCCAGAGCGTTGATGGTGAAATCACGGCGATACAAATCTTTTTTGATCGAGCTTTGCTCGACGGTCGGAAGCGCGGTCGGATATTCGTAATATTCGGTTCGGGCAGTGGCCACGTCGAGCTTGAATCCATCCGGCAGCACGATCACCGCGGTACCGAATCGGTCGTGCGCCTTCACGCGTCCCGACTGTTCCGCCGCCAGCTTGCGCGCAAACGCGATCCCGTCGCCTTCGACCACCAGGTCGAGATCAAGGTTTTGGATCCCGAGCAACAGATCCCGCACGCAGCCGCCCACCACATAGAGCGGCAGATCCAGCCGGTCAGCCAGCTGGCCGGCCTCCGTGAGCAGCGTGAACAGACGCGGCGGCAGCTTTTCCTGCAGTTGTCGCTTGAGGGTGCGGTGATGCAGCAGCCCGGGCAGGCCGGTCGGATCCGTCAGTTTGGGGCGACGCTTCACGGAACGCAGGACATCGTCATGCCAGGCCCGGAGCAAATCCGTGCGCGTAATCACCCCGACGACTCTCGTGCCCTCAAGAATCGGGACGAACCGCTGATTACGCTCCAGCATCGCCTGCTCGATCGTATAGAAATCGGTGTCCGGATGAGCGGTGAACTGATCGGCCTGGAGAATATCGGCCGCCGTCAGCTTGTCCAACCGGTGGAAGAGCGCCTTCTGGATCTGTTCCCGGCTCACTAACCCGGCATAGCGATCTTTGCCGTCCAACACCGGCAGCACATTCACGCCGTAATTGGTCATCCGCTGTTCCGTCTCGCCGACCGTGGCGTCTCCGCTGATCGTCTTGACCGGCTTGGTCATGACATCCTTGGCCAACAGCGTCGGCCGGTACCGCTCCGTCAGGAGCCGGACGAGCCGCTCTTTCACCTCCGTGAGCGTCTGTCCCTTGACGATCGCGGCTGCCGCAACCGCATGCCCGCCGCCGCCGAACTCTTGCGCGATCCATCCGACATCGATCTCCGGCACGCGGCTGCGCCCGATGACTTCCACATGCTCCTCGTTCACCACGGCGACCACGACCGCATCCACGCCTTCGAGCTCGGCCAGTTGATGCACCGCTTCCGCCGCTTCCACGCGATCGCGGTCGAAGGTGCTCGTCGCCACCAACACCTTCCGGCCTTCCAGATAATGCACATCACTGTGCTGCAGAAAATCGTTCAGCAACGCGACAATGTTCGGATCAAGCGGCCGGCGCAATGTCTGCATCACCAGTTTCAGATCCGCCCCGGCCTCGAGGAGAAACGCCGCGGCCTGCAAATCGCGCGGAGTGGTGGAGGGATAGGAGAACGACCCGGTTTCATCATAGAGGCCGAGCGCCAACACGGTCGCTTCGAGCGGCGTAAGCGGCACACCGGCATCCCGCACCCGTTCGATGAGCATGGTCACCGTCGCTCCGACCGTCTCGATGACCCGGCTGATCGGTTTCCCGTCCGGAGAAGCACCGGTCATCTCCTGAGCCGCTCCATGGTGATCGAACACCTGCACGTCGACCTTCGGATCCAGCCAACATTGTTTGAACGGGCCGATGCGCTCCGGCTCATGGGTATCGACCAGAATCAACTTTGACACTTGCGCGAGATCGAGATCTTTGAGTTTGGTGAGATTCAGATCATGTGCCGAGAGAAAGGCGTGCACGGTCTCCTGCGCCCCGCCGGACAGCACCAATCGTACATCGGGATACAATTTCCGTACGGCGACCATCGCGGCCAGACCGTCGAAATCCGCATTATGGTGGGTCGTCACGACTTCCATAGCGGCATTTTAGCAGGGTCACTCCATCCACGAAACCAGCCATTCTATCGGCCGCCTCGCCTCCCCCCCTTGGCGCCGCTCATCTTCATCTGCCTCCTACAGCCTACACAGCACCGCCTGCCGCTGAAACACATCGCTGCTCACTAGGATGTTCTATTTACGAATTGCTATTTCCCTCGTCTGACTCTCCAGGAGGTCACGTGTCCTTCTGTGCCCCATTCTCCATCCATCGTGCCGTGGGGGAGGCCACAGGAGAATGTGCGGCAAGGCCGTGACCATATACTCACACTGGAGGTCACCATGACAAAGATCGGACTGTCTCTTTCTCTCGTTGCATTCGTCGGCGTAATGGTCGCATCCACACTGCCTGTCCAGGCCCAATCGGCAGAGGTCCGCTTAAAGGCCGGCATGGTCAGCGGCGCGGCATCCGGCAAAGCTGAATACCGTGAGCGCGGCAATCGAAAGCGCCTGAACGTCCAGGCCGAAGATCTGGCCGGCTCCACGATTTCTCCCCAGAATATCTTTATCAACGGCGTCTCCGTCGGCACGATGGCACTGGCAGCCTGTCCGGCGCCGGCCACGCAGCTGCTCTGCGGCGAAATGGAGTTGAATTCCCAGGATGGACAGGTCGTTCCACAAGTCCGGAGTGGAGATACGGTGAGTGTCGGATTTAACCCGGCCGTGCTGGCCGGGGTCTTCCGGTAAGACATCAGTTGCTGTGCAACTCCATTTAAGCCCGCCACCCTCCCGTGGCGGGCTTTTTATTTCCATTTTTCACGGCCTGTTTACCTTTCCGTATTCCTTCCGTCCAATCTCACAGAACGGCATTGAGCGGTTTCCCTCCTGAGAGCAGAGGGCGGACCTCTCCCTCGCCGGCAGGCAGATAACTCGCTACGCTCTCACGGAGGATTTCTTATGAAGCCAGCAGCCATTGTGAAAACCGGCATTCTGATGGGTCTCGCCATTCTCTCCGCCATGCCGGTGGCCGGAGTCCTGAGCCCCAGCCTCGCCTTGGCGCAAGCCGATGTCCGCCAGGAAGATCGGCGCGCGGATCGGCAACAGGATCGGCAGCAGGACCGCCGGGAAGACCGGCAGAATGATCGGCGGGAGGATCGCCGGGAAGATCGACAGCAGGATCGTCAAATGGACCGCCAGCAAGATCGTCAAATGGATCGCCAACAGGATCGCCGGGAAGACCGCCGCGCCGATCGTGGCGGCCGCGGCCGATAGCGTAATCGGAACGGAACGAGCAAGAGGGGCTCACGACGGATGTCGTGAGCCCCTCTTCGTTCAGGAACGGGATCGACGCAGTCTACCGATGCCGGGCGCCTTGGGCATCGTGCTTCTCACGCGCAATATGGCGCGAGGCGCGATTCTGAGCCGCCCCGATCCTCGCCCTTTCTTTATCCGTAACGACCCCGTCGGCCTTCGCCCGATTCTCCATGCGATCGATCCGGTTCTGTTCACGGTCCAGACGGCTGGCCTCCCGTTGATTCAACTGTCCGCTGGCAATGCCCTGATCAATCCGCTTCTCCTGGTTCACCTGGCGCTGGTCAACAACCGGCGTCTCCGCCTGGGCAAAAACCGTCCCGCTCATGCCGAACGCCAACGCAACCACAGCCAATGCCATCGTCTTCATCGGTACCTCCATAGGATAAAAGGTGATGTCCCGTGTTCGAATCAACGCGTGGCCTTCAGATCCGTTGACAGGACCAGGAACCGGGAAACACTTCATAGGCTTGTGTATCAGGAGGTCGGAGGGCTGTCCAGGAATTCAGCGCATGCACGAACAGAAGACCCACGGCACAAAGAAAGGAGGAAAAGTGACACCATACATAGTGCTAGTGATCGCGTCCGCCATGACCGCTCCCGCTCCGGTCAGGCCGGTCGGGCCTGCTCCCCCGGTCATCGCGTCCGCCGCTGCCGCTGCGGTCATCACGGCCGCCACGATCATCCCGGCCACCGCGGTCTGAGCTGCCGCTGCGGTCCATACGCTCGCCGCTCCCGGATCCTCCTTGCTCGCTGTCGCGGAAGATCCGGTCCGCACGCTGGCCTTTCGAAACCTGGTCCTTGATATGCTGGAGATTGAGCCGGCCCTGCTGAATATCGGAACCGCGCCGCTTGAGTTCACGGGCAAGATCGGCCAGCTCAGCAGACCGGTAGCCCTGCCGGATGCCTTCCGCGACCAGCGCCGTGCCGTCCTTCGAGGGAATTCTGGCTTCCTTGAGGATCGCCAGACTCTTCGCACCAGCCGCCAACGATTCTTGCGAAAGCTTCCCCCCTCCCCCTTGGGATGTCTTCGCAAGCTCCCGCACTTCGTCGGCCGTTGCGCCGCGGCTCAAGGCCTCGGCCAACCCTTCGAGCGCCCGCTGCCGATTGCCTTGCGACACATCGACCATTCCTTTGGCCGTCGACTCCTGAAGGATCTCCTGCGCCGATTCAAAATGAATCACCAGCTGACGCACGACCGGATCGATACGCTTCGGTTCAACGCCTTTGGCCAGGCCTTCTTTGACTTTGTTTGCTAACGGTTCGGTCGGCAGCCCCTTCTCACCGGCCTTCATCACCTGCTCAAGAAGGCCGGTCACTTCTTCCGCGGAATGGCCTTGAGCCGAACGCAGCCGATTGATCTCCTCCCGATCCTGCGTCGAGAGAGAGTCCGCCAGTGCGGGCGACACGCCCAGACACATGGCCAGACCGATCAGATATACCTGTATGTTCGTCGTCCTGCGCATCACGTTACCGAACGATCACGACTCCGTTGGTCTGTCCGAATCCATCCGTCACAAAATCCTCCGCCAGCGGCGGCACAACCCACTCTTTCCCGTCAACCAGGTACATGAACGTATGTTCCCCCGGCCGTATCAGCACCTCGGCAATCCACACCCCCGTTGTGCCCTCTTGTTTCATCTGCGTGGCGCCCTTGACCCATCCATTGAACGAACCCACGACGTGCACGGTGTGGGCCGCAGGCGCCAGATGCGTAAACCGCACGCCCCCCGTCACCGGCCTGGGGAAATCCGGCTTGATCGCCGACACACACCCGCTCGGGATACCGGCGAATGCCATCACAAGAATCGCTGCTCTGACTCCGCTTCTCATGGGCCGAAGAGTAACCGACAGCCCACTTCGATGCAAGGGAACGGATCCTAGGTTCAGATACTGACATCAAGCACCGCGTTTTCTGATCCGAACCCATCGCCGGACGCTTCGCCGGCCAACGGATCGGCAATCCACTGCTTGCCGTCGATGACAAACATATATTGGTACCGGCCCGGTTTCAGCGGAATAGTGGCGGTCCACATGCCGCCTTCCGATCGCTCCAGCTGGGTTTGCCCGGGATTCCACCCGTTGAAGTCTCCTGCGACCGAGACCGACTGCGCCCCCGGTTGCAGCAAGACCAGCCGGACAAACACCTTCGACTCCCGATCCGTGTTCGCGGCAATTGCCTGAACCTGGGTCGCCGCCACAGGAACTTCACCGATTCGCTCCGGCGTCATGGTGACGACTCCCGCCATCGCCACGACCGCCGCGCAGACGACGGCCATCGCGCCAGCCAGATTCCACTCCAGCGTGCGCGGCGCCGTGATCGCCGCCAGCATACGATCCCATAGACTGCGCGGAGGGGACGCCACGTTCGCTTTCAACTGGCTCATGAACTTAGACGACGGCATTATCCTCGGCAGTTGTGCCGCCTCCGCCACCACCATCTCAAGATTGAGCCATGTCCGGCGCAACGCGGGATCGACATCCACCGACCGGAGAAACGCCACGCGCTCCTCCGGCGTCAGATCCTGATCAAGAAACCGTTGCACCATCAGTTCCTGTTCATCCATGGCCTTCACCCTGCGTCAATCGCCGGACCTTATCGCGTTGGATTCAGTTCCGCCAGTTCTCGACTGAGCTGCACCCGCCCCTTGTAGACTCGCATCTTCAATGTATCGCCGTTCACACCCAGGATCTCTTGCATTTCTTCGTAACTCAACCCTTCGACATGCTTCAAGATGAACGCTTCCCGGTACAGAGGCGGCAATCGCTGGATCGCCCGTTCCAATTCCAGCGCCACCTGTTGCTGCGAGAGCAGATGCTCGGGCGTCCGCTCCTCCGCCACATGAACATCCAGCATCTCCTCCACATCGACATCCTGCTGCGCCTGTCCGGGGCGCTTAACGCGTAGCCAGTCTTTGCACTTGTTCGATGCAATCCGGTACAGCCAGGTCGAAAACTTTGAGTCCGCCCGAAACGTCGACAAGGCCTTGAACGCAGCGAGAAACGTTTCCTGGGCCAGATCCTCGGCTTCGGCACGGTTCCCGACCATCCGATAGGCCAGATTGACGATCACTGTGGCATGCCGGTCGATCAGTTGGCCGAAAGCCTCATGATCCTGCTTGAGACTGCGCGCCACAAGCTGCGCATCGTCAGGGCCTTCTCGCTGTTCCAGTGGCATCGACCGCTCCGCTCACTCTGGCTCGTTGCCACCACACTGTCTGCCTTGGCCTGTCTGACTCATTAGACGCACCATCCCTCGATTCGTAAACAACACCGCCGCCTCTCAAAAGCGGTAGCTGGTTCCAACCGTGAGCGCGTAGGCCGGCGCACCATCAGACAGTCCGACTGTCACACCCCCGGAAAAGCGCCAAGCCGACGACGCCGTATAGTTGGTCGCGATAAATACATCACGGGCATTGACGAATCCACGCGCAATCGCCCGATATTCTTCGTAGTAGGCGCTGCATAACAGATCTTTGGTGACATAGTAGCCGGCCCCCACGTCATACCAATGCTGATTCTGGAAATTGATCCCGTCCGGATCGCCGATCACGTTGTACCCGCCATCCAGAAACGCAATCCAGCTCTCACCCAGCATTTTCGAAATTTCCACTCCAGCGCCGTAGTCGAACGCCCCGGTTCCCAGCCCCTGGCTGGCACTGGCCGTCGGAAGCTTCATCCGTCCCGTCACCGCAATCAGTGGCATATAGTCTTTTTCCTCGACCACATAGTACCGCCCCTTGAGAATAATGTCGCCGAGGCCAGCGGTCGTAACCTTCTGGCCTGGCGCGCGAGTCGTAAGACCGCATACCCGATCCTTGCCGCTGACGCCGGAGCCTTTCCCACTGCACCCGCCGTCATCATTCGATCCGCCGCCCCCACCGGATCCTGAATTACTCCCGCCGTTATCGTCGATCCTGGTCGCATTCCCGCCAACCAGCGTGGTTCGACCATCCGTCGTCGCCATCACAAACGGAATGACCAGCGTGACGTCCCCGTCCTTGAATAACCGTCGCACGGATAATGGCGCATAAAAAAAGCTGCTCGTCGTATTCGTCCCGAACTTCCCGCTGCTGTAACTCGGTGTGACGCCCACCTGCCAATTCGGCTCGGACGGCACTGGCCCCTGCTCGAGCTTGTCTGCTGCAACGGCTTCAATTCCCCACCCTGCCGCTCCCAACACGATGCCAATCAGGCCCATCTTCCACATCACCATTGTCTGCGCTCCCCCCATTCCGCCTCTTATCGACGCTCCATCAGGACACACAGAACACAGCGCTCCTTAGCACTGCACCCTAGCGAGAATCTGATACTGCTGCAACCACCGACACAAGGACGGCCTCACGGCATCGAAGAACGCCTCCGACGCCGTGACATCGTGCAGCCCGCCTGAGCCTCGATTCAATTCCGGCCAGCCCGCTCCGGCCTCTCAGGGCGCTCCGGACGCTGCGGACGTTCCGGCCTGTCAGGCCGGTCCGGCCGGTCCGGCCGTTGAGGCCGCTCAACTCGCTCCACCCGGCTCGGCCGGTCCGCTTGAGCGGCACGGGCATTCTCCCGACCTTCCCGCCCACGCTCGCCCGCGACGTAATCGGCCCGATCGAGGCCACGTAAATCTCCGCCCGAATTCGACCGGCTGTCGTCACGGCGATCTTCTCGGCGATCCAGCTGCCGATCTTCGCGTCGATCCTCACGTCTGTCTGCGCGCCGATCTTCCTGCCGGACATTGCCGCCCTGGGCCACCATCACATCATCGCCTCCCCGGCGCCCCCGTTCGCCCCGGCCGTCCCTTCCGCTATGGATCGAACCAGGGCCGCTATTGAGTGATCCCGGCCCGCGATTGTCCATCCGGACCGGCGACTCTTCCGCTGAACCGGCCACTTGCGCACCAACCGGCGAGGCCTCAACGACCAGCGCAGCGAGCGCGATGACCAGCAGGTTCTTCCACACCGCCTGTTCACGTTGATTCATGATTGCCCTCCTTGTGCTCATTTTCTCCGATCCCTCCACGATACCTAGTCTTCCAACTCCGCTTCCCGCCACGTAACAGTTCCTCCATTCACGCGGCCCTTGACCTTGACCAACGTTCCATCCCGGAGCGCGTTGAAGAAGGCGGTCCGCCCAATGGGATTATCGCTGATCCCTTCAAAGTCGTTGCCGTTCAACGCCGACGTATTCACCGTCACGCCGAGAATCGTCAGGGTCGGATTGGCCGCCGTTTGCACGGGACCTTGGAGATCGACGTCATCGCCGGCCGACCGCTGCTCGACCCGCGTCGCAATCATCGCATTGAGTCCACTGACTCGCCCGCGCACGCGCACATGATGACCGGGGGACAAATCGTTCACCGTCGTCCCGCTGTCCGCACTGATCTCGGTCTGGCTGTTCACTGAGACCGTCACACCGGGAAGCCCGGTAATTGTGAACGTCCCGGCGCCTGGAGTGATTTCCGCAATATCGCCCTCCAGCCTCGCGCTCTCATGGAATTTCACGTGCTTGGCCGTCAGCAGGCCATTCGTCAGCCGCCCTTCCGCGGAAAGCTTGGCTCCCACGACGATCTCATCGATCGTGCCGCCGCGGAACTCCGTACCCGACGTCGTGTGCACGCGCTGGTTGCCGACAGAGAACTCCCCGGGGCCGGCCACTCGCGTCACGAATCCTTCGACTTCGAACTCATCGACGTTGTTGCCGACGCCAACATCCTCCGGCTCCACCTTCGTCGCCGTCAACGTCGTCGTTGCGCTATTGAAGACGGTCCCCTTGGCTTCCACCAGGAGGCCGTTCCAGCTATTCCCGGACGGGCTAGGCATATCCGTTGTAATTGCGGTCGCATAATTCACTGTCAGCACTCCGATCTGGAAGGTCTTCGTGCCGTCGTTGTGGGTCGTCACAAAGCCACGCACTTCCGGCATGACCGTCCCTGCGGGTTTTTTCTCGATCAACGTCGCCTGAATCACCCCGTTCGGCCGGATATGCCCGTTCACTTCGACAAAGTCGATTCCGGCAACAAGGTTCAGGACTGACCGTCCGGGAATATTGTTATCAATCAGCGTCGTGTTATCCACCAAGACCGTCTGCCCCATCACCACCAGGCTCAGCCCGTCGGCCGCCACCGACTGCACCAGCCCCTCGACGGCATCCTTCTGCCGCACCATGCCGGCGGTACGCTGGTCCCCGCTGAAGGAGCCTGATACCGCCACCGTCATGCCCAGCTTCAGATCACTTTGGCTGCCGGATTGACCATCGACGATGAATGATGACCCGTCCGTGTCGAATCGTTTCCCGTTTACGAACACACTGCCGAATCCAGTCACCGTTCCGGAGGCCGCCGCAGATCCGCTGGCACTGGCTCCAGCCGCTCCGGCTGGAGCGCCCTCGCCGCCACTGCCGCACCCGCCCAGCAATCCGACCAGCGCAACTGCGCCCAGAAGCTGTCCGAACGTCCTTGTCTGTCTCATACAATCCCTCCTGCCTCCATCCCGACCATGTGGAATGGCGATGAATGAGCGTTGCTTCGACGTATGCATTGGAGAAATAGACCTCTCGCACGCCCCCCTCCCGGCATGCTCTGACGGGTTAGACGGAACGGTGCAGAAAAGGTAAACGGCCTGTTACCGGACGTCTTGAAAGAAGGCCCGAGGCAGCACGGGC
>CAYPOR010000056.1:0-18723 GCA_964412445.1 uncultured Nitrospira sp.
ATTTTCATCGTCGATAGCAGTCCAGCCGTCAGACGGATGGTTGAGCAGATCTCAACGCCAGAAGGGTTTGACGTCGTCGGATTTCAGGACGGCCCCGCAGCTCTTGAAGCGGCACGGCGCATCAGCCCCGCATTGATCATCGCCGACTACCATCTCGATAACATCACGTTCTCCGGCTTCTGCAAAGAAGTGAACAAACTCGACAACTTAAGCGAAACCTATCTGATCTCGCTGGTCAATCCGGCCGATCGCCCGGACGAAAGTCTTCTCAAAACTCTTGGTGTGAAAGCCTTCTTGAATAAGCCGTTTCAATCGGAAGATCTTCTCGAGGTCATCAAGAGCCTACAGCAAAAAACACAACCGCAGCAGAATGGCAATCGCCTCAAGCGTCGAGTCTGGCCGCCGGACTCCACATCGACCGACACAGACGATGATGACGCGGTGATGGACCAGTTGGACGTCTCCGATGAGCAGGAGGATCTCACCATGGACCATCCGCCGGAATCTACGACCGCCACGAAAGCCGTGTCAGCCGGCCCCGAAGAAGCGATGAAAGGCCTCTTCGGGCAACTGCTGGAGTCGATGACCGAACGGACGGAGAAGCGGATCGCTGATGTGCTCCCGCAAGCCATCGAGAAAGAACTCACAACCCGCATTCACTCGGCTGTGAAACATGAACTGGACGGACAATTGGGGGAAATCCTCTCACAGGAACAGCTGACGACAATCGTCCATCCGCTGCTCGTGCAGGAACTGCCCTCACTCATCAAACAGGAGATGGCCGCCAACGAAGCCCTGATTCGTCAGGCCGTGTCCGATATTGCGAGCCCCGCCATCAAGGATGGGCTCGACCAATCGGTCCGCGAACTCGCCGAAGCCAGCGTACGCAAACAGCTTCCTGACGTGGTGCGGGAACACCTGGGATCGATCGATCTGCTGGTCAAAGAAGAAATCAGGCAGGCGACGCTCAAACACGCTCCGCTCATCGCCGACGACATCGTCCGGGCGACTGCGGAACAGACCGTCGAACAGGCGGTACAACGAATCGTTCCCGAACTCGCGGAACAGCACATCAAGGCCGAAATCATCCGCCTCACGGCAGCGGAGCAGGCCTGAGGCCTGCTTCCGCTTAGCTCTTCTTTCCCGTCCGCTTTCCCTTCTGGCGCGCTTTCACCAGCGCTTTCACCCGCTTCACATTCTTGCGGTGCTTCTTGCGGGTCTTCCGATCTTTCTCGCGTCCTCGCGGCATGATGACTCCCTTGATGCTGACAATAAATCGTTGGCTGCGGGCGATTGTATAGCACAAGCCAGGCGCAGCCACAAGCCGAGTCGCCGGCCCGTTCCCCGCCCCCGGCAGACATGTTAAGATGCGCCCCTATTTTTTTGATGAAGGGCATCTCATGGCCTCACAACTCGACAAGACGTACGAACCCAAAACCGTCGAAGACCGCTGGTACCAGGAATGGGTCCGCCGCGGCTATTTCAACGCCTCGCCGCAGCATCCCGGCGCACCCTACTGCATCGTCATTCCTCCGCCGAACGTGACCGGGTCGTTGCACGTCGGCCATGCGCTGAACAATTCGATCCAGGACATCCTGATTCGCTGGCGCCGCATGCAGGGCCGCAACGTGCTCTGGATGCCGGGCACCGACCATGCCGGCATCGCGACGCAAAATGTCGTCGAGAAGCAGCTGATGCAGGAAGGCTCCTCGCGGGAGGCCCTGGGACGCGACGCGTTTCTCGAACGGGTCTGGCAATGGAAAGCGACGTCCGGCGGGACCATCATCCAACAGTTGAAACGACTCGGCGCCTCCTGCGACTGGAGCCGCGAACGTTTTACGATGGACGAAGGACTCTCGAAAGCCGTGCTGGAAGTCTTCGTCAGGCTCTATGAAGATAAGCTGATCTATCGAGGCGAGCGGTTGATCAACTGGTGCCCCCGCTGCCTGACGGCCCTGTCCGATATCGAAGTCGAGCATGAAGACATCAAAGGCAAGCTCTATTCGATCGAGTATGCGCTCGCCGAAAATCCGGAGATCCGTCTGACCGTCGCCACGACCAGACCAGAAACGCTCCTCGGTGATACCGCCGTGGCCGTCCATCCTGAAGACGAACGCTTCCGTCACTTGATCGGCAAACAGGTCCGCCTGCCGCTCACGAGCCGTACCATTCCGATTGTGGGAGATGCGATTCTCGTCGATCGCGAGTTCGGAACCGGCGCGGTCAAGATCACCCCGGCACATGACTTCAACGACTACGAAGCCGGAGAGCGCCACGCACTGGCACGGCTCGCCGTTCTGGATCATCAGGCGCTGCTCGATCCCGCTGGCATGCAGAAAGCCGGCGTCGACGCCTCGGTGGTCGAAGCGCTCCAGGGACTTCCCGTTTCGAAAGCCCGGCCGAAAGTAGAAGCGCTGCTTCGCGAACGCGGTATCCTCACTAAAGTCGATGACCACAAGATGGCCGTGGGGAAATGTTATCGCTGCAAGACCGTCGTCGAGCCGTACCTGTCGCCTCAGTGGTTCGTCGACATCAAGCCGCTGGCAGAGCCGGCCATCAAAGCCGTGGAAGACGGACGCATCCGCATCATCCCCGACGGCTGGACCAACAATTATCTCGGCTGGATGCGGGACATCAAAGACTGGTGTATCTCCCGGCAAATCTGGTGGGGCCATCAGATTCCCGCCTGGTATTGCCTGGCCTGTAACTCCAAGCACATCGTCACGACGACGCATACATCACCTTCCGGAAACACCGTCACCAGAACAACTATTCTGCAGGGCGCACAACCGATCGTCGCGAAGTCCGCCCCGGCATCCTGCCCCACGTGCAGCGGGCATGAGTTCCTCCGCGATCCCGATGTCCTCGATACCTGGTTCTCCTCCGGCCTCTGGCCCTTCTCCACGCTCGGTTGGCCCGAACAGACGCCGGACCTCAAAGCCTATTATCCGACGGCTACCCTGGTGACCGGTCTGGACATTCTGTTCTTTTGGGTCGCGCGCATGATCATGCTCGGCTTGAAGTTCATGGGCGAGGTCCCCTTCCGCGACGTCTATATCCATGCGCTCGTCCGTGACGCGGAAGGGCAGAAGATGAGCAAGTCGAAAGGCAATGTGATCGACCCCTTGCACGTCATGGAGCAGTTCGGAACCGATGCCCTGCGCTTCACGCTCGCCTCCATGGCCTCGCCCGGCCGCGACATCAAACTGGCGGAAGAGCGGATCGAAGGCTATCGCAACTTTGCCAACAAGATCTGGAACGCCGCCCGATTCGCCCACATGTATCTCGACGGAACGAAGGAAGTCCGGCCGCCGAAAGCCCGCTCCTTCCCGGACCGGTGGATTCTCAGCCGTTTGAACGACACCATCCGTGTCGTTGATCAAGAGTTAGAGGCCTATCGATTCGATCGGGCGTCCAGTGCGCTCTATCAATTCTTCTGGCATGAATACTGTGACTGGTATCTCGAACTGATCAAACCGGTCCTTCAGGATCCGGCTCACCCGGAAGGTCCATCTACCCGTCACACCCTATCGGAAACACTGGAAGTGTGGCTGCGGCTCCTGCACCCCTTCATGCCGTTCCTTTCGGAAGAAATCTGGCAAACGCTGCCGCATGAGGGTGAGACGATCGTGCTGCAGGCCTATCCGACGCCGCGGGAAGAGTGGCATGACGGAGCGGCCGATGACGCGTTCCGGCTGCTTGAACGAAGTATCGGCCTGCTGCGGACTGCGCGGGTGCTCCTCAATTATCCGCCCGGCAAACCGATCGGTTTCTTCATAACTCATGACGAGCAGCACACCACCGCCATGCTGCAGACGATGAAGCCCGACCTCGCCCATCTCGGGAAAGGATCCCTGACGCTGGCACCGATAGCGGACTGGCCGACGACCAAGATTCTCCGGCTCGTAACCGAAGGGTTAACCGTGGGGATTGCGGTTGAAGGCGATGTCGACCTCAAGAAAGCGCTCGACCGGCTCCTCAAGCAGATCGCCGAAGCCGAGAAGGAAACGCAACGGATCGAGGGCAAGCTGAAGAGTGCGGACTTTGTCGCCAACGCCCCGCCCGCGGTCATTACGGAACATCAGGACCGGGTACGCAGTCTGACCCGTGATCGCGCAATGCTCATGAGCAGCGAACAGCAACTCCGCGCCATGCTGGGAGCCTGACCGATGATCCAACTCCCTGCCGCCGATATCCGCCGGGCCGTCCGCGCCGGGCTTGAAGAAGACCTCGGCGGGGGCGACATCACCACGACGGCGCTGTTCTCCAAACCGGTTCCGTCTCACGCCTCGATCATCGCCCAACAACCGATGGTGGTCGCCGGACTCGCGGCGGCCGTGCAGACTTTTTTGATGGTCGACCCCTCGCTCCGGCTGACGCCCCACACGCACGATGGCGACCATATTCCCGCCGGTGCGGCGCTGCTCGATATCGAAGGAGACGGCCGAAGCATCTTACAGGCGGAGCGGGTCGCCTTGAATTTCCTGCAACATCTGTCAGGTATCGCGACGTTGACGAACAAGTTCTGCCGGGCCGTCCGCCAGACTCCCGCCCGGATCCTTGATACGCGAAAAACCATGCCCGGCTGGAGAGCCTTGCAAAAATGGGCGGTGGCGTTGGGGGGCGGCACTAACCACCGGTTCTCCCTCGGCGACGGCCTCTTGATTAAGGACAACCATCTGGCCCTGCTTCAAAAAGGCAACCAGGCAGTGCGTACAGCCTGCCGACTGGCCCATCGAGACATCTCCGCAGTTCCCCTGATCGTCGAAGTGGAATCGCTGGCGGATGTCCGTGAAGCCCTGGCAGGAAAAGCCGACATTATTCTGCTCGACAATATGACTCCGGCCATGGTGAAACAGGCCGTCAGACTCATCAAGCGCCGGGCCATTGTGGAAGTCTCCGGCGGCATTACCCTGAAGAACGTTCGCGCGATGGCGCAGGTCGGCGCCGACCGCATTTCCATCGGCGCGCTTACGCATTCAGCTCCAGCGGCCGACATCAGTCTGGAATTGACCCCGGTCCGCCGCCGGCGGCCGCGCACATAAGCCGTGTCCTCTTCTTTACCTCTCACACCGGACGACATTCGGAGCACCCTTGCAACCAAACGCCTGGGCCGGCAGCTGCGTCTCTATCAAAGTCTGACCTCCACAAACTCCGAAGCCATGTCACTCACGCAACAGGGCGCGGAGGACGGCACCGTCGTGGCGGCCGAGAGCCAGACTGCCGGACGAGGCCGCCACGCGCGAACCTGGTTCTCCCCGCCCGGCCTGAATCTCTATTGCTCAGTTATCGTTCGTGGCCTCGGCGAAAAACTCACGCTGGCAGACTGGCTCTCATGGGTCCCCTTGACGACGGCATTGGCGGTCGCCGAAGCCGTCCACACCGTCGCCGCGATATCGCTCGACCTGAAATGGCCGAACGACCTCCTCCTGGACGAACAAAAAGTCGGCGGCATTCTCTGCGAAAGTTCGCTGACCAGCCCGGACAACCCCGTCGTGGTCATTGGAATCGGGCTGAACGTGAATGTTCCCCGGCACCTGTTTCCTGAGGACTTACGTCCGATCGCCACATCGCTCTTCGAATCGACACACCGGCTCATTGATCGCAACCGGCTGCTGGCCCAGCTTCTCCAGGAGTTGGAAGAGAGTCTCGATGAGCTGCGTGCCCATGGCCCGTCCCGTTTATTGCAGGCCTACCAGCACCGTTGCACCACGCTCGGCCGGCAGGTACGCGTGGTTCTTGGGGCCGGTGAGGAACTCCTCGGCACCGCCGTCGCCATCACGGCCGACGGGGCACTGCAAGTCAAACCTTCTTCCGACGCCAACGATAGAAACCAGCCTCTCGTCGAGATCAGAGCCGGCGATGTCATTCATGTCAGACGCTAGCGAAACAGCCGAGACGCGAAGTAGAATAGCTAACATGCTCCTGGTCATCGACATCGGCAACACCAACGTCGTATGGGGTATCTTCGAAGGCGCCACCCTGGTGGCTCACTGGCGCCTGGCGACGGATCCCAAAACGACGTCCGACGAATACGGCGTGCTCTGCATGAACCTCCTGGCCCGAAGCGGCCGTACGCCCCAGCAGGTCACGGACGCCATCATCTCCAGCGTCGTGCCGGCCCTCACCGGCACGTTCGAGACCATGGTCGAGACCTACTTTCACCGTACGCCCTTGATCGTGTCATCGGAGATGGATGTCGGTCTCACCCTCAAGTACGCCAATCCCAGAGAAATCGGCAGCGACCGCATCGTGAATGCCGCCGCGGCCTATCATAAGTACAAAACCGATCTCATCATCGTCGATTTCGGTACAGCGACGACCTTCTGCGCCGTCACGCAAACCGGAGATTATCTCGGCGGCGTCATCGCACCAGGTCTCGGCATCTCGGCGGAAGCGCTCTTCGCGCGCGCCGCCAAGCTCAGCAAAGTCGAGCTGGCCCGTCCGAAAACCGTCATCGGAACCGATACCGCCGGCAGCATTCAGGCCGGTTTGCTCTTCGGCTACGCCGGCCTCGTCGATGCCCTTGTCCGGCGCATGGAACAGGAACTCGGGCGGACCTGTCTGGTCATCGCGACGGGAGGGTTGGCCTCCGTCATCGCGCCGGAAACCACAACGATTAAACGTATCGAACCTCTCCTGACGCTTGAAGGCCTGGAACTCCTCTATCGACGGGCTCGCGGAACTTCATCTTCGACCTGGGCATAGCCTTCAGCTTATCTCCATCATTTTTCTCAGAAATTTCTTTGATCCCCCGTTGACTTCCACTTCCTTATGGATATCTGCCCCCCTGTAGAGGAATAAACATGAGCAACGAACCAGACAACACCAATACAATTGACAACTTAGAGAACGGAAGCACCGCCGACCCTGGTCAGGATAACGGCATGCAGGCAGTCCTGGCCGCCAAGGAGGACGAGTGCAAAGCGCTCAACGAAAAGTACCTGCGGCTGGCGGCAGAGTTCGAAAACTATAAGCGGCTCGCCCAGCGGGATCAGCGTGAGCAGATCAAGTTCGGCAACGAACAGCTGCTGAAGGAACTTCTGCCGGTCGTCGACAACATGGAACGCGCCATCAAGGCGGCGCATGACAACGGGGGCAGCGCGGCGTTGGTCCAGGGAGTAGATCTCACCTTAAAGCAACTGACCGGTTCTCTCGGCAAGTTCGGCGTGCAGGCCGTTGAGAGCGTGGGGAAACCCTTCGACCCTGGAGCGCATCAAGCGGTCTCTCAGGTTCCCTCCGCAACCGTGCCCAATAATCACGTCGTCGACGAATTTCAAAAAGGCTATCGCCTGCACGACCGGATTCTCCGCGCGGCGATGGTCAGTGTGTCCTCAGGTCCGGCGCAGGCCGATAGTTAATCTCGGGAACGAACGAAGACGTCACTTTTCTGTAGACGCTGATATCGGGAAGGAAGGAGTTTACTCATGGGCAAAGTCATCGGTATCGACCTCGGCACCACCAACTCATGCGTCGCGATTATGAGCGGCGGCGACCCGGTCGTCATCGCCAACGCGGAAGGCGCGCGCACCACTCCGTCCATCGTCGGCATCACCGAGAAGGGTGAGCGGCTCGTCGGCCAGATCGCGAAGCGCCAGGCCATCACCAACCCGGAAAATACGATTTTCTCCGTCAAGCGCCTCATGGGCCGCAAGTTCAAGAGCCGCGAAGTCCAGGAAGCCATGAAGCGCCTCCCCTACAAAGTCGTGGAAGCCGACAACGGCGACGCCCACGTCATCATCCGCGGCAAGACCTACAGCCCGCCGGAAGTCTCCGCCATGATCTTGCAGAAGATGCGGCAGACGGCGGAAGACTATCTCGGCGAAAAGGTCACGGAAGCGGTCGTCACCGTCCCTGCCTATTTCGACGACAGCCAGCGCCAGGCGACCAAAGATGCGGGCCAGATCGCGGGATTGAACGTCCTGCGCATCATCAACGAACCGACGGCCGCTTCGCTGGCCTATGGTCTCGACAAGAAGAAAGACGAGCGGATCGCCGTCTACGACCTCGGCGGCGGAACCTTCGACGTCTCCGTCCTCGAAATCGGCGAAGGCGTCTTCGAAGTCAAGTCCACCAACGGCGACACCTATCTCGGCGGCGACGACTTCGACCAGCGCATCATGGACTGGCTCGTCGATGAATTTAAGAAAGACCAGGGCATCGACCTCAAGAAGGACCGGATGGCCTTGCAGCGGCTGAAGGAAGCGGCCGAACGTGCCAAGATCGAGTTGTCCTCGTCGCCGGAGACGGAAATCAACCTGCCGTTCATTACGGCAGATGCCAGCGGCCCCAAGCACATGGTCATCAAGCTGTCCCGGGCCAAACTGGAGCAACTGGTCGACGACCTGATCCAGCGCACCATCGAGCCCTGCCGCAAAGCCTTGTCCGATGCCGGCGTCACCGCCAAGGACATTCAGGAAGTCGTGCTGGTCGGCGGCATGACCCGTATGCCGAAGGTCATCCAAATCGTGAAGGAGTTCTTCGGAAAAGAGCCTCATCGCGGCGTCAACCCTGACGAAGTCGTCGCCATCGGCGCCGGCGTGCAGGGCGGCGTGCTCAAGGGCGAAGTGAAGGACGTGCTCCTGCTCGACGTCACCCCGCTCTCCCTGGGTATTGAAACCCTGGGCGGCGTGTTCACCAAACTGATCGAGCGCAACACCACTGTCCCGACCAAGAAGAGCCAGGTCTTCTCGACCGCGGCCGACAACCAGACCGCCGTCACCATCCGCGTGTTCCAAGGCGAACGCGAAATGGCGAACGACAACAAGCTGCTCGGCCAGTTCGACCTCGTCGGCATTCCTCCGGCGCCCCGCGGCATGCCGCAGGTCGAAGTCACCTTCGACATCGATGCCAACGGCATCGTGCACGTGTCGGCGAAGGACTTGGCGACACAGAAAGAACAGTCGATCAAGATCACGGCCTCCAGCGGCCTCAGCAAGGAAGAAGTCGAGAAACTCGTCAAGGATGCGGCCTCGCACACCGAAGACGACAAGAAACGGCGCAAGCTGGCTGAAGCCAAGAACCAGGCCGACAACCTGATCTATCAGACTGAAAAGAATCTGACGGAATACGGGGACAAGGTCGACGCCGAGGAAAAGACGAAAATTCAGGACGCCGTGGCGGCGTTGAAGAAGGCGCTCGAAGGCACCGAGCCGGACGCCATCGAATCGGCCACACAGACCCTGATGACCGCCTCGCATAAGCTGGCGGAAGAGATGTATAAGAAAGCTGCCGCAACCGCCGCACCGGGAACGGACGCGGGTGCGTCGGCCTCCGCAGAATCCAAGACCGATGAAAAGGTCGTGGATGCAGAGTTCGAAGAAGTAGACAAAGAGAAGAAGTAGGTTAGAATAACCCCGGAAGCGACCGAGTTTCCTCGCAAGGGGAACTCGGTCGTTCTCTGCTGTTCACCCGGTGATGGCTCCTGTGTCGAAACGCGATTATTACGACATTCTCGGCGTTGAGAAAAACTCTTCCGACGAAGAGCTGAAGAAGGCCTATCGCAAGATGGCCCGCCAGCACCACCCTGACCTGCACCCCGGCGACGCCCAGAAAAAAGACGCCGAGGCCAAGTTCAAAGAGATCAACGAAGCCTACGAAACCCTTTCCGATCAGGAAAAGCGCAAACGCTATGACATGTTCGGACATGCGGGCGCGCAGCAGGGCCAAGGCTTCGACGGATTCAACGGCGGCGGATTCGGCGATGTCTTCAACGATATCTTCGAAGACTTTTTCGGCGGCCAGCGCGGCGGCGGTCGCGCCGAACGCGGGAACGACCTGCAATACAATCTCGAACTGACCTTCGAAGAAGCCGTCTACGGGAAAGAGGCTAAGCTCAAAATCCCTCGCTGGGAAACCTGCGGCGACTGCAAAGGCACCGGCGCCAAATCGGCGGCCTCGATCAAGACCTGCCCCAGTTGCAAGGGCGCCGGACAGCTCCGGTTTCAACAAGGATTTTTCAGCGTCAGCCGTCCCTGCGGACAGTGCGAAGGCGCCGGACAGATCGTCACGGAACCCTGCGGCACCTGCCAGGGCCGCCAGCGGGTTTATCGCGAACGCACGATCGCCGTCCACATTCCCGCCGGCATCGAGACCGGCATGCGCCTCCGCCTGTCCAACGAGGGTGAACATGGCGCCAACAGCGGCCCTCCCGGCGACCTCTACGTGGCCATTACCATCAAGCCGCATCCGGTCTTTCAGCGCAAGGGCATCGATATCTCCTGCGACGTCCCGGTGAACTTCATCACCGCGACGCTCGGCGGCAAGATCGAAGTCCCGACGTTGAAGGGTAACACCGTCATCAAAATTCCGGCCGGCACCCAACACGACAAGGTGATGCGCCTCAAAGGCCTCGGTGTCCCCAACCTCAAGGGCGGACAAACCGGCGATCAGCTCTATGTCATCAAGGTCCAGATTCCTACGAAGCTCACCGCGAAGCAGAAAGAACTGCTGAGCGAATTTGCCAAAGAGAGCGGCATGGTCATGGAAGCCGACGGCGACGGCTTCTTCGACAAGATGAAGACCTTCTTCGAATAATGCCGACGCATCCGGTTCGTTCAGCCGACTGAGCTTCCCATGCCTGTGTTTTTTCTTCCTCCCGACGCGATCACGCCTCCCTCTATCACCGTGCCTCCGACACTCCAGGCGCATTTGCGCGACAGCCTGCGCCTCGAACTCGGCGAGCAGGTCTGGGTCTGCGACGGACAGGGTACCAGATATCTGATGGAGCTCACCCGCGTCACGAAGCAGGACCTCGCGGGCCGCATTCTGAGCACCATTCAGGAGCCGTCACACACCGCCCCCCGACTGCGCATCGGCCAGGCCGTGCTCAAGGGCGAGAAGATGGACTGGGTGATTCAGAAGGCCACGGAGTTGGGCGCGAGTGACATCATCCCGCTCCAGAGCCGGCACACCATCGTACAGCTCAGACCGGAACGCCTCGACGCGCAATTGGCTCGCTGGCAGCGCATCGCGCTGGAAGCCGCTCAGCAGTCGGAACAGTGGCGTGTGCCCGTCATTGCCCGGCCGCAGTCACTGGCGGAATGCCTCGCACACCGCCCTGCACCGGCACTCTCCCTCATGCTCACAGAACGGGTGAAGGGACAGAACTTACGCGTGGTCCCGCTGCCTAGCGGCAACGAGGAATCTGTCCTCGTGCTGATCGGGCCGGAAGGGGGATGGGCGAAAGAAGAAGTGGCGCAGGCCGAACAGGCCGGATGCACACTGACGACGCTGGGGCCGCGCATCCTGCGCGCCGAAACCTCCGCCATCGTCGTATTAGGAATTTTGCAGAGTCGCGTAGGGGCCCTGGACTAGAAACGGTTCTACTTCGTTCCCGTCTGAAGATGCACGACAGTGCCGTTTTCCCCGCTGGCCCAGCCATGGACCGCGTCGGAGAAGGTCAAGCCGAACAGCGAGACCGGCGCAATCGGCATCCCGTCGCTCCAGGAATAGCCCGCGTCCGTCGTGCGGTACATCATGCCGCGCTCCCCGACGATCCAGCCTTCCTGAGGGCTGGTGAAGCGGACTTTCAGCAGATCGATCACCTTCGTGCAGGTCTTCCCGCAAGGCAATGTGCGGTCCACCCACTTCGCGCCGCCGTCGTTCGTTTGAAACAACGCGCCGGCATTCCCGACCGCCCACCCGGTCGATTCGTCGGTAAAGAACACATCGAACAGAGTCACGGCCCCTTGCGAGACTTGCGGCACCCAGGTGCGGCCTCCGTCGCGCGTGGCCAACACGGTGCCAAGCGCGCCTACGGCGGTGCCCCGTTGGGCATCGAGGAACTGCACAGCATACAGCGCCGCGCTCGTTCCGCTCGCCTGCTCAACCCAGTGCGCGCCCCCGTCAGTCGTATGAAGAATCGTCCCCCCTCCGCCGACCACCCACCCGTCGGTCGCCGAAGGAAAATGGACTCCGTACAGCGGCTGTTGCGTCTCAAGCGGATGTCCTGTCCAGCTCTCTCCCCCGTTCACCGATTTCCTGAGCGTGCCGGCCGCGCCGGTCACCCAGCCGGTTTTCTGATCGATAAAACAGATGCCGGTCAGGAGCGCCGACGTGCCGCTCGCCTGCTTCTTCCACTTCTTGCCGCCGTCGGTCGTATTGAAAAGTGCTCCGCCGGAACCGACCGCCCAGCCGGTTTTCACATCCTTGAACTGAACGGCCATCAGCGTCATCGGCGTGTTGGTTTTCTGGAGTGTCGCGAGCACGGAGGGTTCCGCGCTCAGGCCCATACCGGGCATGAATAGAACCACGGACAGGCAGGCACACAGAATAGCTCTCACCCTGCCCGAATCACTTCTTCTATTCATTCCCCTGTTCTCCATTTACTGATTCGTACCGGCGTCCGGACGGTTATTTTCCCAATAGCCTTTGTCGGGAAGCCCCTTGGCCTCGATCGTAAACTTCCCTGCCTCAATGGTCAGCCATTGTTTCTGCGAGCAGCAGGTGCCGTCCGGCAGCACATCCCATGAGCCTCTCCGGACCACCAGCGGCCCGGTCGAAAGGTCGTCGAAAAACGCGCCGCGCCGCCCGATGCCGTACAAGTTGCGATGCGGCACTTTCACGACGATCTCGGTGTCCGTCCAGGATTGCACCAGCGCCGCCGCGCCGTTGAACAGCACTTCCGTCCGCGAGACATTGGAGATGACCGTGCTGCCGGACGACTCCGGCTCATTGATCTCCACATCCAACCGCCGCTTGTATGCTTTTTGGCTCAACTCCAATCCGGTATGTTCCGCCGTTTTCAGGAAGGTGCCGAATCCTTTGCCCTTGATCGTCACCAATTCATCCAATCCGGCCGACTTCGGCTCATAGGATTCGATCACCGGCATCACCAGCGTAAATTCACCCGCATCGGTCACCACTTCACCGCGCGCGGCGCAGCAGGTGCCGTCCGGATTGGGCTTGGTCCCGCTCCGGTAGATTTTCACCGGACCGCTCTTCACGCTGAACGGCACCCACACATCGATGCGCTCGTCGATCCAGCGGTAAATGACCGCCGGAACTCCGCCGATCTCGACACGATTCTCGCCCTTGTTGAAATCGGCAAAATTGAAGGGTGTCGCGCCGCTCTCCGAGTACACGCCGAAATGCTCGCCGTTGATCCGGAGCAGCGTCCCGATCGGCGCATTCGCCGGCGAAACCGGCATCGCCTTGGGCACATGCACGGTGAACGTGCCGAGCGCCCGGTCACGCCCCTGCCGCTTCAGCACCAACGGGCCGGTTTCCGCGCCGAGCGGCACATGGACCACGATCACGTCATCTTTCCATTGGGCAATCGTTGTAAGATTGTTGCCGATCAGCACGGCGTCATCCGCCCCTTTGGTCCCGAATCCCTGGCCGAACAAGACCACTTTCGTCCCGACCGGCCCGGCCATCGGATCGACCCGCACGCTCGGAACCAGCGCCAGCGACACCGCATTGCTCGTCAGATATTCGACCGGCGCGCAACAGGAACCGTCCGCCAGCGGGTCGGACGAGGCCAACCGCACCACCACATCACCGGGCGCCGCATTCGTGGGAATCTCCACCTCGATCTTGTCGTCCTTCCACCGTCTCGGACGCACCACCACGCCGCCGATGACCACGTCGTTGACACCGAACATCGTATTGGGATCGCGCGCGCCGGCCGTGACGCCGAAATGTTCCCCGGTGATCGTCACCATCGTGCCGCGCTCGGCCTCCGTCGGCGTGATGGACTCGATGCGCGGCTTCACGACGGTGAACGTGCCGGCTGCGAGCTTCTTCTTTCCGATCACCATCTCGACGGGACCGGTCGTCGCCTTGAACGGCACCTTCACCTCGACCAGATCGGACTCCCAGCGCTGAATCAGCGCCGGCACTCCGGAAAACGTGACTTTGTTGAACTGGACGGATTTGAACTGCCCCAGCCCTTTGCCGCTCAACACCACCGTCGAGCCGGGCGTCGAAGTCCGCGGGGCGATATCGATCGTAACCTGCCCGGCGTACGAAGCCAGAGGCGCCATCGTCACAAATAGAATGAGTGCAGAGAAAACTCGGCGATATATCATGACAGCTCCCCTCTAGACTAAGCTCCAGACTCCACAGGCCCGTGGGTATGAGTCAGCACAGATTTCATTCGAAGCAACTTCCCTGCACGTGGCACGATAACCCCACGCACCGGAGACAGGAGAGAGGAACCGGGGTACAACGTGAAGCGAGGGACGAGAGGACTATAGCAAGCGATTTTTTCGAGTGTCAAGGCAGGCTCACTCTCAGTAGACTGCCGGCTCGGTAGCCGCTATCATGTGCCTATCATAGCCTTACAGATAAAGGAGACAGCTCCCCCACCTGTGCAGCGCGACAGCGCCGGCACCCCTCTCCATATAGTCTGGGGAATCCCCAAGGGCTGCACGGAACCAGCAGTACTTGTCACGGCCTATCGACCGGATCCGGCTGTGTGGGAAGACGGTTATACAAGGAGGCGGAGATGAGGACGCAAAAGCGGACGAAACTGATTCATGAAGGACGCTACCTCGCCGAAGTCGATGTTGAGTTGGTCAGCACCGAAGACGAATGGTCCCCCTACCTCTCAGTATCTGACGCCTACAAGCTGAACGATGTGCGAGCAGCCTTGAAGCAAGGCGATACCGCAACAGCGGTGCGTTACGGGCGAATCTTTTCAATCACCCCGCTCGCGGTGTAACCCTCCCCCCTACAAAGGACAAGGATATAGTTTCAGCGACTGCGCTCTGGCAGGAAGGCTCGAAAAGACTCCCGGTACATTTTCTTTATCCCAACTCGAGGCCAGAAGTTCACCCGTAGCTGTGTCTCGTTGACAGGGGAGCTTACGGAACTATCCCGCCCCTATCGGTTTTGATCGGGTTTTCCTCTTCCTCTAGATCCTCTGTAAATAATTGAGAACGAACCGATAGGACTGGATCGAAGATCTATATTCGCTGCACCTGAAAGGTCTCAACTCTCGGAGCCGCTCATTGCTACGGCTCCGAGTAGAGCAGACTACACCGTCACCTGCACGATCAATTCGATTTCGACGGGGGCTTGGCGGGGAAGTTCAGCGGCGCCGATGGCGATCATGAAAGAAGAAAACAGGATGAGTGATTAGGGTTCGAGAGTGATATCCGACAGAACTTCTTGTATACTCCACTTGCTGCACGTCACTGACTGATCCGGCTAGCCCTATAGAAGGAGGCAGCGCGCGATGCGACAAGTCATTAAAGCTCGGTATCATGACGGTGTCTTAGAGCCACTGGAGCCGCTGGCGCTGACCGATGATGCGGAAGTGCAAGTGATCGTCGAAACAGAGAGCGCCGTCAGCGTGGATGAACTGTTGCAGCGCGCCACCCGAGTCTACCAGGGATTAACGGCGGAGCAAATTGCGCAGGTTGAATCCATCGCCTTAGACCGCCGCCACTTTTTCCGTGAGCCAGCCGCCTGATGCCGCAGCGACCGGCCCTGCTCGACACCGATATCCTCTCCGAACTACTCAAGCAACACCCTCTCGTAACGCAACGAACCCGACTCTATTTGGCCGAGCACGACCAGCTCGCATTCTCCATCGTTACACGGTATGAGATCCTCCGCGGCCTGCGGGTCAAGCAAGCTGTGGCCCAAGCCGCTGCTTTTGAAGCCCTGTGCCAGGTCTGCATTATTCTGCCCCTGACAGACCGTATTGTGGACCGCGCCGCCTCGTTGTATGCAGATCTGTATCAACGCGGAGCTTTAGTACCTGACGCCGATCTCCTCATCGCCGCGACGGCGCTCGATGCCCAACGAGTGCTCGCCACAAACAACCTCGCCCATTTTCAGCGTATCCCGAACCTCTCCATAGACAACTGGAAGACTTAATCCATGTCTCGCTCTTGCAGTCCCACTGCAAGCCCACAGCCCTATTCAACATACCAGTGGGTGTGGTGAATCTATGCTGGGCGACGTACCAGACTGGCGTGACGTGGTGAGAGAATCGGTGGAAAGAACAACTTTGGGTAGCTACGCCGTTACCTGCACGATCAATTCGATTTCGACGGGGGCCTGGCGGGGCAGTTCGGCGGCGCCGACGGCGACGCGGGCGTGTTTGCCGGTTTCGCCGAAGATTTGCACGAGGAGATCGGAGGCGCCGTTGAGGACCTGAGGCTGATCAGTGAAGCCGGGCGCGGAGGCGATGTGCCCGACCATCTTCACGATGCGTTTCACTTTGTCGAGCGACCCGACTTCGCTGCGCACGATGGCAAGGGCGTTCAGCGCCGCGACCTTGGCCGCTTCCATCCCCTGCTCGATCGTGATGCCCTGCCCGAGCTTGCCGGTCAGAATCAGCTGGCCGTCGCGTGACGGCAGAACACCCGAGAGAAACAGCAGATCGCCCGCCCGCACCACCGGCACATAGTTCGCCACCGGCTTCGGGGCCATGGGCAATTCAATGTTGAGAGCTTTCAGTTTGGCATCAAATGACATGATCGATATCCTTATGTTGTTTATCCTGCCCGAAGGGCTTCGAAGAAACTCTCGCCGACCGGCAGCCGCTCCGCCTTCAAGGCCTCGACAATGGTCTGGCCCAGATCGGCGGCTGATGCCCGGACTCCGAGATTCACTCCTTGAGATAATTTCGGTCCTGTCACCAGCAAAGGCACATACTCCCGCGTGGAGACTTTGGCCGGTCTGGTGAGGTCACGGCCATGATCGCCGGTGATCACCACGACATCCCCGACGCGCAGCTTTTCAAACAGATCCGGTAGGCGGCGGTCGAAATCCTCCAGCGCCGTGGCCGCCGTGGCCGGTTCATCCGTCAACAGATCGAGACTCGCATAAAGGAGTCCGCGCGGCATCTTCGCAATCAGCTTGGTGGTTTCCTCCAGCGCGGCGACGGCCGTCGCGGCGGGAAAGGCCCGCGTCAACCCGCGTCCCGCAAAGAGGTCATGCACCTTGCCGATGCCCATCACGATCTGGCCCGAGCGGTTCAACACATCCAGCATGCTCACGGCCGGCGGTTCAGCCACATAATCCTTGCGGCCCCCGGTAAGTTGGAACGCGCCGGCTTCACCCGAAAAGGAATGGGCGACGATCCGCTGCGGTCCCGCCACTCCCTTGAACGATTTCCGAATGTCGCGGCAGCGCTGATAGAAGTCCGCGGCCGGCATGGCCGAGGTATGCATGGCGATATGGCAGGTCCATCCCCCGTCGGTCCAGACGATCGGCGCGCCGCTGGACAGATGCTCGGCGCCGTGTTCGTCGATGAGCGACTGCGCATAGCCGAGACGATTACCGATGACTTTCCGCCCGAAACTTTGTTCGAGTTGTTGAATCACTTCGTAGGGAAACGCCGATTTGAACGGAGAGGCCTGGCGCGATTGGATCACGCCGCCGGTTTCCCAATAGCCGACGACCGAATCGGCCCCCTGCGACACGAAGCCGATCTTCCCGAACGAGCCGTTCGGCTGCGCCATGGCCCGCACGCCGGGAATCGCCGCCAGATGGCCGAAGCCCAGCGTCTCCAGATTCGGCAGACTCAACCCGCCGATCGCCTCCGCCACATGAACGATGGTGTTGGCATCGGCATCGCCGTAGTCCGCCGCATCGGGTAACGCCCCGATCCCGAATCCGTCGATGACCAGAAGAATGACTCGATTTATCATGTGCGCAATATAGCAGAAGCAGGCGTGGCCGAACAGCGATGACGTGGATTACACCGATGCGACAGAAGGCAGCCCGGACGGATGCCTCGAAGGGATCGCTGTCATCAGAAAACGTTCCGGACAGACACGCTATTTCCGGGAAGCTTTCCACTCCTCCAGAATCTTCAGACTTGCACTGGTGCCGATCCGGTCGGCACCGGCTTCGAGCATCGCCAGCGTCGTCTTCCAATCCCTGATCCCGCCGGACGCTTTCACCTTGGCCTTGCCGGCCACCGTCTGCTTCATCAACCGCACGTCTTCGACCGTGGCTCCGGCCGTATTGAATCCGGTCGACGTCTTCACATAGTCGGCTCCCGCTTCGACCACCAGATGGCAGGCGGTGATCTTTTCCTGCTGCGTCAGCAGACAGGTCTCCAGGATCACTTTATGCTCGGCAAACGGCGTGGCCTTCACCACTTCCGCGATATCCTGTCTGACATAGGCCTGGTCGCCGGACTTCAACCGGCTGACGTTGATCACCATATCCAGGATCTGCGCGCCGCGCGCCACGGCTTCCGTCGCCTCCGCCACCTTCACAGCCGTCGTATGGCCCCCCAGCGGAAATCCGATCGGAATCCCGACCCGCACCGTTGATCCCGCCGTGGCCGCCACGGCTTCATTGACATAGCAGGGAGGCACAAAGATGACGACGAAGCCCAGGTCTTTGGCCTCCTGACACAACCGCAACACATCGGCCTTGGTGGCTTCCGGTCGCAGCACCGTATGATCGAGCAGTGCGGGCAGATTCCATGGCGTCATCACAGAGCAGACTCCTTCTACGTTTTGCCGCGATGCACGCGGGAGAAAAACTGTTTTTGATATTTCTCGACGGCTTTATTGTGCTCGATCAGCGTGGCGGAAAATTGATGGGTCCCGTCATTCTTCGACACAAAATACAGATACGGCGACACCGCCGGATAGAGCGTTGCTCTGATGGCCTGCGCCCCGGGACTGGCGATCGGCCCCGGCGGTAACCCGGCCCACCGGTAGGTATTATAGGGACTGGGATGCGAGAGATCCTTCTTATGGAGATTGCCGTCGTAATTCGGCAACCCGTGAGTGCCGCAGCCGG